>CAZGWN010000071.1:0-20735 GCA_964528755.1 uncultured Propionibacteriaceae bacterium
GGCCATCGGGACCGGCGAGGTGGCCACCCCGGCCGACGCGCAGGAGGTCTGCGCGGCGATCCGGGCGCGGATCGGCGAGTCCTTCGGGGCACCGGTCGCCGATGCAGTCCGGGTGCTCTACGGCGGCTCGGTCAAGGCCGGCAACGTCAAGGACATCATGGCGCAGACCGACGTCGACGGAGCGCTCGTCGGCGGGGCCTCGCTGAAGGCCGAGGACTTCGCGCCGATCGTGACGTTCTACGCCTGAGCGGCCGTTTGCCGCTGCTGGGCGGTGGCCGGTGAACACGGGGCGGGTGCCGGAGTGTCCGGCACCCGCCCCGGTCCGTGCGGCGGCCGGTCCGTGCCGGGCATCCCGGTAGGGGGCCGGCAACGGACTGGGTTAGGGTGGACCCCATGTGGTGGCCGATCCTGACACTCTCCATCGTGCTGGTGATCCTGAGCGTGATCCTCACCGGGTTCATCCTCTTGCACAAGAACCGCGGCGGCGGTCTGTCCGACCTGTTCGGCGGCGGCATGAGCAGCTCGATGGGCGGATCGTCGATGGCGGAGCGCAACCTGGACCGGCTGACCCTCATCATCGGTCTCGTCTGGTTGGCGGCCATCTTCGGGCTGTTGGTGCTGTACCGGATCCACCCGGCCGCCTGAGCAGGACGGGACGACGTACCGATGATGTCAGGTAGTGCGATCCGCGGAAGCCGTATCGGGGCGGGGCCGCTGGGCGAGGCCGAGTACGGCGAGGCGGCCCCCAGAGTCTTCGTCTCGTACTTCTGCGCCCACGGGCACGAGACCCGCCCGGCCTTTGCCGCAGAGGCCGAACCGCCGGACGAGTGGGACTGCCCCCGATGCGGCCTGCCGGCGAACCGGGACGCGCTCAACCCGCCGGAACCTCCCCGTACCGCCGTCTACAAGACCCACCTGGCGTACGTCAAGGAGCGTCGCTCCGACGACGAGGCCCGGGCCATCCTCGCCGAGGCGGTGGCGGCCCTGCGGGCCCGCCGCGCCGCCGGCGAGGTCATCTACTGACGGTTCCCCTTCCCCGGAACGGGTCTTCACGGCCGGGCAGCTGTTCCTCCCAACCGCTCGGCCCCCAGGGACGACAGGTCCAGCGCGCACTGGCCCTCTTGACGCACCATCTCGGCCAGCACCTCGCCGAGCACCACGTCGTCGTCCATCCGCCGTAGTTCCTCGGTGATCAGCTCGTCGACAGGTCGGCGCTTGAGCGGCACCCGGCGTTCGGGTTGCCCCGGCACGCGGAAGCTCGCCACCATGCCGTCCGGTCGCTCGATCTCGATCGGCCCGGCAGGCGTCTCGAGGACGGCACCGGTGATGCCGGGGCCGGGACTCTGGCTGACCGCCACCTCGACGCCGAGGCGGAGCCGCAGCCAGGCGGCGAGCAGGCCGGCAGGGGCGTTGTCGGGCGCTCCGGTCACCCGGGCACCGGTGACCGGTTGGTGCACCTGGTCCAGCGCTGCGGCGAGCAGTGCCCGCCACGTCGTCGTCCGGGTCCACGCCAGGTCGGTGTCGCCCGCGGCGTGGTAGTACGCCCGGTCGATGATCGACCGGGTCGGGTTGTCGGCTCCGAGGGCATCGGTGATCCGCCGGGTGGCGAGCTTGCCGATCCGGCTGTCGGCCGGGTCCTCCGGCGCCTCGTTGGGCCACCAGACGACCACCGGCAGGTCCGGCACCAGCAGCGGCCGCAGCACCGAACCGGGGTGCTCGTTCGTCTTGCCGCGCAGGGTGAGCAGCAGGACGTCGCCGCGGGCGCCGGTGTCGGTGCGGATCTCGGCGTCCAGCCCATCGGGAGCGTCGAGGTCCAGGATCACCATGAGGATCCGCGACGGGTGCTCGCGGTTGGCGGCGAGCGCCGCCTGGTAGGCCGGCTCGAAGTGCTCCCGATCGGTCACCACGACGAACGTGTGGACCATGCCACTGCTGATGTTGCCCAACTCGTGGTGCCAGGCCAGCAGGGCCCGGGCCACTTTCCCGGCCGTGGTGTCCGTCATCTCGATCGTCATCGCAACTCCTCGTCAGCTCAGGGTCGGCGCCAGGCGAAGCCGTCGCGGGCGAGCATCTCCGCGGCGCTGTCCGGGCCCCAGGTGCCCGGACGGTAGGTCTCGGGCGGGGTGCCGAGGCTCGCCCAGTAGTCCAGCACCGGGTCGAGGATCCGCCACGACTCCTCCACCTCGCGACTCTGCGGGAACAGCGGCGGGTCGCCGAGCAGCACGTCCAGGATCAGCCGCTCGTACGCCTCCGGGCTGGACTCGGTGAAGGAGGAGCCGTACTCGAAGTCCATGTTGACCTCGCGGACCTCCATCTGGGTGCCGGGGACCTTGGCGCCGAACCGCAGCGTCACCCCCTCGTCGGGCTGGATCCGCAGGACGAGGGCGTTCGCGCCGAGCGTCGCCGTGTCGTGCGCGTTGAACGGCACGAACGGCAGCTTCTTGAACTGCAGGGCGATCTCGGTGACCCGCGTGGCGAGGCGCTTGCCGGTCCGCAGGTAGAACGGCACCCCGGCCCAGCGCCGGTTGTGCACGTCGACGCGGATGGCGGCGTACGTCTCGGTGGTCGAGTCGGGCGAGATGGCGTCCTCGTCGAGGTAGCCGGTGACGAGTTCGCCGCCCGACCAGCCGCCACCGTACGCGCCGCGGGCGGTGTGCAGGTCGAGCCGCTCGGGGGTGGTTGCCGCCCGCAGCACCTTCTCCTTCTCGGCCCGCAAGGCGTCGGCGCCGGTGCCGGTCGGCTCCTCCATTGCGGTCAGGGCGAGCAACTGGAGCAGGTGGTTCTGGATCACGTCGCGGGCCGCGCCGACCCCGTCGTAGTAGCCGGCCCGGCCGCCGATGCCGATGTCCTCCGCCATGGTGATCTGCACGTGGGAGACGTACGTGTTGTTCCACAGGGGCTCGAACATCGTGTTGGCGAAGCGCAGGGCCAGCAGGTTCTGCACTGTCTCCTTGCCCAGGTAATGGTCGATCCGGAAGACCTGGCCCGGCGGGAAGACCGACGAGACGGCCCGGTCGAGCTCCTGCGCGGTGGCAAGGTCCCTGCCGAAGGGCTTCTCGATCACCACCCGCTTCCACGAGTCACCGTCCTGATCGGCCAGCCCGTGCTTCTTCAGCATGCCGATGACGAGGTCGAAGCCGCGCGGCGGGATCGACAGGTAGAACGCGTGATTGCCGTTGGTCCCCTGGGTCCGGTCGAGGTCGTCGAGCACCTCCCGCAGCCGCACGAACGAGTCGTCGTCGGTGAACTCGCCCTGGACGAACCGGATTCCGCTGAGCAGCTGCTGCCAGACCTCCTCCCGGAACGGCGTCCGCGCGTGCTCGCGGACGGCGTCGCCGACGACCTGGGCGAAATCCTGGTCCGCCCACTCGCGGCGGGCGAACCCGACGAACGCGAAGCCCGGCGGCAGCAGGCCCCGGTTCGCCAGGTCGTAGACCGCCGGCATGAGCTTCTTGCGGGCCAGATCGCCGGTCACCCCGAACATCACCAGCACCGACGGGCCGGCGATCCTGGGCAGGCGGCGGTCCCGGGGGTCCCGCAGCGGGTTGACGTACGACGCCGGGCCGTCGGCGGCCGGAGGGGTCCGGCCGCCGCCCTCCTGCGCGCCGGAACCCGCGGCAGAAGCCATGAGGTTCATCGGCTCACCTGCGCGCGGTCGCCGCGCCGACGGTGTCGAGGAGTTCATTCCAGGACGCGATGAACTTGTCCACGCCCTCACGCTCCAGGACCGCAAAGACATCGGCCATGTCGACCCCGACCCCGGCCAGGCGGGCGAACACCTCCTCGGCGTCGGCGTACGCCCCGGTGATCGTGTCGCCGGTGACCTCACCGTGGTCACCGAAGGCCACCAAGGTCTTCTCCGGCATGGTGTTGACCACACCGTCGACGATCAGTTCGGCGACGTACTTCACGTCGGAGTAGGCCGGGTTCTTCGTCCCGGTGGAGGCCCACAGCGGGCGCTGCGGGTTGGCCCCCTTGGCGGCCAGCGCCTGCCAGCGGTCGGAGGCGATGGTCTCCTCGAAGAGCCGGTACGCCAGCCGGGCGTTCGCCACCGCGGCGCGCCCCTGCAGCGCGATAGCCTCCGGCGAGTCGAGCGCGGCAAGCCGCTTGTCCACCTCGGTGTCGACCCGGGACACGAAGAACGAGCCGACCGAGTGGATCGCCGTCAGATCCAGGCCGGCCTCGGCGGCCCGCTCCAGCCCGGTTGCGTACGCGTCGAGGACCGCCGCGTAGCGTTCGACCGAGAAGATGAGCGTGACGTTGACGCTCACCCCGGCCGCGATGACCTCGGTGATCGCCGGCAGCCCCTCGGGGGTGGCCGGGATCTTGATCAGCGTATTGGGCCGGTCCACGGTCGCCCACAACTCGTTGGCCTGGGCCACGGTGTCACCGGTCTGGTGGGCCAGTCGCGGGTCGACCTCGATGGAGACGCGGCCGTCGAAGCCGGCGCTGGCGGTGTACACCGGTGCGAAGAGGTCGCACGCGGCCCGGACGTCGTCGGTGGTGGTCGCCCGGACGATGGCGTCGACGTCGGCGCCGCCGGCGACGAGCGCGTCGACCTGCTCGGCGTAGTCGGCGCCGTGGGACAGGGCCGCGGCGAAGATGGTCGGATTGGTGGTCACCCCACTCACCGAGGAGTCGGTGATGAGGGCGGCGAGATTGCCGCTGGTGAGGCGGGACCGGGACAGGTCATCCAGCCAGATCGACACCCCGGCGTCGGCCAGGGCCTTGAGACGTTCGTTCATGCTGTTTCCTTGTCGGCTTTCTCAGTGGCCGAGCCGGGCGGGGCCCGAGGCGGCACGGACGTTGGTCAGCGCCGGACCGGCCGCGGCGGCGCGGATCGACTCGTGGGCAGCGGCCACGACGGCGTCGGTGGTGAACCCGAACTTCTCGAACAGCAGGCTGCCCGAGGCCGAGGCGCCGAAGTGATCCAGGGCGATGGTACGTCCGGCGTCACCGACGAGGTCCCGCCAACCCTGGGCGATCGCCGCCTCGACGCTCACCCGGGCCCGCACCGAGGTCGGCAGCACGGCGTCGCGGTAGGCGTCGTCCTGCGCGTCGAACCACTCCCGGCACGGCAGCGACACGACCCGGGCGGCGACGCCCTCGGCGGCGAGCCGGGTCTGGGCCTCGACGCACAACTGGACCTCGGAGCCGGTGCCGATCAGCAGGACGTCGGGAGTGCCCTCGGAGTCCTTGAGCACGTAGCCACCGCGGGTGACCTGGTCGGCCGTGGCGAAGCCGTCGATGCCGCGCGGGAAGACGGGCACCTTCTGGCGGGTCAGCACCAGTGCGGCCGGCCGGTCCCGATGCCGCAGCGCCTCGGCCCACACCTGAGCAGTCTCGTTGGCGTCGGCCGGGCGGATCACGTCCAGGCCGGGGATGGCGCGGAGCGCGGCAAGGGTCTCGATCGGCTGGTGGGTCGGACCGTCCTCGCCGACCCCGATCGAGTCGTGCGTCCACACGTAGAGGACGGGCACCCGGGACAGTGCCGCCACCCGGACCGCGCCCCGCATGTAGTCGGAAAACACCAGGAAGGTGCCGCCGTAGGGCCGGGTCGGCCCGTGCACGGCGATCCCGTTGAGGATGGCGCCCATGCCGTGCTCGCGGATGCCGAAGTGGAGCACCCGGCCGTACGGATCACCCGGGAACTTCTTGGAGGAACGGCCCTCCGGGAGGAAGCTCGGCTGCCCGTCGGGGGTGGTGTTGTTGGAGCCGGCGAGGTCGGCCGACCCGCCCCACAGTTCGGGCATCACCGGGGCGAGGGCGGTCAGCACCTTGCCGGACGCCGCGCGGGTGGCCAGGCCGGCCGCGTCCGCGTCGAAGGTCGGCAGGGCGGACTCCCAGCCCTCCGGGAGGTCACCGGCGGCGAGCCGGCCGAACAGGGCGGCCCGCTCGGGGTTCGCGGCGGCCCAGGCGTCGAACGTCGTCTGCCAGGCGGCGTGTGCCTCCTGGCCGCGGCGGACCAGGTCACGGGTGTGGGCGAGCACCTCGTCCTCCACCACGAAGGACTTGTCCGGATCGAAGCCGAGCAGCTTCTTGGTGTCGGCGACCTCGTCGGCCCCGAGCGCCGCGCCGTGGGCCGCCCCGGTGCCCTGCTTGTGCGGGGCGGGCCAGCCGATGATGGTCCGCAGCCGGATCAGGGAGGGCCGGTCGGTGACGGCCTCGGCGGCACGGATGGCCGCGTACAGGGCCGGGACGTCCTCTGCGTACGTCCCGCCGGCCCGCCAGTCGAGGGTCTGGACGTGCCAGCCGTAGGCCTCGTATCGCGCGGCGACATCCTCGCCGAAGGCGATGACGGTGTCATCCTCGATCGAGATGTTGTTCTCGTCGTAGATCATCACGAGGTTGCCGAGCTGCTGGGTCCCGGCCAGCGAGGAGGCCTCCGCGGAGACGCCTTCCTGGAGGTCGCCCTCCGAGCACAGGCAGTAGATCCGGTGGTCGAAGGGGGACTGGCCGGCGCCCGTGTCGGGGTCGAAGAGCCCGCGCTCGCGCCGGCTGGCCATCGCCATCCCGACCGCGTTGGCCACGCCCTGGCCGAGCGGGCCGGTGGTCGTCTCGACGCCCGGGGTGAGCCCGTACTCGGGGTGGCCGGGGGTCAGCGACCCGTACGTCCGCAGCGACTCGATGTCGGACAACTCGAGGCCGAACCCGCCCAGGAAGAGCTGCAGGTAGAGGGTCAGTGACGAGTGGCCGCAACTGAGCACGAAACGGTCGCGACCGACCCAGCTCGGGTCGCTGGGGTCGTGCCGCATCACCCGCTGGAAGAGGGTGTAAGCCACCGGGGCGAGGCTCATCGCGGTACCGGGGTGGCCGTTGCCGACTCGCTGCACGGCATCGGCGGCGAGCACCCGCACGGTGTCGACGGCGCGCCGGTCCAGATCGCCCCACTCCAGGGGCGCGGGTCCGGCGGCGGTGTCGACAGGTGAGGTGCTCACGGACGAGGGGTTCACAGGCGAGGTGGTCATACGATGATCCTTTCCCGGGGATGTCGTTGGTGGCGACTCACCATGAAGCCTACGGCCCCCTGCCGACACTTCTTCCCCGGGCCGTGGAGCCGTACGTCCGGCCGCACCCAGCCGATGAAACGAACGGTCGGCCCGGCGGGGCCTGCCCGGGTAGGGTGAGGCGGAACGTCCCGGCGGCCGGGGCGGCGGGAGGAAATGTGTCTGCTGTGGAAGTCCAGTCGGTGCCCGACGCCCACGGGGTGGGCGAACCGGTCGCGACCCGCCGGGCCCGAGCGGTGGAACGGGTCGGCGCGTACGTCCGGGTGACCAAACCCCGGGTGATCGAGCTGCTGCTGGTCACCGCCGTTCCCGCGATGTTCCTGGCGGCCGGGGGGCTGCCGCGTTGGCAGGACGTACTCGTGGTGCTCGTCGGAGGGTATGCGGCCGCCGCCTCGGCGAACGTGTTCAACAACGTGTACGACCGCGACATCGACGAGCAGATGCGGCGTACCCGGCGCCGCCCGATGCCGCGGCACGAGATCGCCCCGCGCGCCGCCCTGGTCTACGCGACGGCGCTGGGGGTGCTGGCCCTGGCCGTGCTGGGCGTCGGCGGCAATCCGGTGTCGGGGGCGTTGGGCCTGGCCGCGATCGGCTTCTACGTGCTCGTCTACACCATGCTGCTGAAGCGGCGGACCGCCCAGAACATCGTCTGGGGCGGCATCGCCGGCTGTTTCCCACCGCTGATCGCGTGGACCGTGGTGACCGGGTCGATCGGCTGGGCGCCGATGGTGATGTTCCTCGTGGTCTTCCTGTGGACCCCGCCGCACACCTGGGCGCTCGCCTTCCGCTACCGGGAGGACTATGCCTCGGTCGACGTGCCCATGCTGCCGGTGATCCGCCCGGCGCCGGTGGTGGCGCGCCAGATTGTGGCCTACGCCGTCGCGACCGTGGCCGCTTCCCTGGTGCTGTGGCCCGTCGCGGGGACCGGTCCGCTGTACCCGGCGGTGGCCGGGGCGAGTGGCATCGTCTTCGTGGGCGAGTCGGTCGCGTTGCTGCGCCGCGCCCGAGCCGGGCTGACCGATGCGGCGTTGCGTCCGATGCGGTTGTTCCACCTGTCGAACACCTATCTCGCCCTCATCTTCCTTGCCATCGCCGTGGATCCGCTGATCTTCTGAGGCCCGCCGAGGGCCGGTCGACCTCCGGCGCGGCGAGCCGGGTTCGGAGAATGTTGGGTGGCTGTGGAATAATTGCGGCCAGGTCGGGGGCGCCGCCGGTGCCCCACACCGGTTAGGCAGCGCTCGTGGTGACAGTACGAGACCCGCTCCCCGAGACCGCGACGAGCGTTTTCACGGGTTCCTTTCGACCCTGTGGCGCGTTCGACCGCGGCGGGGCAGGCGGGCAGCCGTCTCCCGGGCGACCACAGGTTTTGTGTCGCGACTCGGCATCGTCCGCCCGGACTCGTTCCCGGCGCCCGGATCCACGAGGTCGCCGGCACCGATCACCGGTGCGTTGCGCGCGCCGGTCGAAGGAGCACTCATGCTCGACCACGAGCCCATCCAGACCGATGACTCTCTGCCCAAACCTCCGGCCGGACGGCGGTCCCGCCGCCGTCCCGCGGGTCCTCCCGAGCCGGTCGTGACGCCTCCTCCGGAGGAACAGGCGGTCCCGGAGGCGCCGGTGAGTGTCATCGAGGAGACCGCTCCGGTGGTCGAGGCGGTCGAGCTGGCCGAGGCGGTCGATGTGGTCGAAGCGGTCGAGGAGGACGCCGCCGAGGAGGCGACGCCCCCCGTGGCGGAGGACATCACGGAGAACCCGATTCCCGCCGAGGAGCCCTCCGCGGAGACGCCCTCCGTGGAGCCCTCCACCGAGACGCCCACCGCCGAGGAGCCGGAGGACGCCGACCGCGACGGCGACGAGACACCATCGCGCCGGCGGCGCCGCCGGCGTGGAGGGCGCCGCCGGCACGCCTCGGGCCCGGGCCAGCCCGGCGATCCGGAAGCCGATGAGTCGACCGACGCGGCCGAGGCCACTCCGGTCGCCACATCCGAGGCACCCGCCCCTGCGGCGGCCGGCGACGCCGCCGGGACCGACGGCCGGGAGGAGAACTCCGAGCAGGAGGCCGAGGACCCCGCCGATCAGGAGGCATCCTCGGGCACGTCGCGGCGTCGTCGCCGGCGCCGCCGCCGTCACGGCGAGGACGGCGGCCGTGCTTCCTCCGAGGGGCCGGCCGAGTCGACGTCACGCGGTCATGAGGGTCACTCGGGTGACGACGAGGTGCACGGCATCTCCGGTTCGACCAGGCTGGAGGCCAAGCGCCAGCGTCGCCGTGAGGGCCGCGCCGCCGGCCGTCGGCGTGCGCCGATCGTGTCCGAGGCCGAGTTCCTGGCCCGACGAGAGTCGGTGGAACGCCGGATGGTGCTGCGCCAGACCGACGAGTTCACCCAGATCGCCGTCCTGGAGGACAACATCCTCGTCGAGCACTACGTCGACCGCGAGTCGTCGTCCTCGCTCATCGGCAGCATCTATCTCGGCCGGGTGCAGAACGTGCTGCCCTCGATGGAGGCCGCGTTCATCGACATCGGGCGCGGCCGCAACGCCGTGTTGTACGCGGGCGAGGTCGACTGGGATGCGTACGGCGCTGCCGATTCCGAACGCAAGATCGAGAACGTCCTCAAGTCGGGTCAACAGGTCGTGGTCCAGGTCACCAAGGACCCGATCGGGGCCAAGGGCGCCCGGTTGACCAGCCACGTGTCGATCCCCGGGCGGTACGTGGTGTACGCACCGGGCGGCCACCTGTCGGGGATCTCCCGCAAGCTTCCGGATGTGGAGCGCAAGCGACTCAAGCAGATCCTCGCCGAGTTGATCGAGGACGGCGCCTCGGTCATCGTACGGACCGCCGCCGAGGGCGCCACCCGGGAACAGCTCGTCCATGACGTCACCCGGCTGAAGACCCAGTGGGACGCGATCGCCAAGAAGGCCAAGCAGGGCGGCGCTCCGCAGCAGCTCTACAGCGAACCCGACCTCACCATCCGGACCGTCCGCGACCTCTTCACCGAGGACTTCTCCGAACTCGTCATCGACGGCAACGGCGGCGAGGACGACGCGTACGACCAGTTGGCCGACTATCTGGAGAATGTCGCCCCGCACCTGCGCGAGCGGGTGGTCCGCTGGGACCGTGCCCAGAAGGGCGACGTCTTCGCGCACTACCGCCTGGACGAGCAGATCGCCAAGGGTCTGGAGCGCAAGGTGCACCTGCCCTCGGGGGGTTCGCTCGTCATCGACCGCACTGAGGCGATGACGGTCATCGACGTCAACACGGGCAAGTTCACCGGGCACGGCGGCAACCTGGAAGCCACCGTGACGGCGAACAACCTGGAGGCCGCCGAGGAGATCGTCCGCCAACTTCGGCTGCGCGACATCGGCGGGATCATCGTCGTCGACTTCATCGACATGGTGCTGCCCAGCAACCGCGAACTGCTGCTGCGTCGGCTCGTCGAGTGCCTCGGACGGGACCGCACGCGGCACCAGGTTTCGGAGGTGACCAGTCTCGGACTGGTCCAGCTGACCCGTAAGCGGATCGGGACCGGTCTGGCAGAGGCGTTCACCGAGCCGTGCGAGGCGTGCAACGGGCGTGGCTACCTGATCCACGACATGCCGGTGGCCACCCAGGCACCCGCGGACGGTGGGGACCGGCACAAGTCGTCGGGCCGCAAGCGGAGCAAGTCCGGCGGCCGGGGGAGTCACACCGCGGCGCGGGGTCTGAAGGACACCCAGCACGCCGAGACGATCTCGGAGGAGGCACGCGCGGCCGCGCAGGCCGCGATGAGTGCGATGGCCGCGGCCACGCACAACGGTGCCGCCAAGGGTGCCGACGACGGCGGCGCGGAGTCCCGTACGCCCGCGGAGGTGGCCGAGGTGACGCTGACGCCGGAGGAGATCGAGGCGCGCAAGGCGGAGCTGCTGGCCGCGATCGAGGCCGGTCCGGCCCCAGAACCCGAGGCCACGGACCTCCCGGAGCCCGACGGTGCCGAGCCGACGGTCGAGCCCACGGACGGGGCCGAGACGCCGGGCGCGCCGGGGAAGGACATCGTGCTGGTCCCCGAGGTTGCGGACGTCGCGCCGCCCGAAGAGCCTGCGGTCCCCGAGGACGTGCCGGTCGAGGTCGAGGTGGCCGAGGTCGAGGGATCCACGGTTGAGGACGCACCGGAGGTGCCTGCCGCCCGGAAGCGGGCGACTCGGGCGGCCACGAAGACCGCCGCCACCGGGACCGCTGCCAAGAGGACGACCACGAAGAAGGCGGCGGCCAAGAAGACCACGGCGAAGAAGGCGACGACCCGGAAAGCGCCGGCGAAGAAGACCGCCGCTGCCCCCGAAGCCGCGCCGGAGATCGCGGAGGCGGGCCCAGGCCCTGACGAGGCGGTCGAGGCGACGCCGGCGAAGAAGACCACTGCCCGCAAGACCGCCGCCAAGAAGACCACTGCCCGCAAGACCACCGCCCGCAAGACCACCGCACGGAAGTCGACCCCCCGAAAGGCCACCCCGTCCCCGGCGGAGTCGTCCGAGCCGGCCGTCGGGCCCACAGCGGTGGTGGATGCCGCGGCGACCGAGTAGCAGTCTCCGCAGGAGGCGGCACCCGGCGAGCGGGCTCGGGCGCGACGGGCCGTTTGCGGCGTCGGTGGAAATTGTGGGGAAGACCACGGAAGATCCACCGGTCCCTGCGCCGGGCCGGCGGGCTTGTCCCTGCGCCGGGTCGGCGGGCTGACCCCTGCGCCGGGCCGGCGGTCAGTCCTGGGGCCGGGGTTCGGAGCCGGTGCGCACGGCGGCCAGGATGGTCGGGGCGCCCGCCTCGATCACGGCGAGCGTCTCCTCGAAGTCGCGCCGATCCCCGTACCACGGGTCCGCGACATCGGGATGGCGGGAGTCGGGGATGAACTCCGTCCACAGCCGGGTACGGGCCGGATCGGCGCCCAGATCGAGCAGGGCACGGCGGTGCCGACGGGTCATGGCGAGGATGAGATCGGCGTCCAGATCCTCCGGCGCGACCTGGTGGGCCAGGTGCTCGAACCCGGCGTAGCCGCGATCGGCCAACACCGAGGCCGCTCTCGGATCCATCGGGTTGCCCTCCTCCTCGTCGCTGGTGCCGGCCGAGGCCACCTCGACGCCGATGCCGGCCCTGACGGCACGGTGGCGCAGCACGACCTCGGCCATCGCCGAGCGGCAGATGTTGCCGGTGCACACCACGAGAATGCGGAAGGTCACGGGTACGAGGCTATCGTTCGGCCGGGTGGTCGTCGGCCCCGGCGTCGAGACCCTGGAGTCGAGACCCCGGCGTCGAGGCCCCCGTTTGACCGTCATGGGAGGATCCGCGTAGGATTGGACGTCGGCGCTTCGAGGGATCCCAGTTCTGCCGGGAGGTCCGGGCGGCGGCAGGACGGATTGGTGCAGCACGGATTGATGGCGGGCAAGCCGTACGGCTTGTCTGCGCTCACGTCTGCGGGTCACCCGTGACGAGGCGTACGGGCGTGACCAGGCGTACGGGCACGGTCCGGCCGGAACACAGTCCGGATGGGACACAGAGTCGACGAAGAGAGAAGGATGGGCGTGTACGCGATCGTGCGCAGTGGCGGCCGCCAGCACAAGGTTGCCGTGGGCGACGTTGTCGATATCGACAAGGTCACCGACGAGGTGGGTTCGACCGTTCAGCTGCAGCCGTTGCTGCTGGTCGACGGTGAGACCGTGACGGCGGACCGGGATGCCCTCGACAAGGTCTCGGTCACCGCCGAGGTGGTCGCCGAGACCAAGGGCCCGAAGATCCGCATCCTGAAGTTCAAGAACAAGACCGGCTACACCAAGCGCCAGGGACACCGCCAGCGGTACACCCGGGTCAAGGTCACCGACATCAAGGCCTGAGGAGGTCCGGGCATGGCACACAAGAAGGGCGCGTCCTCGACGCGCAACGGGCGTGATTCCAACGCACAGCGCCTCGGCGTGAAGCGTTTCGGTGGGCAGAGGGTGAACGCCGGCGAGATCATCCTGCGCCAGCGCGGCACCCACTTCCACCCCGGTGAGGGGGTCGGCCGCGGCAAGGATGACACCCTGTTCGCCCTCGTGGCGGGCACCGTCGAGTTCGGTACGCGGCGTGGCCGCCGGGTCATCAACGTCAAGCAGCCGGCGGCGCCGGTGGTGGAGTCGACGCCCGAGGCGCCCGAGGCAGGTGCCGTTGCGGCGCCGGAGGCCCTCGCCGCCCCCGCCGTCTCGGAGTGAGCGGCGCACCGGCGCTCCCTCCTCCTATCACCACCGCACAGGGGCTGCCTCCGGGCGGCCCCTGTGCGCGTGCCAAGCCCGTCACCCGCCCCGGCGCACGCCGTCCTTGCTAGGCTGACCGGGCGACCTCTTCCGTCAGGATGTTCCCATGGCCATACCTACCTTCGTGGATCGTGTCACCCTCTCGGTGGCCGGCGGCAACGGGGGCAACGGCTGCACCTCGATCCGTCGGGAGAAGTTCAAGCCCCTCGGCGGCCCCGACGGTGGCAACGGCGGTGACGGCGGGTCGGTGATCCTGCGGGTCGACCCCGGCCTGACCACCCTGGTGGCCTTCCACCGCCAGCACCTGCGGCGCGCCGACGGCGGCGAGCCCGGTCGGGGCGACAACCAGAACGGGGCCAATGCTCCCGACATCGTGCTGGCCGTCCCGCAGGGCACGGTGGTGACCGACCGGGCCACCGGACGGCTGCTCGCCGACCTGTCCGCGTCCGACTCCGACGTCGTCATCGCCCGCGGCGGGCGCGGTGGCCTGGGCAACGCGGCGCTCGCCTCGGCCACCCGCAAGGCCCCGGGGTTCGCCCTGCTGGGGGAGGAGGGCGAGTCCCGCGAGATCGTCCTGGAGCTCAAGGTCGTCGCCGACGTCGGTCTGGTCGGATTCCCCAGCGCAGGCAAGTCCTCACTCGTCGCGGCGATCTCCGCCGCTCGGCCGAAGATCGCCGACTACCCGTTCACGACCCTGGTGCCCAACCTGGGCGTGGTCGTCGCCGGTGACACCACCTTCACCGTCGCCGATGTCCCCGGCCTGATCGAGGGCGCCTCGGAGGGCAAGGGGCTCGGCCTGGACTTCCTGCGCCACATCGAGCGCTGCGCGGCGATCGTCCACGTGGTCGACTGTGCCACCTTCGAGCCCGGCCGCGACCCGGTCAGCGACCTGGACGTCATCGAGCGCGAACTCGCCGCCCACGGCGGCCTGGACGACCGCCCACGGCTCGTTGCGCTGAACAAGATCGACATCCCCGACGCCCGCGACCTGGCCGAGATCGTCCGCGGCGACGTCGAGAAGCGCGGCTGGCCCGTGTTCGAGATCTCCACCAAGACCGGCGAGGGCATGACCGCCCTGACCTACGCCATGGCCGACCTGGTCCGCCGCCGTCGCGCCGCGTCCCCGCCGCCGGCCCCGCAGCGCATCGTGCTCACCCCGCCCCCGGTCGCCGGGAGCGAGAAGGAGTTCACCATCCGGCGGATCGGCGACGGCGAGGGCGGCTTCCTCTGGCGGGTCCGCGGCGACAAGCCCGAACGCTGGGTCCGGCAGACCGACTTCGGCAACGACGAGGCGGTCGGCTACCTGGCCGACCGGCTGAACCGGCTCGGCGTGGAGGAGGAGCTGCTGGCGGCCGGCGCGGTGGCCGGCGATGCGGTGGCGATCGGCGGCGACGACGCGGTGATCTTCGACTTCGCCCCTCAACTGCAGTCCGGCGCCGAGATCCTGGCCGGCCGCGGCCACGACCAGCGGCTGGAGGAGCAGCGTCCGGCCGTCACCCGACGGCGGGAGAAGGACGCCGAGTACCACCGCGCTCGTGCCGGGCAGGATGCGGACGCCGACCCCGAGGATGCCGATGAGTGAGCCCGTCGACCGCACCCGGCTGCAGCGCTGCGCCCGGCTGGTGATCAAGGTCGGGTCGTCCTCGCTGACCCGCCCCGACGGTCACCTCGACCTGGTCCACGTGGCGACCCTGGTGGGAGTGATCGCCGACGCCCGGGAACGTGGCCAGGAGGTCGTTCTTGTCTCCTCCGGCGCGATCGCGGCCGGGCTGCGGCCGCTGGGTCTGCACCGCCGCCCGTACGACCTGCCCACCCAGCAGGCGGCCGCGGCCGTCGGGCAGGGCCAACTGATGGAGCTCTACACCGCGATGCTGCGTCGCTACGGGCTGTCCGCGGCGCAGGTGCTGCTGACCATTGCCGACCTGGAGTACCAGGAGCGCTACCACAATGCGCACCAGACGATGGACCGGCTGCTCGAGCTCGGCGTCATCCCCGTCGTCAACGAGAACGACACGGTGGCCACCCAGGAGATCCGGTTCGGCGACAACGACCGGCTGGCCGCCCTCACCGCCCACCTCATCCACGCCGATGCCCTGCTGCTGCTCTCCGACGTGGACGCGCTCTACACCGCCCACCCCGAGACCCCCGGTGCCCGCCGCATCGACGTGGTCCGCGGCCCGGCGGACGTCGCCGGGATCGACATCTCCCGGCGCGGCAGCGCGATCGGCACCGGGGGCATGGTGACCAAGCTCGAGGCGGCCCGGATCGTCACCCAGGCCGGGATCACCGTCGGGCTGACCGACCTGGCCCATGTCGGCGCGCTGATGGCCGGCTCCGATGTGGGCACCCTGTTCCTGCCGACCGGCAAGAGACGCCCGGCCCGGCTGCTGTGGCTCGCCCACATCTCCGACCCGAACGGCTCGCTGGTCGTCGACGACGGCGCGGTCACCGCCATCACCCGTGCCAAGGCCTCGCTGCTGCCGGCCGGGATCACCGCGGTCCGTGGCACCTTCGACGTCGGCGATCCGGTCGACATTGTCGATCCCCACGACCGGGTGGTCGCCCGCGGGCTGGTCAGCTACGCGTCGGCAGACCTGAAGAGCATGATCGGGCACGACACCTGGGAGCTGGCGGTCAGCCGCGGCGAACGCTTCCACCGGGCGGCGGTGCACCGTGACTCGCTGGTGGTGATGCGCTGATGCCACGCCGCCGGATCGGCATCGTCGCCGGCCCCGCCCCCATCCGTTGGTTCGTCACCGTCGTCTGCCTGGCCGTCCCGTTCGTCCTGGTCGGCTGCCGGTCGACCACCCCCATCCCCGCCGACCCGGCGACCGAGGCCAGCCCGGGCCAGGGCACCTTCGTCTTCGGCGCCAGTGTCGACCCGGTCGCCCTCGACCCGGCGCTGGTCACCGACCCCGACAGCGTACGGATCACCCGCCAGATCTTCGAGACCCTGGTCAACCCGTCCGACCAGCCCGGCCTGGCCACCTCCTGGGAGGCCGCCAACGGGGACCGTACGTGGACCTTCACCCTGCGCGAGGGTGTTGCGTTCCACGACGACACGACCTTCGACGCGACGGCCGTGTGCAGCAACGTCGACCGCTGGTGGACGCTGACCGGGCCGTCGACCGACCCCGGGGTCTCGGGCGTGTTCCAGGAGGTCTTCGGCGGATCCATCGACGATCCCGACACCCGGCTGCAGGGCTGCACGGTGCTCGACGCGCACCGGGTCCGCCTCGACCTGACCGAACCCCGACCCGACCTGCCGACCGAACTGGCCCGCCCCCAGTTCGCCATCCAGTCGCCGGCGGCGCTGGCCACCCACGGGGCGTACGGGGCAGGTGACCTGCGAACCAGCTCCTACGCCACCGCTCACCCCACCGGGACCGGACCCTTCCGGTTCGGCGCCTGGGAGCCGGACAACCAGATCGTGCTCGTACGCAACACCGACTACTGGGGCGTGGAGGCGGGCGTCGAGCGGGCGGTGATCAAGACCATCAGCGACCCCAAGGCCCGCGCCGAACAACTGCTCAAGGGCGACATCGACGCGTACGACCAGGTCAGTGCCCTGGACGAGCCCGACCTGGCAGCCGCACCCGAGGGCGAGGCGACACTCCAGTCGCGGGCCCGCCGCAACGTCACCTACCTCGGTATGTCGGCCGATTCGGAGGCGCTGAGCGATCCGCGGATCCGGCGCGCGGTGGCGTACGCCATCGACCCGAGCGCCGTGCTGGCGGTGATGCCGAGCGGGTCGACCGCCGCCGACGGGGTGCTGATCGGGGACCCGGGATCCAGCGACGCCACCGGATACGACCCGACGAAGGCACGGCGGCTGCTTGCCGAGGCCGGGGCTACCCACCTGACCCTGAAGCTGGCCTACCCGAGTGGGGTGACCCAGGGCTACCTGCCGTCCCCCGAGGACCTGTACGCGGTCATCGCGGACCAGCTCGAGGCGGTCGGGATCACCGTCGAACCGGACGCCACCTCCTGGCCCACCCATCTGTCCCGGCTCGGGTCCTCCGACGCCGACAGGCCGGCCGACCTGCACCTGATGGGGGTGGCGATGGTCGACGACGACCCGACCTCCACGGTCACCCAGCTTCTGGCCGGTGGTGACGTCGAGTTCGGTCTGGACGCGACTCGGGTCACCGACGCTCTGGAGGGAATCGAACGCCTGTCCGCCGGCGCCACCCGGACCGCAGAGGCCGAGGATGCCGCCACCGGGCTGCTGACCGGCCCCGCCGATCCGGTGGTCGTCCCGCTCGCCTTCCCGACCGAGCAGGTGGCGCTGGGCCAAGGGGTCCGCGACTACCCGGTCGACCCGTACGCGGCCGAGGTATGGACAGGCGTCCGGGTCACTCCGTAGCGGGCCCACAGGTCACTGCGTGACGGGGCCGGGCGCCGCCCGCCGGGTAGGCTGACACCATGGAGTTCCTCGATCAGGCCCATGCCGCCCGCTACGCCGCCCGGGTCCTGGCCCAGGCCCCGACCGGGCAGAAGGACGACGCGCTGCACGCCATGGCCGACGTGCTGGTGGAGCGGGCCGGGTCGATCCTGTCCGCCAATGGTGACGACGTCCGCTCCGCTCAGACCGCGGGCACGTCTCCCGCCCTGATCGACCGGCTCCGGCTCACGGAGGCACGGATCGGGCAGATGGCCTCGGGACTGCGCGACATCGCCGGGCTGGCCGACCCGGTCGGTGACGTGGTCCGCGGCTGGACCACCGAGAACGGGTTGAGGATCCGCCAGGTCCGGGTGCCGTTCGGGGTGATCGGGATCATCTACGAGGCCCGCCCCAACGTCACCGCGGACGCCGGCGGCATCTGCCTGAAGTCCGGCAACGCCGTGCTGCTGCGCGGCTCCTCGTCGGCCCACGCCTCGAACGTCGCCGTCGTGGATGCCCTCCGGGCGGGCCTGGAACGGGCCGGCCTGCCGCCTGCGGCCGTCCAGCTCGTGCCGGGGCCCCGTGAGGTGACCGACCGGCTGATGACCGCCCGTGGGCTGGTCGACCTGCTCATCCCGCGCGGTGGCGCCGGACTGATCAACCATGTCGTGGAGCACTCCACCGTGCCGGTCATCGAGACGGGCACCGGCAACTGCCATCTCTACGTCGATGCGGCGGCCGACCTCGACATCGCGTACGACATCATGATGAACGCGAAGACCCAGCGGCCCAGCGTCTGCAACGCGCTGGAGACCCTCCTGGTCCACCGGGACGTGGCCGACGCATTCCTGCCGCGGGCGTTGTGGGGGCTGGGCGAGGCGGGGGTGAGCGTGCACGGCGATGCGCGCACCGCCGACTACAGCGAGGCGGTCCGGCCCGCCACCGAGGACGATTTCGAGGCCGAGTGGCTGTCCCTCGACCTGTCGGCGAAGGTCGTCGACTCGATCGACGAGGCCATCGAGCACATCCGGCGCTATTCCTCGGGGCACTCGGAGACGATCGTCACCGACTCGATCACGGCCTCGGAGAAGTTCGTGGCGTCGATCGACGCGGCGGCCGTGCTGGTCAACGCGTCCAGCCGGTTCGTCGACGGTGGCGAGTTCGGCTTCGGGGCCGAGATCGGCATCTCCACCCAGAAGCTGCACGCCCGTGGGCCGATGGCCCTGCCGGAGATGACCTCCACCAAGTACGTCGTCGAGGGTCACGGACAGGTCCGCGGGTGAGGCCGGCGGGATCGGCGTGTCGCGACACCCGTTCCGATCCTGGCCGAGGCTCGTCGGCCGCGGGGCCGAGCCGCTAGCATGACCGGCATGAACTCTGTGCTGCTCCTGGGGGGCCTGGTGCTGCTGGAGGGCGGCCACGAGGTCGTCAACCCGCTGCCTTTCCCGACGTGGGTCTTCTTCCTCATCGCGTTCGCGATCCTGCTGGCCCTGCTCGAGGCCGTTCGGATGATCGGCAAGCACCGTCCGCACAGCTGAGCCATCCGTGGCCTCCACACAGACCGGCCTGGCCCGCCATCGCGACCTCGTCCACGGCCGGCGCTACCGGCTCGGGGTGATGGGCGGGACCTTCGACCCGATCCATCACGGCCACCTGGTCGCCGCCAGTGAGGTGGCGGCCCGGTTCGCGCTCGACGAGGTGGTCTTCGTACCCACCGGCACGCCCTGGCAGAAGAAGGGGCGGCGGGTGTCGGCGGGGGAGGACCGCTACATCATGGCCGTCATCGCGACCTCGTCGAACCCTCGCTTCACGGTCAGCCGGGTCGACATCGAACGCGCCGGCGACACGTACACCGTCGACACCCTCAAGGACCTGCGTGCCGAGCGCGGCGACGATGTCGACCTGTTCTTCATCACCGGCGCCGATGCGCTGGCCCAGATCCTCACCTGGCGCGGCGGGGACGAGCTGTTCGAGCTCGCCCACTTCGTCGGGGTGAGCCGCCCCGGGGTGACGCTGGAGTCCCCGGCGGTGGAGCACCTGCCGGCCGACCGGGTCACGCTGCTCAACGTCCCGGCGCTGGCGATCTCCTCCACCGACTGCCGCCAGCGGGTCCACGACGGCCTGCCGATCTGGTACCTCGTGCCCGATGGCATCGTCAACTACATCAACAAACGCGGCCTCTACCAGGAGCAGTGATTGCGTGACATCCCCTGACCGTTCGGTCCAGTTGGCCCGGGTCGCCGCCACGGCGGCAGCCGACAAGCTCGCCACCGAGATCATCGCCTTCGACGTCTCGGACCGGCTCGCCATCACCGACGTCTTCCTCATCTGTACGGCGGCGAACGACCGGCAGGTCGCTGCTGTCGTCGACGCGGTCGAGGAGGCGATGCGGGAGGAGGGCGTGACACGGACCCGGATCGAGGGGGACCGGGACCACCGTTGGGTGCTGGTCGACTTCCTCGACGTGGTCGTGCACGTCATGCAGCCCGACGAACGGTCCCTGTACGCGCTGGAGCGTCTCTGGGCGGACTGCCCGCGGCTGGACCTGGGCGTTTCGGAGACCCGGTGAGCGCTTCCCGGCTGGTGCTGTGGCGCCACGGCCAGACCGACTGGAACGTGTCGGGGCGGCTGCAGGGCCAGCAGGACATCCCGATGAACGACGTCGGCCTGGACCAGGCCCGGGCCGCGGCCGGTGTCCTCGCCCAGTTGCCGCCGGACCGGATCGTCTCCTCCGACCTGACCCGGGCGTACGAGACGGCGCGGTTCCTCGGCGCGCTGACCGGGGTGCCGGTGGAGATCGACCGGCGGCTGCGCGAGATCGACGTGGGCGAGTGGGGCGGTCGGGACTTCGCCGATATCCGTGCCCTCGACCCCGACTTGGCCGAGGCCATTGTCCGGGGCGAGGACATCCGCCGCTCGCCGACCGGGGAGAAGCCCTCGGAAGTGGGGGAGCGGATCGCGGCGGCCCTGGGCGACATCGCCGGCACCACCGCCGACGGGCGGACGGTCGTCGTTGTCACCCACGGGATGGCCGCCCGGATCGGCTCGGTGTTCTTCGCCGGCGGGACGTACGCCGAGACCCGGCTGCTCGGCGGGAT
>CAZGWN010000072.1:0-20594 GCA_964528755.1 uncultured Propionibacteriaceae bacterium
CTCGGCCCGGTCGAGGACGAGTCCGGCCTGCACTATCTGCGTCCGGAGACCGCCCAGGGCATTTTCGTCAACTTCAAGAACGTCATGACGGCCGCCCGCAGGAAGCCGCCGTTCGGCATCGGCCAGGTCGGCAAGTCGTTCCGCAACGAGATCACCCCGGGCAACTTCATCTTCCGCACCCGCGAGTTCGAGCAGATGGAGATGGAGTACTTCGTCGAGCCCGGCACCGACGAGGAGTGGCACGAGTACTGGATCACCACCCGCCACCAGTGGTACGTCGACCTCGGCATCGACCCGGCCAACCTGCGCTTCTACGAGCATCCCAAGGAGAAGTTGTCGCACTACTCCAAGCGGACCGTCGACATCGAGTACAAGTTCGGCTTCCAGGGCTCGGACTGGGGCGAGCTGGAGGGCATCGCCAATCGGACGGACTTCGACCTGACCACCCACTCCAAGCACTCCGGCACCCCGCTGGAGTACTTCGACCAGGCCCAGGGGCGGCACTACACGCCGTACGTCATCGAGCCGGCGGCCGGGCTGACCCGGTCGCTGATGGCCTTCCTCGTCGACTCGTACGTCGAGGACGAGGCCCCCAACGCCAAAGGCGGGGTGGACAAGCGGACGGTGCTGCGGCTGGATCCGCGGCTGGCGCCGGTCAAGGTGGCGGTGTTGCCGCTGTCACGCAACGAGAAGCTCACCCCGAAGGCCAAGGACCTGGCCGCGGAACTGCGCCGCTGCTGGAATGTCGACTTCGATGACGCCCAGGCGATCGGCAAGCGTTACCGCCGTCAGGACGAGATCGGCACGCCCTACTGCGTGACGATCGACTTCGACACCCTGGACGACCAGGCGGTCACGGTCCGGGATCGGGACACCATGGCCCAGGAGCGGATCGCCTTGGACCAGGTGACCTCCTACCTGGCCAGCAGGCTGGCCGGCTGCTGATCGGCGCCCAGCGGGCCGAGCAGGGTCTCGGGCTGGTCGGCGGCGACCACCCAGATCCGCTCGGCCTGGCGGAGCGGCATCGGCGGAAGCCCGTCGACCGGGAAGAAGCGGGCCTCCGTGGTCTCCTCGTCGTCGGGGCGGGGCGCGCCGGAGACCCAGCGGGCCCGGAACACGTGGTCGATGTACTGGGTGCGGTCGCCGTTGTCGTAGATGACCGGGTCGGTGACGGTCAGCCAGGCGAGCCGCTCGATCCGGGCCTCGATCCCGGATTCCTCCCGCACCTCGCGCAGTGCCGCCTCGTGCGGCTGCTCACCGGGGTCGATGATGCCGCTCACCGGCGCCCACCGGCCGGTGTCCGAGCGGCGGATGAGCAGCACCTCCTGCCCGCCGGGGCCGTCACGGAGGACGACGGCGGTGGCGCCGGACAGCCACAACATGTCGTGGCCGATGCGCTTGCGCAGGCGGAGGATGAACTCGGGGGTAGCCATGAGTGCAGCGTACAATCGCCCGGTGACCGTCCTGAGCCCCCCGCGTACGAGCGCACCCCCGCTGCGGCTGTCCGCGCCTTCGCGGACCGACGCGGTGGTGGCCGACGTCCCGGTGGTGCTGGCCCCGATGGCCGGGGTGACCAACGCCGCGTACCGGCGGCTGTGCGTGGAGCAGGGGGCGGGGCTGGCGATCTGCGAGATGATCACCTCCCGCGGTCTGGTCGAGCGGGATCCGAAGTCGCTGGACATGCTGGCGTTCTCGCCGAGCGAGCGGGTCCGTTCGGTGCAGCTCTACGGGGTGGACCCGGCGACGGTCGGGCGGGCGACGACCATCCTGTGCGAGGAGTACGGCGTCGCCCACGTCGACCTCAACTTCGGCTGCCCGGTGCCGAAGGTCACCCGCAAGGGTGGCGGCGGGGTATTGCCGTGGAAGCGTGACCTGCTCGGCGCGATCCTGCGGGCGGCCGTGCGGGCGGGTGACCGGTGCGGCGTGCCGGTGACGATGAAGACCCGGATGGGCATCGACGACGACCACCTCTACTACCTGGACGCGGGCCGGATCGCCGAGGACGCAGGGTGCGCCGCGATCACCCTGCACGGGCGGACCGTCGCCCGCGCCTACGCCGGCACGGCCGACCGCGATGCGATCGCCCGGCTGGTCGACCACGTGTCCATCCCGGTGCTGGGCAACGGTGACATCTGGGAGGCCGACGACGCGCTGGAGATGATGGCGCAGACCGGCGTGGCCGGGGTGGTGATCGGGCGCGGCTGCCTGGGTCGACCGTGGCTGTTCCGCGACCTGGCCGACGCACTGGCGGGCCGTCCGGGACGTACGCTGCCGACGCTGGGCGAGGTCGCGGCGACCTTCCGCCGCCACGGCGAGCTGCTGGTCGGGCTGATGGGGGAGCGACGCGGCCTGACCGACCTGCGCAAGCACGTCGGCTGGTACTTCAAGGGATTCCCGGTCGGCGGTGACACCCGGCGGGCGCTGGCGATGGTGTCCTCCTTCGCCGAGCTCGACACCCTGCTGGCGGGTCTCGACCCGGCCGCCCCCTTCCCGGCCGCCCAGCTCGGGTCGCCGCGGGGTCGGCAGGGGTCGCCCCGGTCGCACGTGGTGATGCCGGAGGGCTGGCTGGCCGACACCTGCGGCGTCGGGCACGACCTGACCGATGCCGAACTGGACGTCTCGGGTGGCTGAGCGCAGGATGCGACCATGAACACCGAGCACGGTACGCCGCTGCCGCGGACCCGACTGTGGGCGACGACGATGGCCGGGCACGACGGCGGTGACGCCCTCGTCCGCGCCCACGCCGACCCGGGTCCGACGATCGGGGTCGGGGCCGCGATCGGACGACAGGCCCGGGAGGAGCTGGAGCGCGCCACGCTGCGGCCGGGCGCAGCCCTGTCCGACGGCGCAGGCGACCGGGCCCGGCCCGAGCAGCCCGACCCGGAACGGACCTGCTTCGAGCGCGATCGCGACCGGATCGTCCACTCGACCGCGTTCCGCCGGCTGGCCGGCAAGACGCAGGTGGTGGTCTTCCCGACCGACCACCAGCGCACCCGTCTCACCCACGCCCTCGAGGTCACCCAGGTGGCCGTGTCGATCGCCCGCGGGGTCGGCGCCAACGTCGCCCTGACCGCGGCGATCGCACTCGGCCACGACTGCGGGCACGGCCCCGGCGGGCACGCCTCGGAGGAGGCCTTCGACCCGTACCTGCCGGAGGGTTTCGACCACGGCCCGTGGGGCGCTGCCGTGTCCCTGGCCGACCTCAACCTGTGCGCGCAGACCCTGGACGGGATCCGCAATCATTCGTGGTCCCGGCCGACGCCGACCACCGTGGAGGGGGAGATCGTCTCCTGGGCCGACCGGGTCGCCTACTGCGCCCACGATCTGGAGGATGCGGCCCGGACCGGGATCGTCTCGCCGGCCGAGCTGCCCGCCGAGGTGGCGGCGGTGTGCGGGCGGGACCGGCGCAGCCAGATCCGCACCTTCGTCCGGGCGGTGGTGGCGACCTCGACCTCCCACGGCTGCATCGGGATGGGCCCGGACGAGGCGGCCGCCCTGGCGGGGCTCCGTTCGTTCAACTACGAGCGGATCTACACCCGCCCCGAGTCGATCGACCAGGCCCGGGCCGTGATCGACGTCCTGCGCGCCCTGGTGGACCACTTCGGCACCCACCCCGAGCTGCTGCCGTCCGCCCCGGACGCCGACGCCGGGTCGCCGGAGGTGATCCGGGCCGCGGTCGGGTGGATCGGCGGGATGACCGACCGGTACGCCTTCGACACCGCGGTCACCGACCTCGGCTGGGATCCGGGTCGGCTGCCCAAGGCGATCCGCGAGCTGGCCTCCTGAGCGCTCACCTGCCCCCGAGACCTCACTTGGACGCCAGGGTCACCTGCACCTTGCTGGTCCGGCCGTCGCGGCTGACCTCCAGGGTTAGTTCCGCGCCGACCTGCTGGCTGCGGATCCGACCGGCGAGGCTGACCGAACCGGTGATCGGCACGTCGTCCACCGAGGTGATGACGTCACCCTCCTGGATGCCGGCCTGCTGCGCCGGCGAGCCCGACTCGACCGAGCGGACCTGGGCGCCGACGACCTGCTGACCGTCGACGGTCCCCATCCCATCGGTGGTCGAGACGCCGAGGAACGGGGTGGCCGCCGTCCCGGTCTTGATCAGTTCCTCGCTGACCGCCTTCACCTGGTCGGCGGGGATGGCGAAGCCGATGCCGATGTTGCCCGACTCGCTGCTGGAGCTGCTGGACCCGAGGGTGGCGATGGAGGAGGTCAGCCCGATCAGTTGCCCCTGACTGTTGACCAGTGCTCCGCCGGAGTTGCCGGGGTTGATGGCGGCCGAGGTCTGGATCGCGTCGGTGACCACCTGGGTGTCGGCGCTGGTGGTGTTGCCACCCGGCATCCAGGGGGAGGACTGCTGCTGGTCCTGGCCGCTGCTCTCGGACTGCACGGGCCGGTGCAGCGCGGAGACGATGCCGGTGGTGACCGATCCGGACAGGCCCAGCGGGTTGCCGATGGCCATCACCGGATCGCCGACCGCAAGGGTCGACACGTCGGCGAAGGCAATCGGGGTCAGCCCGTCCGGCACGTCGGTGAGGGTGATGACGGCCAGGTCGGTGTCGGGGTCGGTGCCGGTGATCTTCGCCTCGTGCACGGTGTTGTCGTTGAGCGTGACGTAGATCGTGCCGGAGTCGCCGCCGCTGATCACGTGGTTGTTGGTGGCAATGTGGCCCTGCGCGTCGAGGATGACGCCCGATCCGGCGGCGGTGCCCGAACCGGACTGGACGGTGATGGAGACGACGGCGGGGGACACGGCCTCGGCCACGGCGGCCCAGTCGGTCTCGCCACCCCCGTTGGACTGGATGATGGGCGTGGTGGTGCCGGCCGTGGTCGGGGTCTCCCCGCGCAGGGCGGTCGCCGTGGCCAGCCCCCCGACACCGCCGCCGAGCAGCGCGGCCGCCAGCACGAGCGCGACCAGCCGGGCGGGGCCGCGGCGCGGCCTGCGCTCGGGTTGAGGCTCGCCCCCGGAAGGCTCGCCACCGGAAGGAGGGACCGCGGTCGGCGGCGTGGCGGGCGGGGTCCCGTACGGGTAGCCCTGCTGCTCCGGGTACCCCTGCTCGTACGGCGCCTGGAAGGAAGGCTGGGACTGGAAGGCCGGCCGGCCCTGGTTCTCACTCATCGCAAGCTCCCTGCTGCAACATGGTTTGACACCGTCCAACAGTGTCCCCCATGGCTCCAAGGGTGCTGTTCGCATCCTGTGCGGAGGCTGAGAAGGCACGCCACGGGCCACGTACACTGTGCCCTTGTGGCAGGACGGATCCTCGAGGAGGACATCGCGGCGGTACGGGAGCGGGCCCGGATCCTGGAGGTCATCGGACCCTACGTGACGCTGCGCCGGGCCGGCGGCGACTCGTACAAGGGATTGTGCCCGTTCCACGACGAGCGGACGCCCTCGTTCCAGGTCACGCCCTCCCGGGGCCTCTACTACTGCTTCGGCTGCGGTGAGGGCGGCGACGCCATCCGCTTCCTGGAGCGGATCGACAATCTGTCCTTCGTCGAGGCGGTCGAGCGGCTCGCCGACCAGTTCGGGGTGCGGTTGCGCTACGAGGAGGGTGACCGCGGGGACGGGACGGGCATCAACCGGCGCCGGATCACCGAGGCGAACCGGCTCGCGGCGGAGTTCTTCGCCGAGGCGCTGACCGGCCCGGACGCGCTGACGGCCCGCCGGTTCCTCGACGGGCGCGGCTTCGACCGGGCCGCCGCCGAACACTTCGGGCTCGGCTTCGCGCCGCGGGAGGGACGGGCGCTGCACGAGTTCCTCCGCAGCCGCGGGTTCCGAGACGAGGAACTCGTCACCGCCGGGCTGATCCGGGAACGCGGCGGGTGGGACTTCTTCCAGGGCCGGCTGATCTGGCCGATCCGTGATGCCGGAGGTGTCGTCCTGGGGTTCGGGGGGCGGCGGCTCTTCGATGACGACCGGCTTCCCGCCAAGTACATCAACACCCCGGAGACACCGGTCTACAAGAAGTCGCACGTGTTGTACGGGCTCGACCTGGCCCGCCAGCCGATCGCCCGCACGTCGCAGGCCGTGGTGGTCGAGGGCTACACCGACGTGATGGCGGCCCACCTGGCCGGAGTGGACACCGCGGTCGCCTCCTGTGGGACCGCCTTCGGCGCCGACCACGGGAGGATCCTCCAGCGGCTGATCGGTCAGACCGCGGCCGGGCGCGGCGAGGTCGTCTTCACCTTCGACGGCGACGAGGCGGGCCAGGCCGCCGCGATGAAGGTCTTCAACGGTGACGCCGCGTTCATCACCCAGACGTACGTCGCCGTGGAGCCGCACGGCTGGGACCCGTGCGACCTGCGGATGAACGAGGGGGACGCCGCGGTCCGAGAGTTGGTCGGGCGGCGGGTCCCGCTCTACCGGTTCGTCATGCGCAACGTGATCGCCCGCTACGACCTCGATCGGGCCGACGGTCGGCTCGCGGCGCTGCGCGCGGCCGCTCCGCTGGTGGTGTCCATCCGGGACCGTTCGCTCGTCGCCGCGTACGCCCGGGAACTGGCCGGGATGCTCGGGATGGACCCCGACGAGGTCCGCCGCGATGTCGACCGGGCCGGGCGCGCTCCGGGGAGCGCCGCGGCGGTGCGCGTCGAACCCACCCCGGATCTGCCCGATCCCCGCACCCCCGAGCTGATGGTCGAGCGGGGCACCACCCAGTTGATGGTGCAGGTGCCGTGGCTGTTCAGCCCGGACTGGGCCGGGCTGACCTCCGACGACTTCGTCCACCCGGCGTACCGGCGGATCGCCCAGACGGTCCGGCTGGTGTACGCGGCATGGGGGGACCCGGACGGCACGGTCCCGGCGGGCTTCGATACCGCGGAATGGGCTCAACTGCTGCGGGAGGGCTGCGACGACCCGGCGACCGAGAAGGTGCTGATCGCGCTGTCCGTCGAACCCGTGATGCGTGAGCCCGATCCGCGCTACGTCGATGCGTACGCCGCCCGGCTGCAGCTGCTTCGGGTCAACGAGGCCATCGCCGGCCTCAAGTCCCGGTTGCAGCGGACCAACCCGCTCGACCACCCCGACGAGCACCGGCAGATGTTCACCGACCTGCTCGCCTGGGAAGGCGCACGCAAGGATCTGCAGTCTCGATCGGTCGCCGTTCCCGACTGATCTGTCCACAGGCTCCCCGTCACCTCGGGCGTGTCGTCCACAGTTGCCGATCGACCGGGTGCGACGCGCCGGGGCCGGCCTGAGGGTGGGGCCATGGCACCCCTGGATCCCGCACGGGAACGAGACCTGGCCCGCACGATCGAGGCCGGTGTCTTCGCCGAGCACCTGCTCGACGAAGACACCGGCACGGCCACCCACCGCGCAGAACTCACCGCGATCGCCCGGGCCGGCCGGGAGGCCCGGGACGAGTTCCTGCTCGCCAACATCGGCCTGGTGAAGTACCTCGTGCGGCGCGACGCGCCGAGGGCCGACCACCGCGAGGACCTCGTCCAGGAGGGTTGCCTGGCGTTGGTCGAGGCGCTCGCGACATTCGACTGGCGGCGCGGGATGAAGTTCTCGACGTGGGCGGTGCCCCGCGTGCGGGGCAGGATCGCCGCCGCACGCCGCAGCGAGCGCGGGGGGATCCGGCTGCCGGCCGGCGTCGCCCGGGCGGAGGCGGCATCGGGGGAGACGGCGCTCAGTGTGACCGGACTCGCCGGGGTCGGGCCCGCGGTCGGGCTGGCCGGGACGGCCGATCCGGACGACGAGCCCGAGGCCGCCGGGCCGGAGCCGGCGGCGGTCCGCCGGGCGCTCGACGACCTGGCGCCCGAGGAACGGCGGGTGGTGGTGATGCGGTTCGGCCTGGACGGGGAGCCGGGTGACACCCAGCGCGGCGTCGCCGAACGGCTCGGGGTGTCGATCAAGTGGGTGCGCCGCCGGGAGTACCGCGGACTCGACCGGCTACGCGAGACGCTGCCCGACCTGTGCCGGGCCGAAACCCGCCGCTGACAAGGTGGTGTGGTGGCTCCTCCGACTGGACTCGAACCAGTAACCCTTCGATTAACAGTCGAATGCTCTGCCAATTGAGCTACGGAGGATCAGGCGCTAGCGCCGAGAGAAAACACTAGCAGCCGGCCCCTAGGAAGCAAAATCGGCCTGCAACTCGGCCAGCACCTGCTCGGCGGCCTCCCGAGCCCCGGGGTCGGTCCACCGGGTGCCCCGGTTGAGGGAGGCATGCCACTGGATCTCGGGCGGTTCGCTGTCGAGCACCCGACGCCCGACCACGGTCACCCCGTGCCTCGTCCCCTCCACCGCCACATCGCGGCGCACCAGGATGCTCGCGGTGACCCGCTCACGGAACAGGTCGGGCAGCGCCCCCGGATCGGTCAGCCCGAGCTCGCCGCGGGTCCCGTCGTACTCGATCCACGCCAGCCGGGCCGCCTCGGCCTGCCAGCCCCCGCGGAGGATCCGGTGCCAGCCGATCGTGCCCCACGCGTCGCCTTCCTGCCACGCCAGCAGGCCGGGCAGTCCGAGCACCCAGCGGTCCCCGGCCCGGCCCCGGGCGAGCACCCGTACGGCCCTCCCGGCCGGCAGGGCAGCGGCCAGTGAGGCGGTCACCTCGCGGGGCACTCTCATGGCTGGGTGACCGGTTCGGCGGCCAGGTCGGTGAGGAACGACTGTGCCCAGGCATCGATGTCGTGGGTGAACACCTGACGGCGCAGGGCCCGCATCCGTCGTCGCTTGTTCTGCACGGTGTCCTTCATCGCCAGCGTCATCACGTTCTTCATGTCGTTCATGTTGTACGGGTTGATCATGTACGCCTGCCTGAGTTCGTCGGCCGCGCCGGCGAACTCGCTGAGCACCAGCGTGCCGTCGTTGTCGGTGCGACAGGCGATGTACTCCTTGGCCACCAGGTTCATCCCGTCGCGCAGGGGGGTGACGACCATGACATCCGCGGCGGTGTACATCGCCGCCATCTCCTCGCGCGGGAACGAGGTGTGCATGTAGTGGATGACCGGCCGACCGACCGTGGCCAGGTCGCCGTTGATCCGGCCGACGAGCATGTCGACCTCGTCACGCAGCCGCTTGTACTCCTCGACCCTCTCCCGCGACGGCGTCGCCACCTGGAGGAAGGTGCATCGCAGCGGGTCGACGATCCCGTCGGCGACCAACTCCCCGTACGCCCGCAGCCGGTGGAAGATCCCCTTGGTGTAGTCGAGCCGGTCCACACCGAGGAACAGCACCTCCGGATCGCCCAGCTCCACCCGTAGGTCGTGCGCGCGCTGGCGCACCGGGGCCGAAAGGGACAGCTCCTCGAAGCCCTTCGCGTCGATCGAGATGGGGTAGGCCCGCGCCAGCACCTGCCGTCCGCTGGGCAGGATGATCGTGTCGCGGTGGGTATCCAGCCGGAGCCGGTCGCGTACGGTCCGGACGAAGTTGACCGCGCCGCCGACGGTCTGGAAGCCGACGATGTCGGCGCCGAGCAGTCCCTCGATGATCTGGGTGCGCCAGGGCAGCTGCTGGAACAGCTCCAGCGGCGGGAACGGGATGTGCAGGAAGAAGCCGATCCGCAGGTCCGGGCGGCGGGCCCGCAGCATGTGCGGGACGAGCTGCAGCTGGTAGTCCTGGACCCACACGGTGGCTCCCTCGGCGGCCAGCGAGGCGGTCGTGTCGGCGAACCTCCGGTTGACCGCCACGTACGAGTCCCACCACTCGCGGTGGTATTCGGGCTTGGCGACCACGTCGTGGTACAGCGGCCACAGGGTCGCGTTGGACAACCCCTCGTAGTAGCGCCGCACCTCGTCGGTCGACAGCGGCACGGGCACCAGTTCGTACCCGTCGTAGGTGAACGGCAGCAGGGTCTCGTCCGGTGCGCCGTGCCAGCCCACCCATGCTCCGTGACGGGACTTCATCACGGGTTCCAGTGCCGTCACCAGACCGCCGGGGGAGGTCCTCCAGCTCACCTCACCGCTCTCGTCGGTCCGTCGGTCCACAGGCAGTCGGTTGGCCACCACCACGAAGTCGACCTGCCCGGTTTCAGCTTCTTGGGTCATGAGAATCAGCCTTCCAGTCCGTGGGTCGTAATCTACCCGTGGCACAGTGGCCTCATGGATTGCCTCGATTCGGTGCCGGCCGCCCCGGCCCGTACGATGCTGGGTCTGGACTTCGACGGAACCCTGGCCCCGATCGTGCCCGACCCCGAGCAGGCGTGGATCCATCCGGGGTCCGCCGCCGCCCTGGCCAGGCTGGTCGGCCGGGTGGGGACGGTGGCGGTCATCACCGGCCGGCCTGCCCGAACTGCCGTCCGGCTGGGGGGGTTCGACCGGCTCGCCGCGCCGGCCGAAGGCAGCTTCCTCGTGCTGGGCCAGTACGGGGTGGAGCGCTGGGATGCCGCGACGGGGGAGTACGCGGAGCCGCCGGTGCCCGCCGCGATCACGGCGGCCGCGGCCGAGTTGCCCGAGCTGCTCGCCCGGCTCGACTGTGGCGCTGCGCACGTGGAGGACAAGGGCCGGGCGGTGGCGGTACACACCCGGCGGATGCCCGACCCCGACGCCGCGTTCACCCGACTGTACGAGCCGGTCGCCGAGCTGGCCGATCGCCACGGACTGCGCCTGGAGCCGGGCAAGCAGGTGCTGGAGATCCGCGCCGCAGGCGTCGACAAGGGCGATGCGCTGGCCGGGCTGGTGGCGCAGCGGCAACCCGCCACGGTGGTCTTCTGCGGGGACGATCGGGGGGATCTGGCTGCCTTCCGGTGGGTGCACGAGTGGGCCCGGGAGGCTCCGGGGGAGCGCCAGGGATGTTGTGTCTTCGCCTCCGCCGGGGTGCCCAGTCCGCTGGAGACGGAGGCCGATGTCGTCGTCCGCGGTGCGGACGGGATCGCCACGCGGCTGACCGGGCTCGCCGACGCCCTAGAATCGGCGCACACGTGCCAGTAGCTCAGCCGGTCAGAGCAGCGGACTCATAATCCGTGGGTCGTGGGTTCAAGCCCCACCTGGCGCACCGGCGTCGTCCCCGTCGTCCACAGGTCGGACGATGATGCTCGCCCAGGACTCCTCGTCCAGCGGGACGGGCTCGGGGGCACCCGAGAGTCGGACCCCTCCGTCACCGACGGTGAGCACGGCGCCCGGGACGATGCTGCGGTCGATGAGGTCGCGGAGGCGTTCGGCGGCGGCATCGGGGATGCGGATCACCTGCCAGGCGCCGGGGCCGGCCACGGCCAACGTACGGGCGCCCTCGTGGTAGCGCACCTCTCCCGTGCGGGACGGGATCGGGTCACCGTGCGGATCCGACCTCGGATGACCGAGCAGGGCGTCGAGGCGGTCGACGAGGTCGGGGGTGGCGGCATGCTCCAGCCCCTCGGCCAGGTCGTGTACCTCGTCCCACGCGTACCCGAGAAGCTCCACCAGGAAGGTCTCCAGGATGCGGTGGGTGCGCACCATCGAGACCGCCAGCCGGGCGCCGCGCCCGGTGAGTTCGATGGGTGCGTACGGCTCATGGGTCAGCAGCCCCTGGGCGGACAGCCGCTTGAGGTTGACCGACACGGTCGCCCGGGTGGTGTGGAACCGATCCGCCAGGGACGACACCGTGGCCGGCGGCGCGCCCCACTCGGTGGCGGACCAGATGGTCTTCAGGTAGTCCTCGGCGACCCGTCCCGCGCCGGTCATCGATCCTCCTACTCGATCCCCAACACCGTCAGCAGGAGCAGTGCCACGTTCAGCGCGACGATGAGCAGGACGGTGATGACGGCCAGCACCCGCAGCCAGGTGGTGTTGGCCAGGTCGCCCATCACCGACCGGCGGCTGGTCAGCCAGACGAGAGGGACGACGGCGAAGGGGATGCCGGCAGACAGCAGCACCTGGCTGAGCACCAGGGCCCAGGTGGGGTCCACTCCGGCACCGACGATGATCAGGGCCGGGATGAGCGTGATGGCGCGACGGGCGAGCATCGGGACCCGGGCGTGCAGCAGGCCCTTCATGATCGCGTCGCCGGCGTACGTCCCGACCGAGGTGGAGGCGAGGCCCGAGGCCAGCAGACCGATCCCGAAGATCACCCCGATGGCGGGTCCCAGGTGACCGGAGATCGCTGAGGCGGCACCCTCGATGGAATCGGTCCCCGACACCCCCTTCAGGGAGGAGGCGGCCATCAGCAGCATGGCGATGTTGACGGTTCCCGCCACTGCCAGGCCGCAGACGACGTCCCAGCGGGTGGCGCCCACCAGCCGGCGCAGTCCCTTGCCGGTGGCCGTCCCATGGCGGTCGCGCACCAGGGCGGAGTGCAGGTAGATCGCGTGCGGCATCACCGTCGCCCCCAGCATGCTGGCGGCCAGCAGCACCGACCCGGTGTCGGCGAAGCGGGGGACCAGTCCGCCCGCGGCGCCGCCCCAGTCGACCGGGCTGACGAACAGACCGGCCATGAACCCGAAGGTGATGACCCCGAGCAGGCCCATCACGATGAACTCGAACGTGCGCTGCCGCCCCCGCGCCTGCACGACCAACAACAACAGGGAGACCAGGCCGATGATGATGGCGCCGGCGATCAGCGGCGTGCCGAAGAGGATCTGCAAAGCCAGTGCGCCGCCGATCACCTCCGCCAGGTCGGTGGCGGCGGCGACGATCTCCGCCTGGATCCAGAAGGCGATCCGGGGCACCCGCGGCATCCGGTCTCCCAGCAACTGGGGCAGGCTGCGGCCGGTCACCAGCCCGAGCTTGGCGGAGAGGTACTGCACCAGCACCGCCATCGAGTTCGCGGCGACCAGGACCCACACGAGGAGGTATCCGTACCGGGACCCGGCCGACAGGTTCGCCGCGACGTTGCCCGGGTCGACGTACGCGATGGAGGCGACGAAAGCGGGCCCGAAGAGGGTGACCAGGTGAGCGGCCGGGGCCTTGGTGCCGACCCGGGTGGCTGCGGGCGGCGAGTCGCTCTCGAGGCCGTCAGGAGTGGGTGAGGACACCGTCATGAGAACCCTCCTCGGTGTTTGATGCCTCTAACACTACTCCTTCCCGGGCTTACCCCAGTCACCCAGGGCACCCTCGAGCGCACCGAGGGTCGCCTCGACCAGGTGCCCCCGGTCCTCGGGCGGGCACCCGGCCTCGGCCCAGGCCAGGCAGGCCGCATCGAGGAAGCCGAGGGTCCCCTCGACGGCATAGTCGTGCCGCCGCCAACCGTGCACGCCGATCAGTCGGCGCAGGGCGGCCACGTACGAGGCGCGGGCCTCCCGCCGGATCGTCACGGCCTCCTCGGGCTCCGTGCCGGCACCGCGCAGGGGAGGGGCCCAGCCCTCGGGGTGATCGGCGATGTGGTCGAGGAGCACCTCCAGACCGACCTTGATCCGTTCCCGGACCGCCAACCGCTCGGGCAGTTCCTGCTGGGCTGCGCGTTCGGCCTCGGCGAGGGCCGACACCTGGCCCCGGACCACCTCCGCGTACAGCCCCGCCTTCCCCTCGAAGTAGCGATGCACCAGCGCCTCCGACACGCCGGCGGCGTCGGCGATGCTGGCCACCCCCACCTCGTCGTACGCCTGGCGGGCGAAGGCCTCGGCGGCGGCGGCCAGGATGCTCGCGCGGCGTTCCTCGGGGGGGAGGCGGCGACGGGTCGGTCGGTCCGGACGGTCCATGGTTGCATCCTAGGCCCTGCTGAGTTAGCCTCAACAGCGTTCGTGAGTCTGACTCAATAGGAGGCCCGGTGTCCCTCACCGATCACGCCATCTGGTGGCATGTCTACCCGCTGGGCTTCACCGGCGCACCCATCCGCGAGCGCGAGGACGGTCTGCACCATCGGCTCGGCCGCCTGACGGCCTGGCTCGACTACGCCGTGGCCCTGGGGGCCTCGGGTCTTGCCCTGGGGCCGATCTTCGCCTCGGCGACGCACGGCTACGACACGCTCGACCACTACCGGATCGATCCCCGGCTGGGGGACGAGGCCGACTTCGACCGGCTGCTGGCCGCCTGCCGCGAGAGGGGCCTGTCGGTGCTGCTGGACGGGGTCTTCAACCACGTGGCCGCCGGGCATCCCTGGGTCGCGGAGGGGCTGGCCGGTCCGGCCGCCTTCGAGGGTCACGACGACCTGCTCGTCCTGCACCACGACGATCCGGCCGTGGCCGACCGGGTGACCGACGTCATGTGCCACTGGCTCGGGCGCGGCATCGCCGGCTGGCGGCTCGACGCGGCGTACGCCACCGGTCCCGACTTCTGGGCCCGCGTGCTGCCGCGGGTCCGCGAGCGGTTCCCGGACGCGTGGATCATGGCGGAGGTGATCCACGGGGACTATGCGGGCTTCGTCGCCCGATCCGGCGTGGATTCGCTCACCCAGTACGAGCTGTGGAAGGCCATCTGGAGTTCGCTGGCCGACCGGAACTTCTTCGAACTCGCCTGGGCCCTCGAGCGCCACAACGGCTTCCTCGACCACTTCGTCCCCGCCACCTTCGTCGGCAACCACGACGTCACCCGCATCGCCACCCGGGTCGGGCCGACGGGTGCGGTGCTGGCGGTGGCACTGCTGATGACCATCGGCGGTGTACCGATGGTGTACGCGGGCGACGAGCAGGGCTTCGTCGGCACCAAGCGCGACGGGTTCGGTGGGGACGACGAGGTCCGGCCGGCCTTCCCCGACTCGCCGGGCGATCTCTCGCCGCTGGGGTGGCCGGTCTATCGCGTCCACCAGGACCTCATCGGGCTGCGTCGGCGGCATCCGTGGCTGGTCCGGGCCCGGACGGTGGTGGACGATCTGGCGAACGAGCGCGTGACCTATCGCAGTCTCGGGTCCGGTGCCGGGGAGGAGATCGCCGTCGAGCTCGACGTGGCCGCCGGCACAGTCCGGATCACCGACGCCGGCGGAGAGGTCTTCCGGTGGGGTTGATCGCCGACAATCGCACACCTGGATGAAAAGTGTCAGCGGGTCGCCGTAGCGTGGGGGACATGGAGGAGACACTGTTCGACGGCCCGGAACGGGCCCACGAGATCTCGGCCTGCGGGCCCGAACCGCCGGCAGAGATCCCTGAGACCGACCTCGACGTCGTGATGCCGCTGTCGCTGGGGCCCGACCGGGTGCTGCCGCAGACCCCGGAGGAGGCCGCCGACGAGATCGCCGCGCTGCGGACGTTGCGGGCCGCGGCCGAGGCACGCGAACTGGCCGTGGTGGTGCAGCTGGCCGAGATCGCCGCGAGCCACCCGCCGAGCGCCCTGCCCGGCGCGCCCGGGATGGTCGAGCTGGGTGGGGACGGCACGCCGGTCGTGCCCGAGTTCGTCCACCTCGAGGTGGCCGGCATCCTCGGCTGGTCGCACACGGCCGCACGCGGTCTGCTGGCCGACGCGCTGTGCCTGCGGCACCGTCATCCGAGGCTGTGGGCCGCCGTGATGAACGGGGACTTCCCCGTCTGGCAGGCCCGCAAGATCGCCGTCCTGGGCCGCTTCGCGCGGCTGGACCGGACGAAGGCGATGGCCGTCGACCGGGCGATCGCGCCCAGCCTGGGCAAGTTGTCCTGGCCGCGGATGGAGGCCCTCGTCGAGGGCGAGATCGCGGCGGCCGACCCCGAGGCGGCTCGGCAACGCGAGGAGCGGGCCCGCCGCGACACGTACGTCCGGGTCCAGCGGGCGGAGGCGGGTGTCCACGGCGTGCGCGAGCTGTACGCCCGGCTGTCCACCGCCGATGCGGCCCACCTCGACTCGATGGTGGGCCGGCTCGCGACCGCGCTGGCCGACCGCGGCGACTCCCGGGATCTCGACCGGCGCCGGGCCACCGCCCTCGGCCTGCTCGCCACGCCCGAGCGGGCGGTGGCGATCCTCGCCGGCAAGGGCGGCGGGGACGATCGGCTGTTGCCGGTCACCCGGCTGTACGTGCACGTGAACGCCGACCACCTCGGGTCGGACGGGACCGCCCGGGTGGAGGGTCACGGACCGGTCCCCGTCGCCGGGTTGCGCGCCCTGTTGGCCGATTCGAGGGTCCGGGTCACCCAGGTGATCGACACCCGCGAGTCGGTGCCCGTGGACGCCTACGAGACCCCCGAGCGGATGCGTGAGCAGGTCATCGTGGCGCAGCCCTACGAGGTCTTCCCGTGGAGCTCGCGTCCCTCCCGCGGACTCGATCTCGACCACACCGATCCGTACCGGGCCGGCGTGACCGGGCAGACGCGGCCGGGCAATCTGGGACCGCTGAGCCGCGGCGTGCACCGTGCCAAGACGCATGCGGGCTGGAAGGTCCGGCAGGTGCGGCCCGGTCACTGGCTGTGGCGCTCACCGCTGGGACGCAGCTACGAGGTGAGCAACCTGGGCAGCTCGGTGTGGTCCCCGCCCCCGACCCCGCTGGAGGTCGTGGCGATCAGTGAGTTGTCCCGGCCCCGTCCGACGTCGCCGCCGACCCGCCCGAGGGCGCGGCCACGTCGTCGTCGGTCCAGGCCGGCGGCCGGTAGGAGCAGGTCGGGTCGGCGGCCAGTGGGTCGCCGAGCATCGCGTACGCACGGGCCCGCGAGCCTCCGCAGATCCAGTTGAAGTCGCACCCGCCGCACTTGCCCGACCAGGTGGACGGGTCGCGCAGCGCCCGCATCATGGGTGCGTCCGAATAGATCTCGTGGAACGGCCGGGACCGGACGTTGCCGCAGTTGAACGGCAGAAATCCGCTGGGGAAGACGTCGCCGACGTGGTCGACGAACGCGAAACCGCGCCCGGAGTTGACCCCGATCGCCGGGCGGGGTGGTCGACGCTGCCCTCCCGGTCCGAGCAGGTCGACGGTCCGGGCCATCAGCCGATCGTGCAGGGCTCCGGTCGGCGGCAGCGGCAGGCCGGCGCTCAGGGCGTCGTCGCGCTGGATCGCCACCCGGCGGTACGTCGGCCCCTCGGTGACCTTGACCGCGATCCGGTCGGAGACGTCATGCAGCCAATGCATGACGTCCTCCATCTCGTCGGCGTCCAGCGGCGCGAGGTTGGAGCCGCGGCCCATCGGGACGAGGAACAGGAGGTACCACATGTGCGCCCCCATCCCCATCACGGTGTGCAGGATGTCGGGCAGCTCGGCGAGGTTGTTGCGGCAGATGGTCGTGTTCACCTGGAACCGGAAGCCGTGCTTGACCACCAGCTTCGCTGCCTCCAGGGTGGCGTCGAAGGTGCCGGGGAAGCCGCGGAAGGAGTCGTGGGTCGCCGCCGTCGCGCCGTCCAGGGACAGCGAGAAGGCCTTCACGCCGGCTTCCCGCACCGAGCCCAGGCGGGCATCGGTGAGCAGGGGCGTCACCGAGGGTGACAACGCCATCGGCAGGCCGATCGAGCTCCCGTACGCGATGAGCTCCTCCAGGTCGGGCCGCTCGAAGGCATCGCCGCCCGACAGGATGACGATCGGGTGGGGCGTGCCGTACGCGGCGAAATCGTCCAGCAGCGCCTTGCCCTCCGCCGTGGTGAGCTGGCGCGGGTCCGGTCGGGTCATCGCGCTCGCCCGACAGTGCCGGCAGGCCAACTGGCAGGCGCGGGTGACCTCCCAGACCAGCACATGGGGACGCTGCCCGACATCGTGGTGGAGGGTGCGGACCACACGGGGGTGAGCTGCCGGATGCACAGACATACTACGGATGGTAGTGCACGGTCGCCGGTTCAGCCGTCCAGGTCGCCGAGCGGCTGATGGGTCACCGGGGGGACGAACGGCTCGGGCCGGGGGATTGGCTTCATCCGGTGCGGGATCCGGTCCCGGGCGTAGGTGATCTCGTGGTAGCCGTGCTCCAGGGGGCGGCCGTTCTCGTCCAGCGAGACCATCACGATCCGGTCGACGGTGATGATCGACTCGCGGGTCACCATGTTGCGGACGTTGCAGCGCAGGGTCAGCGAGGTTCGGCCGAACTTGACCGGGACGATGCCGAGCTCGATGATGTCGCCCTGCCAGGCCGACGACACGAAGTTGATCTCTGACATGTACTTGGTGACGACCCGCTCATTGCCGAGCTGGACGATGGCGTACAGCGCCGCCTGCTCGTCGATCCATGCCAGCAGATGCCCACCGAACAGCGTGCCGTTGGCGTTGAGATTCTCCGGTCGCACCCACATGCGCGAGTGGTAGCGCATCTTGGAGTCTTCCATGGCGCCGAGTCTACGGTCGCGGTGCCTGCAGCCAGGACAGGATGGTCCGCCCGACGGCGTCCTCGGCGTTGCTGCCCGCCTGCCGGGCGCCGAGGTCGTGCAGCAGCGGATGGCACGGCGTCATGACGTACGGCCGGCCGGCCCAGGCGAGCATGCCGTGATCGTTCGGCATGTCCCCGAAGGCGGCCACCCCGTCGGCCGTGATGCCCAGCTCGGCGCAGTGCCGGGCGAGCATCGCCGCCTTGTCGACGCCGGCGGCGCCGACCTCGATGAGCACCCGCTCCCCGGGTGCCGACCCGGGTGTGGACCAGGTCAGTGAGACGGCATCCCCGGCGATCGAATGCAGGGTGGTGACGAGGTCGTCCAGCCCCGTCCCGTACGTCTGCACGAGCACCTTGAGGATGGGGCCGGCACGGCCGAGCAACGCCGGCACGGTGTCGACCAGGTAGCCGCCGCCGGGCGGATCGGTGAAGTACCCGGGTTGCGCGCCGAACGCATCGGGCCACTGGATGCCGATGGTGGCGTGCGGCACGATCGGGGCGATCCCGGCGGCGATGGTCTCGACCACGTCTGCGGGCAGGTCGCGGCAGTCGAGGATCTCCCCGGACGAGGCGTCGTAGCGCAGCGCGCCGTTGCACGCGATGACCGGCGTCGGGGTCATCCCGAGGTCGGTGATCGGGCCCATCCACGTCGGCGGCCGGCCGGTGGCGAAGACGACCTGGATCCCGGCGTCGCGGGCGGCGGCGACGGCTCGGGCGTTGAGGGCCGAGACCGTCCCATCGGGGGAGAGGAAGGTGCCGTCGAGGTCGGTGGCCACCAGCGCCGGCAGGTCGGTCACAGCCGCGACCTGGGGGAGGAGTACGCGCCGGCGCTCGGCGTCGCCGAGGCGGGCGACGGGCTGCCCGACCCGGTCGGGCTCGGGGAGGCCGAGGACGGGGACGGCGACGACGAGGACGGCGACGGCGAGGGGCTCGACGAGGACGACGAGCTGGAGGAGGCCGACGCCGAGGCCGACTGCGGCTGGGGGGGTGGCGGCGACTGGGGCGGTTCATTGCGGAACAGCAGGATCGCGATGAGTATCGCCAGGGCGGCCAGCAGGATGGTCAGCAGCCAGGACACGAAGAGGGTGACCCAACCGGCCCGGTCGTGGCGGCCGGGCCAGGGCAGCGGCCACAGCGGGGATCGTCCCGGGGCGGTGCGATCGGCCCACGGCAGGGCATAGTCGGGTCCGGCCGGACGGCCCTGGGGGCCGAGCAGGCTCAGACCCACCTCGGCCAGGAGATGTTCGGCGAGTTCCTCCTGGCCCGCGGGCAACGCGACCCATGGGGCGCCCTCACCGTCGGCCACGGGCGCGTCGGCGGGATGGAAACGCCGGGCGAGCCGGCCGACGTCCTGTCCCTCGCCGCCGACGGCGACGATGAGGTCGATGTGCAGCGGCTCGATGATGCCGGTGAAGCGATCCCGGGCCACCCGTTCGGAGGCGGCGCCGGCCGACAGCAGCACGAGGACGACCTCACGCTCGGCGTCGTGGGCGCGGTAGGCGACGCCGGCGGGTTCGGCGTGCAGGCGCGCGTCGAGCCAGAAGCCGTCGACCCGGGGCGGGTCCTCCGGGGTCAGTGGCCGGGCCGGCGGGCCGGAGGTGGATGGGGCACTCATCGCCCCCCATCTCAGCACATCGGGCCAACCATTTGTGCACCGGCCGATGATGGTTCTGTGGTCTGCGACAATGGCCGCGGTGTTCCGGCAGCGTGATCCGTCAGGAGGAGAAGGCGTGGACAACCAGGAGGCGGCCCGGCTCGTGGGTGAGGCACTCGCCCAGGTACGCAGGGTCATCGTGGGGCAGGAACACATGGTGGAGCGCCTGATGGTGGCGCTCCTGGCTCGCGGCCACTGTCTCCTGGAGGGCGTGCCGGGCACCGCGAAGACGCTGGCCGTACGGACCTTCGCGACGGTCGTCGGCGGAGGTTTCGCCCGCGTCCAGTTCACCCCCGACCTGGTCCCGTCCGACATCGTCGGCACCAGGATCTACAAGTCGTCCGAGGAGAGCTTCGACGTCGAGCTCGGCCCCATCTTCGTCAACTTCCTCCTCGCCGACGAGATCAACCGGGCCCCGGCCAAGGTGCAGTCGGCGATGCTGGAGGTGATGGCGGAGAAGCAGGTGTCCATCGGCGGCACCACCTACCCGGCGCCCGACCCCTTCATCGTCATCGCCACCCAGAATCCGATCGAGTCCGAGGGCGTCTATCCGTTGCCCGAGGCCCAGCGCGACCGCTTCCTGCTCAAGGTCGACGTCCCCTACCCGCACGGGAACGAGGAGTTCGAGATCCTGCGGCGGATGAGCGTACGGCCCCCGGCCGCCCAACCGGTGCTGGACAACGAGCGGGTGCTGGCGCTGCAGAAGAAGGCGTCGGACGTCTTCGTGCACAACCTCGTCGCCGAGTACATCGTCCGGCTCGTCCTGGCCACCCGGGCACCGGCCGACTTCGGGATGCCCGACCTGGCCGACGTAATCGCCATCGGGTGCTCCTCCCGGGCGACCCTGGGACTGGTCGGGGCGGCGCGGGCGCTGGCCCTCATCCACGGCCGCGACTACGTCCTGC
>CAZGWN010000073.1:0-19951 GCA_964528755.1 uncultured Propionibacteriaceae bacterium
CGCGAGATCAGCTCACCGACGGTGTGGATCCCCTCACGGCGCAGGCAGTTGTAGGACCGCACCGACAGGTTCAGGTCCTCGACCGGCAGGGCCAGGTCCGTGTCGTAGCCGGCGTCCGTCGGGGACGGGCCGATCTCGACGCCCTCGGCCTCGACGTTGAGTTCGCGGAACAGCCCGAACAGCTCGACCAGGGTCCGGCCGGACGACGCGACCGCGTCCCGCGGGGTGATCGACGGCTTGGTGGTGACGTCGACGATCAGCCGGTCGAAGTCGGTCCGCTGCTCGACTCGGGTCGCCTCGACCTTGTAGCTCACCTTGAGCACCGGGGAGTAGATCGAGTCGACCGGGATCCGGCCGATCTCGTGCTCGGCCAGGGTGTTCTGGTCAGCGGAGACGTAGCCACGCCCGCGCTCGACGACGAACTCCATGTCGATCGCGCCGTCGGCGTTGAGGGTCGCAATGTGCAGGTCCGGGTTGTGGATCTCCACCCCGGCCGGCGGCTGGATGTCGGCCGCGGTGACCTCGCCGGCCCCGGCCTTGCGCAGGTACATGGTGACCGGCTGGTCCTCCTCGGAGGTCAGCACCAGGCCCTTGAGGTTGAGGATGATCTCGGTGACGTCCTCGACCACCCCGGGCAGCGTGGAGAACTCGTGCAGGTTGCCGTCGATCTTGATGCTGGTCAGGGCCGCCCCCGGGATGGAGGACAGCAGCGTACGACGCAGCGAGTTGCCGAGGGTGTAGCCGAAGCCTGGCTCCAGCGGCTCGATGATGAAACGGGACCGCAGGTCGTCGACTACTTCCTCGGTCAGGGTGGGACGCTGAGCGATCAGCATGGGTATTCCTTTCCGCGCCACCCGCTATTTGATGACGCGATGCGGGGCCGGGGACCCGTGCGGTCCCCGGCTCACGGTCTCACTTCGAGTAAAGCTCGACGATCAACTGTTCCTGGACGTCGATGGTGATCTGATCGCGCTCCGGCAACTGGTGCACGAAGATCTTCATCTGATTCGGGCGGGCCTCCAGCCAGGCCGGCACCGAACGCTCGGCGTGGGTCTCCCGGGCGACCACGAAGGGGTCGATGTTGAGCGACTTCTCGCGCACCTGGACGATGTCGTGCTCGGCCACCCGGTAGGACGGGATGGTCACCTTGCGGCCGTTCACCAGGAAGTGGCCGTGGTTGACCAACTGGCGGGCCTGGCGGCGGGTCGAGGCGAAGCCTGCCCGGTAGACGACGTTGTCCAGGCGGGACTCGAGGATCCGCAGCAGGTTGTCGCCGGTACGCCCGGCCTGCCGGTTGGCTTCCTCGTAGTAGCGGGAGAACTGCTTCTCCAGCACGCCGTACGCGTACCGCGCCTTCTGCTTCTCACGCAGCTGGAGGGAGTACTCGGAGTCCTTGGTGCGCCCGCGCCCGTGGACACCCGGCGGGTAGGGGCGGCGTTCGAAGGCCTTGTCGTTGCCGACGAGGTCGGTCCCGAGTCGACGGGACTTCTTGGTCATGGGGCCGGTGTAGCGGGCCATTGCGATTCAGTCCTTCTGCTGGGTCGGGTTCGGGGGTCAGACGCGGCGGCGCTTGGGGGGCCGGCAGCCGTTGTGCGGGACGGGGGTCACGTCGGAGATCGGACCGATCTCCAGACCGATCGCGCCCAGCGAACGGATGGCGGTCTCCCGGCCGGAGCCGGGACCCTTGACGAACACGTCGACCCGCTTCAGCCCGTGCTCCATGGCGCGGCGCCCGGCGGCCTCGGCGGCCATCTGGGCTGCGTACGGGGTGGACTTGCGGGAGCCCTTGAAGCCGACGGTGCCGGCGGAGGCCCAGGAAATCACCTGACCGGCCGGATCGGTGATCGAGATGATCGTGTTGTTGAAGGTCGACTTGATGTGGGCCTGTCCGGCGACCACATTCTTCTTTTCCTTGCGGCGCACCTTCTTGGCGCCGGTGCTGCGGCCTGCAGTAGCCATATGTGTCTTCTCCTGAGAGTCAGTGGGTCACGGGGGCGGAAAGAAGCGGGATCACTTCTTCTTGCCGGCGACGGGCTTGCGCTTGCCCTTGCGCTGACGCGCATTGGTACGTGTGCGCTGCCCGCGGACTGGCAGTCCGCTGCGGTGACGCCGACCCTGGTAGGAGCCGATATCGATCTTGCGGCGGATGTCGGCGGCGACCTCACGGCGCAGGTCGCCTTCGGTCTGGTAGCTGGCCTCGATATGGTCGCGCAACTGGACCAGTTCGTCCTCGGTCAACTCGTGGACGCGCTTGTCACCGGAGATGCCGGTGGCCGCGAGGGTCTCGAGCGCGCGGGTGTGGCCGATGCCGTAGATGTAGGTGAGAGCGACCTCGAGGCGCTTGTCGCGCGGCAGGTCGACCCCGATCAGGCGTGCCATGTGCGGGTTCCTTGTCCGTGGTCGGGCGACGGCCCGGGTTTCCCAACCCGTGGGTGCGGCCGTGGTCCGCGAAGGTGTCGGGCGTGAAGCGTCCCTGCGGGTCTGCGACACCGGGAGTGTCGGTGCCGCGAACAGGGCCTCGGCCTTCGTCCGAGGGTGGATCCGGGGACGGGCCCCGGGGTTGCGTTCACACTGTGCGGTCGGAATTCGTCATTCCGTATTCAGTTGTGGGATGCGGTTGTCTCGCTCTGCTCAGCCCTGGCGCTGCTTGTGCCGCGGGTTGTCGCAGATGACCATCACGCGACCGTGCCGGCGAATGACCTTGCACTTGTCGCAGATCCTCTTGACGCTCGGCCGTACCTTCATCGATCGTCTTCCTGGGTTGCGCGCGGGCACGGCGCTCCGGTGTGGATGCTGGGCTCCCCACCGGGTGACCGGACCCGACTGTGGTGGACCGGCGGGGGAACCCGTCCGGTTGACTGGTGTTACCTGGGTGTGGTGCTACCGGTGCCGGTAGATGATGCGACCACGGTTGAGGTCATAGGCGGACACCTCGACGACCACACGGTCGCTGGGCAGGATCCGGATGTAGTGCTGCCGCATCTTGCCGCTGATCGTGGCGAGCACCTTGTGACCGTTGGTGAGCTCGACGCGAAACATCGCGTTCGGCAACGCCTCGACCACAGTGCCCTCCATCTCGAGCACGCCTTCCTTCTTCGCCATGATCCTCACATCGTCGACTCCGCGCCCACCGACCGATGGGCGCGCGGGTGCACCGACACAGGTGACCAAGGGATTACTTTACGCCGGAACGGGCACTCACCCAAATTTCCCCCGAAATCACGCCTGCCCGACGACCACCGGGTGCCCGGCGAGGTCGAAGCGCGCCGGCACGGTGCCCAGCCCCTTCTCCCGGTACAGCTCGACCGACTCGCGCATCCGGTCCAGGATGTACGGCGGGAACTGCATGCCCTTGTCCCGGGCCCACAGGATGCGCGCCTCCAGCCGGCCGATCTCCCGGGCGTAGCCCGCCAGGTCCTGATCCAGGTCGAAGGTCACCATCAGCCCGCCGATGTCACGCCGGTACTGGTCCATCGCGTCGGTGCCGACCAACTCGTACGTACGCCGGCGCAGCTCCCGCGCGACGAACCACTGCCAGGGCCGCAGCAGCGGGGCGAGCCGCTCGGCGGACATCCGGTAGTACGCGAAGTGGCCCGGCTCCTGTCTCTTGATCTGGCCGATGACGGACTCCGCGATGGCGGTCTCCCCCGCCTCCGTCAGGCCCTGGTGGAAGGTGTTGTACGCCAACACCGCCTGACGCTCGGTCGCCGCCCCGGTCAGGTAGAAGAGCATCCGCGAGATGTCCTGGATCGGGCGCCAGTGCGCCAGCGCGCCGAGCAGCTTGTACGTCCAGTGCAGCTCCATCTCGGTCTCGGCGGCCGGCAGGTCGATGTCCTCACACAGCGCATCGAGGATCACCCCGTGCTGGATCTCCTGCGGCTGCCACACGTCCTGGTAGAAGAAGCGGTCGTTCTCTTCGACCCCCGGGATGATGGTGAGGATCTCCAGGACGTTGCGGTCGACCTCGAGCTCGACCCGGGCCAGATAGTTCAGCACGTGCCCGTACCGACCACGGACGAGCGCCGGGTCGTGCACCGTACGATCGACCGTGCCGAGGGGGATCGGCGGGTGCATGTCGCCGAGCCTGGCGATGTGGTCGTGGACGTCCTGGGCGGTCGGCACCGGGCGGCCCCGGTGATCTCGTACCCGCCTCACAACAACACCACCAGCAGCACGACCAGCAGGATGAGCGCGGCCCCGCCGACGCCCAGCAGGACCAGACCGGAGCGTCCGGGGCCCGTGATCGGCGCCAACTCGCCCGGCCGGCCCGAGGGCGCCAGGGGTCCGGGGCCGTCCTGGGCGGCCACGATCGCGGGCACGTCGTGGGTCGCCACGGGCGGCAGGCCCTCGACCACCGGCACCAACTCCCCCAGCGTCGCGGCCGCCCAGATCCGATCCAACCTGGCGTGGTAGTCCTCGTCACCGAGCTTGCCGTCGGTGTAGGCGTCGTTCACCCGGGTGGTCAACTCGTCCCGGTCGGCGTCCGTCACCGGCTTGTCCGGCGTGGCCCGGTACTTCGACGACATGGGCAGGTTGCTCATGTCCCCCAGCCTAGCCGCGGGGCGGGCTCCGGCACGTCTCCGTGCCGGGGCCCGCCCGCCACGGGTCAGGACAGCGTCGGCTGCAGCCCCAGTTCCCCGACCAGCTCCTTGCGGTACGCCGGGGACGCGACCCGGTCGACCTCGGCCCGGACGTGGGCCAGCCGCTCGCCCAGCTCGAGCCGCTCGACCACGCCGTCGTTGCCGTCCACGCCGATGAACGACTCCAGGGTGCTCACGCCGGCCCGGGCGTGGGCCAGGTCGGCGGCCTGCTGGGCGTCCAGCCGGGCGGCGTACCAGTCGCTGCCGAGCACCGCTTCACGGGTGAACATCGCCCGGAACGACGGGGCGTCCGGTCCGCGTCCGTCGGCCGTCGCCCCGTACGCCATGATCTCCAGCAGCGCCCGCAACGGCGGGCAGGCCAGGTCGGCCGTGCCGTCGGCGAAGTACGCCCTGGCGACCCGCTGGTGGGTGGTGAGGACGGTGTCGACGCTGCGTACGAAGACGTCCAAGTCCTGCAACTCGGGCCGCAGCATCTCGTCGGTGAACACCACGTGCGGGTGCATGAAGATCCGCCCGAAGTACGTGGCCGCGAACCGGTCGGTCATCCGGTAGCCCAGCCGGCTCGCCAGCACCGTCCGGCCCTGGTACTCCAGGTCGGGCACCGGCTCGAGGAAGCCGTTGGCGATCAGCGCGTGGGCGTCGCGCTCGTCCGCCGACATCCGGGAGAAGAGCTCGGGGACGAGCAGGCTGATGTCGTGATCCACCCGGACGTGCGGGCCGACGTACCCGGCGCAGGAGACCCACCCGTCGTACCCGCCGAGGACGAACGACAGCAGCGACGCGTTGAGGTCGAAGACCGCCGGCAGCGCGTTGAACGGGGCCTTGGTCAGGGCACCTTCCGACCCGGCGCCGGTGGTTGACGGCGACTTGCCGGTCATCGAGCTGATGAACTCCATGAACAACTCGGGCAGCTCCAGGTAGTGCAGCGGGTTGAACGCGCACAGTGGCGGCACGCCGTCCTCCGGCGGGTTGTTCCGTCGGCCGGCGGCGACCACGTCGACGCCCACCGGGGCCGGACGACCCAGCGGCAGCCCGCGGTACAGATGCGCCGACAGGTCCGCCAACGCCGTCGCCCGCGGGTTGGCCAGGTCCGGCCGGACCTGCAGGTAGCGGGGGTTGCGGGACGGCTTGCCGTTGACCAGGCGCGGGTTGGCCGACGACACGAACCAAGCCGGGCCCTCGTCGTCGCCCATCGCCGCGACCCGCCGGATCAGGCCGGCCATCGGATCGGTGAACTCCGACAGCCCGACGGCGTCGTCGCGCATCTCGCGGGCCTGCGCGTGGGACAGCGGCTCGAAATTCGACAGGAAGGTGCCGGTGCCGGCCAGGTCACGCTCGGTCTGCTTGTCGTAGCCCCGGTGGATGGCGTCATCGGGCCGCTGGAAGAGCAGCCGCTCGCAGTTGGTGACGACCTTGCGGGACCGATCCTCCTCGACGCCGATCCTCGTCGCCGGCACCACCGTGCTGGCCGTGATGTCGTCCTCGGTCTGCACCTTCACCGCCGGGTAGAAGTCGGGCCGCAGCCCGAACAACCGCCAGGACCCGTCCTCGTCGAAGCCGACCCGCAGCATGTTGACGACGACCTTCTCACCCTCCAGCCGCAGGGCGTTGCCGGTGCGGCCGTTGATGATGCCGACGGAGAAGTGGTCGCGCCAGTCGCTGCCCCAATCGGGCTTGTAGTAGCGCTTGACCATGTAGACGAGTTCCTTGATGTAGGGCGGGATCGTCCGCAGCCACGCGTTGTACTCGTCGCTGAAGTCACGCGAGGGGGTGAGCAGCTTGATCACACTGCCCACCGACCGCCGGTCGGACAGGATCGGCCGGTGGTCGTCCCCGTTGCGGGCCGGGTCGGCGTACCGGTCGGTGAAGTCGCGCGCCATGATCTCGGCGACGGTGTCCATGTCGGCGTCGAAGTCCTTGCAGTACGCGCTGCCGTAGACGACCGCGTCGGTCAGGGCCTTGGAGATCTCCGACTTGCCGCCGCCGGACACCGTGCTCGGCTTGTGGCACAGGGTCGCCTCGGCGGAGGTGTTGACCAGGCTCCACTGGGTGCGGTCCACCCGCGACTGGACCATCTCGACGCGGAACCCGTGCGGACCCACGTACGTCCGGTCGGCCCGCAGCGGGATGGCGGCCCGGCCGCCGTGGCCGTCCTCCCAACTGACGGTCCGCTGCCGGATGCTGAAGTGCGACCGTTCCGGGACGAGGATGATCGTCGGATCGGCCCGGTAGATCGCGTGCCCCTCGGGGCGGAGGTCGAAGGCGTCGGCGTCCCGGGCCAGCACGTCCGCGATCGTCCAGGTGTCGCGGGCGTACTTGTCGAAGAACTCGTGGCCCTGCGCGTAGCTGGGGAAGACCAGTGCGCCACCGGAGTGTTCCTCCTCGGCGCCGCCGATGAGGTTGGCCGAATAGCCGATCTGGGTCTTCACCTCCTTCTTGCAGTAGCCGAAGTAGTTGTCGGCGATGACCGTGGCGATGACGCCGCGCCCGTCACGGACACAGACCTTGAACGCCTTGCCACCGTTGTACGGCTCGTCCTCGCTCGACCAGCACATCCCGTCGCGGCGCTGCCGGTCGGTCGCGTCGTCGACGTACGGCAGCCCGAGCGACTTCTTGGAGACGGTGGTGAGATGCGGGGCGAGCACGACCAGGCCGGTGGTGCCCGTCCAGTGCTCGGGGTCGAGGACCGCGTCGTTGTCCGGCAACTGCGGGTCGCCGGCGTTGCCGAAGATCCCCTCGACGAAGTCGAGGTTGGACACCAACCCGCCGGGAGTGATGAATCTCACTTCCATGGTTCGGGCCGGGCTGTGCCCCGGCACCTCCGGGACCACGACCGGGCGCAGCAGCAGGGAGACGAAACAGTGCGCGGGGTGGTCGGAGCCCGCCGTGTACGGCAGCAGCATGTGCTCGGCCGGCGGCTGCAGCGCCAGCTCGAACAGTCGGGCGGCCACGTCGCGGGGGACGGCCAGCTTCTCGTCGGGGATCGGCAGGCCACCCTCGGCGATGTGGAAGACCCCGGCGGTGGTCCGCCGGTCGTTGAACGGGTTGTGCAGCACGCCGTTGACGAGGCGATAGCTGCTCACCATCGGGGACACGTACGAATCGGCGGCCACCGGCAGGGACAGGCCGCGGGCCAGTCCGGGCTGGTCGAGCACGAGGGTCTGGCGGGGCAGACGCGGGCGCACCCCGGTGCCCCCGAAGTAGCTGTCGAGAAAGCTCTGGATCCGATCGTCGGCCGGGCAGAGCCGATCGGTGAGACGCCTGCTCAGCTCTCGCTGGCGGTCCAGCAGCGGCGCAACCAGGCGCGCCTCGGCACTTCCGGCGCTGTCATCCGCGATCGGCAGGCCGAGGAGTGCCAGGCGGACGTTGATGGCGGCATTCACGTCTGTTGTTGCCATGCTCTCATTGTCACGCCACGAACCGGCACAGATCAGGGGGGATCGGCTGACATCGGAGCGCTGGCGTGGTATACGCCGACGTCCCGAAAGCCCATCCCGCGGGATGTGCATTGACTTCCCTAATGCAACGTATAAGCTGTCTGCCGAGCGTCACTCGTCTGCTCACACGGAGGATTCCATGACCACCTCGAGTTCACCCACCCAGCGGGTGTCACGGATCGACCCGCGCGGGCCGCGATTCGGCGCCGCGATCACCACGGTGCTGCTGATCGCCACCTTGGCGCTCGGTCCGCGCTGGGGTCTCATCCCGCTGGCGATCCAGACCCTCGCCTTCATCGGCGGCGCGGTCTTCGGGCTGGCGCACCAGCCGTGGGGGTGGGTCTACAAGCGATTCGTCCGACCCAGGCTGGCCCCACCGGCCGAGCTGGAGGACGAGGCACCACCGCGCTTCGCCCAGGCCGTGGGCCTGTTCTTCGCCGTCCTCGCGCTGATCGGTGGCCTGGCCGGGGTCCCGGTGCTCTTCTGGGTGGCCACGGCCTTCGCCCTCATCGCGGCTTTCCTCAACGCGGCCTTCGACTTCTGCCTGGGTTGCGAGCTCTACCTGCTCATCGGCCGGCTACGGCGTCGGCCGGCCGGCCACCCGACCGCCTGACCGCGCGGGGGACATCATGATCGGACTCATCATCGCGGTCGTCGCACTCGCGCTGGCCACTGCCTTCGGTCTGTGGCGACGCGCCACCGACGGCCGCGCCCGTGCCAGCCGCTCCGCCGACCGGCTCGGGGCAGCCGATCTCGGCATCGAGCCCGGCCGGGCGGCCACCTTCGTCCAGTTCTCCTCGCCGGTGTGCACACCGTGCCGGCGGACCCGGTCCCTGTTGGAGGCCGTCGCGGCCGACCACCCCGACGTCGCGTACGTGGACCTCGACGCCCAGGAGCGTGCCGACCTGACCGACCGGTTCTCGATCCTGCGGACCCCGACCGTGCTGGTCCTGGACGCCCACGGCCTGGTCACGCGCCGGATCGTCGGCCCCGCACGCAAGTCCGAGGTGCTGGCCCTGGTGGGCGACCCGGCACCCACGGGTCCGGCCCGATAGGCCCGCCGATGCCCGGAGACCACGAGGGAATCGACCGCGAGCGCACCCATCGCGAACAGCAGGAGGCGTGTCGGCCCGAGATGTGTTGACCCCCACATCCCGACCGCCGGTGACCCCGGCCCCGCCGACCCGTCCTCCAGGAGTTCCCGCATGCTCTCCGCCTCCATCCCGCCCGTCCTCACCCGCGTTATCGCGCGTCCCGACCGCTCTTCCCGCACCCTGAGCCGCTACCTGGGGGGCACCTTCTCCCCCACCACCCAGATGATCCGGCTGGCCGACGGGCGGGAGGCCCGGACCGACCTCATCCGGCTCAACCCCGACGTCGACGGCTACTCGCTCGATCTCGAGGGCCACGTCCCGACCGCCGTCTCCCGCTATCGCACCGTGCGGGCGGGCGACGCCCTCGCCTCGGACGACCCGCGTCTGGCGGTCATCCTCGCCCACTCCTATCCGTGGGTCGACCTGGCGACACTGAGCCGACGGCTGCGCGACGCCGGGTTTCCGCTGGGCCACGCCGATCTGCGGGCCCACGAGGCCATCGCGGCCACCCAGGCCGCCGTCTGGCACGTGACGAACGGGGTGGACCTGGACGTACGGCCCGGCCACGTCCCGAACCGGTTGCTCGCCCGCCGGCCCGCGGGCCCGCCCGATCACGTCGATCCGGCCGAGCCCCGGTGGGTCGGCCGAATCGGGTCCGGACGGCCGCTGGTGCTCGAGGCTCGATTCGACGGGCGGCCCCAGCTCGGCAGCTACCACCTCACCCTGGGCTCGGGGGAGGCGGCGGCTGTCTCGGTGCACCTGGAGCGATCCTCGGCCCGGGCCGGCTGGCTGCCCGTACCCTCTTCTGCAGCCACCGTCACCCTGGCCGGCGGAGTGGCCCGGCCGTCCCGGGTCGATGTCGTCCTGGGCGTCGGCGCCACCCTCGCCGACGGGTCGGGTGGCGGCTACCGCGCCTACCGGCTCGTCATCGAGGTGGCCGGCCGGCCCCGGCGGCTCGCGGTCGAGGGCCCCACCTTCACCTTGAGCGGCACCCCCACGTACGCCAACCCGGAGCGGGTGGTGCATCTCTACCGCCACCTGGTCGCCTCGGCCCTGCCGGACCGCGGGGGCTCCACAACGCTGTCCGCGGTCCGCCTCACCCGTCCGGCCTCGGCGGTGCTCGCCGGCCCCGGCTGGTCGGGGCCCTACTTCCTCACCGGCCTGCCCGCGGAGGCCACCGCCCGGGTGGAGACGGCCGGCGCCCCGGGGGCGCAACTGGTGGACGTGGCGGGACGGCCCCTGGCCGGCCACCTGGATCCCGATCAGCCCTTCTTCGTCCGTCACGACGCCGACCTCCGGCAGGACGACCTCGGGGACGACGCCCGTCTGGTGGTGCGCCTGCGGGGCCTGCGGACCGCGGCCGCGCGCGTGCTCGTCGGCTGCCGGACGCACAGCGGACCCGGGGAGTTCACTCCGGTGGTCCATGCCGACACCGTCGCGCAGGAGGCCATATGTGTTTTTCGTCTCGTTGACCTGACGAACACCGGTCGCGTGCAGCAGACTCAGAGTGAAAGGCGCGACCTCGCCTTCTCCGCTTGACCCATAAGCCCACCTTGGGCTGAATTCCGAACCTGCGCCCCACGACCGCCGCAGGCCTTTTCGGCGGCACAAAACCCTCTTTTCCCGTCACCATCAAGGAGTAAGGATCATGACCGAACCACTCACCGAGTCCCAGGCACTCGGTGGCCTCGCCGCCCGGCAGCTCGCCAACGCCACCAAGTCCGTCCCTCAACTGTCCACCATCACGCCCCGGTGGCTGTTGCACCTGCTGTCCTGGGTGCCGGTGGAGGCGGGCATCTACCGGCTCAACCGAGTGGTCAATCCCGAGAGCGTGGCGATCGACGTCGGCCAGATCGACGACCACCAGTTGCCGGCGACGTTCGTCGACTACGAGACCAATCCGCGTGAGATCACCCTTCGGCCGATCTCGACGATCGTGGATGTGCAGACCCGGGTCTCCGACCTGTACTCCAGCCCGCACGACCAGGTGGCCCAGCAGCTGCGCCTGACCGTCGAGACGGTCAAGGAGCGCCAGGAGGCCGAGCTGATCACCAACCCCGAGTTCGGCCTGCTCTCCCAGGTCGTCCCGGGCCAGCGGATCAGCACCCGGACGGGTGCGCCGACGCCGGACGACCTCGACAGCCTCATCACCAAGGTCTGGAAGACGCCGAGCTTCTTCCTCACCCACCCGGCCGCCGTGGCCGCCTTCGGCCGCGAGGCGACCTTCCGCGGTGTCCCACCGGTGACGGTCAACCTGTACGGGGCCCAGTTCATCACCTGGCGCGGGATCCCGATCTTCCCCTCGGACAAGGTGCCGCTGGAGGACGGTCGGACGAAGTTCCTGCTGGTGCGCACCGGTGAAGAGCGCCAAGGGGTCATCGGGCTGTTCCAGCCCGGCCTGGTCGGCGAGCAGAGCCCGGGCCTGTCGGTCCGCTTCACCGGGATCAACCGGCAGGCGATCGCGTCCTACCTGGTCTCCCTGTACACGTCTCTGGCCGTGCTGACCGACGATGCCCTGGCAGTCCTCGACGACGTCGCGGTGGATGTCTTCCATGAGTACGAGTGAACGAGGACCGATCGGCGCACCCCTCGACCCGGCCGTCCTCGCCTCCCTCGCCACCCGGGCCCTGGCCGACCACTGGCCGGCCGCGGTGACGGTTCCCGGACCGGACACACCCCCACAGGTGGTTCCGCCGGCCCCTCGTGGGGAGGCGCCGACCACCCCGGCCGGGATCGGGGAGGTGACGCCGCCGGAGGGATTCGGGCTTCCCTCGGGCCGCGACATCGGCTGGACCGATCACACCTACACCGGCTGGGACCCGGGCCGGCCGGGCGGGGACGCCGCCGGATACGGCTTCCTGGCCGAACCCGGCGTACGGGCCCAGCCCCGGGAGCCGGCGCCGGTGGCACCGACGCGCACCCGGGATGTCCTCGACGTGGCATCGGTCCGGGCGGAGTTCCCGATCCTGTCCGAGCAGGTCAACGGGCATCCGCTGATCTGGCTGGACAACGCCGCCACCACGCAGAAGCCGCGTTCGGTGATCGATCGGCTCGTGCACTTCTACGAGCACGAGAACTCCAACATCCACCGGGCGGCGCACGAACTGGCCGCCCGGGCAACCGATGCGTACGAGGACGCCCGCGACACCGTCCGGCGCTTCCTCGGGGCGGGTCGTGACGAGGAGGTGACCTTCGTCCGCGGCACGACCGAGGGCATCAACCTCGTCGCGCAGGCCTGGGGACGCCGCAACCTGCGGCCGGGTGACGAGATCGTCATCACCCACCTGGAGCACCACGCCAACATCGTGCCCTGGCAGCAGGTCGCCCGGGCCACCGGCGCGGTGGTGAGGACGGCGCCCGTGGACGACCGGGGCAACCTGCTGCTGGACCGGTTCACCGACCTGCTCGGGTCGCGAACCAGGCTGGTGGCAGCCACCGCGGTGTCCAACGCGCTGGGAACGGTCACGCCGATCCGGGAGATCGTCGACGCGGGCCACCGGGTCGGGGCCCGGGTGCTCATCGACGGCGCCCAGTCGGTCGCCCACCTGCCGACCAACGTGTCCGAGCTCGGCGCCGACTTCCTCGTACTCTCCGGGCACAAGATCTACGGGCCGACCGGGATCGGCGCGCTGTACGTGGCCGAACGGGTCTGGGACGAGACGCCCGAATGGCAGGGCGGCGGCAACATGATCGCCGACGTGACGCTGGAGCGTTCCCTCTACCAGGGTCCGCCGAACCGCTGGGAGGCCGGCACGGGCAACATCGCCGACGCGGTCGGCCTGGCGACCGCCCTGCGTTTCGTGGAGGGGATCGGCCTGCCGGTGATCTCCGCCTGGGAGCATCGCCTGGTCGAGCACACCGTGCCACGGCTGGGTGCCATCCCCGGCGTGCGGATCATCGGTGAGCCCGACCAGCGGGCCAGTGTGATCTCCTTCGTGATCGAGGGCCACGACCCGGTCGAGGTCGGCAAGGCGCTCAACGCGGAGGGGATCGCGGTGCGCGCCGGGCACCATTGTGCCCAGCCGATCCTGCGCCGGTTCGGCCTGGAGGCGACGATCCGGCCGTCGTTCGCCTTCTACAACACCCTCGAGGAGGCGGACACGCTGGTCGCCGCGGTTCGCCGGGTCGCGGAGACGCCCCTGTCGCGCTGAGCCCTGTCACGCTGAGCCACGCCCGGGGCGGTCACGGTGCCCGTCCGTGCCCGCCCCGGCGCCGCCGCTCTCACGACAACACCGGCACCGCGGTGCCGGACGCGCTGCCGCGCACCACCCGGTGGACGAAGGCCAGCTTCCGCCGTACCGGCTCGACGATGTCGAAGGGGTAGAGGTCGTCCTTGCCCATGGCCCGGTTCACCCGGTTGAACAGCAGCGACACCCAGTGCCAGTCGTCCATCATGTCGTCGAAGCCGTCCTCGGGATAGGACGCCCGCGGGACGACCGCAGCATCCTGCCTCCCGGCGATCGGCTCCGGACGCAGGGTCATCCCGCCCACCGCGGCGGTCGACATGACGTCGCTGATATGCAGGTAGTGCGCGAAGCACTCGGCGAAGTCCTCCCACGGGTGCATGGTCGCGTACTCGGAGATGAAGGTTTCCTCCCAGTTGTCGGGAGACCCGTACCGGTAGTGGCGCGCCAGGGCATCCGCGTACGACTGCCGCTCGTCCCCGAACAACGCCCTGGCCTCCTCGATCAGCGGCCCCTGCTCGACCAGCTTCCACTCGTAGTAGTGCCCGATCTCGTGGCGGAAGTGTCCCAGCATGGTGCGGTAGGCCTCACCGAGACGGACCCGCAGGGCCTCCCGGTGGTCGTCGAGGGTCTCGGCCAGATCGATGGTGACCACACCGCCGGCGTGGCCGATGGTCACCGGACCCTGCCCGGATCGCGAGGACAGCAGGTCGAAGGCCAACCCGCCCTCGGTTCGGAACCAGGGCTCCACCGGCAACCGCAGCTCGGCGAGCTGGACCAGCAGTCGCCGCTCGACCTGCGACGCGGCGGCGAGCTTCTCCATGGCGAGAGTGTCGTCGGCGTCCGGACGACGACGGATCAGCCGACAGGCCACGCACCGGGCGCTCTCCGCCTCCTGGGGGACCAGCCAATTGCACCCCCACACCCGGTTGGCGCAACAGGACAGTGAGTCGTCCCCGGGGACCGAGCCGTCGTCGTCCACGGCGCGCATGGTCAGCGCGGCGGGCTCGAAGGCGACCTCACGTCCGCAGGCAGGACAGCTCAGCGATTCGAGGAGCAGGATGGAGGAACACCGCGGGCAGAGCAGCAGGAGCACGTATCGAACCCTAGACCCCGACGGGTCGCCTCTGCCCCGTGGCTCTCAGTCGGCCAGCGGCCCGAACGGCACGCCCATCGCCGCCAGGCGCTCCTCGCCCCCGTCCGGTGCGGTCATCACCCACAGGCCGTCCGCCGTGCAGGTGACCATGTGCTCCCAGTGGGACGCGCTCGACCCGTCGACGGTGACCACGGTCCAGTCGTCGTCCAGGACGGCTACCTCGGCGTCCCCGAGGGTGAGCATGGGTTCCACGCACAGTGCCATCCCACGGACGATGCGCGGTCCACGACCCGCCCGTCCCACATTGGGCACGTCGGGCTCCTGGTGCATCGCCGTCCCGATCCCGTGTCCCACGTAGTCGACGACGATCCCGTACGGGCGGTCCGCGTCCTCCACCGACCGCTCGACGGCGGCCCCGATGTCACCGATCCGCCCACCGACGTGCGCGGCGGCGATCCCGGCCCACATCGCCTCCTCGGTGGCGCGGCTCAGCGCCGCCCGTTCGGCCCGTGGGGTGCCGACCTGGACGGTCCGCGCCGAGTCGCCGTGCCAGCCGTCGAGGATCGCGCCACCGTCGATGGACAGGATGTCGCCGTCGGCGAGCACCCGGTCGTCGGGCATCCCGTGGACGACGACCTCGTTCACCGACAGGCACACCACGCCGGCGAAGCCGCCCTCGCCCCGGGCGTCGGCACCGTAGTCGAGGAAGTTCGACCGGGCACCGTGGCGACCCAGGACCTCCCGGGCGACGGCGTCGAGCTCGCGCAGGCTGACACCGGGTCGAGCGGCACGGCCGACCGTGTCGAGCATGTCCGCGACGACCAGCCCGGCCCGGCGCATGGCGCGGAGTTCGTCGTCGGTCTTGATCTCGATCCCGCGCCGACGGAACACCTCAGGCCGCCCGCGCGTCGAGGGCGGCGGCGATGCGCTCGCCGACCTCCTCCACGCCGCCCAGTCCGTCGATCTCGACCAGCAGCCCCCGGTCGGCGTACGTGGCCAGCAACGGCGCTGTCTCGTCGGCGTAGACCTTCAGCCGGGTCCGGATGGTCTCCTCGTTGTCGTCGGCCCGGCCCTCGACCTCGGCGCGGTGCAGCAGCCGCCGGACGACCTCGTCGGTGTCGGCGCGCAGCGACACGACCGCGTCGAGGCCGACCCCGAGCTCGTCGAGAATGCCGTCCAGGGCGGTCACCTGGTCCGGCGTACGCGGGTAGCCGTCGAGCAGGAAGCCGTTCGCGGCGTCCGGCTCGGCAAGCCGGTTGCGGACCAGCCCGTTGGTGATGTCGTCGCCGACGTAGCCGCCGGACGCCATGATCTCCTTGACCTTCAGGCCCAGCGGCGTCTCGTTGCGGACGTTCGCCCGGAAGATGTCGCCGGTGGAGATGGCCGGGATGCCGTAGCGGGCGGCGATGCCCTTGGCCTGCGTGCCCTTGCCCGCCCCGGGCGGACCCATGATCAGAAGCCTCATCGGAGGAACCCTTCGTAGGTGTGTTGCTGGAGCTTGGACTCGATCTGTTTGATCGTGTCCAGGCCGACACCGACGATGATCAGCAGCGACGTACCGCCGAAGGGGAAGTTCTGGTTGGCCTGGAACAGGATGAAGGCGATCGAGGGGATCAGGGCGATGAGGGCCAGGTACAGAGAGCCCGGCGCGGTGAGCCGGCTCAACACGTACGACAGGTAGCGCTGGGTCGGCGCCCCGGCCCGGATGCCCGGGATGAAGCCGCCGTACTTCTTCATGTTGTCGGCGATCTCCTCGGTGTTGAAGGTGATCGCGACGTAGAAGTACGCGAAGAAGATGATCAACAGGAAGTACGTGATGATGTAGACCGGGTGCGACATCGTGCCGAAGTAGCGCTGGACGACCTGGGCCGCCTGGCTGTCCGGACGGAAGGTCGCGAACATCACCGGCAGGTAGAGCATGGACGACGCGAAGATCACCGGGATGACGCCTGCCTGGTTGACCTTGATGGGGATGTACGTGCTGGTGCCGCCGCGCAACTTGCCGCCGACCATCTTCTTGGCGTACTGGACGCGGACCCGCCGCTGGCCCTGCTCGATGAAGACCACCGCCGCCATCACGGCGATGCCGACGAGGATGACCAGACCGGTGATGACCCAGCCCTCCTGGCCGGGACGCGACTGCCGGACCGACGCCAGGCCGTTGGGGAACTGCGCCGCGACCGAGGTGAAGATCAGCACGGACATGCCGTTGCCGACGCCCTTCTCGGTGATCAGCTCGCCGAGCCACATCACCAGGCTGGTCCCGGCGGTCATGGTGAGGATCATCGTGATCACCGGGAACAGCGACGTGGAGTACACCAGGCCGGTGCAGCCGGGGATGAGCTGATCGTTGACCGCCAGGGTGACGAACGCGGTCGACTGCATGATCGCCAGCATGATCGTCAGATAGCGGGTGTACTGGGTGATCTTCTGCTGACCCGAGCCGCCCTCCTTGCGGAGCGCCTCCAGGTGCGGGATGACCACGGTGAGCAACTGCAGGATGATCGACGCCGTGATGTAGGGCATCACCCCCAGCGCGAAGATGGCCAACTGGAGCAGGGCGCCACCGGAGAACATGTTCAGCATCGTCGCGAAACTCTGCGCTCCGCCGTTCGACAGGTTGGCGCACGAGTTGATCTGTTGCACGTTCACGTTCGGGCTCGGAACGGCCGACCCGATGCGGAAGACGACAATCATGCCCAGCGTGAACAGGATCTTGTTGCGCAGATCCGGTGTTCGGAAGGCATTGACGAATGCTTGAAGCACCGTGTCCCTCTCTCAGTCTCGTCGCGGCGAGCGCCCGCAGGCTCCTCGCTCGCCGTGGCACTCCATCGAGGCGCGCCGTTCGACTCTATCAAGACGACGCGCCCGGCCCGGAACGCCCGTCACGTGGTCACCAGGACGCGAAACGCGTGGTCATCAGGACGCGAAACGCGTGGTCAGGACGCGAAAGGGGTGGCTCCCGAACGGAACCACCCCATCAGCGTGCTGCCGGCGGACGCGTCACAGCTGGGTGACGCTCCCGCCGGCGGCCTCGATCTTCTCCTTGGCCGCCGACGAGAACCGGTGCGCCGACACCTGCAACGCCACGGACACCTCCCCGGAGCCGAGCACCTTGACCAGCGAGCCGTCGCGGACGGCGCCCTTGGCGACCAGATCCGCCACGCCCACGGTGCCGCCCTCGGGGAAGAGGGTGGCGATCCGCTCGACGTTGACGACCTGGTACTCGGTGCGGAAGGGGTTCTTGAAGCCGCGAAGCTTCGGCACCTTCATGTGCATCGGCATCGCGCCGCCCTCGAAATGCTCCGGGACGTTCTTGCGCGCGCCGGTGCCCTTGGTGCCCCGACCCGAGGTCTTGCCCTTCGAGCCCTCGCCGCGGCCGACGCGGATCCGGTCCCGCTTGGCGCCCGGGGCCGGCTGGAGATCGTGCAGCTTGATCGCCATGTCAGTCAACCTCCTCTACGGTGACCAGGTGGCGGACCGTACGGACCATGCCACGGATGGCCGGATTGTCGGGCTGGTCGACGGTCTGGCCGATCCGGCGCAGGCCGAGACCCCGCAGGGTCGCGCCCATGCCGGGCTTCTGCCCGACGATGCCCTTGATCTGGGTGATCTGCAGCGTCGCCATCAGGAGGCCACCTCCTGACGGGCGGCCTCACGGGCTCGCAGCAGCGCCGCCGGGGCGACGTCCTCGACCGACTTCGTACGCCGACGGGCGACGTCCTCGGGCTCCTCCAGCATCTTCAGCGCGGCCTCGGTGGCGTGCACCACGTTGATCGCGTTCGGCGAGCCGAGCGACTTGGCCAGCACGTCCTGGATCCCGGCGCACTCGAGCACCGCACGCACCGCGCCACCGGCGATGACGCCGGTACCGGGGGCGGCGGGACGCAGCAGCACCACGCCGGCGGCCTTCTCACCCTGGACCGGATGCGGGATGGTCTTCTGGATGCGCGGCACCCGGAAGAAGTTCTTCTTGGCCTCCTCGACGCCCTTGGCGATCGCCGCGGGCACCTCCTTGGCCTTCCCGTAGCCGATGCCGACGGTGCCGTCCCCGTCGCCCACCACGACCAGCGCGGTGAAGCTGAAGCGGCGACCGCCCTTGACCACCTTGGCGACGCGGTTGATGGTCACCACGCGCTCGATGAACTGGCTCTTCTCCTCGTTCCGGCCCCGACGATCGTCACGGCCGCGACGATCGCCACGACCGCCACCGCGGCCCTGGTTCTCACTCATCGCTTTCCTATCCTCTCGTCGTTGCTCAGAAGTCCAGGCCGGCCTCGCGCGCGCCGTCGGCGAGCGCAGCGACACGGCCCTGGTACTTGTAGCCGGCGCGGTCGAAGACCACCTGCGCGACACCGGCGGACCGGGCCCGCTCGGCGACCAGCGCACCGACCTTGCGCGCCTTGGCGGACTTGTCGCCCTCCAGCGCCCGCAGGTCCGCCTCCATGGTGGAGGCCGAGGCGACCGTACGGCCCACGGAATCGTCGATCACCTGCACGAAGACGTGCCGGGCCGACCGGGTGACCACCATCCGGGGACGCTCGGGCGTGCCCAGGATGCGCTTGCGGCCACGGATCTGGCGGCGCTGCCGGGAGGCAGCCTTGGGAGCCGCGTGCTTGTTGTGGGTCAGCGAGATGCCCATGATCACTTACCTGCCTTTCCGGCCTTGCGGCGGACGTGCTCGCCGGCATACCGCACGCCCTTGCCCTTGTAGGGCTCCGGCTTGCGGATCTTGCGGATCCGGGCGGCGATCTCGCCGACGAGTTGCTTGTCGACCCCCTGCACCGCGAAGTGCGTCGGGTTCTCCACGGTGAAGGTGATGCCCTCGGGGGCGTCCACGATCACCGGGTGGGAGAAGCCGAGGCTGAACTCGAGCTGCTTGGGGCCCTTGGCCTGGACGCGGTAGCCGACGCCGACGATCTCGAGCTTCTTCTCGTAGCCCTGGGTGACGCCGGTGATCATGTTGGCCACCAGGGTGCGGGTCAGCCCGTGCAGTGAGCGGTTCTGCCGTTCGTCGTCCGGACGGGCGACGACGATCTCCCCCGACTCGCTGCGGGTGATGGTGATGGGCACGGCGACGCTGTGGTGCAACTCCCCCTTGGGACCCTTCACCGTGACGTCCTGGCCCTCCAGGGCGACGTCAACGCCGGACGGGACCGTGATCGGGAGCCTTCCAATTCGGGACATGGTGTTCTCTCCTCTCGGTCTCGTACGTCACCAGACGTAGGCGAGGACTTCCCCACCCACGCTCTTGGACTTCGCCTCGCGGTCGGTCAGCAGACCCTGCGAGGTCGAGATGATGGCGACGCCCAGGCCACCGAGGACCTTGGGCAGGTTGGTCGCCTTGGCGTAGACCCGCAGGCCCGGCTTGGAGATCCGGCGGATCCCCGCGATCGACCGGGCGCGGTCCTCGCCGTACTTGAGGGTCACGGTCAGGGTGCGCCCGACCTGGCCCTCGGCCGGCTCGTTCACCTTGTAGTCGGTGATGTAGCCCTCCTGCTTGAGGATCTCGGCGATACCCGCCTTGATCTTCGAGTGG
>CAZGWN010000074.1:0-19777 GCA_964528755.1 uncultured Propionibacteriaceae bacterium
AACGGGAGTCTCTCCCGTTGACGCCGGCCGACCCAGGAAGGAGCAGGTCATGGCGAACACCGCCGATGTCACGACCGGTGCGGGGATCGCACACGCCCGCGGCCACCGCCGCTCCGGCCGTCGCCGGCGCCATCCGGTAGGCGATATGCCCCTGTGGATTGCGAGCGCGTTCGTCCTGCCGGCGGCGGCGCTGTTCGCCGTCTTCATCCTGTATCCCCTGCTGACCGCGCTCAGCTATTCCCTGTTCTCCTGGACCGGGATCGTCCGTGGCCCCTTCGTGTGGCTGCACAACTACGCGGACCTGTTCACCTCGCTGCCGTTCAGCGAACAACTTCCACGGGCGTTCCGCAACAATCTCCTGCTGTTCGTCGGGGCGATGATCTGCCAGAACACCTTCGGGCTCCTCATCGCCCAGCTCCTCCATCGCCGGGAGCGATTCCGGCGGCTCTTCCGCACGCTGTTCACCCTGCCCTACCTCGTCTCGCCTCTCGTCATCGGCTACCTGTGGTCGCTGTTGCTCTCGCCGCTGTTCGGCCCGGTGAATGCCTTTCTGCGGGCGATCGGCCTGGACCGGTTCGCGCTGCCGTGGCTGGGTGACCCGACGACGGCGATCTGGGTGATCGTCCTCGTCACGGCGTGGCAGTGGATGGGTTTCCCGATCCTGCTGTACGGGGCGGCGCTCGGCGGCATTCCCGAGGAGATCCACGAGGCGGCCCAGCTCGACGGCGCCGGAGCCTGGCAGACCTTCCGCTCGATCACCCTGCCGCTGCTGCTCCCGGCCATCGGGACGGTCAGCACGCTGACCTTCATCGGGGCAATGGAGTCCTTCCCGATTCCGTACGCCCTCGGCGGCTCCACCGGCAATCCCGCGGGGGCCACCGACGTGATGAGCCTGCTGTTCTACCGGACCGCCTTCGAATCGGGCGCCTCGAATGCGCTGGGCTCGTCGTCGGCGATCGCGACATTGCTGTTCATCTTCATCTTCGGTGTGTCGGTCGCATTCACCGCGATCATGCGCCGGGCCGAGAGGAGGCTCTACTGATGGGCACACCGGACACCCGTGCGGGAGTGGCCGTGGGCTCTGCCGCCGCGGTCGCCCCGGGAGTCCCGCGGGCCGACGCCGTTCCCGGTGGCCGCTTCCGAGGAGCCGGTGGTGTGGCGGCGGGCGTGGTGCTCTGGGGGTACGCTGTCATCTCCGTCGCGCCCCTGTTGGTGATGGTCACCGATTCCCTGCGAACCTCCCAGGAGATGGCCAGAGATCCGCTGAGTCTCCCCTGGCCGCTGGAGTGGTCGAATTACCACGAGGCGTGGGTGACGGCTTCCTTCGGGCGCTATTTCGTCAACTCGATGCTGGTCACGGTCGGCTCGGTGGTCCTGTCGACGGCAGTATCGGTGCTCGCCGCCTATGCGTTCTCGCGGAGCCGCTCGAAAATCATGACGACGGTGGAATCGGTCTTCCTGTCGGGGCTGATGCTGCCCGTCTACCTGTCGATCCTGCCGCTGTTCTTCATGCTCGACGGGCTGGGCCTCACGAGCAATCTCGGCGCCCTCATCCTCGTCTACGGCGCCCTGGGCATCCCGTTCTCGACCTTCGTCCTGTCGGCCTTCTTCCGGCAATTGCCGGTGGAACTGGAAGAGGCCGCGGTGATCGACGGTGCCGGGCCGTTCCAGACCTTCTGGCGGGTTATGCTGCCGTTGGTGCGTCCGGCGCTGGCGACCGTTGTCGTCTTCCGTTTCGTCCCCGTGTGGAACGACTTCTTCTACCCCCTGATCCTCATCAGGGACCAGAGCTCCTACACCATCCCCGTCGGCCTGACCCGGTTCTTCGGGGAACACCAGACCGACTGGGCGACGCTCTTCGCCGGGCTGACCATCGCCACCGTGCCGTTGGTCGTGCTCTTCCTCCTGGCCACCAAGCAGATCGTCTCCGGCCTGATGGCCGGCATGAGCAAGTGACCGGCACTCTCGCGCTCGGCATCGACGTCGGCGGCAGCGGCACCCGCGCCGGCCTCGTGGCCGTCGTCTCCGGAGCCCGGTCCTCGCCGCCCCTCCTAGGTCGGACGACCCTGCGCGGGGCGCAGGTCGGAGTTCACGGAACGACCCTGGGCACGCTGGCCGTGGAGGCGTGCCGATGGGCCCTGAGCGGACTGCCGAGTGGCGAGGGGCCGGCCGCCGTGTGCGTGGGCGCCACGGGCCTGGCGACCCTGGTGGCGGATCCGCGGACCGTGGTCTCCGCGGTGGCGGAGGTGATCGGGGCGCCGGTCCCGGTCGCGGTGTGCATCGACGCCGTGACGGCGCACCTGGGGGCCCTCGGCGGTCGTGCCGGAGCCGTCGTGGCGGCCGGGACCGGTGCCATCGCCCTGGGCACAGACCTGGCGCAGCGATGGCACCGGGTGGACGGCTGGGGTCACCTTCTGGGGGACCTGGGCTCGGGCAGCTGGATCGGACGGCTCGGACTCCAGGCGGCGGCAGGCGCCCACGACGGTCGGCGGACCGGTTCGTCGTCGGCGCTGCTGGAGATGGCGCGGACACGTTTCGGGGACGTGGAGTCCTGGCCGTCGGTCTTCTACCGCCGCGACGATCGGGCCGCGCTGCTCGCCTCCTTCGCCCCCGATGTCGCGCGGGCCGCCGGGGCGGGGGACCAGGCGGCCCGGCAGATCGTCGTCGCGGCGGGGGAGCATCTGGCCGAGGCGGCCGACGCCGCCCTGGCCACCGACGTACCCGAGCGGGTCGCCGGCGTCGGCGGGGTGTTCCGGATCGGCGGTGAACTCGTCCGCAGCTTCGGCGACACCCTGCGCGACCTGCGGCCGGAGGCGACGATCGTCGATGCCGCGGGGGGCCCGTTCGACGGTGCCCTGCGCGGCGCCGTGCTGCTGGCTACCGGGGAGTTTCCGCCCGAGCACCCGCCGTACGTGTTCCGGGCGGACGGAGCCTGAGGGCGCCGGCCTCACCCGACCCCGACGGCGGAACCCCGGATCCCCGACTTCCCCCCGAGCATCCCCGCCAGCGCCGGCAGCGCCACTTCCAGCGCAGCGTCCCAGCGCAGTGACGCCAGGTCGTCGCCCCGGGTCGACCCGCGGGTGATGATGACGATCGGGATCCCCCGCGACGCCGCCCGGCGGACGAATCGCAGACCACTCATCACCTGCAACGAGGAGCCGAGCACCAGCAGCCCCTCGGCCGTCTCGACGAACTCGAAACATGCCGCCACCCGGTCCCGGGGCACCGAGTCGCCGAAGAAGACCACGTCGGGTCGCAGCCGGTCCGCCGAACACGTCCGGCACAGCGGCGCCCGGAACCGGTCGACGTCCATCTCGGCCAGCACCGCGTCCCCGTCGGGTCGGATCGCCGTCGACAGACCGACGAAGTCCGGATTGGCCGCGGCCATCCGCGCATCCAGGTCCCGCCGCGGCGACACCGCCCCGCACGCCTCGCAGACCACCCGCGCCAGTGAACCGTGCAACTCCACGACCCGACGCGTACCGGCCGCCTGGTGCAGTCCGTCGACGTTCTGGGTGATCACCGGCCCGACCCGGCCGGTCCGCTGCAGTTCCGCCACGGCGTGGTGGCCGGGATTCGGCGTGGCCCGGACGAGGCTCTGCCAGCCGACGAAGGACCGCGCCCAGTAGCGGCGCCGCGCCTGCGCCGACCCGCGGAAGTCGTCGATCGACATCGGCCGGATCCGGCGCGTGCCGTCCGGGTCGCGGTAGTCCGGGATCCCCGAGGCCGTGCTCATCCCGGCGCCGGTCAGCGCGAGCCAGCGGCGGGAGGACAGCAGGGTGGCGACGGGCTCCAGCACAGGCACGAGCGTACGTCCCCCGGGTGACGGCCCGGTATCAGCCGAGTGGCGGGCGGGTCGCCCCGTCGTCCCGCGGGGACCGGGGTCGCCGCTCGCCGGCCGTCACCGGGATCGGCACGACATTCTCCGGCAGCGGGCGCGGGCAGGTGCCGTACGGGCTGAACGCCGACGGGAAGTTCAGCGAACGGTTGAAGTCCAGTGTCGTCCCGCCCTCGGGGTCGATCTCGCCGAGCGGGCAGAATCGCCAGTCGGCCGTGGCGTCCCCGTTCGTCGGGTCGTGGAAGGCCACCGATCCGCGCCCATCGCCGGTCACCGTCAGGACGAGGTCCTCCTCGCCGAGGACGAAGGTGACCTTGCCGCTCACCCGCACCGGAACCCGTACCTGCGGCTGGGCCGACGCCACGGTGACGATCTCCTCGCCGTCGGTCGGGTGAAAGCGGGCCGGCAGCACCCAGGCCGGGTCCCAGTCGTAGGTGGGCACGCCGGTGAACGAGGTCCGGGTGGGGGCCTTCGGGTCGCGCAGGCGCAGCATCGGGCGCCCGCCGCGGATGCCGGCCTCACCGACCACGCCCGCGTGGAAGAACGAGTCGTCGGAGCCGTCGTCGGTGAACTCGACGATCACCGTCCCGGTGATGGGCTCACCGTGGCGGGCGACCCCATCCTCGGCGGTGAAGGTTGCGGTGATCGTCCCGTCTGCGCCCGACCACAGACCCGGGAATCCGGGCACGGGGGCAGGATCGGCGTCCAGCCAGTGCAGGGCGGTCAGCGAGAGCCAACCGTACGGCGCGGCGAGTCCACGTTCCCGGCTGCGGCGGAACCGCCGCCACTCGCCGAGCTGCCAGGTGGTCCAGGGATCGGAGGAGGTCATCGTTCGCGACTACCGGGCGATCCCGGTCGCTTCCGCCGGCGTGGTCGGCTCCGACGGGTCCGCGGTGGCAGGCGCATCCGACCCGAGCGCCTCCCGCAACGCCGACAGGAAGCCGTCCACATCCTCTTCGGTGGTGTCGAAACTGCACACCCACCGCACATCGCCGGTGCGCTCGTCCCAGTCGTAGAAGAAGTACCGGCTCCGCAGTCGTTCGGCGGCCCCCCGCGGCAGCGCGGCGAAGACCGCGTTGGTGGCGGGTTCCTGGGTGATCCGCACCGCGCCCATGCGCCGGACGCCGGCGGCCAGGCGGGCCGCCATCGCGTTGGCCCGGCCGGCCGCGCGCAGCCACAGGTCCCCCTCGTACAGGGCGATCAACTGGGCCGACACGAATCGCAACTTGCTCGGCAACTGGCCCATCAGCTTGCGGACGTACCCAGGGCCGCGGACCGCGTCGGGATTGAGCACGACGACCGCCTCGGCAGCCATCAGTCCGCTCTTCGTGCCGCCGAGGCAGACCACGTCCAACCCGACGTCGGTGGTGGTCTCACGCAGTGTGCAGCCCAGTGCCGCCGCGGCATTGCCGAGCCGGGCCCCGTCCACGTGGAGCACCAACCCGTGGTGGTGAGCCCAGTCGGCCAGGGCGCGGAGCTCGGCGGGAGAGTAGAGGGTGCCGAGCTCGGTCGGCTGGGCGACGGTGACGACCCGCGGCTGCGCGTGGTGTTCGACGCCCTGACCGGTCAGCAGCCGGTCGATCAGGGCGGGTGTCAGCTTGCCGTCGGTGGTGGGGACCGTGAGCAGCTTGACCCCGGCGACCTTCTCGGGCGCGCCGCACTCGTCGACGTTCACGTGGGCCGTCTCGGCGCAGATCGCCGCCTCCCATCGGTCGGTCAGCATGCCGAGGGCGACGGTGTTGGCGCCGGTCCCGTTGAAGACCGGGTACGCGATCGCCCGATCCCCGAAGTGACCACGGACCACCTCCTGGAATCGCTCCGTGTACGGGTCGTCCCCGTAGCTGATCACGTGCCCGCCGTTGGCGGCGGCGATCGCCTCCAGAGCCTCCGGCAGCACCCCGGAACCGTTGTCGGAGGCGAAGCCACGACGCGAGACGTCATGCAGTGTGAGCATGCCGGTCAGCGTAGTCCCGGCGGCGGACGCCACGCGCGTCCGAGCGATGGTCCCGGAGGGCGAGACGTCGTACGCTCGCCGTATGGACGACAACCGGGCCGGGCGGCCGACGGGGGAGGGCCGCCCGATGATGCCCGCTGTGGACACCGTGGTCCGCACCATCACCGATCTGGTCGGCGACATGTGGCCGCGGACCGAGGGGGAGCGGGTCGCCTGGTTCCGCCTGCACCGGATCGAACCGGCCGTCGAGATCACGGCCCTGCGGCACTGGGGCACCGGGGTCCCGGGATGGGGCGAGGCGCAGACCTTCTGGCAGCTCTACCGCGGTCGACTCGCCGGGCTGGGCTGGATGCTGTTCGACGGGTACGAGCGCGATCTGGTGATGGCGTGGGGTCGGGCGGCCGCCGACCGGCTCACCGCGACCCTGGGGAAGCCCGCCGAATCCGCCGAGACCTGCGAGGGAATCCGGGCCGAGTGGCGGCTGCGGGCCCATCGCCTGTACGTGTACGTGCACAGTGGTCGGCCGGCGCTGGGTGACACCCCGCCGGCGCCGCCGCTGGTGCAGATCCACCTGGACCTGACCGTGCTGGCCGAGGCCCGGGCCCAGGCGGCCCGGGCACGGCACTTTCTGAGGTGACCGTCCCGGCAGGTGCTGAGGTGACCGTCCCGGCAGGACTCAGCCGAGCTTGAGCCGGTACTCGGCCTCGATCCGGCGGGTGACCGGATGCTTGCGGGTCCGCCCGGTCGCGTTCCAGCCCATCGCCTCGTACACCCAGATGGCGCGCGTGTTGTCCGCGTACACCCACAGGATGATGTCGCGGAAGTTCTCCTGGCGGGCCGCGTCGGGCAGCGCCACGAGGAGCCGCCGGGCCCAGCCCTCCCCCCAGTGCTCGGGCGCCACGCCGAGGTAGCGCAGCTCGCCCCGGTCGGGCCCGGACGACTGCTCCCGATCGGGCTGGACCGCGCCGAAGCAGACGACTGCGCCGGTCTCCGGATCGGCGATGGCGAGCAGGAAGGAGCGCTCCGAGGCGGCGAGCACGTCACGGATCAGCGGGACGGCATCCTCCACCGAGACGTCGTTGGCATCGACGTCATCGCGATAGGCGGTGGCCTGGGCCCAGATCGCCGCCGCATCCTCGATCAGGTGAGGATCACGCGTCTTGGTGGCCCCCATGTCGAAGTCGGTCATGGTTGCTCATTCCTTTCCACCTGCCCTAGGGGTTCCTGGCCCATCGGCCGCGACGTCCCGGGGATGTCCGCAACGGCACGGCCGGTCGCCCGCGGATCGTACGGGGCAGGAGGCGCCTCCGGCGAGGCCGGGTCGGACGCTCCCCGGCAGAGCCCGGGCTGGGTGAGTTCAGCGTAGCCGAGCCGGATAACAGAAACGAAGATCATGTGTCGGTGGCGTGACGATCAGTCGGCGATGCGCTGGAACAGCAGGTGGTCCTGCCATCGGCCGTCGATGCGCAGATAGCTCGGAGCGAGGCCGATGCGTTCGAAGCCGTTGGCCGCCAGGACCCGTTGGGAAGCCGTGTTGTGCAGCAGCGTGGAGGCCTCCAGCCGGTGCAGTCCCAGCGGACCGAACGCCTCGGCGGCCACCTCGGCCAACGCGGCCGTCGCCACGCCGCGGCCCCAGTGGTCGTGGTCGACCCAGTAGCCGACGCCGCCGCTGCAGAAGGCGCCGCGGGTGATCCGGGACAGGTTGATCCGCCCGACCAGTTCGCCGTCCGCCACGATGGCGAACGGGACCGCCAGGCCGAGATCACGGTCGCGCAGCGCCTGCTCGACAGCGATCCGCTGGCCGTCGGTGGTGAACCAGGTGTCGTCGCGGGAGGGTTCCCACGGCCGGAGGTGGTCCCGGTTGCGGCGCTGCAGATCGACCAGGGCCGGCACGTCGTCGAGGGAGAGCGGACGGATCACCCGTCGATAGTGGGCCCATCGGGCCGCCCTCGGCAAGCGACGCGAGACGAGACCCGGGTCCCTCCCCTCACCGCACCAGCACGTGGTGCAGGGCCGAGGCCAGGTCCGGTTGCCCGAACCGGAAGCCGCTGCGCTCCGCCTTCCGGCAGGAAACCTCCTGATCGGTGCGGACAAGTTCGTCGGCCCCCTCCCGGCCGAGCAGCAGGGCCGGTCCGAACGCGGGTGTCGGCACGCCGGCCGGCCGGTGCAGCACGTTGCCGACCGTCCGGGCGAACGCCGCCTGGGACACCGGATGCGGCGCCACCGCATTCACCGGTCCGGCCAGGTCCGGGTCGAGCACGGCGTGGACGTACATCCGGGCGATGTCGTCCAGGCCGATCCAGCTGACCATCGCGTCGGGAGCGCCCAGGCGACCGCCGACCCCCGCCCAGAACAGCGGCAGTTGCGGGGCAAGCGCGCCACCGGCGGCCGACAGCACCGTCCCGGTCCGGACCAGCACGGTCCGTACGCCCGCCTGCTCGGCCGGCTCGGCCGCCCGCTCCCAGCGGCGGACCACCTCGGCCAGGAAGCCGCCTCCCGGGGCGGAATCCTCGGTGAGCACCTCACCGGGCCGGCGAGGACCGTACGCCCCGACGGCGCTCGACTGGACGAGGACGGCAGGCCCTCCGGAGGCCCCGTCCCCGGAGCCGGCCGCGGTCGCGATCGCCCGTGCCAGCGTCGTCGACGAATCGACGCGTGAGGCGAGGATCTCCTGCTTGGCGGCCCGGGTGAACCGGGTGCCGATGGTACGGCCGGAGAAGTTGATCACCGCGTCGGCCTCGGCCAGCGCGCCGGCGTCGAGGTCGCCGTGGGCCGGATCCCAGGTGATCTCGTCGGGCCCGGCGGCCTCGCGGCGGACCAGCCGGGTGACGTGGTGGCCGCCGGCGGCGAGCAGCGCGCAGACCTGGGAGCCGATGAGGCCCGAGGCGCCCGAGACCACCACGCGGAGAGGGTCTCGCGCCGGACCGGCCGTGGCGAGCCCGCCCAGCCGGGCGTACAGGTCCAGATCGTCGCGCACCTGGGCGGCCCGGAAGCGCTGCACCCGCCGGACCGTGCGGGTCACCGCCAGCTCGGCCGATCGAAGGGCCCGGGGCAGGGCGAAGGTGATCCGGTCGACCACCGTGGTCGCCCTGACGGCAGTGGCCGGGCCCGCCGGGGCCGCGGTGATCTCGCGTTCGTGCCGCCAACTCGCGAGGGGGCCGGTCACCTGCTCGTCGACGGTACGGGTGAGCGGCCCGGCGACGCTGCGCTCGGTGCGGACCAACTGCCAGTCCATTCCGGGCGGCGCGGAGGCATGACCAGGCTGGCCGGTGGGCAGGCCGGGCAGGACGCCGGCCAGGAGCAGTGCCGACAGCCGCAACCTGATCCGGCTGCCCGGCGCCGGTCCGTCGGCGGGCCCGGCGACAACCGTCACCAGGCCGGGAGGGCTGAGCCGGATCCACGACGCGGGGCGGTCGTACCACGCCGTGACGACGTCGGGCGGGTGCGGGACGGTGGCGGAGAACTCGACGACCGGCATGTCTCCACCTTCCTCCCGCGCGCCACGGGACGCAACGGCACGGGACGCAACGGCACGGGACGCCACGAGCTGCGGGACAGGGGGCATCCGGGGCCGCATCTTGGCTTCGCCCGGCAAACTCATCGGACAGGCTGGGGTGACCTCCTCGCCTGCCGCTCGTAGCCCGGCGATCTTTCCTAGCCAAAGGCATGTTTCCGGCAACGGCGAGCACCCCGGACCACGGGGATCGACACTGGGGCCGACTCGTGATGAAACCGTGATACGGCAGTTCTCTGCGATGGGTTGACTTTGAGATCCAAAGCCAAGACCATCGTAACACCACCCGAGGACCGACCCGGGTGCACGGTGCTCGGCAGGCGAGGAAGCCGGCGGCATCGTTCCTGGCAATGACGCAAAGGAGAACCGCGACATGCGACCCTCGATCAGGAGCTTCGCAGCGGCGGCGATAGCCGCATCAGTATTCCTGGCCGGCTGTGCCGGCGGCGGCGCGGGGGGCGGCGACGCCCTCGGCGACAACGAAGGACCCCGGACGATCGGCGTGTCGATGCCGACCCAGACCTCGGAGCGGTGGATCGCCGACGGCGAGGCCGTCAAGGAGGGCTTCGAGAAGCTTGGTGACACCGTCGACCTGCAGTTCGCCAACGACGACATCCCCACCCAGTCCCAGCAGATCGACCAGATGATCACCAGCGGCGTCGACCTGCTCATCATCGGCGCCATCGACGGCACGGCCCTGTCGGGCCAGCTCGACGCCGCCGAGGCGGCCGGGATCCCGGTCGTCTCGTACGACCGGTTGATCCGTGACAGCGCCAACGTCGACTTCTACGTGACGTTCGACAACTACCAGGTGGGCGTCCAGCAGGCCACCTCGGTCCTCGTCGGCCTGGGCATCCTCAACGAGGACGGTTCCGAGGGCGACGCCAAGGGCCCCTTCAACATCGAACTGTTCGCCGGCTCGCTCGACGACAACAACGCGCACTTCTTCTGGCAGGGCGCGATCGACACCCTCCAGCCGTACCTCGATTCCGGCGTGCTCACCGTGCCGTCAGGCCAGCAGACGATCGAGCAGGCGGCGATCCTGCGCTGGCAGCAGGAGACGGCCCAGCGGCGGATGGAGGACCTGCTCACCTCCACCTACTCCGGTGGCGAGAAGGTCGACGCCGTCCTGTCACCGTACGACGGCATCTCGCGGGGCATCATCACCGCCCTGCAGAACGCCGGCTACGGGCCCACCCTCGACGACGACCTGCCGATCGTGTCCGGTCAGGATGCCGAGATCGCTTCGGTGAAGCTCATCAACGACGGCGTGCAGTTCTCGACGATCTTCAAGGACACCCGCAAGCTCGCCCAGCAGGCGGTCGTGACCGGGCAGGCGTACCTGTCCGGGCAGGAGCCGGAGGCCAACGACACCACCACCTACGACAACGGGGTGAAGGTGGTCCCGTCCTTCCTGCTGCAGTCGGACATCATCTACCAGGACAACATCACGTCCATGCTCATCGACTCGGGCTACTGGACCGAGGCCGAGGTCGAAGCCGGCGTCAACCAGTAGTCCCGTCATCCGTACGTACGCGGTCGCAGGTGTTCCGGTCCGCCCCCGCGGGCCGGAACACCTCGGCGGCGAGAGGAACACCATGAGCGATCCCATCCTTCAGATGCGCGGCATCACCAAGACATTCCCCGGCGTCAAGGCCCTGTCGGATGTCTCCCTCAGCGTGGCCCGTGGCGAGATCCACGCCATCTGCGGCGAGAACGGCGCCGGGAAGTCCACCCTGATGAAGGTGTTGTCCGGCGTCTACCCGCACGGCACCTATTCCGGCGAGATCATCTTCGAGGGCGAACGTGCCGTCTTCCACTCCATCAACGACTCCGAGGCCAAGGGCATTGTCATCATCCACCAGGAACTGGCGCTGAGCCCGTACCTGTCGGTCGCGGAGAACATCTTCCTGGGCAACGAGCGGGCCGACCGGGCCGGTCTCATCGACTGGAACCGGACCAACGCCGACGCCGCCCAACTGCTCGCCCGGGTCGGCCTCGAGGAAAATCCGACCACACCGATCAGCCAGCTCGGGGTCGGTAAACAACAACTGGTCGAGATCGCCAAGGCGCTGTCCAAAAAGGTGAAACTGCTCATCCTCGACGAGCCGACCGCGGCGCTCAACGACGAGGACTCCGAACACCTGCTGGACCTGCTTCGCCACCTGAAGGGTCAGGGGATCACCTCGATCATGATCTCCCACAAGCTGGTCGAGGTGGAGGAGATCGCCGATTCCACCACGATCCTCCGCGATGGGAAGACCATCGAGACGATCGCGATGCCCGGCGCGGCGGGCGCGCCGGAGAGCGCGATGCCCGGCGCGCAAGGTACGCCCGAGGCACGGACCGCCGACTCGTTCCCGATCCGCATCCAGGACCGGATCATCCGCGGGATGGTCGGTCGTGACCTGGAACACCGCTACCCGCAGCGGGAATCGCATCCGGGCGAGGAGATCTTCCGGGTCGAGGACTGGACGGTGCACCACCCGATCCAGCCCGACCGGGTCGTCGTCGACCACGCCGGCTTCACCGTCCGGGCCGGGGAGGTCGTCGGGATCGCGGGGCTGATGGGTGCCGGCCGCACCGAACTGGCCATGAGCATCTTCGGGCACAGCTGGGGTCGGGACATCTCCGGGCAGGTCTACATGCACGGCAAACCGGTCGACACCTCCACCGTCTCCCGCGCCATCGCGGCCGGCATCGCGTACGCCACCGAGGACCGCAAACGCTACGGGCTCAACCTCATCGAGGACGTCCGGCGCAACATCTCGGCCGCCGCTCTGGGCAAGCTCGCCCGATCCGGGTGGGTCGACGGCAACGAGGAACTGGCGGTGGCGGAGCGCTACCGGACCGACCTGGGGATCCGTACGCCCAGCGTGCTCGCCCCGGTCGGGAAACTGTCGGGCGGCAACCAGCAGAAGGTGGCGCTGGCCAAATGGCTCTTCACCGAGCCGGAGGTGCTACTGCTCGACGAACCCACGCGCGGTATCGACGTGGGAGCGAAATACGAAATCTTCCAGCTCGTCAATCGCATGGTGGCCGACGGGAAGGCGGTGGTGGTGATCTCGTCGGAACTCCCCGAGATCCTCGGCACCTGTGACCGCATCTACACCTTGGCGTACGGCCGGATCACCGGCAACGTACCGATCGGTGAGGCCACCCAGGAACGACTGATGGAGCTCATGACCATGGAGAAGGAGCCGGTGAGATGAACGCGCTCGCCACTGCACGCAGCAAGATCGAAGCGCCCGGCATGCTGGGCGGATTGTGGGAGATGGCGCAGCGGAACCTGCGTCAGAGCGGCATCTTCGTCGCCTTTGTGGCGATCGTGGTGTTGTTCTCGGTGCTCGACCCGAATTTCCTCACCCCGGGCAACATCACCAATATCGTCCTGCAATACTCCTACATCCTCATCCTGGCGATCGGGATGGTGCTGGTCATCATCGGCGGGCACATCGACCTGTCGGTCGGATCGGTGGTGGCCCTGGCCGGGGCGGTCTCGGCCGTCCTCGTCGTACGCGGCGGCGCGCCCTGGTGGGTCGGCGTGCTGGCCGCGCTCGGCGTGGGCCTGCTGGTCGGCCTGTGGCAGGGATTCTGGGTGGCGATCGTCGGCATTCCGGCATTCATCGTCACGCTGGCCGGCATGCTGCTCTTCCGCGGACTGACCTTCCGGGTGCTGGACAACATTTCCCTGTCGCCGTTCGGCAAGCCGTACACCGAGATCGCCGGAGGATTCCTCAACGGCCTACTCGGTGGGCCGGGATTCGATGTGTTCACGGTGGTCGTCTTCGCCATCGGGGTGGTCGGGTACGCCTTCACCCAGTGGCGCGCCCGCCGCGGCAAGATCGCCTATCAGCAGGCGGTGGAGTCCGTCTGGTTGTTCACGCTGAGGCTGGTCGTGGTCGGCGCGGTCGTCATGTGGTTCGGCTTCCAGCTGTCCCGTAGCCGTGGCCTGCCGATCGTGCTCATCCTGCTCGCGGTCCTGATCATCTTCTACGGGGTGCTGTCCCAGCGTTCGGTCTTCGGCCGGCACGTGTATGCCATCGGCGGCAACCTGCACGCGGCGCAGCTGTCCGGGGTGAAGGTGCGCCGGGTGAACATGTGGATCTTCATCAACATGGGCCTGCTGGCCGGGCTCGCCGGGGTGGTCTACTCCTCCCGGATGAACGGCGCCCAGCCCGCGGCCGGCAACATGTTCGAGCTGGACGCGATCGCGGCCTGCTTCATCGGCGGGGCGTCCACCACCGGCGGTGTCGGTCGGGTGACCGGCGCGATGATCGGCGGCCTGATCATGGCGGTGATGAGCAACGGCATGCAGTTGCTGGGCATGGACCAGTCGGTCCAGCAGATCGTGAAGGGCATGGTGCTGCTGCTGGCGGTTGCGTTCGACATCTACAACAAGCGCCGGGCCGGGCGCTGAGCACCCCCCGTCCATCCCCGGACGGTGTCACTAGGGTGAGCACATGAGTGGATGGGGGTCCGGTTCGCAGACGTCACTGCGCGAGGCGAACCGGGCCTCCATCCTCGACGCCGTCGCCCGGTACGGCGGCCTCACCCAGGTCGAGCTCGCCGCCGCCACCGGGCTGTCCGCGGCGACGGTGTCGACGATCGTCAAGGAACTCGCCGGCTCCGGCCTCGTCGAGGTGCATCCGACCTCCCGCAGCGGCCGGCGAGCCCAGCTCGTCACCGTCGCCCGCCGGATCGGGATCGGGGCCGGCGTGCACATCGGTCACCGCCAGTTGCGGGTGGTGCTGGGCGATTTCAGTTCGGAGGTGATCGCCGAACAGGTCCTGCCGCTGCCCCGCGACCACCTCATCGACACCACCCTCGACCGTGCGGCCCTGCTCATCGTCGACATGCTCGACCGGGTCGGCTCCTCCGTGGACGAACTGACGGGGATCGGGATCGGGGTGCCGGCGCCGGTCGACCGGGCCACCGGGCGGATCTCGGTTCCCGGCGTGCTGCGGGGCTGGGACGACGAGAGCATCGACCAGGTGATGACCGACCGACTGAACACGCCGGCGTGGGTCGACAACGACGCCAACCTGGCCGCCCTGGCCGAATCGACCCGCGGCGCCGGCCGCGATCACCCCGACTTCCTGTTCCTGCGCGCCTCGTACGGTATCGGTTCCGGCGTCGTCATCGCCGGGCGCCTCCACCGTGGATATGCCGGGACAGCCGGTGAGATCGGCCACATTCAGGTCGATCCGCGCGGCGCCATCTGCCGCTGCGGATCCCGCGGGTGCCTCGACACGGTCGTCGGTGAGGAGGCGCTGCTGCGCCCGCTCCGCGCCGGTTACGGCACCCTGGGTCTGCGTGACGTCGTCAGCCGGGCGGGAACCGGGGACCCCGGCTGCTCCCGGGTGGTCGCCGACGCGGGTGAGACCATCGGCGCCGTGCTGGCCGGGGTCTGCCAGACCCTCAACCCCCAGGTCATCGTCGCGGGCGGAGAACTGTCCGAGGCCGGGGAGATCTTCCTCGACCCGATGCGCCGATCGCTGCGGCGTGGTGTGCTGGCCAATGTCGTGGCACCGATCGACATCGTGCCTGCCACCCTGGGCACGCGCGCCGAGGTGGTCGGTGCCTTCGCCATGGTGCTGGACCACACCGACGTGACGCACAGAGGAGGCAACCAACGATGACCCAGTCGCCGCTGCCCGAGGTCGGCGAAGACGCACCGGAGGTCCCGATCCTGGACCTGCGCGGCATCGTCAAGCACTTCGGCCCGGTGGAAGCCCTGGTCGAGGCGAGTCTGATCGTCAACGCCGGTGAGGTCGTCGCGATCGTCGGTGACAACGCGGCCGGCAAGTCGACGCTGGCGAAGATCGTCGCCGGGGTGCTGCAGCCCGATGCGGGCGAGATCCGGATCGCGGGCGAGGCGGTCACCATCCCCAATCCCGCCACCGCGCAGAAGCTCGGCGTCGCCACCGTCTTCCAGGACCTTGCGCTGGCCGAGAACCTCGACGTCACCGCCAACCTCTTCCTCGGCCGGGAACGGGTGCTGCCCGGGCAGTTCCTGCTCGCCGACGGGGAGATGGAGCAGACGGCCCGCCGGGTGCTGCGCGACCTGGGCGCGTTCATCCCCTCGGTGCGCACTCCGGTGGGTCAGCTGTCGGCCGGACAACGCCAAGCGGTCGCCATCGCCCGGACGCTGATCGGCGAACCGCGGGTGGTGGTCCTCGACGAGCCGACCGCCTCCTTGTCGGTGGCGCAGACTGCCGAGGTGCTGCTTCACATCGAGCGGCTGCGGGCGCTGGGGCTCGGCGTCATCTTCATCAGCCACAATCTCAACGATGTGCGGGCCGTGGCCGACCGGGTCGAGGTGCTGCGGCACGGCCGCAACAACGGCTCCTACCCCGGCGGCACGGTGACGAACGAGGAACTCATCGCCGCGATCACCGGGGCCGTACGCAAGGGGCCGCACCTGAGCGCGTACCGCCGCGACCGGAAGTGACCGGGGCATCACGACCGGACGTGACCGGGGCGTCGACCACGGGCCAGCGGCCGGTCACCGAAGAGGCCCCCTCCGGGGGCCCGGGCGGGCGGGTCGCCGCGGACCAGCCGCTGATTCGGATCAGGTCATGGCCTGGCAACGGCACGTGGCAAGGGGCCTAGACTGCGGCACGAGAACGTAGCCGGATCGTCACGAGCAGGTTCGACAAGGAAGCGAGCATGATGACCGCGATGTCCCCGATCGGCACGACGGCGCCGTGGCCGCAACTGCCGGCCCACCGGCGGTGGCTGGAGGCCGAATGCCGCCGGCTGCTGGAGTTCGGCCGGCGGGTGGGTCGATCGGAGGGCGGTGCGGCCTATCTCGACGACCGGGGCGCCCCGATGGGGGAGCAGGGTGTGCAGACCTGGATCACGGCGCGGATGGTGCACGTCTACTCGCTGGGTGTGCTGTTGGGCATCCCCGGCAGCGGCCACCTCGCCCGCACCGCCCTGTCCGGCCTCACCGGTGACCTTCGAGACGGCGTCCACGGCGGGTGGTTCCACGGCCTCGACCCGGAGGGCGTGCCCGAGGTCGGTGCCGGCAAGTCCTGCTATGACCACGCCTTCGTGATGATCGCCGCGGCCAGCGCCGTGAACGCCGACCTGCCGGGGGCCGGGAACCTGCTCGCCGAGGCGACCCGGGTCTTTCTGGACAAGTTCTGGGACGACCACGCCGGGCTGCCCGTCGACTCCTGGGATGTCGGTTTCACTCGCGCGGACGAGTACCGCGGCCTCAACGCGACCATGCACTCGGTCGAGGCGATGCTCGCCGTCGCCGACGCCGTGGACCTGCTCCCGGCCGCCGGGACCGGATCGACCTCAGGCGTGACGGCGGAGGCCACCGAGTGGCGGGAACGTGCGGCCCGCGCCGCGTCATTCGTGGTCGGGCTGGTCGACCGCGGCGACGGCCGGCTCCCCGAACACTTCACCTCTGCCTGGCAACCGGAGCCCGACGTCAACCGGGATCGCCCCGACGACCCGTTCAAGCCGTACGGCGCCACGCCCGGCCACGGCCTGGAGTGGGCCCGGCTGCTGCTCCACCTGGAGGCCGTCACCGTCCCCGACCACGACCTGGTCGCCGCGGCGGAGACGTTGTTCTCCCGCGCGGTGGCCGACGGATGGGCGGTCGACGGGGCCGACGGTTTCGTCTACACCACCGACTGGGACGGCACGCCGATCGTGCGGCAGCGGATGCACTGGGTGGTCGCCGAGGCGATCGGTGCGGCAGCCGCCCTGTTGCTGCGGACGGGCAAGCCGGAGTACGCCCACTGCTATGCCACCTGGTGGGACTACGCGGAACGCTTCCTGATCGACCACGAGGGGGGCTCCTGGTGGCACGAGCTGGACCCGCTCAACCGACCGACGGGTACGGTCTGGCCGGGCAAACCCGACCTCTATCACGCCGTTCAGGCCACCGTCATCCCGCGGTTGCCGCTGGCGCCGACCATCGCGCGGGCGTTGCACGACGGGCTCCTCGGGTGACCGGCGGAGGACTCGGTGGGTCATCCGGAGACGTGAGGATCGGCGGCGTACGTCCCGCAGACGTTCGGGTCGTCGTCATCGGCGAATCCCTGGTCGACGTGGTGCCGGTCGGGCCCGTGATCGAGGAGCGTCCCGGCGGCAGTCCCGCCAACGTCGCGGTCGCCCTCGGCCGCCTCGGACACCATGCGGAACTCCTCACCGTCCTCGCCGACGACCCGCGCGGGCGGGCGGTCCGCGCCTGGCTGGAAGCGTCCGCCGTACGCGTGGTGAGCCGCCCGCCGGCCACCGGACGCACGTCGACCGCCGAGGTGACCCTTGCCCCGGACGGATCCGCCCACTACGTCTTCGATCTCACGTGGGATCTGCCCGACGACGTCCTCACCGACGTCGGACGGCCCGACATCGTGCACACCGGATCCATCGCCACGGTGCTGCCGCCGGGCTCGGGCACCGTCGAGGCCGTCCTGCGGGCATTCAGGGGACGGGCGCTGACCTGTTTCGACCCGAATGCGCGGCCGGCCATCACACCGGACGTCGGCGCCACCCGCGCCCGGGTCGAGGACCTCGTCGGGCTCGCCGACGTCGTCAAGGTCTCCTCGGAGGACCTCGCCTGGTACTACCCGGATCTCGCCCCTGCGGACGCGGCGCGCCGCTGGCTCCGCCGCGGCGGCGACGGGCCCGTCCTCGCGGTGGTCACCCTGGGCGCCGACGGGGTGATCCTGCTCCGCGACGAGGAAGTGGTCTGGGTGCCGGCCGTCCCGGTACGCGTGGTGGACACCATCGGTGCCGGCGACACGTTCACCGGGGCGCTGCTCGACGGACTGGCCTCGCTGGGTGCGGTCGGCCCGCGTGCCCGGGACCGGCTCGGCGCCCTACGCCCCGATGAGCTGGCCGAGCTCGGCCGCTGGGCCGCCCGGTCCGCGGCCATCACGGTCACCCGACCCGGCGCCGACCCGCCGGACCGGGCGACCCTGCGCGCCGCCGTCGTGGCCCCCGGGGACCTGTGAGGGCTCCCGGTGTGTCTTTGGCCCCCCGTGGTTCATGACGCAGGGGGCGGCCGGCGCCCCCACTCCGAAGCACACGTGACTCGCGGGGAACCCCCTGGGGGCTGGGCCACAGGAGGGCTTCCGGATCGAGGCCCGGTGACCTCCCAGGGAGATCACCCATGGTGGGAATAGCCCCGCCCATGGCAAGGTTGAGTGAATGTGACTCAAGGTCAGTCCTTGAGTCCGCTAGACTCAACCAGCAACCTGATCCCTGGTCCGTGTCGACCGGCGCCCGGCGTACCTACCGTGCGACGGGCCCCGGACCCACGGACAACACACGGAGGTAGAACTCATGGCTCGTGCAGTAGGCATCGACCTCGGCACCACCAACTCTGTCGTCGCCGTTCTCGAGGGCGGCGAGCCGACTGTCATCCCGAACGCGGAGGGCGCGCGGACGACGCCGTCGGTCGTCGCCTTCTCCAAGAGCGGTGAGGTGCTCGTGGGCGAGGTCGCCAAGCGCCAGGCGGTCACCAACGTCGACCGGACGGTCCGCTCGGTGAAGCGCCACATGGGCACGACCTGGACCAAGGCCATCGACGACAAGACCTACAAGCCGCAGCAGATCTCGGCTTTCGTCCTGCAGAAGCTGAAGCGGGACGCCGAGGCCTACCTGGGCGAGACCGTCACCAACGCGGTCATCACCGTGCCCGCCTACTTCGGCGATGCCGAGCGTCAGGCCACCAAGGAGGCCGGCGAGATCGCCGGGCTGACCGTCGACCGGATCATCAACGAGCCGACCGCTGCTGCGCTGGCGTACGGCCTGGACAAGGCCGCCCAGGAGCAGACCGTGCTGGTCTTCGACCTCGGCGGCGGCACCTTCGACGTGTCGCTGCTGGACATCTCCGAAGGCGTGTTCGAGGTCAAGGCCACCAAGGGTGACAACCGGCTGGGCGGCGACGACTGGGACAACCGGGTCGTCGAGTGGATGATCAAGCAGTTCAAGAACAAGAACGGCGTCGACCTCGGCCAGGACAAGATCGCCCGCCAGCGCCTCCAGGAGGCCGCCGAGAAGGCGAAGATCGAGCTGTCGTCGGCGTCGGAGACCTCGATCAACCTGCCCTACATCACTCTGGGCGAGGCCGGGCCGCTGCACCTGGAGGAGAAGCTGACCCGCGCCGAGTTCCAGCGGATGACGCAGGATCTGCTCGACCGGTGCCGTGCGCCGTTCAACGCGGTGCTGGCGGACGCGAGCATCCCGGTCGGCAAGATCGATCAGATCATCCTCGTGGGTGGGTCCACCCGGATGCCGGCGGTGGTCGACCTGGTCAAGGAACTGACCGGCGGCAAGGAGCCGAACAAGTCGGTCAACCCGGACGAGGTCGTCGCGCTGGGTGCCTCGCTGCAGGCCGGCGTGCTGAAAGGCGAGGTCAAGGACGTCCTGCTGCTCGACGTCACGCCGCTGAGCCTGGGCATCGAGACCAAGGGTGGCGTGATGACCAAGATCATCGAGC
>CAZGWN010000075.1:0-19437 GCA_964528755.1 uncultured Propionibacteriaceae bacterium
CGTCGCAGGGCATGGATCGAGCAAACCATAGTAGATCCACGGATACGCCGGTGTATAAGTCACACGAATGGGATCGATTGAGAAGAGCGAGTCGTCGTGTCACCCTTGCGGTGTGTCGCTCGCTCTGCCCCGTACGCCTCACGCCCGTACGCACCGGCTCCTCGGAACGGACCTGTCGCTGCCGATCGGTGCCATCCTGGTCCTGGCCTTCGGCCTGCTCGCGATCTTTGCGGAACCCCTGAGCGCGCTCAGCGGCAACGATCCCTACGCAGAGCATCCCGAAGCGCTCGGCGCCGGATCCGTCCCCGTCGGAGTGGCCGGCGGGGTCAGCGCCCAGCACTGGTTCGGCGTGACGCCCCTGCGCGGCGTCGACCTGTTCGCCATCGTCGCCCACGGGGCCCGCATTTCTCTTGGCATCGGACTGACGTCCACTCTCATCTCGCTCATCATCGGCGTGACCGCCGGCATGGCGGCGGGCTACTTCCCCGGGGTGGTCGACGGGTTGCTCTCCCGCACCATGGACGTACTCTTCGGATTCCCCTTCCTCATCTTCGCCATCGCCATCTCGGCCGTCATCCCGCCGACCTTCCCCCGGGCGGTCCTGCTCACCCTGGTGCTGGGATTCTTCGGCTGGCCGTCCATCGCTCGGCTCGTCCGCGGTCAGACCCTGTCCCTGGTCACCCGGGACTTCGTCACCGCGTCCCGGACCATGGGCGCCGGGGCCGGACACGTCCTGCTGCGCCAGGTGTTGCCCAACCTCGGGCCGCTGCTCGTCGTCTACACGACGCTGGCGATCCCGGGACGGATCGGCGCGGAGGCGGCGCTGTCCTTCCTCGGGGTCGGGATGAATCCGCCGACCCCCTCCTGGGGCCGGTCGATAGCCGACGCAGTGGCCTGGATCCGGGTCGACCCGATGTATCTGGCCTTTCCCGGGCTCGCCCTGTTCCTGCTCACCCTCGGGTTCAATCTGCTCGGCGACGGTCTCGGCGACCGTCTCGACCCCCGCCACGAGGTGACGCCATGAGGCTCGTCCGTCTCCTCGCCCGACGATCGGCCAGTTCACTGCTGGTCATTGTCCTCATCGCCCTGTCCCTGTTCGCCATCTTCTTCATCCTCCCCACCGACCCGGCCCAGCTCAGCTGCGGGCGACCCTGCACCCCCGACCAATTGGCGCAGGTCAAGCGGTTCATGGACCTCGACCAGCCGTGGCCGGCACAGTTCTGGGCCTACCTCAGCGGGATCGCCGTGGGTCGCACCTTCGGCGACGGCCCGGCGGCAATCCACTGCGCGGCCCCCTGCTTCGGCTACTCGTTCCGGCTCCGGGAGAGCGTCACCGACCTCATCGCCTCTCGGTTTCCGGTCACCGCCTCGATCGCCCTGGGCGCCGCGGTCCTGTGGCTGCTCATCGGGGTGGCCACCGGCGTGTGGTCGGCACTCAACCGTGGACGGTGGGTGGACCGGACCATCCTCGCGGCCAGCGTGGTCGGCGTGTCCACCCCGGCGTACCTGGCCGGGCTGCTGGCCATCGGGATCTTCGCCCTGACCCTCCCGATCTTCCCGAGCGGCGGGTACGTCCCGCTGGCCGAGGACCCCGCCGGATGGGCAGGCCATCTGCTGCTGCCGTGGCTCGTGCTCGCCGTGCTGAGCGCGGCGTCCTACACCCGGATCACCCGGTCCCAGATGGTGACCGCCCTGTCCGAGGACTACATCCGGACCGCCCGGTCCAAGGGCATGCCCGAGAGGACCGTGGTCGGCCGGCACGCGCTGCGCAACGCCGTACTGCCGGTCGTGACGATCTTCGGCCTCGATCTGGGCGGCCTGCTCGGCGGCGCGGTACTGACCGAGCGGGTGTTCTCCATGCAAGGGCTCGGCGCGCTCCTTCTCGACGCCGTCGCCAACCTCGATCTGCAGGTGCTCGTCGGCGTCACCCTCTTCGCGGCCTGTCTGATCATCCTCGCGAACCTCGTCGTCGACGTGGCCTACACCCTCGTCGATCCCCGGGTCCGCCGAAGCTGAGCGAATCCCGGCACGTTCCACTGTCCCGCAGCACCCACTCACCCGGAGGCACCATGCCAACATCGAGATCCGCCCGCCTGACCGGCCTGCTGGCGGCCGCCACCATCCTCGCGACGACACTGGCCGGTTGCTCGAGGCCGACCGACACGCCTGCCGATGCGTCCGCCGCCCAGGCGTCGACGGCGACCGGGGGCACCCTCAACATCCTCACGGCCGGCACCGAGCTCGACCTCGACCCGGCCAAGAGCCAGAATCTGGCCACCACCACCCTCGGACTGATCGCCCGGCGGCTGACCACCTGGGAGGTCCGGCCCCAGGGCGACACGACCGTCGTCCCGGACCTGGCGACCGACACGGGCACCCCCTCCGACAACGGGCGGACCTGGACCTACACCCTCAAGGACGGGATCCTCTTCGAGGACGGCACGCCGATCACGTCGAAGGACATCAAGTACGGCATCGAGCGGTCGTTCGCCGACTCGCTCACCGGCGGCCTCAGCTACCACAAGACGCTGCTCAAGGGCGCGGAGAACTACCAGGGGCCGTTCGACGGCAAGGAACTGGACTCCATCGAGACGCCCGACGACAAGACGATCGTCTTCCGCCTCAATGCCCCGTCCGGCGACTGGCCGTGGATCGTCTCCCAGCCGGCCTTCTCACCTGTCCCCAACGGCAAGGGCACGGATCCCCAGTACGGTCACCAGCCCGTGTCCTCAGGCCCGTACCGGGTCGAGTCGAATGACCAGGGTTCCCAGGCGGTCCTCGCCCGCAACGAGCATTGGGACCGGGCGACCGACTCCGTACGGACCGCGGGGCCGGACCGGATTGTGTTCCGGATGAGCCAGGACCCCTCGGTCGCCGCGCAATCGATCATCACCGGTGCCGGGGATGCCGCCGATTCCTTCCTCACCGGCTTCGTGCCTCCGGCACAGATCGCGCAGGCGCAGGCCGATCCGAACGCGAAGGACCTGCTGGTCACCTCCGGCGACGGAGCAGTGGAGTACCTCGCCATCAACACCCGGCGGGTGACCGACCTCAAGGTGCGCCAGGCCATCCAGTACGCCACCAACAAGCAGGCCTACCAGACGGCGTCCGGCGGAGAGATCGCCGGGGGCTTTGCCACCACGCTGATCACGCCCGGCATCCCCGGCCGTCAGGCGTACGATCTCTATCCCGCCGACCCGTCCGGCGACGTCGACAAGGCCAAGAGCCTCATCACCGAGTCCGGCAAGCCCGCTCCGACGCTGACCCTCATCGCCCGGTCCGACAGCGCCGATGTCGCCTCCTCGATCAAGACCGGGCTCGAACGGGCCGGATTCACCGTCACCATCCGGACTCTCGACTCCGAGGTCTATTCCGACGCCCTCACCGGTGACAAGGGCGACTACGACCTGGCGATCTCCAGCTGGCAGCCCGACTTCCCGTCCGCGACGGCCAACATCGCGCCGCTGTTCGACTCCTCCCAGATCGGTCATGGCAACTACAACCTGTCCCGCTATGACAACCCGGAGGTCGACGCCTTGATCCGCCAGGCCACCGAGACGATCGACCAGACCGCCGCTCAGCAGATCTGGGCCCAGGCGGATCGCCGGATCCTGGAGGACTCGCCGGTCGTGCCGCTCATCTACTCCCACAACACCTTCATCCACGGGGCGAACGTCGAGAACTTCTTCATCGGCAACTTCCCGGCCTACCCCAACTACCTGAAGGTCAGCCTGAGGGCCCGATGACCACGCTGATGTCCACTCCCGACCCGCAGGTCACCGGCGAGCCTCGACTGGCCGCCCGTGACCTGCGGGTCCGGTTCGGCGACCGGGAGGTCACCCACGGGACCGCGCTCAAGCTCCACGCCGGCCGGATCACCGCGCTGGTCGGCGAATCCGGGTCGGGCAAGACCGTCACCGCGATGGCACTGCCCCGTCTGCAGCCCGGAGGGGCACAGGTCAGCGGCGAGGCCCTGTTGCGCGTCGGGGCCGAGACGATCGATCTGCTCGGATCCGACGCCCCGCTGCGCCGGATCCGCGGCGGCCTGATCGGCACCGTCTTCCAGGAACCGACGTCGGCCTTCAACCCGGTGCTCTCCGTCGGATCCCAGGTCGAGGAGGCGCTTCGCTGGCACACGAACCTGTCCCGTGGAGATCGCCGGACGCGGGTGCTGGAACAGTTCCGCGAGGTCGGCCTGACGGAGGCCGAGCGGATCCATTCCTCTTTCCCCCACCAGCTCTCCGGAGGACAACTGCAACGGGCCATGATCGCGATGGCGGTGATCAACCGTCCCGCGGTGCTCATCGCGGACGAGCCGACGACCGCCCTCGACGTCACCGTGCAGCAGGGCATCCTCGCGCTGCTCACCCGGCTCACCGAGCAGTTGCACCTGGCCGTCCTGCTCATCACCCACGACATGGGCATCGTCTGGGAGTCCGCCGACGACGTGTACGTCATGAAGGACGGCCGGATCGTCGAGCAGGGGACGGTCCTCGACGTCTTCCGGTCGCCGCAGGACCCGTACACCCGGACCCTACTGGCCGCTGTGCCGAAGCTGGGCGCGGCGAACCGCCCCCAGACCGCGGGCCCCACGCCCACGGTGACCAGACCACCGACCGCCGACCTGCGAGGCATCACCGCGGCGTACCGCACCGGACATCCGGCGGTCGCGGACATCGACCTGGTCGTCCACCCCGGCCGTACGCTCGCCGTGGTCGGCGAGTCCGGGTCCGGCAAGACCACCATCGCCCGGGTCCTCAGCGGGCAGCTCCGCCCCCAGCAGGGACAGGTGCGGCTGGCGGGTGAGGATCTGTGGCGTCTGCCGGGCAAGCGACGAAGGACGGCACTGGCGCGACTGGGGTACGTCTTCCAGGACGCCGGGTCGGCCCTCAATCCCCGCCGACGTGTGGCCTGGAGCATCGCCGAGCCGCTGCGGGTGCACCACGTGCGGGACCCGCGACCGCGCGTCCGGGAGGTGTTCGCCCAGGTCGGGCTCGACGCCGACCTGCTGGAGCGCTACCCGCACCAGCTCTCCGGCGGGCAGCGCCAGCGGGTGGGCATCGCCCGCGCCCTCGCGCTGCGGCCGGGCCTGTTGATCGCCGACGAGCCGACGTCCTCCCTCGACGTCACCGTGCAGGCGCAGATCCTGCGTCTGATCCGCGGCCTGCAGGCCGAGCTGGGGTTCGCGTGCGTGTTCATCAGCCACGACCTCGCCGTCGTGCAGGCGATCGCCGACGACGTCCTCGTGCTGCGCCACGGCCGGATCGTCGAGCAGGGCCCCGTGGCGTCCGTGCTGTCCGAGCCACGGGCCACGTACACCCGGACCCTGCTGGCGGCCGTCCCCCGAGTGGATCCCAGCCGTCGGCGCTAAGCTGCCCGGCGATGACTCAGACCGAGAAGGCGGACCGTAGGTCCGCCGGGTTCCGCTGGCGTTCGATCGCCGCGGCCGTCTTCCTGCCGACGATCCTGTTCTCCACCGGCGAGGGCGCCCTGCTGCCGATCATCCCGGTCGTCGCCACCGACCTCGGTGCGAGCCTGGCCCTGGCCGGCCTCGTCGCCTCGCTCATCATGGTCGGCGAGTTGATCGGCGACATCCCCAGCGGCTGGATCGTGACCCGGATCGGTGAGCGGAACGCCATGCTGGGCGGCGCGATCCTGGCCCTGGTGGGGGTCGTGTGTGCGGCGCTCGCCCGCGAACCGTGGCTGCTCGCCGCCGGGACCTTCCTCATCGGCCTGGCCACGGCAGTGTTCGCCCTGGCGCGGCACGCGTTCATGACGACGTACGTGCCCATCCACATCCGGGCCCGGGCACTGTCGCTGCTCGGTGGGGTGTTCCGCGGTGGCTGGTTCGTCGGGCCGCTGTTGGCCACCGTCGTCATCCGGATCACCGGCACCGGTCACGCGGTCTACTGGGTGCACGCAGCCGCGTGCGTGGCCGTGATCATCGCCCTGCTCGCCCTGCCCGATCCGGAGCGCGCGGTGGCGCGGGCGGACCCGGGGCCGACCCGGGAGTGCGCCGACCCGAGCGAGCCCGACCCCGCGGACGGCCTGATCGCCGGCCTGCGCCGATTCGCTGAGGTCTACCTGCGGGTGGGGATCGGCTCGGCGCTGCTGATGGCGCTGCGCTCGAGCCGGGTGGCGATCCTGCCGCTGTGGGCGCTGTCGATCGGCATGGCCGAGGCCGACTCGACCCTGGTCATCGGTCTCGCCAACGGGCTCGACTTCGCTCTGTTCTATGTCAGCGGGCTGGTGATGGACCGCTGGGGTCGGCTGTGGGCGGCGGTCCCCGCGCTGCTCGGGCTCGGGGTCGGGCATCTCGCGCTGGCCCTCACCCACGAGGCGGGAAGCCGCACGGTGTGGTTCATCGTGCTGGCGATCGTGCTCGGGTTCGCCAACGGGCTGTCGTCCGGGGTGAACATGACGCTGGGGGCCGACCTCGCCCCGCGCGACCGACCGGCGCCCTTCCTCGGCGGCTGGCGGTTCATCACCGACGCCGGCAACGCCGTGGCACCGCTGGCGATCTCGGGTCTGACCTTCGCTCTCTCGCTGCCGGCGGCGGCCGCCGCCCTGGGCGCGGCCGGGTTGGTGGGAGCCTGGATGCTGGCGCACTGGGTGCCCCGCTATGTCCGGACGGCCGAACGGCCCGCCCCTTCGGGGACGGGCCGTTCACCCTCGTAGCGAGAGTCGGGAAGACGGGACAGGCTCAGTCGGTCAGCCCCGCGAACAGCGGCGTCGAGACATAGCGCTCGCCCCAGTCGGGGACGATGGCCACGATCGTCTTGCCGGCGTTGGCCGGGTCGTCGGCCAGATCCTTCGCGGCGCGCAACGCGGCACCCGCCGAGATGCCCACCAGCAGGCCCTCCTCCTTGGCGGAGCGGCGGGCGAACTCGATGGCGTCGTCACCCTTGACCTGGAGGATGCCGTCGACGACGGAGGAGTCGTAGATCGCCGGGACGAACCCCGGGCTGATGCCCTGGATCTTGTGGGCACCCTTCGGCCCGCCGGACAGCACGGGCGACTCCGCGGCCTCGACCGCGTAGATCTGCACCTCGGGCTTGCGCTCCTTGAGCACCTGGCCGATGCCGGTGATGGTCCCGCCGGTGCCGACGCCGGCCACGACGATGTCGACCTGGCCCTCGGTGTCCTTCCAGATCTCCTCGGCGGTCGTCTTCCGGTGGATGTCGACGTTGGCCGGGTTCTCGAACTGCCGGGCCAGAATGGCGCCCGGGGTGTTGTCGACGATCTCCTGGGCGCGCTTGTTGGCGCCGGGGACGCCCTCGGCGGCCGGGGTGAGGACCAGCTCGGCACCGAAGGCGCGCAGCACGGCGCGACGCTCCTTGGAGAAGGTCTCCGGCAGGGTGATGATCACCTTGTAGCCGCGGGCCGCACCGACCCACGCCAGGGCGATCCCGGTGTTGCCCGAGGTGCCCTCGACGATGGTGCCGCCCGGCTTGAGCGAGCCGTCGGCCTCGGCGGCGTCGACGATGGAGACGCCGATACGGTCCTTGACCGAGTTCGCGGGATTGTAGAACTCGAGTTTGGCGAGCACGGTGGCCGGGGAGTCACCGTACAGGCGGTTGATCTTGACCAGAGGGGTGCGGCCGATGAGCTCGGTCGCGTCCTTGTAATAGGCCATTGTTCCTTCTTTCTGCGTGGTTGTGGGTGGATGGAGGAATGGGAACCGCCGATACCGTCACGGCACGGCGGGAATCAGGGAACGTACGGAAACACCGAGTCCGGCACAGGCCGTCACGGACGGAATCATCACGAGTGGGTCGACACACCGCACAACGGCGGCGCAGAGACAAGGGCGTCTGCCGACATCGGCGCGTCGTCGGACATTCGGCGCAACGCCGGTCCCGATCGGCGACAACATCCCGCCGACCTGGTTCGGCGATCCGGCACCGCCGCGCTCGATATGAACATGGCTGAATACTATCCAATAGCCAGCGTTATGCAAGTCGGTCCCACCGGGTGGTCTCTCCGTCGGATGCCGGGCCACCCGCTGGTCCGATCACTCGCTGAGGTCGAGCATCTCCAGGGTGCGGGTCCACAGGTACAGTTCCAGCGCCGGGTCGTACGCCTGCGGATTGGTCCGCACCACCGTGTGTCGGGTGCCGTAAAGCTGCCCGGACCGCCAGTCCCGCCCTGGGGTTCCGGCGAGGAAGTCGGCGAGGAGCCTGCCGCCGGACTCCGGGTCGGCGAGGACACGTCCGAGGGGGGAGCGGAAGGCCAGGTCGTAGAGCGGGCCCATCTCGCGGCCGAAGTTCGTGGCGACGATGCCGGGGCTGACCGCCACGGCGGACAGGCCGTCGTCGCGGTACCGGTGGTGCAGTGCGCGGGTGAACAGGATCGTGGCGATCTTCGCATTCCCGTAGGCGCGGAACGGGCCGTACGCGCGGGCGGAGGAGAAGTGTCGGACACCGGTGAGATCGTCGACGTCGAGGCGGCCGAACATGCGGGCGGCGGCGCTCGCGGTGGTGACGACGGCCCCCCGGCGGGCCAGCAGCAGGTCCCGCAGCAGCCAGGTGAGCAGGAAGGGGGCGAGATAGTTGACCTGGAAGGTGCGTTCGAAACCGTCCTCGGTGAGCGACGCGCGGGGGAACTGGGCGCCGGCGTTGTTGCCGAGGACGTCGAGGTCGGGGCAGGTCGCACGGATGTGGCGGGCCAGCCGGCGTACGTCGTCGAGCCGCGTGTAGTCGGCGACGGCGTACGCCACGCCGAGACGGCCCGCGACGGCCCGGGTTTTCTCCGGGGAGTGGCCGACCACCAGTACCCGGTGCCCGTCCCGGACCAGGTTCTCCGCGGCGATCGCGCCGATGCCGTCGCTGGCCCCGGTCAGCACCACGGTCCTGGGTGCACCCGCCTCGCCCATGGCTTCGTCCTTCCACCTGCCGTTGTCACCTCGCACGGAGGTCCCGCACCAGGGATCCCGCACCAGACTGTGCCACGGCCGGCCGATGCGCGCCGCCCCGGGTCACGGCCCGGGGACGCGGTCCACCACCAGGACCCGGGCACCGGACGGGGTGGGGGTGAGGACGAGCGTCGCCCGGCCGGGGCCCGCGGGCCGTAGCCGCTGTCGCAGCCGGGCCGGGTCGTCGGTGACGCCGCGCTTCTTGATCTCCAACGTGCCGATCCGATGGTCGCGGACCCAGGCGCGCAGGACCTTCTCCTTGTGCGGCAGGATCTCCAGCACCCGGAAGACCGTGGCGAAGGGGGTCCGCTGCTCATCGCCCCCGCCGACGAGGTAGGCGATGTCGCGGTGCACCCGACCCACGCTCCCCTCATCCCCGCCCAGCCGCCCGGCCAGCGCGTCGACCGCCCCGGCGCGGATCACCGCGGGATCGGGCTCGTAGAGGAGGTCCCCCACCGACACCGGACGGACCCCGGCGGCACCGACGGGTGGGGCATCCGCCGCCCCGGGCGGCAGCGCCAGTCGATCACCGCCGGACGGGCGGCCGGCACCCACCAGGGTGGCGCTCCGCAGGCCCGGGGTGCACCCGGGCCCGGCCCACAGGGCCAGCTCCACCAGGTCGCCGTCGTCGCTCACCCATTCGGCCTCCGTCCAGGCCGGGATGAGCCGGTACGGCAGCCCCGGGCCGGCCTTGACGCAGCCCAGTGCACCCCCGTCGGCAGCCCGACGCAGCCAGTCGAGTACGTCCGGCCACGGCGGCGACACATCGGCGGCGTCCCAACTGCGTCCGCGCGCGGTGCGCCGGGCCGGGTCGACGAAGACGCCGGTGCCCTCGGTGAGCACGGTATCCACCACGTCCCCGGCGTCGGCGCCGATCACCTCGGCACCGACCGACGCCAGGTTGGCGCGGGCGACCGCCGCGGTGTCCGGGTCGACCTCCACGGCGATGACCGACATGCCCGCCGCCACCAGGGCGAGCGCGTCCGTACCGATCCCGCAGCCCAGGTCCGCGACCCTCGCCCCCGGTGGCATCGCCGCCGCGTAACGCTCCGCGCGCTGGGCCGCCACGCGCGGGCGGGTGGCCTGCTCGAGGCCCGCGCGGGTGAACCAGAGGGTTGCCGCCGACGGCCCGAACTTCGTCCGGGCGCGTCGGCGCAGCGCCGTCTGATCCAGGGCCGCCGCGGCCAGCTCCGCCCCGAAACGGCGGCGCAGCGCGGAGCCCGCGGCCGGCGACTCGGTGTCCGCCAGCCCCGCGGCCGCGGCCAGGGCCTCCTCCCCCACGGGGGTACGGAGCAGATCGACCGGTGTCATGCCCACCAGTTTCCTCCACCACGCCGTTTCCTAGACTGGACCTGTGGCTGCCGACCGTGACGTCCTTGCCCACGACCATCTGCCCGCCGATCTCGGCGATCCCTCCGTCCGCGACGCGGATGCGCTGGCGTCCGCCCTGGGCGTCGACCCGGCGGCGGGCCTGAGCACCGGGGACGCCGCCGATCGCCTGGCCGCCGAGGGCCCCAACGAACTCGCCGGCACTCCCCCGGTCCCTGCGTGGCGTCGGTTCCTGCGGCAGTTCGCCGATCCGCTGATCTACCTCCTCTTCGCCGCCATCGCCATCTCGCTGGCCGCCTGGATCCTCGAGGGCGGCCGGGGCCTACCGGTGGATGCGATCGTCGTCGCCGTGATCGTCGTGCTCAACGCCGTCATCGGGTATGTCCAGGAGGCCCGCGCCGACGACGCGGTGGCGGCCCTGCGACGCCTCAGCCGGCCGCATTCGACTGTGCTCCGCGACGGGCGCCTGGTCAGCGTCGCGACCCGGGAACTGGTCCGCGGCGACATCCTCGTGCTGGCCGAGGGCGACCAGGTCGGGGCGGACGCCAGGCTGCTGTCCGCCGAGGGACTGCTGGTCCAGGAGTCCTCCCTCACCGGCGAGTCGGAGGCCCGGCTGAAGACCGCGGACACCCTGCCCGAACGCGTCGCGCTGGCGGACCGGACCGACATGGTCCACAAGGGTACGGCCGTCGTCCAGGGGGTCGGGCGGGCCGTCGTCACCGCCACGGGGATGGACACCGAGATGGGTTCCATCGCGACGATGCTGGCCGAGACCACCGCCGAACAGACCCCGATGGCCCGCGACATCGCCGCGATCTCGCGCAACCTCGGCCTCCTCGTGGTGGTCATCGCGATCGTGGTGATGGCCGTCACCGTGGCGGTCAACCGGGTCTACACCGCCGACGGCCTGGTCGACGTCCTGCTGATGGGGGTCTCGCTGGCGGTGGCGGCGGTCCCGGAGGGTCTGCCGGCGATCCTGTCGGTCGTGCTGGCGCTGGGCGTCCAGCGCCTGGCCCGGCTGCGGGCCATCGTCAAGAGCCTGCCGGCCGTGGAGACGCTGGGATCCGCGTCGGTGATCTGCTCGGACAAGACGGGCACCCTCACCCGCAACGAGATGTTCATCCAGCGCGCGGTCACCGCGTCGGGCGAGGTGGCGCTCACCGGGTCGGGCTACCGGCCGGACGGCGACGTACGGATCGAACGGCTGACCCCCACGGCGTTCTCCGGGGAGGACGGGACCTCCCCGGGCGGACCCCAGGACGGCGACGATCCCGATCTCCTCGCCGAGGTCCGGGCCCTGCTCACCGGTGGCTACCTCGCCAACAACGCCCAGCTCGACCGGTCGGCGGACGACTCGTGGTCGGTGCAGGGTGACCCCACCGAGGCCGCCTTCGTCGTCGCCGCCCACAAACTGTCCGGGGTGACCGACCGGGCGGCCTCCTACCAGCGGGTCCGGGAGGTGCCCTTCACCTCGGAACGCAAGATGATGTCCACCCTGCAGCGTCCTCCGGAGCCGGTGGAGGGCCGGCCTGCCTCCTCGCACCGGCTGATGACCAAGGGGGCGCCCGACGTCCTGCTGACCCACTGCGACACGCTGCTCGTCGGATCCGGCACCCGACCCCTCACCGACCGCGACCGCCGGCGGGTGTCCGACCTGGTCGACCGGATGTCCGACCACGCGTACCGGACGCTGGCCGTGGCCTACCGGGACGTCGACGACCCCGACGACCTGGCCGAGGAGGGGCTCACCCTGGTCGGGGTGGTCGGGATCATCGATCCGGCCCGCCCGGAGGCCCGTACGGCAGTGGCCGAGGCCCATCGTGCCGGGATCCGGGTGGTGATGATCACTGGCGACCATGCCCGGACGGCGGCCAGGATCGGGGCGGACCTCGGCATCGTGCCGGACGGTGCACGGGTCCTCACCGGCCCCGATCTCGACCGCCTCTCGCCGGCCGAGTTCCGTGCCGCGATCCGCGAGGTGTCCCTGTACGCCCGGGTGGCGCCGGCGCACAAGCTGCGAATCGTCGACGCGCTCCAGGACGAGGGACAGGTCGTCGCCATGACCGGCGACGGTGTCAATGACGCCCCCTCGCTGAAGCGGGCCGACATCGGGATCGCGATGGGGGTCACCGGCACCGAGGTGTCGAAGGAGGCGGCCCGGATGATCCTCGCCGACGACAACTTCGCCACCATCGTGACCGCGGTCCGGCAGGGGCGGGTGATCTTCGCGAACATCCGCAAGTTCTTGCGCTACCTGTTGTCGTCCAACATCGGCGAGGTGGTCACCGTCTTCCTGGGAGTGCTGCTGGCCGGGTTCATCGGTCTGCACGGCACCGCCGGGTCAGGCCTGGCGGTGCCGCTGCTGGCCACCCAGATCCTGTGGATCAACCTCATCACCGACTCCGGACCGGCGCTGGCGATGGGCGTCGACCCGGAGATCGACGATGTGATGGCGGCCGGTCCGCGCCGGCGCGACGACCGGCTGCTGGACGCCGGCACCTGGGCCGGGATCGGTTTCATCGGTGTGGTGATGGGGCTGGTCACCCTGCTGACCATCGATCTCTTCCTGCCCGGTGGCCTGCTCGACGGTCACGCCGACTACGCCAGGGCGCAGACCGCCGGTTTCACCACACTCGTGCTGGCCCAGCTGTTCAATGCCCTGAACGCCCGCTCGCCGTCGTCCTCGGTGTTCCGCTTCACCGGCGTGCCGGGAGCCGGCGGGCACAACCCGTGGTTGTGGGGCGCCTTGGGGCTGGCCGTCGTGTTGCAGTTGCTGGTCGTGCACGTGCCGGTGCTGCAGACCGCCTTCGGCACCACCGGCCTGAGGCCGATCGACTGGCTGATCTGCCTCGCGATGGCCTCGGTGGTGCTGTGGACCGACGAGGTGCGCAAGCTGGCCGGCCGGTTCGCCGCCGCCCGCCGGCGCCCTTAGCCGCCTCCCGGCCGGCCACCGATCCCTGTCCGACTACGTCCTGAACTGTTCATCCGGACGCCCGTCGGGGTTCACCTGGGCTCTCAGCGGGCTTTCCCTGTGGTCGACAGGGTGGGGCCGTTCGGGGCCCTCGGCGGCCCGCCCTCGTACGTCCAAGGTGGTTCATCGGTGGGATCTGTCCTGCGCGGCCTGTGTTTGGCGGTCGCCCTGTGCCTGGTCGGCACCCTCGCCTCCGCCGCGGCGCTGCCCTCGACCCCAGCGGCCGCCCACCCCTTCGGGGATCCCCAGGCGCTCGAGCTGTCGCTGGACCAGGACGGCCGGACGATCCGGGCGCACTGGAAGGTCGGGATGACCGACGACCTCACCTGGCTGGCGCTGGGCCTGGAGCTGCTGCCCGAGGACCGGATCATGCTCGACGGAGCGGTCACCTACGAGGCCCACGACGCCGAAGTGCTGTCGGAGAACACGGCCTTCGAGGACTACGTCATCAGACACATCGGGGTCCGTACGGCCGAGGGTGCCTGCGAAGGCCGGGTGACCGACTCCCACGATGTCGCCGCCGAGGGTGCCACCGCCGAGTTCCGCTGCCCGGGACCGGTCGGTGCGGCGACCATCGACGTCATCATGCTCAACGACCTCAGCCCCGACTACACCACCCTCGCCACCGGACCGAACGGTCAGCGGTTCGCCTACAACGGCGCCAACCCGCGGGCGGAGTGGACCTTCACCGCTGCCACCTCCGCGGCGAACGCGGCCGCCGTCGCCTCACTGCGCCAGATCGCCCTCATCCTCGGCTGCGCCGCGGTGACCGCGGCCGTGGTCGCCGTCGTGGTCGTACGCCGCCGGCGCTCGGTGCGCGCCGCCCGCCAGCGGGCGTGACCGACGGTGGCCCGGACCTGAACGTACGGCCGGAGAGGGCATCGTCCCTCCCCGGCCGTTCTGTCCCCGGATCCTCCGAGGATGCGCACCGCCCCGACCGGCCATCCCCCCGGGCCGGTTCGACAAAGGAGATGAAGTGAGGAAACGACGACCCACTCGGGGTCTGGCACGCCTGGTGGCGGCCACCCTCGGACTGGCGTTGACGGGCACCATGGTGCTCGGCACACCGGGCCAGGCCGCACCGACGACCGACCCATCGCCCACCACGAAGGCCGCACCCGCGGCGGACACCCAGGCCACGGCGGATGTTCCGGCGGCCGACATCCTCGACGTCGACTTCGCCGGCGGCCGGGCCACCGACCACGCCGGCGACGTCCCCGCCAGGACGTGGGGCGCGCCGACGTACGCCACCGACACCGATGTGAAGGAGTCGGGCGCCGACATCCTGCGCACCGACGGCACCGACGATGCGGTGTCCTTCGAGATCGACCCGTGGAGCAAGCTCGGCTCCGGCTTCACCATCGAGTGCGTGTTCCGGGTGGACGCGGCCGTGCCGGTGTCCGGCGAGAAGGACCTCTGCTCCAACAAGGAGGCCGGCGGCTACTCGATCTACATCAACGGGGGCAACCTCGGCACGATGGCGCAGATCGGCGGCAGCTACAAGAGTGTCCTCACCCCCGTCGACGGCGACCGCTGGTACCACGCGCTGTCCGTCTGGGACGGCTCGACGCTGAGTCTCTACCTCAACGGCGCCCTGGCCGGCAGCACCGCCGCCACCGGGGCGCTGCGGGCCCCGGCCACCAGCTCGCGCCGGTTCGTCATCGGCGCCGACTCGGCCCCGAGCGGGATCGGCCAGGTCGGGCCCGCCGCCGGCTACGCCGCCTCGCGGATCTGGTCGCAGGCCCTGACCGCCGATCAGGCCGCAGCCACGGCGGCTGCCTGGAACACCGTGCCGCCGACCCCGACGGCCGACGTCCTCGACGTCGATTTCGCCGACGGGACCGCCGCCGACCACGCCCAGAGCCTCGCCGTGACCACCCATGGTGAGCCGGTGATCTCCGACGATCCGGCGCTGGAGGCCAAGGTCGCCACCTTCGACGGGCAGGACGACGCGTACTCCTACGAGTTCGGCGACCAGTGGTCGAAGATCTCCTCGGCGGTCTCCATCGAATGTGTCTTCAAGGCCAACGGCGCGCTGCCGAACAGCACGGAACAGGACATCTGCTCCGACAAGGAGTCCGGTGGCTACTCGATCGTCATCTACGGCGACCAGCTGACCTTCACCGCCTACATCAACGGCGGCTATCGCAGCGTCGGCACCACGGTGACCCCGGGGCGCTGGTACCACACCGTCGGCGTCTACGACGGCTCGTCGGTCAAGCTGTACGTCGACGGGAAGCTGGTCAAGGAGCTCGCCGTCACCGGCAAGCTCGGCCTGCCCCGTGGCAACGCCCTCACGTCCTTCTACCTGGGCGCGGACGCCGTCAACCAGTTCTGGGCACCTGCGACCGTACGCGCCGCCCGCATCTACAGCCGCCCGCTGGAGGCCACCGAGATCAGCGCCCTGAATGCCGTCGCGCTGGGCAACCGCACGGTCAGCGTGGAGCTCACCTCGACCGTTCCGGCCGAGGACAGCAATCTGACCAAGGCCACCGCCTTCGAGGTCGAGGTCACCAACGCCGGGCAGGCGACCGGGTGGACGTACACGCTGGACGGGGAGCCGATCCAGCCGGGTCAGTCAATCGGCGGCGGCCTCAAGGCCGGCAAGCACTCCATCGTGATCGACGCGACGGACGTCTTCGGCGGCCCGCTGCACTGGGAGATCCCCTTCACCTCCGCCAGCATCCCGACCGGCGGCGGCGTGGACACCGGCCAGGGCAAGGGTCGGGTGACCCTGTCCGCCATCGCCGACGACCCGCAGGGCGGCGACGTCACCACCACCTTCAAGCAGGCAACCGCCCGCGTCGCCGAGGGCGGCGTGCAGGGTGTGGTCCCGGTGCTGCCCGCCACGCTGGAGTTCACCTACACCGACAGCGCCCAGATCAAGGGGTCGCAGAAGCCCGACGGGAAGACCTCGACCAGCGCCACCACCGGCCAGATTCCCTTCCAGCGCTACGACATCCGGGTCTCCGGCGCGGTCGAGGGCCAGAAGGTGGTCTGGAGCGGTGTCACCGATCCGGAACGCGCCGTCGCGTTGTATGCCTGGGACACCGCCGCGAACGGCTGGACCAAGCTCGCCGAATCCCGCGGACAGGCCGAGGGTGATACCTCGCTGACCGCGCCGGTGGCGGCCGGCCAGGTCGACGACGGGGTCGTGCACGTCCTCGTCACCGGCGTCGACCCCTTCGCCGACGACCTGTCGCCGCGTGACGAGACGGCCGCCGATGACAAGGATCACTTCGACGACCCGAAGGACTACGACTTCTCGCTCGCGCACTTCACCGACACGCAGTACCTCTCGGAGGGCGCCGTCGGTGGGACGTACGAGGACTTCGACGGCAACGCCGAGCCGACCGACGTGATGACCGCCGAGGAGCGGGCCGTGTGGGAAAGGTCCTACGAGGCCTCCACCCAGTGGATCGCGGACAACGCCGAGGACCGCAAGATCGCCTGGGCCGGACATACGGGTGACGTGATCGAGAACGACATCTCCGATCCGCTGCGTACGGATGCGGGGGGCAACCTGCTGTACCCGGGCCTGGACGAGCAGGTCACCAAGGAGTTCGCCTACTCCTCGCAGGCCCAGAAGACCCTCGACGAGGCCGGGGTGGTCAACCAGGTCGTCGCCGGCAACCACGACAACCAGAGCGGCAACGAGACCGGCGCGAACTCCCGGTTCAGCACCACCTACAGCGCGGACCGCTACTACCAGGCCGAGAAGTCCTGGCCGACGGGCACCTCCTACCACGCCTGGGACGAGGAGACCGACGCAAGCGGCAAGGTCACCAAGCCGGGCACCGACAACCAGAACAACTACGAGCTGTTCTCCGCCGGCGGGCTGGACTTCGTCGCCGTCGGCCTGTCCTACGGTGTCACGCAGGAGGAGGCGGACTGGGCGAGCTCGGTCTTCGGGCGTTACCCCGACCGCAACGGCATCCTCATCACCCATGCGTACCTGGCGCCGTCCTCGGCCGCCGACGGGCGAGGAGCGAGCTTCTCCACCGACGGCTCCCGGCTGTTCGATCGGGTGGTCACCAACAACCCGAACGTGTTCCTGGTCCTCGCCGGGCACGAGCACGGCGTCGGCACCAACATCAAGTCCGACATCGGCGTGACGGTGTCCCACAACGTCGTCGAACTGCTGGCCGACTACCAGTTCTACACGGTCAGCGCCGGTGAGCTGTTCCCCGACAAGGTGGACGCGTCCGGCAACATCGACCTCAACGGGGACGGCACCATCGACCACAGGTCGACCGACCAGTTGCAGTTCGGCGCGAGCTTCCTGCGCCTGCTGCAGTTCGACGTCGAGCGCGCCGAGATGAGCATCGACGCGTACTCACCGTTGCTGGACAATTTCGGTGCGACCGAGTACGACACCAGGCACCGGTACAACGGGGCCGAGGACAACCTGACCCTTCCGGTGGACCTGAGCACCCGTACCACCACGTTCACGACCGACTCGGTGGCCGTGGTCACCCCGACCGACACCGTCATCGGCGAGGACACCGCCCGCTCCGGGTGGCCCGCCTCGGTGACCTGGTCGGGGCTGAAGGAGGGCGAGGTGTACGCCTGGACCTCCACCAGCCGGACGCAGGAGGGTGAGCCCGTCGGCACCGTCGACCAGTTCGGCGGCATCTTCCTGGCCTCCGCTGCGGGGACCGACACGACCGCCCCGACGATCACCTTCCCGGCCGACACCACCGTCGCCCAGGGTGACACCTTCGACCCGCTCGACGGGGTCAAGGCCACCGACAACAGCGACGGCGATGTCAGCGACAGCCTCACGGTCTACGGCAGCGTCGACACCGCATCCATCGGAACGTACACGCTGCTGTACTCCGCGAGCGATACCAACGGCAACCAGGTGCTCACGGAGCGCCGGGTGCGGGTCGCGGCGAAGACCGGGCCGGAGCCCATCGCGACGACGGTCAAGGGCAAGAACGCCAAGGTGACCTTCGGCGAGACGGCCACCCTGAAGGCGACGGTCTCGCCCAAGGATGCCTCCGGCACGGTGAGGTTCCTGAACGGGGAGGAGCTGCTGTGCGAGGCGGCGGTCTCCCGCGGCACCGCCTCCTGCGACGTGACCAACCTGCCGGCGCCGGGAACCTACTCCCTGGACGTGGTGTACGAGGGTGACGACACCCATGCCGCTTCCCAAGGTGGGCTCACCCTCACGGTCCGGGAGCGCAAGGGCAAGAGGGATGACGTTGCCGTCACCGCCCCCTCCGTCACCATCGACGGGGCCCGCGGCGGCCAGGTGACGGTCTCCGTGACCGGCGGCGACCGAAAGGCCTCCGGCCGGGTCGAACTGCTCGACGGTGACCGGGTCGTGGCCGCCGGGACCCTCCGCAACGGCGTGGCGACGCTCGCGCTCAAGCCGGGAGCCCTGGCCGCGGGGACGCACAAGCTGGTGCTGCGCTACGCCGGTGACGGCAGCCACGCCCCGGCGACCGGGGTGGTCCAGGTGACCATCACGGGAGATGTTCCGGTCTCCGATCCCGGGAGCGGAGTCGCCCGGCTCGGCAACACCGGCGGCCCGGCCCTCATCTGGGCCGGTGTCGGGTTGCTGCTGATCGGCGGCGGCGCCGTGCTGGCGCTTCGGATGCGCGCCGGACGCAGCCACGGCTGATCCGTCCCGGGGTGGTCGCCGGCTGGTGACCGCCCCGGCAAGCTGACGCGGTGCCCTCGGCCTTCGGGTCGGGGGCACCGTGGCGTTTCGCGGGGTCTCCTGTGGTCTCTTCTCCTCGCCTGATGGGCTGGTGTTGTCGGGGTTGGTGTTGTCGGGGTGGGGGGTGGTGTTGTCCGGGTCGGCCGGGGTCTTGTGATGGGTTCAGGTGTTCGAAAAAATGTGGGTGGGGGTGCCTAGCGTAGGTGTCACCCGGGATCGATCAGAGGCCCCGGATGCCAGGAGGTGAGACGGATGGGTGAGACCGCGGGTACGGACACGCTGCCGGCGCCGCCGGCCGGGCTGACCTGCGCGCTGGCCGACGTGGCCCGGGCCGGGGCCGGCCTGGAGGGCATGGACGACGCGTCGTTGCTGTCCGCGGCCCGGGCCGCCGGGGCGCTGGCCGACCGGGCCCGCGCCCTGGAGCTGGCGGTGTTGGCGGCGATGGCCTCCCGGGGCACCACCAGCCGCGCCGCCGGACAGCAGACCCCGGCCTGGCTGCGGGGGCACCCACCGGGTGTCGGCCCAGCAGGCCCGGGCCCGGGTCCGTCAGGCCAC
>CAZGWN010000076.1:0-19347 GCA_964528755.1 uncultured Propionibacteriaceae bacterium
GACCGCGATCGTGCGTGTCCCGTGGGGGTGGTCGGCGTCGACCCCGGCGAAAGCCGCGCCGATCGCGCCGGGTAACCCGAAGCCGAGGCCGCCGCACTGGGCGTTCTCGAAGCCGCCGCCGCGGGCGTCCCACGCCGACCACGCCCAGTAGGCGGCGATCGTCATGTCCCAGTAGGTCGCGACCTCGTCGGGGATCGCTCCGCGCAGCTCGGCGAGCAGGCGCCGTTCCGCGTCGAGCGGTTGTGCGTCGAGGCGGGCGGTCACGGTCACGACGAGGCGGGCGGCATCCTCCTCGGCCGCGGCCGTACGGGTCGCGTCGGCGGCCACCTCGCGCTCGGCCAGCGCCGCGTCGAGCGCCTCGAGCACCGTACGCGCGTCACCCGCCAGCGCCAGACCCGGATGGTTCGCGCCCAGCACCCGCGCATCGGCGTCGATATGGATGAGCGTGCCGTGCGGGGCGAAGGTGAAGTAGTTGGTGGAGAGTTCGCCGAGGCCGGTGCCGACGACGAGCAGCACATCGGCGTCCTCCAGGAACTCGGTGGTCGCGATGTCCTCGATCCAGCCCTGTGCGCTCAGCGGATGCGACCACGGCACCGCCTGCCGCCCGCCGAAGGTCGTGACGACGGGCGCGGCGAGGCGCTCGGCGACGGTGAGCAGCACGGGGCCGGCACCGGAACGGACGACGCCGCCACCCGCGTACACGCGCGGTCGACGTGCCTCGGCCAGCAGCGTAGCGGCGGTGTCGATGGCCGACGGCGTCGGTGTCGCAGGACCGGCGGCGTGGGCGCGTTCGGCCACGTCGATGCGATCGGGCACGTCGACGAGTGCCGTGGCGGCCTGGACGTCGTAGGGCATCTCGACGTAGACGGGACCGGCCGGTGCGGCGGCCGCCAGTGCCCACGCCGCCGTGAGCGTCGGCACGACCTGCTCGACGCCGCGCACACTCCAGGTGCCCTTCACGATGTCGCGGAAGGCCGCCCGCTGGTCGTCGAGTTCGTGCAGGAAACCGTGCCGGCCGCCACCGAGCCCGGCGCGCGGCACCTGCGCGGCGATGACGACGACGGGCGAGGACGCCGCGGCCGCCTCCTGGACCGCGGGCAGCACGGTGAGCGCGCCGGGCCCGGCCGACAGCAGCAGCGGGGTCGGCCCGCCGCCGGCGCGGGCGTGGCCGTCGGCGATGAAGCCGGCGTTGTTCTCCACCCGGGCGCCGAGATAGGCGAGGGGCGAGTCGGCCAGGGCGTCGAACATCGGCAGCGCGTGTTGCCCCGGCAGCCCGACGACGTGCCGCGCCCCGAGCGCGACGAGCGTGTCGACGACGGCCTGCCCACCGGTACGGCGCTCGATGCCGTGGGGCCGCGGACCGTGGGGGCGTGTGCTGTCGGTCATCTGCTCACCACTCCCGCTGGAGTTCCATCGTCGAGCAGTGCAGCCCGCCGCCGTTCTTGTTCATCTCGCGGTACTCGACCGGGATGATCTCCACGCCGTACCGGGAGTTGAGCTTCTCCGCGGTGCGAACGAGGTGCGCGGGGAACAGGAGCTTGCGGCGGTCGAGCGCGAGCAGGTTGCACGCCCAGTCCTCGCCGGGCTCGACCTCGACGGTCTCGATGCCGAGCCCCCACAGCTCGGTGAGGAAATCGTACGGGGCGATGCGTGTGTTGACGAGGGCCAGGTCGTCGTCGAGCATCGAGCAGCACAGGTCGATGTGGATCTGGTAGCCGGGCATCGACACGCGGTGCAGGTCGATGCCCTGTTCGGCGACGATGTCGTGCAGCTGCCGGTAGCCCTCGGCATTGCAGCGCACGGAGGTGCCGAAGAAGGCGAGGTCGTCGCGTACTTTCATGAAGCTGCCGCCCTCGGCGAGGCCGGTGCCGGTGATCGTGCCGAGGATGGGCATCCCCTGCGCGGCGACCGTCCGGGTGATCTCCTGCTCCTCCCCGCGGCGCATCAGCGCGGCCATCCGGCCGATGATCGCGCCGCCGGGGATGGTGAACAGCGGGTCGCGGGTGAACACCGACTTCGTGAAGCGCGGTTCGGCCTCGGGGACCATGACGACCTCGACCCCCTCGCGCCGCAGCACGTCGACGAAGCCGTCGAACTGCGCGTGCAGCACCTCGAGGTCGGGCAGCTCGTGCCCACCCCAGTACCAATGCCCGTTCGGGTCGAGGTAGCAGTTGAGGTCCTCTCGCCAAGCGGACTCGCCGAGCCGGGCGACCTCCTCCAGCCCCTTCGACGGGCGCCGCATCATGACCACGCGCAGCCGGCCGAACTCGTTGCGTGCCCCCCACCGGCGCCCCCACACGGACTCGAGCTGGGCCGGGTCGCCGAAGCCCGGCTCGGCGACGGGGCCGAGGATGTGGTGGAACTTCGCCTCCGGCATGAGCACGGTGGGGTCGACGTCGGTCATGAGCTGCTCCTCCAGGAGTCCCGATGAGTTGTTCATTCGAAAACATATGTCGCTGACAGGGCAAATGTGTGAGGGGTCAGTGAACTTCATGTTACGATTCCAAGCGAGCACCGAAGTTTCTTGTGAGGAAACCCGCTGCCGAGCCTGACAATGCGGGCACCGGTTGCCTGCGTACGGCGCCCGGCCGGACGACCGATCCCGCCCCAGGAGGCGCAGATGCGACCAGTGCCGATCACCCCGCGAGGCGAGCGCACCGCGATCGGGGGTCGACTGCGCGCGCTGCGGCAGGCGCGTCGGATGACGATCGAGCAACTCGCGGAGACGACGGGACTGAGCAAGGGATTCATCTCCCGGGTCGAGCGCGACCAGACCTCACCGAGTGTGGCGACCCTCGTGCAACTGTGCGACGTGCTCAACGCCGAGGTCGGCGACCTCTTCCGCGAGCCGGATTCGCAGTTCGTCGCGGCGGGCGAGGCCCCACCGATCAACCTCGGCGGCACCGACGTGGCCGAGCGGCTGCTCACCCCGCGCTCGGAGCGGCGGCTGCAGGTCATCCGCTCGGTGGTGCCGGCCGGTTCGCACGGCACGGGCGGCCACGAGCCGTACACCATCAACACCGAGGTCGAGACCCTTCATGTCATCGAGGGGAGCGTCGCCTTCCGCCTGAACAACGGCACCTGGGAGTTGCAGGCGGGTGACTCGATCACCTTCAGCGGCCGCGAGCCGCACACCTGGGAGGTGCTCGATGCCGGCGTGACCACGGTCCTCCTGTGGGTGCTCGTCCCGGCCCCCTGGTCGAGCGGTCGGTGACCGGCCGGGCCGGCGCGGCAGGTCAGCCGAATCAGGATGTTTCGTCAAGATAAACCTTCGTATCCATCGAGTTACATGTCGTCTTCGACCGGTCCGCGTGTCCAGGTTGTCTCCTAGGGTATGGATGTTTCCTCATCCATGAGGATGACCGCACGCTACGACCTCGGGAGGACGCTGTGGCACGTCCAGGCTCACCATTCAACCGTTCCGCATCCATTGCCGCCGCGATCGGCATCGCGATTCTCGGCGCCACGACCCTCAGCGCCTGCTCCGGCTCCACGACCGGCACGCCCGCGGCCTCGGAGAGCGCGGCCGCGTCGGCCGTCGCCGCCGACCCGGCCCTGCACGACCAGCTGCCCGACGCGATCAAGGAGGCGGGCACGATCAAGGTCGGCACCGAGGCGCTCTACCCGCCGTACGAATACCTCGACACCGACGGCACGACCGTCATCGGCCTGGACGTCGACCTGTTCGACGCGGTGGCCGCGCGTCTGGGGGTGGACTACACGATCGACAACATCGCCTTCGACTCCCTGCTGCCGGCCCTGGACACCGGCCGGTACGACGTCATCGTCGCCGCGATGACCGACAATGCCGAGCGTCAGCAGAACTACGACTTCATCGACTACTTCTCGGCCGGCCAGTCGATCGTCACCCTCAAGGACAATCCGGAGGGCATCTCCACCTTCGACGACCTGTGCGGCAAGACGGTCAGCGTACTGAAGACCTCGGCGCAGGAAACCCTGTTGCAGGACATGAACAAGGACCAGTGCGCGTCCAACCCGATCGACATCCTCTCCCAGCAGTCCGACAACGACGCGCTCCTGCAGGTGCAGAACAAGCGCGCGGTCGCGGACGTGAGCCAGGACGCCGTGGCAACCTACACGGCACAGACGGTCGGCGGCGGAAACGTGTTCACGGTCGCCAATGCCGAGCCGATCGAGCCCAAGCCCCTCGGCTATGTCGTGAAGAAGGGTGATGCGCTGCAGCAGCCGCTGCAGGCGGCGCTCCAGTCCCTGATCGACGACGGCACCTACCAGAGCATCCTGGCCGAGCACGGCCTCACCGCGAGCGGCCTCGACAAGATCACCATCAACGCCGGCGAGTGACGTGAGCGACCACTCGCCTCGTCCGGGCCGGCCCCCCACGGCGGCCGACGGGCAGCACCCGGCGGCTGGGGCGCCCCTGCCCGCCGACTCGGGACCCCACGCCGACGCCCTGCCGATCGTGCCGCTGCGCCACTACGGGCAATGGGTCGCCGCGGCGGTGGTCATCCTGCTGCTGGCACGGTTCGTGTGGCAGGTCGCCACCGAGAGCCAGGTGCGCTGGGACGTGGTCGGCAGTCGGCTGTTCGCCGGCGCCATTCTCCAGGGCCTGTGGATCACCGTGGTGCTGACCGTGGTGAGCATGGTGCTCGGCATCATCGGCGGCGTCCTGCTCGCGGTGATGCGCATCTCGCGCAACCCGGTGCTTGTCGCGATCGCCTCGGCCTTTGTGTGGCTGTTCCGCGGCACGCCGATACTGGTGCAGATCCTCATCTGGTTCAACCTCGCGTTGTTCCTGCCCACCATCGACCTCGTCTTCGTCCGGATCGACACGACCCAGGCGATCACCCCGATGCTGGCGGCGGTGCTCGGGCTCGCGCTCAACGAGTCGGCGTACATGTCGGAGATCGTCCGGGGCGGGATCATCTCGGTCGATGCCGGCCAGCGCGAGGCGGCGGAGGCGCTCGGCATGACGGAGGGCAGGATCCTGCGCCGGGTGGTCCTGCCCCAGGCCCTGCGCTCGATCGTGCCGCCGATGGGCAATGAGCTGGTGACGCTGCTCAAGGAGACGTCGCTGGTGTCGGTGATCGGTGCCGGGGACCTGCTCACCAAGGCGCAGGCGATCGGCTCGGTCGACTTCACCCGGATGGAGATGTTCCTGGTCGCGAGCATCTGGTATCTCGTCCTCACCACCTTCACCACGCTGATGCAGGCCATCCTCGAGCGGCGACTCGGCCGCTCCGTCTCGGGTGTCTCGCCGGGCGAGTCGGCCGGCGGGGGTGGATGGCTCGGCAGGCTGCTGCGAGGATGGCTGCCGACCACCCGTACGTCGACGCCGGAGGCGCCCGCGACCGCGACCTCGGCGGCATCACCGACCATCACCCGGGAGCAGCGATGATCCGCGCATCCGAACCTCCCGTCATCGATGCGCGCCACGTCCGCAAGTCCTTCGGCGACCTGGAGGTGCTCAAGGACATCTCGCTGGCCGTCCGTGGCGGGGAGGTCGTCAGCATCCTCGGCCCGTCCGGGTCGGGCAAGTCGACCTTCCTGCGCTGCCTCAACCACCTGGAGATCCCCGACGCCGGCACGATCCTGGTGAACGGATCCCCGATGGGCTACCGCCAGCACGTCGGACGACTCTACGAACTTCCGCCGCGCGAGGTCGCCCGGCAGCGGCGCAGCATCGGCATGGTGTTCCAGCGCTTCAACCTCTTCCCGCACCGTACGGCGCTGGAGAATGTCATGGAGGGCCCCGTCCAGGTCCTCGGACGTGCGCGCCGCGAGGCACGCGAGAAGGCGATGGCCGAGCTCGACCGGGTGGGACTCGCCGACAAGGCAGACGCCTTCCCGTCACAGTTGTCGGGCGGGCAACAGCAGCGCGTCGCGATCGCCCGTGCGCTGGCGATGAACCCGAGCGCGATCCTCTTCGACGAGCCGACCTCGGCACTCGACCCCGAACTCGTCGACAGCGTCCTTGCCGTCATGCGGCAGGTGGCGGATGCTGGGATGACGATGGTGGTCGTCACGCACGAGATCGCCTTCGCCCGGGACGTATGTGACCGGGTCGTCTTCATGGATCAGGGGATCATCGTCGAGGAGGGGGCGCCGGAACAGGTGATCGAGCACCCGTCGCACGAACGTACCCAGCGCTTCCTCGCGCGCATCCACACCGCACCGGGCGGGCCGGCCGCGACCGATGGGCCGGCCGCGACCGATGGGGCGCAGCCATGACGGCCGCGACCGACGCCCCCCTCGTGGTGTTCACCGACATCACCGACCTCGACCCGCGGCCCGCCGAGCGGCTGCTCGTCGAGGCGGGCTTCCGTACGCTTCGGCTGGCCCTGCCGGCCGAGCCCGTGCCGGTCGCGGCCGCCGACGCCGTCGCTGCCATCGTCGGCTATGCACGCCTCGGTGCCGCCGAGTTCGACGCGATGCCGAGCCTGCGGATGCTGGCGACGACCTCGGTCGGCACAGACATGATCGATTCGCAGGCGGCCCGCGCCCGCGGCATCACGGTGCGGACGCTCGCGGGCGTCGCAACGGAGGAGGTCGCGGCGCACGCCCTCGCGCTCATCCTCGCCGTCGAACGCGGGCTGGTGCCGGCGACGGCGGTCGTCGCAGCCGGCGGCTGGACCGACGATCTGACCTGGGTGCCACGGCGACTCGGCACGCTCACGCTCGGACTTGTCGGTCTGGGCCGCATCGGCGGTGCGCTCGCCCGGATGGCCGCACCGCTGTTCGGCCGCATCATCGCCTGCGACCCCTGGACGAGTGATGCCGGACCGGTCGACCTCGTCGGGTTCGAGCGGCTGCTCGCCGAGAGCGACATCGTGAGCCTGCACACGCCTCTGACCGACGACACCCGCGGCATGATCTCGACCGACCGCCTCGCCTCGATGCGACCGGGATGCGTGCTCGTGAACGTCTCGCGGGGCGAACTCGTCGACGCAGCGGCCGTGCAGGAGGCGCTCGCGTCCGGTCGGCTGCGCGGCTACGCCGCCGACGTCCTCACCGGAGAGCCGCCCGCGGCGGACGATCCGTTGCGGACCCTGCCCGGCGCGCTCGTCACCCCGCACAGCGCGTTCCTGTCCGACGCGTCGCTGCGCGGCTACCAGGAGCAGCCGGCCCGCAACGTCATCGCTGCACTCGCCAAGGTTTCGCATGGCTAGCCCGGGGACGCGTCGCCTGAACGGCAGCCCGGTCGCGGGGCGCGCAGTCGCCTCCCTGTTCGCGGCGCGCGCCGAGGACTACACACCGTCGCCGATCCGGGCGATCTTCGACCTGCCCCTCGGTCCGGACGACATCTCGCTGGCCGGTGGCAACCCGGACCTCTCCGGCCTGCCCTGGCCCGAGCTCGCGCGGCTCACCGACCGCATCCTGCTCGACCACGGTGAGGAGGCGCTGCAGTACGGCGCGACGACCGGGCGGCTGTCGCTGGCCCGGGCGATCGTCGGCGAGGTGATGGCGGCCGAGGGGATCGAGGCCGACCCGCGTGAACTCATCGTCACGTCGGGTTCCCAGATGTCGCTCAACCTCATCGCGGGACTTTTCCTCGACCCGGGCGACACGGTGCTCACCGAACTGCCGACGTACGTCGGCGCGCTGCACGCGTTCGCCGGCTTCCAGGCGACGGTACGCCAACTGCCGAGGGACACCGAGGGCGTGCGGGTCGATGCACTCGTGGCCGCGATCCGCGCGGCAGCGGACGGCGGCGGCCGCGCGAAGCTGCTCTACGTCATCCCGAACTTCGGCAATCCGACCGGCATGAGCATGTCGGAGGCGCGACGGCGCGAGGTGGCCCAGATTTGTGTGGCGGAGGGACTGCTCATCGTCGAGGACGATCCGTACGGGCTGATCCGCTTTGCGGGGCAACGGGCGGAGTCGTTGCGCATGATGGCGCCGGAGATCGTCATCCACCTCGGTTCGATGTCGAAGATCTTCTCCCCGGGGCTGCGCGTCGGCTGGGCGGATGCACCGGCGGCCGTACACGAACGGCTGGTCCTCGCCGCGGAGAGCGTGACGATCTGTCCGTCGGTGCTCGGCCAGTTCCTCGCCGAGGCGTTCCTGCGTGAACTCGACTGGCGTGCGATCGTCGGCGCTCAGGTGCAACGCTACCGCTCCCGCGCCGGGGCGCTGATGGCCGGGCTCGAGCGCGCGATGCCGGAGGGCGTGTCGTGGACGCGGCCCGAGGGCGGGTTCTTCACCTGGCTGTCGCTGCCGGACGGCGTCGACTCCGCCGAACTCATGGGCCGCGGCATCGAGCGCGGTGTGCTCTTCGTGCCCGGGGCGGCCTTCCATGTCGACCCCGCCGAGGGGCGGTCACACCTGCGGCTGTCGTTCTCGTCGGCGAGCGAGGAACGGCTCGGCGAGGCCGCCCGGCGCCTCGGGGCGCTCATTGCCGGTTGAGGTCGTCGCGAGCGAGGAGCAGCCCGAAGTGGTACGGGGGCAGATCCACGAACTTCTCCGACGACAGTCCGACCCGGGCCGCCCAGTCGGTGATCTGCTCCGGTGTCGGCCGGATGTCCATCGACGGGCCGCGCGGGGTGGCCTCGTGCTTCCAGTGGATCACGCCCACCTTGCCCGTGGGGCTCAGGAGATCGGTGACGTGCCGCAGCAGCGTCACCGGCTCCTCGCAGTGCAGGATGTTGAACAGCGTCACGCGGTCGATCCGGCCCTTCCGGCCGGCAAGGCTCCGGGCGACGTCGGGTGAGCCGACGTCGCCGGTCAGCAGGACGACATTCGTCAGGCGTCGTTCGTCGGCCCTCGCCCGGCATGCCGCGATCATCTGCGGATCGATGTCCACGCCGATGGCCGTACCCGAGATCAGCCCGGCCGCAGGCACCAGGAAGGTGCCGTAGCCGCAGCCGACATCGAGCAGGTTGCCGACGGTTCCGTCGATGCCCAACAGGCCGAGGATCCTCTCCGGCTCGAAGTAGGTTGTCCACGACTCCTCGGTCGGCATCCCCGACTCCCGAAATCTCACCGTCCACCCATCGCCGTTCGTCACCGTACGTCCGCGCCACCGCGCAACGGATCCATCATGCACCGGCCGATGCGTGCGTGGTGCCCTGCGGCGGCTCATCCGGCATCGGATCGGGGGCTGCTCCTCCGCGACCGGCGACCCAAGGCCCCGCCCTGAGCGGGATCCTCTCGCTCCGTGCGTGCGGCAGATCGTTCTCCTGATGCCTTGGTGCCCGACACGGAGAGCGTAGCCACGTCGACGGGCCCGGGCGGCTGGTGTCAGCCCCAGCTCAGTCGGCCGCCTCCTGCGTCAACTTCACGTCGGCCCGGTCGATGAACTCCAGCGATGCCGCGGCAACCTCACCCCAGCCGTGGTCGATGGTCAGGGAGTGGCCGCGGTTGGGCAGTTCGGCGAACTCGGTGAGCCCTTCGTTGTTCCGGTCCTGGATGGTGTAGGCGCTGTGGGCGACGGCGTGCGGGACGGTGTGGTCGACCTCGCCCGAGATGATCAACAGCGGTCCCCGGGCGGGATTGCCGGTGTCGACCTTCGTCTCGGAGAACGGGTTGAAGTTCGCCGTCACGGCCTGGAAGATCGGGTTGCCGGCCGCGGCGACGTGGAACGTGTCGTACAGCTCCCGGGCCTCGGCCTCGTCGAGCGCGTTGGCCCACGCGTAGCTGAACTGTTCGAAGGTCAGCGTCACGGCGCGGCGGGTGTTGGCCGGATTGCTGACCACCGGGAAGGCGCTCTTCAGGGCCGCCGCGGGGATCGGCAGGACGCCCTGGAACGGCGCGGGGTCGATCGCCACCGTCGCCACGGAGGCACCCTGGCCGGCGATCTTCTGCGCGATGAGTCCGCCGAAGGAGTGACCGATGATGGCCGGGCGATGCCGGAGGAGGGCGGCCGCCTCGAGGTAGTGGTCGGTGACCTCCTGCACCATCTTCCGCGCGAAGACCTGCGGGTTCTCCCGCGCCTCGGCGACGGTGGCCGGGTCGTCCGGCCATCCGGGTGCAATCGTCGTGTATCCGGCCTCCTCGATCAGGCCTCGCCACCGGTCCCAGCTGCTGGAGAGCAGCCACAGACCGTGCACGAACAGCACGGGTCGTCGTCCGCTGGCATTGGCTCGTTCGATCTCGGCCGTCTCATGATCGGTCAGGGGCATGATGTCCGCCTATCGGGTGGGCTGTGGCACGGCCCGGTGATCGGGCGGCCTGCGGCCAGCGTAGGAAGCGGGTCGCCGCCACGCTTCGGTCGGCGATACCGAGATCGGTCTGGAGAGTTACCTAGAGTCGATGTCAGACTGGTCACATGCGGCCGGACCGGGTGTTCGTCGGACGACGTCAGGAACTGGCGGGGCTCGAGGAGTTGCGCGCACACCTGGACGACCACGGATCGGCCATCCTGGTGGAGGGTCCCCCGGGCGCGGGCAAGACGGCCCTGATCGAAAAGTTCGAACAGGGCGTCGCGACGCACGGCCTGGCCACTCTGCGTGCCGCGGGGACGCCGGCGGAGGCCATCGCGCCGTACTCCGCCCTCCACCTGTTGCTGCAGCCCCTCCTGGGGCGGTTGTCCGAGCTTCCCCCGCCCCAGCGAGGCGCGTTGCGGACGGCGTTCGGGCTCCAGGAGGGTGGCCCTCCGGCGCCGTTCCTGGCGGGCCTGGCCACCCTGACCCTCTGGTCGGAGCGGGCGCGGGACCGGCCGCTGCTGGTCATCGGCGAGGATCTCCACTGGTTCGATCCCGCGTCTCGCCTGGCTGTGCTGGTTGCGGCACGGCGTGTCGACCCCTTCCCCGTTCTGGTGGTGTTGACCGCGAGGAGCGGGGCGCAGGGGGTGAGCGCGGACGGCATCGTCCCACTGCCGCTGCCGCCGTTGAGTTTCCTCGAGGCCAACCTGGTCCTCGACGGCCGACCCGATGCTCCCGGTGGCGCCACGCGGCGAGCCCTGCTGGAACTGGCGGCGGGAAACCCGCTCGCCCTGGTCGATCTGTCGGCGGCCGATGTGGTCGCCGGCGGGCCGCACGCCGTCCCCGTCACCGACCGGCTGGAGGGGGCCTTCGCCGGCCGGTACGGCGAGCTGCCCGAACCCGCGCGCCTGATGGTCCTGGCCGCCGCGCTCGGCGGTGGCGAATCGACCGCCGAGGCATCGGCTGCTGCTGCCCGCGTGCTGGGTCGCCCGGCAGAGCCGGGCTGGGTGATTCCGGCCGTGGAGGCCGGGCTGGTCCGGACGTCCCCGGCCCGGCTGGCTTTCCGGCATCCGCTGGTGCGCTCGGCGGTGGTAAGTACCAGCCCGGCGGGTGAACGTACGAGGGTTCTGCGCGCGCTGGTCGAGACCATTCGCGACGCGGAACGGACGGTGTGGTGGCGGACCGAACTCGCGATGGGTGCAGACCCGCGACTGGCCGACGAGCTCGACCGGCACGCCACCTCGATCCTGGCTACGGGCGACTCCGCGCGGGCCGCGTACGCCCTGCGGCGGGCGGCGGACCTGACCGTCGATCCCCGGACCCGCGACGACCGCGTCGTGCGAGCGGCGGACGCTGCCCGCCACGCCGGTGCCTATGACATCGCCGACGATCTGCTGAGGCGCGCCGAGGCCACTGTGCACGAGCCCGGGCTTCGCGCCCGGGCGGCCTGGACCCGCGAGTTGCTCCCGGACGGAACGTCCGCTCTGAGCAGGGGCGACTTCGGGCCGGCGCTGGAGGCCGTCGAAGGCCTGCGGGTCTCCGGGCAGAGGGACGCGGCCCTGGCAGCGCTGCTCCAGCTCGCGTCCGTCGCGTGGGATCATGCGACCGCGGAGCATCCCGGGCCCGAGTTGGCAGAGGCCGCCCGCCGGTTCGGCCTCGATCCGGACGATCCCCGCAGCCTCCTGCTGTCGGCGGTGACCCGACCGGCCGATCGGGCGACCGACATCGTGGCACGCATCCGGCGACGGCGCGACGTGGACACCGCCGGGCCTGAGACTGCCTGGCATCTCGGCTACGCGCTGAACGTGTCCGGCGATGTCGTGCTCTCCGCCGAGTACCTGCGGCGGGCCGTCGACGGCCTGCGGATCCGTGGCGATTCCGGGCTGCTCCCGCACGCGCTTCTGGGCCTGGCCTGGGTCTGTTATCTCGGCGGGGCCTTCGCCGAGGGGCGGGCTTGCATCGACGAGTGCCTCGCGATCGCGATCGATCTGGGCGATCCCGGACTCGCCGCGGCGGCGAGGGTGTCGCGTGCCTGGTACGAGGCCGTGGAGGGGAGAATGCCGGACGCGGACGCCATCGCGCGCGCCTCGCGCCTGACCCCCCACACCTTGGACGCGCGCGTCCATCGGGCCACGCTCACCGTCGCCGCCGGGATGGCCGCCCTCGCCTCGGGACGACCCCGGGACGCGTTGCCGAGCCTGCTGCGGCTCACCGATCCGGCCGATCCTGCCTACCAGACGATGTTCCGGATCGTGTCCCTGCCCGACCTGGTGGAGGCGGCGCTGCTGGCCGGCGACGAGGATCTGGCCCGTACCCAGGCGGCTGCGGTGGCGCGGCTGACCGGGGGATGGGACACGGCGGCGATCCAGGGATCGCTCGGACTGGCACGGGCCATGCTGGCCGACGGGTCGGCGCTCGACGCGGTGGGGGAGCGCCTCGACGACCGGCCCCTGCCGGTTGCCCTGTTCGACGCGCGGGCCCACCTGCACCTCGGGGCCAGGTTGCGGCGCGCCCGCCGCATCGGCGCCGCCAGGCGGCACCTGCACATCGCTCTCGACGCGTTCGTGTCCTTCCCCGCCCCGACCTGGGCGCAGCGGTGCCGCGAGGAGCTCCGCGCCGGGGGAGAGCGGCTGCCCGACGCGCAACCTTCGGGGCGCCATGTCCTGACGCGACAGGAACTGCGGATCGGTACGCTCGCCGCCTCCGGGCTCGGCAACCGGGAGATCGCCGAGCAGTTGTTCCTCTCCCCCCGTACCGTGGGGGCGCACCTGTACGCCGCCTTCCGCAAGCTCGGCATCCACTCACGGGACGAACTTGCGGGTGTGCTCAGCGCCGCGCCAGTGCCCGCTCCACCAGCGGACCCCGGGCCCGTTCGTTCGCGGCGACGATCTCCTCGATGACCTCGGCCGGGTGCGCCGACGGCGTGCCGGCGTCGTACGGGGGATGCGGGTCGTACTCCAACTGCAGCTGAATCCTGCGGGCCCGTTCGTCGCCCAGCAGCCGGGCGACGAGGGTGAGGGCGAAGTCGATCCCCGAGGTCACCCCACCGGCGGTGATCCGATTGCCGTCCTCCACGACCCGCCCGTCGCGGACATCGAGGCCGTAGCGGGCCAGCAGCCCCCGGCTCGCCCAGTGGGTGGTGGCCGCCCGGCCGTCGAGCAGCCCGGCCTGGGCCAGCGGGAAGGCGCCGGTGCACACCGACGTCACCCACCGGGCCTGCCGGCCGCGCGCGGCGATGAACGCCAGCGCGACCGGGTCGTCGAGCAGGTCGAAGGCCCCGTCCCCGCCCGGCACGAGCAGGATGTCGGTGGGGGAGGCCTCGGCGAACGTCGTGGTGGGCTGCATCGGCAGTCCGGAGCTGGTCGGAACAGGTGTGGTGTCGTGCCACACGTACTCGATCCGGATCCCGGGGACCCGGGCGAGGACCTCGGCGGGCCCGGTCAGGTCGAGTTGGGTGATGCGTGGGAAGACGAGGGCGGTGACCGTCAGGGGCCGGTTCGGACGGTCGGATGAGGTGGGCATGGGGCAAGCATGACCCGTACGCCCGGCCCCTCCGGCCCCCACCCGGTCAGCGGACCAGCGCGTCGGCCACCAGGGTGACGGCCAGGACGACCATCAGCACTCCACTCACCCGGGTGATCGCCCGCGCTGCGGACGGCCGACCGCCCAGGGTCGCCCGGGCTCCCAGGGCGACCCCGCTGTAGACACCGACGGTGACCAGCGTGTAGACGCAGCCGAGGATGGCCAGCTGAACCCACAACGGGTAGGCGGCCTGCGGTGAGACGAACTGGGGCAGGAACGCGACGAACATCAACAGCGCCTTGGGGTTCGACAGACTGGTCAGGATGCCGCCGACGTACTCCCCAGAGCCACCGAGGGCCGACCGTCCGGCCCCGGCACCGAGATCCGCCCGGGACGAGTGCCGCAGCGTCCGGATACCCAGTCCCAGCAGGTACGCGGCGCCGATCCAGGTCAGCCCGGTCAGCACCGCCGGCACGGCCAGCACCAGCGTCGCCAGGCCGAGCGTGACGACCGTCGAGTGCACCGCATAGCCGGTGGCCAGCCCGGCCACCGCGGGCATCGCCCGTCGGGCCCCGACACCGGCCCGGATGCAGTACGCCCAGTCGGGACCGGGGGTGACGATGAGGGCGACGGCGGCGGCGAGGAAGGCGCCGAACAATGCTGGATCCATGGCGGTGACCTTGAGAAGACGGAACCCTGTGAACGGCTCACAGGGTAGGCGGAACCGTCCGCAGTGTGCTGTCCGATTCAGTCTCCTCGCCGGACAATGGCGATATGTTCTTTGCGTGATCGACGACATCGACAGAAGTATCTTGCGTGTGATCCAGACTGATGGGAGAAAGACGACTACGGCGATCGCCGCCGAGGTCGGATTGACCGTCGCTCCGTGCCATCGCCGACTGCGGGAGCTGGAGCGGTCCGGGGTGATCACCGGCTACCGTGCCGACATCGACCGGGCCGCGGTGGGTCTGGGATTCGAGGCGATCGTCTTCGTGCTGTTGTCGAGCTCTGATTCGGCGATGCTGCACGGTTTCGAGGAACAAGCCCGCGGCGAGCCGCAGATCGTCGAGGCCCAGCGCCTGTTCGGCGAGATCGACTACGTCCTCCGGGTTGTGGCCGTGGACCTGCCCGCGTACCAGCGGTTCTACGACGAGGTGCTGTCCGGCTTCACCGGGGTGCAGCGGCTCACCTCGACGATCGTGATGAAGAACCTCAAGTCGCCGATCCGGCTGCCCCTGTGACGGGGTCCCGGTCGGCCGCGAGGGCATCGAGAAGGGTGCCGAGCCCCCAGTCGTACGCGGCGTCCACATCCCCGCCGAGCCGGAAGGCCCCGGCGATCTCCATCGACAGGAATCCGTTCGCCCAGGCCGTGAGGGTGCGGGCCGCCTCGAGCGCGTGCGCCGATCCGACCAGCCGGGCCGCGGCCTCCAGGAGGGGAGCTCCCGAGCGGTCGATGAGCTGCTGGGCCGGGCGCTGGGTCGGGGGGAGCGGGGAGACCAGCAGACCGAAGCACCCGGGCGATTCGTGGGCGAGGGCACGCACCTCCCGGGCCATCAGTTCCAGGGCCCGGCGCGGGTCGTGGGCGGCCCGTGCCCCGGCGCGCTCCAGCCGGTCGGTCAGCTCGGCGACGGTCGCCTCGACGACGTGGCGGACGAGCGCGTCGCGGTCGCGTACCCGCTTGTAGAGCGACGGCGCCCGGACACCGACCCGGACCGCGACCGCCTGCATGGTCAGGGCCGCCGCGCCGCCTTCCTCGACCAGGGCGCGTCCGGCCGCGATGATGGCCTCAGGGGTGGTGCGTTCCCGCGCCGGCATGGAGGACCTCCTGTGGGAGAAGGAATGTCGCCCTTCTCGGGCTATTGCTCATAGCCTTGATGGCTATGTATCGTAGCCTACATGGAACTCAGCCCCGGACTCCGCCGCATCGGCACCGACCTCGTCGCGGTGCATCTCCTCCCCACCCCCGAGGGCGTCACGATCGTCGACGCCGGCTTCGCCGGCCACTACCGCCGGGTGACCGCCGAACTGCGCAGCATCGGCGCCACCTGGTCCGACGTGGCGGGCATCGTCCTCACCCATGGCGATACCGACCACATCGGCTTCGCCGAGCGTGCCAGGGCCGAACACGACCTCCCGGTGTACGTCCAGGCGGCCGACGCCGCCCGCGCCCGCGGCCAGGAGGCCACCCATCCCGCATGGGGCCGGTGGAGACTGGGTGCGACCGCCCAGTTCATGGGCTACGGCGCGATCAACGGTGCGTTGCGGACCCACTGGCTGACCGACGTGACCACCTTCACCGGCGACGAGGTCCTGTCCCTGCCCGGCTCGCCGCGGGCCATTCCTGTGCCCGGACACTCCCCGGGCAGCGTCGCGATCCACTTCCCGGCCGTACGGGCGCTGTTCGTCGGCGATGCGCTGGCCACCCGGCACGTGCTCACCGGCCGGCGCGGCATCCAACCTGCGCCCTTCACCGACGATCCCGCGCAGGCGTACGCCTCGCTGGAACATCTCGCCGTCGACCCGAGCCTGTCGGGGGACGTCGTGGAGTGGATCATCCCCGGGCACGGGGCTCCGTACCGTGGTGGAGTCGAGGCCATGCTGGCGGACTATCGGGCGGCCCGGGGCTGAGGCACCGACCTGCCCCGTCGCACCACCTTTGGGACACCCGGCTGTCGCTTCGCGACGCTCGAAGGTCGACGGGGGTCGTCTGCGCGGTCGGCCGGGCGCGTCGGTGGACAAACCCGGGGTGCCAGTGGGGTTCGGCACCGATGAGGTACCGGGATTGTGGATCAGGTACCGGGTTTGTCGAGTGACCGGTCGACAAACCCGGTACCCAGTTCAAGATAGGGGTACGTCATCCTCTGCGGGGGTGGATGACGTACCGGGTTTGTCGACCTCGGCCCCTCCGAAGCCGGCCTGTCGGGTCGGCCGGGCGTTGCCAGGGTCGAGTGGCTGACGGTGGGGGAGGTTCGAGGGGGGTGGGGCAGGGGAGCCATCGTCTCACCCGAGCGGAATCGCTTCACCGGGTCGGATTCTCTGGTCCGGGCGGAGAATCCGACCCCGTGAACAAAGATCCCCCGGTGAACGGCCCGCCGTCGGGCCTCATCCCCCGCGATCCTCCGCCGCAGCACACTCAAGCGTCCCAGGTGCCGTGAGACATGGGAGCTGACGCCCCCAGGCCCCCGAGGGAGCTCACCGACCCCGCAGGGCCCGCCGGCTGCCCTTCATCTGGCGCGGGCTGGTCGGCATCGGACCCTTGGGGACCGGCAGCCGGGGACGTACGGCATCGAGTGCCTTGACGCGGGCCCTGACCTCGCTCACCTGGTACTTGTCCAGGGTCTTGGGCAGCTTCTGGATGTGCCGGGTGAGATGGTCGAGATCGACCTGACCCTCGCGGTCGCCCATCTGGACGACCGTCACCGTCAGGTTGCTGACCAACTGGGCGTGCTTGCGCTGCTCGGATGCCAGCAGGTTGCGCAGCCGGCTCGGCTCACCCTCCCCGATGAGGACGACGCCGGCCGGGCCGATCACCCGATGGACCAGGTCCTGCTGGCGGGTGACGGAGATCGCCAGGTCGTGGTGCCACTTCTTCTCGGGCAGCATCGACAGGGCGGCGGCGGCCGACCCGACCTGCCCGCGGGCCCGTTCCAGGGTGGCCGCCTTCATCCGGCGGGTGAGCATGAACAGCGCCAGGACGAGACCTCCCATCACGCCGGTCAGAATCCACAGGAACCAGCCGCCACCGACGATCCCCGCCACGACGATCGCCACGATCACCGGCAGCGCGAAGGACCCGGCCAGCCACCACGGCAGTTGCTTGTCGAACTCGGCGGTCGCCTTGTAGGCGTAGCGGATCTGCTTGAACCAGCCCCAGTCGCGCGGATCGCTGCTGTTGCGCTTGCGTTCCTTCTCCGCCCGGCGGGCCTCCTTCTGCCGGGCGGCCAGTTCCTTGGCCGCCTCGCTCCTGGCCATCAGTCACTCACCTGCTGTCGTCTGGGTCGGGTTGATGCCGTGCACCTTCCACACGGCCTGGCCGTCGGCCTCGCGGGCCTCGACTGCCTGACGATACAGCCTGCCGGCGCGGTAGGACGAACGGACCATCGGCCCGCTCATCACACCGGCGAACCCGATCGCGCGGGCCTCCTCGGCGAAGTCGTCGAACTCGGCCGGCGTCACCCACCGGTCGATCGGGTGGTGCAGCGCCGACGGGCGCAGGTACTGGGTGATGGTGATGAGCTCCGCGCCGGCGTCGTGGAGGTCGCGCAGCGCCGCGGTGACCTCCTCGTGGGTCTCGCCCATGCCGAGGATGAGATTGGACTTGGTCACCAGGCCGGCCGCGCGGGAGCGGGTGAGCACGGCCAGCGAGCGGTCGTAACGGAAACCGGGCCGGATCCGCTTGAACAGCCGGGGGACCGTCTCGACATTGTGCGCGAACACCTCGGGCCGGGCGTCGAAGACCCGGTCGAGCAGTTCACCGTGGCCGGTGAAGTCGGGGGCGAGCATCTCCACGCCGACCCCTGGGTTGAGCTGGTGGATCTTCCGGATCGTCTCGGCGTACAGCCAGGCACCCTCGTCGGGCAGGTCGTCGCGGCAGACGCCGGTCACCGTGGCGTAGCGCAGGCCCATCGTGCGGACCGACTCGGCGACCCGGAGCGGTTCCCCGCGGTCGAGCTCGGTCGGCCTGCCGGTGGCGATCTGGCAGAAGTCGCAGCGGCGGGTGCACTGCTCGCCGCCGATGAGGAAGGTCGCCTCGCGGTCCTCCCAGCACTCGAAGAGGTTGGGGCAGCCGGCCTCCTGGCAGACCGTGTGGAGCTTTTCCCGGGAGACGAGGTTCTTCAGGTCGCGGTAGTTGGGACCGAAGCGTGCACGGGTGCGGATCCACTCCGGTTTCGACTCGATCGGGGTCTGCGCGTTGCGGACCTCGAGTCGGAGCATGCGGCGTCCCTCTGGTGCGATCGTCACCCAGCCGAGTCTACCCGGGGCAGGCGGCGCGGGGTCGGTCTCAGACGGTCAACCCGTAGGTCACTCCCGCCGGATGGCGTCCGTGGGAGGTCTGCGGGTTCCAGGCATGCTCGGTGCCGACGTCGGGGGCCGGTTCGTACGGCTCGTAGCGCAGCATCTCGTCCAGGTGTGGCTGCACCCGCCCGGCGAGTTCGGCCAGGCTCGGGGTCGACCCGAGCTCCAGGGCGATGGAGGTGACCCCGGCGTCGCGGATCCCGCACGGCACGATCCGGTCGAACCAGCCCATGTCCGGATCGGCGTTGAGGGCGAAGCCGTGCATCGTCGTCTTGTGCGAGACGCGGATGCCGATCGCGGCGATCTTGCGTTCGGGCCTCGGAGCGCGGCCTCGGATCGGGTCCCTCGGGTCGGCGCGGAGCCACACGCCGGTGCGGTGGGGGACCCGGCCGGCGGTGATGCCCAGCTCGGCGAGGGTCCGGATCAGGGCCTCCTCCAGCCGGCGGACGAAGTCGACCACGCCGATTCCGTTGGCCGGCAGGCGCACGATCGGGTAACCGACCAGCTGGCCGGGCCCGTGGTAGGTGATGTCACCGCCGCGGTCGACGTCGATCACCGGGGTGCCGTCGACGGGGCGGTCCGCCGGATCGGTCCGGCGCCCGGCGGTGTAGACCGGCGGATGTTCCAGCAACAGCACGGTGCCCTTGCCGCCCATCAAATCCGCAATATAGGCAACCTGCGCTTCGTT
>CAZGWN010000077.1:0-19199 GCA_964528755.1 uncultured Propionibacteriaceae bacterium
GAGGCGACGATGTAGATCTCCTCGGCCTTGCCCTCGCGAATCGGCATGGCGAACCCGCCGCAGACCACGTCGCCGAGGACGTCGTAGAAGACGTAGTCGAGATCCTCGTCGTAGGCACCGAGGCGCTCGAGGAGGTTGATGGAGGTGATGATGCCGCGGCCGGCGCAACCGACGCCCGGCTCGGGCCCGCCGGACTCCACGCACAGCGAGGAGCAGAAGCCGGCGGAGCGGACGTCCTCCAGTTCGACGTCCTCGCCCTCGGTGCGGAGGGTGTCGAGGACACTGCGCTGGGCGAGCCCGCCCAGCAGGAGGCGGGTGGAGTCCGCCTTGGGGTCGCAGCCGACCACCATGACCTTGCGGCCCATCTCGGTGAGTCCGGCGACCGTGTTCTGGGTGGTGGTCGACTTGCCGATCCCGCCCTTGCCGTAGATAGCGACCTTGCGCATGGGAACAGACCTCTCAGGGGATTGTGGAGCGCTGGTTCGGACGACCCGGAGATCCCGGCGAGGTGGCACCGGAGCGTCCGATGCGGGTGACCTGTCTTGCCTGATCCCCGCCGGGCCCCTTTGCCGTGGTGTTGGAAAGAGTCTTCCAACGCTCTGTTACAACCATGAAAAGACGCCTTTTCATTATGTTGACGGAATTCTCTGGCAAGGCATTCAGGTAAGGCTTGCCTCAGGTAGATTCGGACGTGCACGGAACGCCGTCCCGAACTCTATTGGACGGTGTCTGTGCTTGTCAGAGCCCGATGGTATTTTCGCTCGACGGTGATCACGAAATGATCTACCGGAGGAATTGGGCGTGTCTGCCCACAGGCATGGCAAAACCTTGCGAGGAGAGTACTACAGATCGTCATACTACGCCAAGTGTGAGACTGCTCACGCTATTTGTTGAGATTGCATTACGCGTGCGTGTGGGGGGCTTCCCGGGCGCGAATCCGTGACTTTTACTTGTGGCATGACGCAGATACGGATCCGAGATGCCGCCCAGTTCCTGGGTGTGAGCGACGACACGGTACGGCGATGGCTGGACGGCGGGGTGCTGGCGGCACGATCCGATGCGCACGGGCGCAAGGTCATCGACGGGAAGGTGCTGGCCGAGTTCATCAAGTCCCGCGCCGCGCCCGTCCAGGACCCGTCGCCGATCGGGCGCTCCGCGCGCAACCGGTTCGTCGGGCTGGTCACCTCGGTGATCTCGGACCCGGTGATGTCCCAGGTGGAGATCCAGTGCGGCCCCTACCGGGTGGTCTCGCTGCTGAGCAGCGAGGCGGTCCGGGAGCTCGGCCTGGAGGCGGGCTCCCTGGCGGTCGCGGTGGTGAAGGCCACCAATGTCATGGTGGAGACGCCGGTCAACTTCGAGTAGCGGGCCCGACCGGGGCCGGTGGGCCACAATGGCTGTATGGACCGGATTCCTGTGGTGGACGGGCACAACGACCTGCCGTGGGCGCTGCGCGGGCACGGCTACGACCTGCGGGTGCTGGAACTGGACCGGGCGCGGCCGGAGTTCCACACCGACGTGCCCCGGCTGCGGGCCGGCGGCGTACGCAACCAGTTCTGGTCGGTGTACGTGCCCGGGTCACTGTCCGGGGACCAGGCGGTGGCCGCGACCCTGGAACAGATCGACGTGGTCAACTCGATGATCGAGCGCTACCCGGAGGCCTTCGTCCGGGTCACCACGGCCGACGAGTTCGACCGGTCGGCGAACGCGGGCGACGATGCGCCGATCGGGTCGCTGATGGGGGCCGAGGGCGGTCATTCCATCGCGAACTCCCTGGGCGTGCTGCGTACGTTGCACCGGCTCGGCGTCCGCTATCTCACGCTGACCCACAACGAGAACAACGACTGGGCCGATTCGGCCACCGACGAGCCGGCCCATCACGGCCTGACCGCCTTCGGCACCGAGGTGATCCGGGAGATGAACCGGATCGGGATGGTCGTCGACCTGTCGCACACCTCGCCGGACACCATGTGGGACGCGCTGGCGGTCTCCACCGCGCCGGTGATCTTCTCCCACTCCTCGGCCCGCGCCGTATGCGGGCACCCGCGCAACGTCCCCGACGACGTGCTGGCCGAGATGGCCGCCCACGGCGGGGTCTGCATGACCACCTTCGTCGCGCCGTTCGTCACGCCCGCGGCCTTCGAGTGGAGCCAGCGTGCCGACGCGGAGGCGGCCCACCAGGGCGTCGACACGCGGGACATCTCGCAGATGGACGCCTTCCGGGAGACCTACCCCATCGCGAGGCCGCCGTCCGGGCTGGCCGACGTGGTGGCGCACTTCGATCACCTGCGCGAGGTCGTCGGGGTGGACCACATCGGCATCGGCGGCGACTTCGACGGCACGACCTGGCTGCCCGAGGGCCTGGAGGATGTGGCGAGCTATCCGCGGCTGTTCGCCGCCCTGGCCGAGCACGGCTGGAGCGCCGACGACCTGACCCGGGTCGGCTGGCGCAACGTCTCGCGGGTCCTCCACGCGGTGGAGGACCGGGCCGCCGAACTCCACCGGTCGAGCCGGACCCCGGCCGACGAGTCCGCCGCGATGCGCCCGGCCGACACTCCCGCCGACGAGCCCGCCGGAACCCGGCCGTGAGTCCGGATGGACGCCGAACTGGAGGTGCTGTGCGGGCATCCCGATGACGCCCGGCGGGCCGCCGACGGTGGTGCCGACCGGATCCACCTGGTGGCCACCCCTGGTGGCGGCGAGTTCAGCCCGCCGATCGACGTGGTGGCCGAGACCTGTGCGGCGACCGCCCTGCCGGTCCGGGTGAGCCTGCGGCTGCGGGAGGGATGGAGCACCGACGGGGGTGAGGTCACCCGGCTGCGCGGCCTCGCCCGGGCCTACGTCGATGCGGGGGCGGAGGGGCTCGTGATGGGCTTCCTCGACGCCGACTCCTCGATCGACACGGAGGTCTGCGCGGCGATCGCCGGCGACGGCGACTGGCCCTGGACCTTCGACCGGGCGATCGACTTCTGCCTCGACTTCGACCGGGCGTGGCGGGTGCTGCCCGGGCTGCCGGGACTGGACCGGGTGCTCACCGCCGGCTCCGCCCGCGACGTCGAGCACGGGGTGGACGGGCTGATCGACCGCGCCCGGGACGACCCGTGGGCGCGGGACGCGATCATGGCCGGAGGAGGGCTGCGGCCCGAGGACGTGCCGTGGCTGCGACGCGCCGGCGTACGGTCCTTCCACGTGGATGGGCAGGTCCGTCCGCTGGGATCGTGGCGGGCCTGGGTGGACGCCGACCTCGTGCGCGGCTGGCGGTCCCTGCTGGATCGGTGATCCGGGCCGGATGAGACAATGCGGCCCATGTATGTCCCGCAGCACTTCGCGATGACCGATGACCGCGTCCGGGCCCTCCTGGATCATCCGACCGCCGACGTCATCACCGTCCACGACTCCGGTCTGCAGGCCAGCTTCCTGCCGCTGGTGTACGACGCCGCGCCCGGACCGTACGGCCGGCTGATCGGCCACCTGCAGCGGACCAACCCGCAGGCGCACGGACCGATCCACGGGGAGGGCCTGGTCATCGTGCACGGGACCGACCACTACGCGAGCCCGGCCGGACTGCCCTCCACCGTGGCGAACGGCGGCGGCGTGCCCACCTGGAACTATGTGACGGCGCACGTCCGCGGCGAGGTGGTGCTGCACGACGACACCGACTGGTGCCGCCAGGCGGTCACCCGGCTCAGCGAGGCCCACGAACCCGACGGCGCCTGGCGGGTCGGCAACCCTCCGGCGGACTACCTGGAGCGGCTGTTGCCCGCGGTGGTCGGCATCGAGGTGGTCATCTCGGGGTGGGAGGGCAAGGCGAAGATGGCGCAGAACCGCACCTCCGCCGATCTGGAGGCGCTGGTCACGCGCCTGCGCACGGCGGGCGACGACGAGGGCGCCGACTTCCTCGAGGAGGTCAGTCTGCCCGCCGCCCGCGCCCGGGAGGCGCTGGTCGAGGGCGTGCGCCGACGGCGATTAGGGTAGGGCAAGTGAGCACACCGCACTTCCACGAACGTCCCGGATTCGCTGTCGCGCCCGAGGAGCGGCCGTGGCGGTCCCGTCGGGCCGCCCGGGTGGTCATCGTGACCCCGGGTGCGGGGGACGGCGCGCAGCGGGAGGTCCTGCTGCTGGCCGATTCCGACCCGGGCCTGTCCGACGTGCGGTGGTGGGTCACCCCCGGTGGCGGCATCGACGGCGAGGAAACCCCCGCGCAGGCCGCGGTCCGCGAGATCCACGAGGAGACCGGACTGGTCACCCACGAGGACGCCCTGCGCGGCCCGGTCGCCCACCGGATCGTCCGGCACGGCTATTCCGATCAGGTGCTCGAGCAGGAGGAGTGGTTCTTCGTGCTGAGCGCGGCCCGGTTCGCGACCTCCACCGCGGGCTACACCGAGGACGAACAGCTCACCTTCAAGGGCGTGCGGTGGTGGCCCCTGGCCGAACTCGCCGGCACCGACCAGTGGATCTGGCCCTCCGACCTGCTGCACCTGGTGGCCCTGGCCGACCGGCCCGACGCCTGGCCGCACGAGTACGGCCTGGTGGTCGACGAGTCGACCGTGCCGGTGGCGGACGCCGGTCGTCCGGTCCGACGGTAGCCCGTACGGGTGGGACATGAGCGGCCTCACCGTCACCAAGGTCAAGGACCTGACCGGCCCCGACCTCACCGGCCGGTTCGGCCTGGACTGGGCCGACCTCGGCTGTGCGACCCGCTGCCCCGACGGCCGCACCCTGTACGTCTTCGGTGACACCTTCGGCCCGGTCTGGGGGGAGAACTGGCGCTCCCCGACCGCACTGTGGTCCGACACCACCGACCTCGCCGCCGGGGTGACCTTCTCGGCGGCGGTCGGCGGCACCCCGGCCGCCCAACTCCTCTCCTACCGGCACGGCCTGCGGATCTCCACGATCATCCCGTCGGACGTCATCACCATCGGCGACACGATCTATCTCCACGCCGTCGTCAACCGGGGATTCGGCCACGCGACCGCCAGCGGCATCTGGGCCTCCACCGACAACGGGGCGAACTGGCACGACACCGGCGCCCGGTTCCCTGGCGACGCGTACGACCGGCGGTGGAACCTGGCCACCTGGGACCTCGGCGACGACGGCTGGGTCTACGTCTACACCACCGCGTTCCTGCGCCGGGGACCGATGATCCTGCACCGGGTCCGGCCCGCCGAGCTCACCGACCCGCAGGCGTGGCAGCCGTGGGGCCGGGCGGGGGACGCGTGGCGTTGGGGAGCCGGGCCGGACCCGGTCCTCGACGGCGTGGTCGGAGAGATGTCGCTGCGCCGACTGGGGGACCGGTGGGTGTTCACCTGGTTCGACCCGACGGCCTACCGGATCGACGCGATGGTGCTCGGCCACCCCTCCCAGGACCTCCGGCGGACCGAGCGGGTGACCCTGATCCACGGGACGGGCTGGGAGACGCAGGACACCACCCACGTGGCCCAGTTGTACGGCAGCTACGTCATCCCCGGCTCGACCCTCGACGACCTGCACCTGGCGGTCAGCCAGTGGAAGACCGACGACAACAGCGTCTACCGGGTGATGCAGTACCGGGTCGAGGGTCTGGGTCGTCGGTAGGGGTCAGCGCCGGTCCTCGAGCCGGTCCAGGTCGTCGGAGTCGACGATACGGTAGCTGTACCCCTGCTCGGCGAGGAACCGCTGCCGGTGCTGGGCGAAGTCCGCGTCGACGGTGTCGCGGGCGACCACCGCATAGAACCGGGCGACCTTGTCCCCCGACGGGCGCAGCAGCCGGCCGAGCCGTTGGGCCTCCTCCTGCCGGGATCCGAAGGCGCCGGAGACCTGGATGGCCACCTCGGCGGTCGGCAGGTCGACGGAGAAGTTGGCGACCTTCGACACCACCAGCAGGTCGATCTGCCCGGACCGGAAGGCGTCGAACAGCTCCTCCCGGCGCCGGTTCGGGGTCGAGCCCTTGATCAGTGGCGCATCCAGGCGCTCGGCGAGCTCGTCGAGCTGGTCGACGTACTGCCCGATCACCAGGGTCGGGGTGCCGGCGTTGCGGCGGACCAGGTCGACGATCGCCTCCCGCTTGGTCTCCGAGGACGCCGCCAGCCGGTACTTGACCTCCGGATCCGCCAACGCGTACGCCAGCCGCTCGTCCTCACTCAGCGTCACCCGCACCTCGATGCACTCGGCCGGCGCGATCCAGCCCTGGTTCTCCAGGTCCTTCCACGGCGCATCGAACCGCTTCGGGCCGATCAGGGAGAAGACATCGCCCTCGTGACCGTCCTCGCGCACCAGGGTGGCGGTCAGGCCGATCCGGCGCCGCGCCTGCAGATCGGCGGTCATCCGGAACACCGGCGCAGGCAGCAGGTGCACCTCGTCGTAGACCACCAGCCCCCAGTCCCGGGCGCTGAACAGCTCCAGATGCGGGTGCACACCGTGGCGCTTGGTGGTGATCACCTGGTAGGTGGCGATGGTCACCGGGCGGATCTGCTTGACCGCGCCGGAATACTCGCCGATCTCCTCGGGCTTCAGATCCGTACGCCGCAGCAGTTCGTCGCGCCACTGGCGCGCCGAGACGGTATTGGTGACGAGGATCAGGGTGGTGGCCTGGGCACGGGCCATCGCGGCGGCGCCGACCACCGTCTTGCCGGCGCCGCAGGGCAACACGACGACGCCGGACCCGCCGCCCCAGAACGAGTCGACGGCCTGCTGCTGATAGGTCCGCAGCGACCAGCCCTCCTCGACCAGGGAGATGGGGTGGCGTTCGCCGTCGACGTAACCGGCCAGGTCCTCGGCGGGCCAGCCGAGCTTGAGCAGAACCTGCTTGAGGTGGCCCCGTTCGGACGGGTGGACGGCGACCGTCTCGGGGTCGATCACCTCGCCGAGCATCCCGGCGACCTGCTGGGAACTGACCACCTCGGCCATCACCGCGGGATCGGAACTCGCCAGGACCAGCCCGTGGCCGGGGTGCTTCTCGATCCGCAGCCGGCCGTACCGCTCCATCGTCTCGGCGACGTCCACGAGCAGGGCCGAGGGCACCGGATAGCGGGAGTACGTCAGCAGGACGTCGACCACCTGTTCGGCGTCGTGCCCGGCCGCCCGGGCGTTCCACAACCCGAGCGGGGTGAGGCGGTAGGTGTGGATGTGCTCGGGGGCACGCTCCAACTCGGCGAACGGTGCGATGGCCAGCCGGCACTCGTCGGCGAGCGGGTGGTCGACCTCCAGCAGCAGCGTACGGTCCGACTGCACCACCAGCGGGCCGGGAGCCGTCATCGGACGGCCCCGCGCCGGAGGTGCCTGCAGGTTCCGCGCGGATTCGGGAACGGAGGTACGTGGGACATGGGCCCCATTCTGGCACCGTCGGGCAAGAGTGCGGCAACCTCAGCCGAGGCTGGCGACGATCCGCTCGGCCAACTCGCTGACCTGCTCCGGCCCGGGCAACTCCGGCCGCGGCGGGGCCTGGCGGGGCCGGGCACGGACCCTCGGCCGGGAGGTGAGCAGGTGGCCCTGGGAGTCCTCCGCGGCGGGGGACAGACCCAGGTCATGCAGCAGTGCGACGACCTCCTCGGCGTCGGCGTCGGCCACGATCACCCCGGGGGCGAGCCGACGCATGCCCAGGGCGGCGGCCTCGGGGCGGGACAGCACCTGCGCGATGATCGCCTCGTCATCGGTCTGCACCCAGGCCCCGACCGTGCCGACCCGGACCCGGCCGTGCCGCCGCGCGACGTCGCTGACGAGGTACTCCAGCGGTTGCGGCACCCCGGTGGAGGAGTGCTCGGCGAGCCAGCCCAGCACCCGGTCGGCGGTCCAGCCGGCGTCGAAGGCCCGCCGCAGGGTGGTCGCCGAGAAGCGGAACACCCCGCCCGCACCACGGGACTCCTGGGTCGCGAACAGGCGGATCACCCGCCCGACCTCGTGGTGCAGCGGCCCCGGCGCCACAGCGGTGAGGTCGGACTGGAGGATGAGTTCCTCGACGGGTTCGGGGAACTGGGCGGCCAGCTCCGGTGACGGACCGGTCTCCTCCCCGGCGGCGACCGCCATCAGCTCGGTCACCGCGTCCAGCGCCTGCAGCCCGAGCCAGCCGGCCTCGGCCCACCACTGCGCGCTCAACTCGGCCAGGTCAACCTGGTGGGCCAGCGCCGGTCGATGCCAGGCATACGCGTCGGCCAGCCGGGCCGGATCGAGTCCCTCGCCCGGCGACACCTCGTCGGCCAGTGCGGCCAGCCCGCGGCGCAGCTCCACCGCGGCCCGCCAGTCGGCCTCGCCGCCCAGCGCGTGTGCCTTGGGCCGGGCCGCCCACGCGTACCAGCGGGGGGTCGCCAGCCAGACCCGCACCAGGTCGTCCCACCGGTCGACGGCCGAGCGGTCCAGCCACTGGTCGAGGGCGGAGGTTGCCAGGAGCGTCTCGCCGTTGACCTGGTTGACCAGGCCGGCGGCCCAGGCGAGCTCCACCACGAACACGGCGTACGTGTGCGACTCGACCGGCCGCGTCGACGGGAGGCGCAGCAGCGACACCACCGCGGACAGATCCTTGGCGGACAGGCTGCCGTCGCGCAGCAGGTGGACGTCGAGGTCGGGCAAGGACGACGCGTACTGCTCCAGGTCACGCAGCAGGGTGATCGCAGCGCCCACCCCGGCCCGGTTGATCAGCTCGGGACGGCGGCGGTGGCCCGACCCGAGCGGCGGCGGTGTCGGGGAGGGCAGCTCACGCACGAGCCGACCGCCGCGCAGGTGGCGGGCGACCTCACGCGGCATCACCACGGTGTCCCGGTCCAGCGGGTGGAGCAGCCCGTGGGCCAGCGCCACCTCCACCGGCGTGGTGGCGGTGTCCACGCTCACCGTACGGTCGGCGTTGCGGAGCCGGCCGGTCGGCGGGCCCCAGACGAGTTCGTTGAGCAGGGGCCGGACCACGTCGCCGGCCTCGGCGAGGGCATGCTCGATCTGGTCCGGGCTGATCGGGTGAGGGGAGGGGTCGGCCAACCCGGCCGGCCACGGCCCGAACGCCGCCCGGAGCGGCACGACCAGGTGCAGCTCACCGTCCGGACCCCACAGCAGGGCCCGGGCGCGCAGGTCGGCCAGCCCCCGGCGGACGGCGAGTTCGTCGGCCGAGCCGAGCACCTCCTGGACCCGGGCGGCGCTCACTGCATCGGGCAGGGCCGCGAGGGCCTCGGCGATCACCCGCTGCCAGGCATTGAGGCGGTGCAGAGCGTGCTGGACCGAGCCGGCGGTGGTCACTCGCGACAGCAGATCGGCGAAGGACTGCGGGGGAGGGGTGCACAGATCGGGCCGGGTCTTCAGCAGGGTCGTGAAGGCCTGCTCGTCCCAGGTCCGCAGGACCTCGGCGAGGCTCCGCGGCGCGGGAGGACGGGTCATGGGCGATCCTGCGGGTCGCGGTGGAAATCGGACGGCGGCGGCCAGTTCTGCCGCTGTGTCACGTCCGGCGGCGCCCAGGTGGTGGGCGGTGTGTCCCGGCGCCGGCGTTCGGCCTCCACCGCGGAGCGTTCCCGGACGAACCAGGTGGCACACACCACGCCGTACACCATGCCGACCACTCGGCCCAGACCGGCGAGCAGATCCCAGCTCTGCCCGACCAGGAGGGTGAGCACGAACAGGCCCAGCAGCAGGCCGGCCACCGTGCGCGACAGGGTCGCCGCGGCGGGCAGCACGGTCGGCCGGGTGGCCACCACGGCGGCGCCGGCGAGGACGAAGGCGACCACCCACGGGCCGGTGAACGCGCCCAGCACGAACAGTGCCGGCGGCAGCAACAGCCACAGGGTCGCCTGTTCGCGCGCATCCAGATCGGGGTGGGGAACGATCGGGGGGAGCTGGGCCGGGCCCGGGTAGGGCGGCGCCGGCTCCGGTGCCGGTGCCGGTGCCGACGGCGGGGCGGGGGCGTCGGGAAGGTTCCGGCCGTGGGTGGCGCGCCAGGCGGATCCGCCCGCGAGGCTCGGGGCCCCGGGCAGTCCGGACCCCCCGCCCCGTACGGAGAACGGGGCCCGCGGGTCGCGGGTCGGACCGGCCTCGGGGACGAGATCGCCCAGCGGGGCGACCACCTCGGCGGGCGGGGAGAACTGGGGCCGTCCGCCCGGGGGCTGCGTCGGGGGGTCGAGCACGACCGTGGCCGTGCCCTCGACCCGGTCGATGCCGTCGGGCGGCAGAAACTCGGAGGGCGGCACCACGGGCGCATACTCCGGACCGTCCTGCCATGTCGCCATGCCGGCCATCTTAGCCGGGGGCCTGCGGTGCCCGGGGTCGGCCGGGACCCCGAATCGCTGGCGCCGCGCGGCTCGGCAGGTATGCTGGGGTTTCCGGATCCCGCCCACGGATCGTTTCCGGGCGGCCGGACTTCCCGCGCGCCGGACAACGTACGCGGACGGGCCGCCATCGACCACGCACCCGACGAGTCAAGTGAGGTTGTTGTGCCCACAGGGAAGGTACGGTTCTACGACGCCGACAAGGGCTTCGGGTTCCTGACCAAGGATGGCGGCGGGGACGTCTACGTACGCTCGTCGGCCCTGCCCGCCGGAGTCACTTCGCTGAGGCCCGGACAACGCGTCGAGTTCGGAGTCATCGAGGGGCGACGCGGCGAGCAGGCGCTCAGCCTGCAACTGGTCGACAAGCCCGTCTCGGTGGCCAAGGCGGCGCGCAAGAAGCCCGAGGACATGGCGGTGATCACCGAGGACCTGATCCGGATGCTCGACCATCTGGCCGCCAGCTATCGGCGTGGGCGCTACCCGGATGCCAAGTCGGCCGAGCGTACGGCGCATCTGCTGCGCGGCATCGCCGACGAACTCGAGCTGTGAGGGTGGGCCGGGCAGGAGGCGTGAGATGATGACGCACATGGCTGTCTCCGGTTCCTCCGACCCCGCCCGTCGCCCGTCCCGGGTCAAGCTCGACCCGGCCTGCGCGGAGGCCGTCGAGCCGGCCCGGGAGGCGGCGCTGGCCAGTTCCGGCACGCACGCCGTCGGTGAGCACCTGGGCGTGGTCCCCGAGGCCGACCGGGTGGCCACCCACCTGTTCGCCTGCACCCACCCCGGCTACCGCGGATGGCGATGGAATGTGACGGTCGTCCGGGCCTCCCGGGCCAAGGTCGTCACCGTCGACGAGGTCGCACTGCTGCCCGGCGAGGACGCCCTGCTGGCGCCGCGCTGGGTGCCGTGGGCCGAACGGATCCGCCCCGAGGACGTCACCGCGGGCAAGCTCATGCCGACCGCGCCGGAAGACCCCCGCCTCGAGCCCGGCTACACCGGCGGGGAACGGGCCGCCGGCACCGACCCGGCGGAGGCCTCGCAGATCCGGGCCGTGGTCGCCGAACTCGGGTTGGGCCGCGAGCGGGTGCTCTCCCCGTACGGGCGCTCGGAGGCCGCTGTCCGCTGGCTGTCCGGCGACGGCGGACCGGACAACCCGATGAGCCGCCAGGCGCCCGGGCCGTGTGTGGCGTGCGGGTACTTCGTCCGGCTCCAGGGCAGCCTCGGCGAGATCTTCGGGGTGTGCGCGAACGAGATGTCACCGTCCGACGGTCGGGTCGTCGCGGTCGACCACGGCTGCGGCGCGCATTCCGATGTCGTGCCCGACGACGGTGCCGGCGACCTGCCGGCGCCGGTGTGGGACACCATCACGCTGGCCGAGGGCTCGCTCTTCGACTGATCGTCCGGCGCCTTCGGCGTGCAACGTCGGCGACATGCGCGGACCCTAGGCTGTCCGCCATGGACACTCGTGCAGCCGCCACGGCGGACAGCCCCGGCACCGACCGCGGATTCCTGGATCGTTGGTTCGAGATCTCCCGGCGGGGTTCGACCGTCGGCCGCGAGATCCGCGGTGGACTCGTCACCTTCTTCGCGATGGCCTACATCATCGCGCTCAACCCGCTGATCATCGGCACCAGCCCCGACAAGAACGGCAACCTCATCAGCGGGCAGCCGTACCTGGACGCGGCCGGCGCCCCGATCGAGGCGAACCTCAACGCGTCCATCGCCATGGTCGCCGCGGCGACCGCCCTGATCGCCGGGGTGATGACGTTCCTGATGGGTGCCTGGGCCCGCTACCCGCTGGCGCTGGCCGCCGGCCTCGGTCTGAACGCGCTGGTGGCGTACGTGATCGCCCCGACGATGACCTGGCCACAGGCGATGGGGATGATCCTGCTCGAGGGCATCGTGGTGCTCATCCTCGTGCTGACCGGGTTCCGGGCCGCGGTGTTCCGGGCGGTGCCCCGGCACCTGCGCGCCGCCATCAGCGTCGGCATCGGCCTGTTCATCACCTTCGTCGGCCTGGTGGACGGCGGCATCGTCCGGCCCGCCCAGGGCACCCCGGTCCAGCTCGGCGTCAGCGGCAGCCTGGTCGGCTGGCCGGTGGCGATCTTCGTGATCGGCTTCATCCTCGGCGGGGTGCTCTACCTGCGCAAGGTCCGTGGCGCGCTGCTCATCTCGGTGATCGCCTCGACCGTGCTGGCGGTCATCGTCGAGGCCGTCGGTCACCTCGGCGCGGGGACCGACGAGAACCCGACCGGGTGGGTGGGCAATGTGCCCTCCACCAACCGGCTGGTCGACGTGCCGAACCTGTCCCTGCTCGGCCGGACCGACCCCTTCGGCGCCTTCGGCGGGGTCGGGGTCGCCGGCGCGATCGGTCTGATCATGCTCATCTTCTCGCTGCTGCTGGCCGACTTCTTCGACACCATGGGCACGGTCGTGGCCGTCGGCCAGGAGGGCGACCTGCTCGACGAGGAGGGCAACCCGCCGCACCTGCGGGAGATCCTCCTGGTGGACTCGCTGGCCGCCATCGCCGGTGGCGCCGGATCGACCTCGTCCAACACCTCCTACGTCGAGTCGGTGTCGGGCGTCGCCGAGGGGGCCCGGACGGGCCTGGCGTCGGTGGTCACCGGGGTGGCCTTCCTGCTGGCGGTCTTCCTCGCCCCGCTCGTCAACGCCGTGCCCGCCGAGGCGGTCAGCCCCGTCCTGGTCATCGTCGGTGTCCTGATGATGGGATCGGTCACCCAGGTCGACTGGAGCCGCGTCGACCAGGCGCTGCCGGCCTTCCTCACCATCGCGTTGATGCCCTTCGCCTACTCCATCACCGTGGGCATCGGGGCCGGGTTTGTGATGTACGTGGTCATGCAGATCGCCATCGGCAAGGCCCGCAAGGTCCACCCGCTGATGTGGGTCGTGGCGGCGATGTTCGTGGTGTACTTCGCCCAGGGCGCGATCAACGGCCTGCTGAGTTGAGGCCGCGCACCACTACAGTGGCCCCGTGACCGACCCGTTGATCGAGAGCCTCGTCCGCGCCGTCGACGCACAGCCCGACGACATGCCGCTGCGGCGACATCTTGCCTCCCTCCTGCTCGCTGCCGGCCGTCCGGCGGAGGCGTTGACCCACGCCGCCCGCGCCCTGTCGGTCGACCCGGCCGACGCCGAGGCGCTGGTGTTGCTGCAGCGCGCGACGGGTGCCCTGGCCGGGCCGGGACCCGGGGACCCCGCACCGGCTCCGCGCGTGGAAGCGGAGGAAGCGGGGGACCCGGTCGGCTTCGACTGGCGCAGCGCCGAGCAACAGTTCCCCGAAGCTCCGGCGCCGAAGTTCGTCCGGGACGAGGAGGCCGAGCCGACCGAGGACGACCGGGTGCCGATGGACGCCTGGGACGTCGAGTCGTCGGCGGTGCGGCTGGCCGACGTCGCCGGCATGGAGGACGTGAAGCGGGCCCTGGACATCTCCTTCCTCGGCCCGCTGCGCAACCCGGACCTGCGCCGGCTGTACGGCAAGAGCCTGCGCGGCGGGCTGTTGATGTACGGCCCGCCGGGCTGCGGCAAGACGTACCTGGCCCGGGCCGTCGCCGGGGAGATGGGTGCGGCCTTCATGTCCGTCACCTCGGCCGACGTGCTGGACATGTGGACCGGCCGAAGCGAACGCAACATGCAGGCGGTGTTCCGGCAGGCCCGCCGGCACGCGCCGGTGGTGCTGTTCTTCGACGAACTCGACGCGATCGGCCAACGCCGATCCAGTGCGTCGGCCAGCCCCGCGCTGCGCAACACGATCAACACGCTGCTCGGTGAACTCGACGGCGTGCAGACCGACAACGAGGGGCTGTTCGTGCTGGCCGCGACCAACCAGCCCTGGGACATCGACCCGGCGCTGCGCCGACCCGGCCGGTTCGACCGGACCGTGCTGGTGCTGCCGCCCGACCGCACCGCCCGCGCGGCGATCTTCCGCCATCACCTCGCCGACCGCCCGATCGAGGGGATCGACCCGGACTGGCTGGCCCGCCACACCGACGGGATGACCGGCGCCGACATCGCCCGGGTCTGCGAGGAGGCGGTCGAGCTGGCGCTGGCCGACTCGGTCCGCACCGGGACGGCCCGGATGATCACCATGGCCGATCTGAAGGCCGCGCTCGGGCATGCCCGGCCGTCGGCGGACGGCTGGTTCGACACCGCGCGCAATGTCGTCACCTTCGCCAACAACGGGGAGTACGACGAGCTGCGCGACTGGATGCGGGCCAGGAAGATGCTGTGAGCACCGCCGTCGACGAGCTGAGCGAACGGGGCCGGCTGCTGCTGGGGGCGGGTCGGTACGACGACGCGGTGCGCCTGCTGTCCCGGGCGCTTGCGCAGGACCCGGACGATCCGCGGGCGCTGGCGCTGATGGCGGGCGCGCTCTACGGTACGGACGAGCCGGAGCGGGCTCTGGACACCGCCCGCCGGGCGCTGGCCCGCAACCCCGGCGAGATCTATGCGTTGCGGATCGCCGGCTGGGCCTGTGACCGGCTCGGGAACTACGAGGGCGCGCGGGCGTACGCCCTGGAGGTGGTCCGGCGCGCGCCGGACGACTGGCGTTCCCACGCCGACGCGGCGACCCAACTGGTGCGGCTCCGCGCGGACCTGCCGACGGCGCGGGCCGCCGCCCGCGAGGCGGTCCGGCTCGGCCCGCAGGAGGCCGGCGCGCACTTCGCCATGGGCCTGGTCGCCCAGACCGACAAGACGTACGAGGTGGCCCGCAGGGCCTACCAGGAGACCCTGCGGCTGGCACCCGACCATGCCATGGCGCGCAACAACCTGGCCGTGCTCGAGTTGCGCCGGGGCCGGGTGGGGCAGGGGATGCGCGGGGTCGTCGACGCGCTTCGGCTCGATCCGGGCATGGCAGCGGCCCGCACCAACATCGACGTGGTGGTCTCCCAACTGATCCATCGCGCCGCCGTCCCGGTCTCGTTCGGCTGGGTGGTGGCCAACAGCGTCCAGGCGCAGCTCACCGATCTGGCCTGGCCGGCCCGGCTGACCGGGGTGCCGGTCGTGCTGGCGATCCCGCTCGTCTGGTGGCTGCGCGCCCGCCCGGCCCTCGCCGCCATCCCGCGCTCGTACGGCCCGTTCCTGCGTGGGTTCCCCCGCCGCGAGCCGTGGCTGACCGCACGGGCCGTCCTGCTCGGTCTTGCGTACCTGGTGCTGCTGGCCGGGGCGGTGCTGGGCGTCGTCGGCCCGCGCGGCAGCCACTGGGGGATGGTGGGCTCGCTGGCGGTCGTTCCGCTGATCCTGAGCCTGGTGGCACTGGTCGTCGCGGCCCGGGTCGGCTCGCGCCAGGAGCGCGCGGCGGACCGCTAGACTGCCCTGTGGCCTGACTCACGGGTTTGTCCTGGATCGGAGAGGTGTCCGCATGTTCTCGAAAATCCTCGTCGCCAATCGTGGTGAGATCGCCGTCCGGGCCTTCCGGGCCGCGGTCGAGCTGGGCGCACGAACCGTCGCCGTCTTCCCGTACGAGGACCGTGGCGCGGTGCACCGGATCAAGGCCGACGAGTCGTATCTGATCGGGGAGCGCGGCCACCCGGTCCGGGCCTACCTCGACATCGACGAGATCATCCGGGCCGCCGAGGAGTCCGGGGCGGACGCCATCTACCCCGGCTACGGCTTCCTGTCGGAGAACCCGGACCTCGCCGAGGCCTGTGCCCGGCACGGGATCAGTTTCATCGGCCCGTCGAAGACGACCCTGGAGATGGCCGGCAACAAGAAGCACGCCATCGAGCGGGCCCGGGCGGCCGGCATCCCGACCCTGCGCTCCAGCGAGCCGTCGACCGACCCCGCCTTCCTGGCGGCGGAGGCCGAACGGATCGGGTTCCCGGTGTTCGTCAAGGCGGTCGCCGGTGGCGGTGGCCGCGGCATGCGCCGGGTCGACGATCCGGCGCGACTGCAGGCCTCCATCGAGGCGGCGATGCGGGAGGCGGCGTCGGCCTTCGGTGACCCGACCGTCTTCATCGAGCAGGCCGTCGGCCGGCCCCGCCACATCGAGGTGCAGGTGCTGGCCGACCAGCAGGGCAACACCATCCACCTGTTCGAGCGCGACTGCTCGATCCAGCGCCGCCACCAGAAGGTCGTCGAGCTCGCCCCGGCACCCGGCATCGGCGAGGAGCTGCGGGCCGCGCTGACCCGCGACGCGGTGGCCTTCGCCCGCTCGATCGACTACACCTGTGCCGGCACCGTCGAGTTCCTCGTCGAGACGCAGGGCCCGCACGCCGGCGAGCACCATTTCATCGAGATGAACCCGCGGATCCAGGTCGAGCACACCGTCACCGAGGAGATCACCGGGGTCGACCTGGTCCAGTCGCAGATGCGGGTCGCGTCGGGGGAGAGCCTGGACGACCTCGGGCTGCACCAGGACGACATCCACATCATCGGCGCGGCGATGCAGTGCCGGATCACCACCGAGGACCCGTCGAACGGGTTCCGACCCGACACCGGCACGATCACCGCGTACCGGTCGGCCGCCGGCGCCGGCGTACGCCTGGACGGCGGGACCGCCGCGACCGGCGCCCAGATCAGCCCCCACTTCGATTCGCTACTGGTCAAGCTGACCTGCCGGGGCCGGACCTTCGAGCAGGCGGTCGCCCGGGCGCGGCGGGCGCTGATGGAGTTCCGGGTCCGCGGCGTCGCCACGAACATCCGCTTCCTGCGGGCCGTGTTGGAGGATCCCGACTTCGTCGCCGGCAACATCTCCACCGCCTTCATCGACGAGCGGCCCTATCTGCTCAAGGCGCGGCCGTCGGCCGACCGTGGCACCAAGGTGCTCACCTGGCTCGCCGACGTCACCGTCAACAAGCCGCACGGCGTGGCGCCGACGACCACCCGGCCGCGGGAGAAGCTGCCCACGATCGACCTGCGGACGCCCGCGCCGGCAGGCTTCCGCCAGCAGCTCGCCGAACTCGGCCCCGAGGGCTTCGCGGCGGCGCTGCGGGCGTCGGACGCGCTCGAGGTCACCGACACGACCTTCCGCGACGCACACCAGTCCCTGCTCGCGACGCGGATGCGGACCTTCGACCTGGCGCTCGTCGCCCCGTACGTCCAGCGGATGCTGCCCGGTCTGTTCTCGGTCGAGGCGTGGGGCGGGGCGACCTACGACGTGGCGTTGCGTTTCCTCGGGGAGGACCCGTGGGAGCGGCTGGGCGTGCTGCGTGAGGCGATGCCGGGGATCCCGCTGCAGATGTTGCTGCGTGGTCGCAACACCGTCGGCTACACGCCCTATCCGACCGAGGTGACCGACGCCTTCGTCCACGAGGCGGCCGACACCGGTGTCGACATCTTCCGGATCTTCGACGCCCTCAACGACGTCGACCAGATGGCCCCGGCGATCAAGGCGGTCCGCGACACGCCGGCGGTGGCCGAGGTGGCGATGTGTTACTCGGGCAACATGCTCGACCCGGGCGAGACCATCTACACCCTCGACTACTACCTGCACCTGGCCGATCAGATCGTGGCGACCGGGGCGCACATCCTGGCGATCAAGGACATGGCCGGGCTGCTGCGGGCGCCCGCCGCGGGCAAGTTGGTGGCCGCACTGCGGGAACGGTTCGACCTGCCGGTGCACCTGCACACCCACGACACCGCCGGGGGCCAGTTGGCCACCCTCATCGTGGCGGCCCAGGCCGGGGTCGATGCGGTCGACGTGGCCGCCGCGCCGATGGCGGGCACGACCTCCCAGGTGTCGGCGTCGGCCCTGGTCGCGGCGACCGCCGGGACCGAGCGGGAGACCCGGCTCGACCTGCGGGCGGTGACCGACCTGGAGCCGTACTGGGAACAGGTCCGCAAGATCTACCGGCCCTTCGAGTCGGGGCTCGGCGCGCCGACCGGGCGGGTCTACGACCACGAGATCCCCGGCGGCCAGTTGTCGAACCTGCGCCAGCAGGCAGCGGCGCTCGGCCTGGCCGACAAGTTCGAGCAGATCGAGAACATGTACGCCGCCGCGGACCGGATCCTCGGCCGGCCGAGCAAGGTCACCCCGTCCTCGAAGGTGGTCGGCGACCTCGCCCTGCACCTGGTCGCCGTCGGAGCCGACCCGGCGGCATTCGCCGAGGATCCGGCGTCCTTCGACGTCCCCGACTCGGTGATCGGCTTCCTGTCCGGCGACCTGGGCACCCCGCCCGGCGGCTGGCCCGAACCGTTCCGCACCAAGGCCCTGCGGGGGCGTACGGTGCGGACCCCCGAGAGCAGCGTCTCGCCGGAGGACGCGGAGCTGCTGGCCCGGCCCGGACGGACCCGCCAGGAGGCCCTCAACCGGCTGCTGTTCCCGGGCCCGACCAAGGAGTTCGCCGACGCCCGGTCGACCTACGGGGACCTGTCGCGGATGAACACGCTGGACTACCTGTACGGCCTGGCCCCCGAGGAGGAGCACGTCGTCAACCTCGGCAAGGGCGTCGACCTGCTGATCGGGCTGGAGGCGATCAGCGACGCGGACCGGCGCGGCTTCCGTACGGTGATGATCGACCTCAACGGGCAGACCCGCCCGATCCGGGTCCGGGACCGGTCGGTGACGACCGACGTCGCGGTCGCCGAGCGGGCCGACGCGAGCAATCCCGGACATGTCGCCGCTCCGTTCCAGGGCGTGGCGACGGTGTCCGTGGCGGTCGGTGACCGGGTCGAGGCCGGCCAGGCGGTCGCCACGATCGAGGCGATGAAGATGGAGGCCGCGATCACGGCCGGGACGGGCGGCGTGGTGGACCGGGTCGTCGTCAGTGGTCCGCGCCAGGTCCAGGGCGGGGACCTGCTGGTGGTGCTCCGGCCGGAGTAGGGGCGCGGGGTCCTGCGGGTGGGGTCCTGCGGGCCGGGTCGTGCGGACCGGCGCCTGCGGGCTGGGGCCTGCGGACCGGCGCCTGCGGACCGGCGCCTGCGGACCCAAACGCGGCGCGCAGTAACACCCGCGGCCGGGAGGCCCCCCGCGGGGGGGACCTCCCGCCGCCGTTGGCCCCCAGGGGCCCCGGCCGGGCCCCCGGGGGCCCC
>CAZGWN010000078.1:0-17276 GCA_964528755.1 uncultured Propionibacteriaceae bacterium
TCTCACGCAGCTGGTTGATGAAGATGGCGGTGGTGCCCGCCCCGCTCAGCGCGCCGGTCATCTTGCGCAGGGCCTGGCTCATCAGCCGGGCCTGCAGACCGACATGCGAGTCGCCCATCTCACCCTCGATCTCGGCGCGCGGGGTGAGCGCGGCCACCGAGTCGACGACGACGAGGGCCAGGGCCCCGGAGCGGACGAGCATGTCGGCGATCTCGAGCGCCTGCTCCCCGTTGTCGGGCTGACTGACCAGCAGGGCGTCGGTGTCGACCCCCAGTCTCTTGGCGTACTCGGGGTCGAGAGCGTGCTCGGCGTCGATGAAGGCACAGATGCCGCCCGCCCGCTGGGCATTGGCCACGGCATGCAGTGCGACGGTCGTCTTGCCGCTGGACTCCGGACCGTAGATCTCCACGATGCGGCCGCGCGGGAGCCCTCCCACGCCCAGGGCGATGTCGAGGGCGACCGAGCCGGTCGGGATCACCTCGATGGCGGCATGGGTGCGATCGCCGAGGCGCATCACCGATCCCTTGCCGTACTGCTTCTCGATCTGGCCGAGCGCGGCGGTGAGCGCCTGCTCGCGATTGTTGACCTCGCGATTGTTGTCGCGAGTGGTGGTTGCGTCGCGGTGATTGACTGCCATCGGCTCGCCCCTTCGTGTCCTACGCGCCATCGACATTCACCCTAGAGACCGACTCCGACACTTTTCGAGACCCGTCCTTCGGTTGTGGATGACCCCCGGGGTGCTCCCGGCTGCTGTGGCAATCTTAGCGAACACGTGTTCGATCCATCAGGTTTCCCGCGGCGTGTCGCATCAGCGGTCACCGGCGGGCAACTCCAGCGCCTCCCAGGCGGCCCGCCACACCACCTTGGCCGACTCGCCGTCGGCGAGCGCCTCGACGACGGTCCGACTGCCGAGCCGGGCCAACGCCTGCTGCTCGGCCCAGACCAAGGCGTAGCCGTCACCCAGGTGGAGTTTCAGTCGCTGCCACAGCTCCGCTTCGCGCACCGCCTCACCCTACCCGGGAGGGAAGGGTCACGCCGCCGAGGCGGTCGTCTCGCCGACCCGCAGCGACAGCGGGCGGAAGCGACGCTCGTGCGCGGCCATCCGGTGGGCGACCTGTCCGACCACGCTGGACATCGGCACGTCCAGGGCGCCGCAGATGGCGGCCAGCAACTCGCTGGACGCCTCCTTCTGCCCCCGTTCGACCTCCGAGAGGTACCCCAGGCTGACACCGGCCTGGTGGGAGATGGCCCGCAGGGTCTTTCCCTGCGCCACCCGCTCGGCACGCAGCGCGGCCCCGAGGTGCTCACGCATGAGCGCGGGTTTGCCGATCTCGGTGATGGGGCTCATGGATTCAGACTACCCGGAGGGTCCAGCCGCGTGGAGGGGGGCACGCGGGTCGTCACGGCACGCAGCACGGCACCCAGCGCCGCCTCCACGGTGCCGGCCCGTACGCCGTGGCGGTCCCCCGACAACCGGAGCCCCTCGACGGCATCGGTGCCCGGCCCGGCGACGGCGACGAACACCGTGCCGGCCGGGTGACCCTCCTGCTCGTCGGGTCCGGCCACGCCGGTCACCGCGACCGCCCAGTCGGCGCCGCAGCGCTCCCGGGCGCCCGCGGCCATCTGCCGGGCGGTGCCGGGGGCGACCGCGCCGTCCCGGGCGAGGTCGTCCGGGTCGACGCCGGCCAGGACATGTTTCAACGCGGTGGCGTACGTGATGAGCCCGCCGCGGTAGACGGCGGAGGCACCCGGCACAGAGGTGAGGGTGGCGCCGATCAGGCCGCCCGTCAGCGACTCGCAGGTGGCCAGCGTCTGCCCGGCTGCACCGAGCGCGTCCAGCAGCCGCTCCGCCGCCAGGTACGCGTCCCGGCCCGGCGCCGCCCCCCACGGCCCGGTCACCGGTCGGTCCTCCGGCCGGTCAGCCAGTCGCGGCGCATCCGCGCGGCGTCGCGCAGATAGACCAGCCCGGTCGCCACGGTCAGCACGAGGGCCACGCCCATCAGGGCCCAGGAGAGGGCCTCCAGCACGGCTCCGGGCGTCCATCCGCTCGCCGGCGAGGGCAGCGGCAACAGATAGAGCACCAGTGCCCCGGTCTGGGTAAGCGTCTTCAGCTTGCCACCGCGGTTGGCGGCCATCACCCCGTAGCGCAGGACGACGAAACGCAGCAGGGTGATCCCCCACTCGCGCAGCAGGATGATCGCGGTCACCCACCAGGACAGCTCTCCGACGACGCTCAACCCGATGAAGGCCATCCCGGTCATCGCCTTGTCGGCGATCGGGTCGACGAGCTTGCCGAAGGTCGTCACCAGCCCGCGGGCGCGGGCGATCCGACCGTCCAGGAGGTCGGTGAGCATCGCCACCACGAACACCGCCGCACAGCCCCAGCGCCACCCCGGTGCCCCGGGGTGCGACAGCAGCATCCAGCCCAGCAGCGGCACCATGACGATCCGGGCGACGGTGAGCGCATTGGGCAGGTTCCACGGGGAGGGCGCGGAAGGGACGGGCAGCGGGGCCGGGGGGGCCGGCTCGAGCCCGCCGCTCACCGCGGCACCCCGATCAGGTCGATCCCGTCGGAGCCGGCCACACGGACCCGAACCAGATCTCCGGTGCGGAGAACTCGGTCACCGGCACCGGCCACCGTGACGACGCCGTCGACCTCGGGCCCCTGGTGGGCCCCGCGACCGATCAGGCGGCCCGGGTCGTCGGGATCGGGTCGCTCGATCAGGACGTCGACCTCTTCTCCGACCCGGTCCGCGGCCCGCTCGGCCATCAGCTCCAGGGCCAGGTCGGCAATCGCGGCGCGCCGATCCTCGATCTCGTCCTCGGGCAGGTGACCGGGCAACCCGGCGGCCTCGGTGCCGTCCTCGTCGGAATAGCCGAAGACCCCGACGACGTCGAGGCGGGCCGCACGCAGGAAGTCGGCCAGCGTGGCCAGATCGGCCTCGGTCTCCCCGGGGAAGCCGACGATGACGTTGGATCGGATCCCCGCCTGCGGGGCGAGTCCGCGGATCCGGCCGATGAGGTCGAGGAAGGACTGCGGGTCGCCGAACCGCCGCATCCGGCGCAGCACGTCGGGTGCGGCGTGCTGGAAGGACAGGTCGAAGTAGTCCGTGACCCGGTCGAGCTCGGCCATCGTCTCGATCAGCCCGGGCCGGATCTCGGCCGGCTGGAGGTAGGACACCCGGATCCAGGCCGGACCGTCCATGTCATCGAGGGCCCGCAACAGCGTGGGCAGGTCGCTGCCGGCCCCGAGGTCCTTGCCGTACGAGGAGGTGTTCTCCGAGACGAGGAAGGCCTCCCGGACGCCCTCGCCGGCCAGCCACCGGGTCTCGGCGACGATCTCCTCGACCGGACGGGACACGAACGATCCGCGGAACGAGGGAATGGCGCAGAACGCGCAGCGCCGGTCGCAGCCCGACGCGATCTTCACCGGCGCGCTCGGCTCACCGGACAGCCGCCGGCGGACGGGTCGTGGACCGGGCCCCTGGCTGACGCCGGGAACGGCGACCTGTGCCACCGCGTCGTGGCGGCGTACCGGAGAGATCGGCAACAGGGTGCGTCGATCGCGCGGCACATGCGGGGTGGGCCGGTCCCCGGCCAGGATCGAGCGCAGCCGGTCGGCGATGTCGGGATAGTCATCGAAGCCGAGCACATCGGTCTCGGGCAACTCGGCGGCGAGCTCGGCACCGTACCGCTCCGCCAGGCAGCCGACTGCCACCACCGCCCGCGTCCGGCCGTCCTCGGCCGGGCCGCCGGCCTCGAGCAGCACGTCGATCGACTCCTGCTTGGCCTGGGTGATGAACCCACAGGTGTTGACCATCACCGCGTCGGCACTCTCGGCATCGTCGACCAGCCGGAAGCCGCCGGCCGCGAGACGGCCCGCGAGCTCTTCGGAGTCGACGTCGTTGCGGGCGCAGCCCAGTGAGACCAGGTGCACCGAGAGGGGGGCGTCAGGAGTGTGCGTCATGATGACGTCCAGTATCCCCCGACCCGCCCACACCTCCTGCCGGGTTCACCCCTCCCGGAGGGTGTCCAGCACCTCGTCGAGATCCTCCGGCTTGACCAGCACCTCGCGCGGCTTGGATCCCTCCGACGGCCCGACGACCCCGCGGGTCTCCAGGATGTCCATCAGCCGACCGGCCTTGGCGAAGCCGACCCGCAGCTTGCGCTGCAGCATGGAGGTGGAGCCGAGCTGGAGGTTGACCACCAATTGGGCGGCCTCCAGGACCAGCTCCAGATCGTCGCCGATGTCCTCGGCGACCTTCTTCGACGCGGCCGGAGCGGTCACGTCCTCCTGGTAGTGCGCCTGCAACTGGGTCTTGACCACCTCGACGACCGCCCGGATCTCCTGCTCGGTGACCCACGACCCCTGCACGCGCAGGGGCTTGGACTTGCCCATCGGCAGGAACAGTCCGTCGCCCTGACCGACGAGCTTCTCGGCGCCCGGCTGGTCGAGGATGACCCGGGAGTCGGTCATCGACGACGTCGCGAAGGCCAGCCGCGACGGTACGTTCGCCTTGATCAGGCCGGTGACCACGTCGGTCGAGGGGCGCTGGGTGGCCAGCACCAGGTGGATGCCGGCCGCCCGGGCGAGCTGGGTGATCCGGACGATGGAGTCCTCCACGTCGCGCGGGGCGACCATCATCAGATCGGCCAGCTCGTCGACGATGACCAGCAGGTACGGGTAGGGGGTCAGCTCGCGCAGGGACCCCTCCGGGGGATGGACCTGTCCGGCGCGGACCGCCTTGTTGAAGTCCTTGACGTGCTTGAAGCCGTACGCCGCCAGGTCGTCGTAGCGCTGGTCCATCTCCTTGACCACCCACTGCAGCGCCTCGGCGGCCTTCTTCGGCGAGGTGATGATCGGGGTGACCAGGTGCGGGATCCCGTCGTAGGCCGTGAGCTCGACCCGCTTGGGGTCGACCAGGATCAGCCGGACCTCCTCGGGCGTGGCCCGCATGAGGATCGAGGTGATCAGCGAGTTGACGAACGACGACTTGCCCGACCCGGTCGCGCCGGCGACCAACAGGTGCGGCATCTTGGCCATGTTGGCCAGTACGTACCCGCCCTCGACGTCCTTGCCCAGCCCGACCGTCATCGGCTCGTGGTCGGCGCGGGCCTTGGTCGAGCGCAGCACGTCACCCAGGGAGACGATCTCCTTGTCCCGGTTGGGGATCTCCACGCCGATGGCGGACTTGCCGGGGATCGGCGAGAGGATGCGGACGTCGGCGCTGGCAACGGCGTACGCGATGTTCTTGGAGACGTTGAGGACCTTCTCCACCTTCACGCCGGGGCCGAGCTCGACCTCGTAGCGGGTGACGGTCGGTCCGCGGGTGTAGCCGGTCACCTGGGCGTCGATATCGAACTCCGCGAACACCTCACTGAGCCGGTGCACGATCTCGTCGTTGGCGGGTGTCCGCGGCTGCGGGGGGTCACCGGCCTTGAGCACCGACATCTCCGGCAGGTGGTACTCGACGTCGCCGACCTGCTCCACCCGGGCGGGCAAGGGCGACTGCTCGGGCACCTCCACCGCGGCGGCGGGGGCCGGCTCGGGCCGGGGTGGGGTCGGTCGTCTGCGGGGCGGAGCCACCTCACGACCGGCCGGGTCGTAGGCCATCGGGTCGACCTGAGCGAGCAGGTCGGCCTCCGGGTCGGGACGGCCGGCGCCCTCGGGGGGTCGGGGAACCGCGCTCCCGCCGTCCTCGGGCGCCCGGGCGATGACGATGCTCGGCTCGTCCTCGTCACGCTCGGCGCGCGGGCGGCGGCGTGGTCGACGCGGCGCAGGCGGGTCCGGCTCATGGCGCTCGGACTTCTCGTGGGGCCGTCGGTGCACCAGCGGCGAGGCGTACGGCTCCTCGTCCAGGCCGTACTCGACGTCGTCACCGCGGCCGGGAAGCCCGTCCACGGTCGCGCGGATCCGGCCCGGGATCTCGCGGATCGGCACCCCGACCAGCAGCACGATCCCGTAGCAGGTGAGCAGCACCAGCAGCGGCACCGACACCCACACGGTGAGCAGGTCGGTGAGCACGCTGGAGGAGACGAAGCCGATCACCCCGCCGGACTCGCGCAGGGCGATGGGGTCCGCCGGTCGGGGCAGTCCGTCGGCGACGCTCAGCAGGCCGAGCAGACCGAGGGCGGCGGTCAACCAGCCGACCACCTGGCGGCCGACCGGCCCGGTGGTCTGCGGATGGCGGATCACCCGCCAGGCCATCGTCGCGGTCAGCAGGGGAGCTCCGTACGCCGCCATCCCGATCACCGACGTGACCGCGACATCGATCCAGTTCCCGACCGGATCGGGCAGACCCCACCAGAACTGCGCCGACAGCACGACGGTGGCACCGATCAGGCCGAGTCCGACCCCGTCGCGGCGCAGATCCGGCGGCACGTCGCGCGCCGTGGTGCCGATCGAGCGCAGACCGGAACCGACCAGCCCGGCCAAGCCGTTCCACAACGTGGCGAGGACACCCGGGCCCTCCCGGCGGGGACGACGCTGCGCGCCCGAACGCTTCGTCGGAGCCTTCTTGCCGCCGGACTGGCGCGCGCCACCGGCCCGAGCCTTCTGGGGGGCTCGACTGCCGGACTGACGCGCCGGGGAAGTTGCGCGTGTCGCCATGACACCGACCCTAGGTCATCGGGCCGACGGCCCGACGACTCCCACGCCGGTGGGCGCCGATCAGAGGGCGCGCAGGTGCGGCCCGGGCAGCCAGCCGCCGTCGTCCAGTGCCCCGCGCAGGTGCCACATCGGGTCGACCGGACCGATCCCCGCCCCCAGCCGGAACCCGGCCGGGATGGCGCCGATCATGAACCGTTTGGCCAGCCCGACCGCAGCCGGCACGCCGAGACCCTGGCCCAGGCCGGCCGCGATGAGGGACGCCATCGTGCAGCCGGTGCCGTGGGTGTGCCGGTTGTCGGCGCGCGGCGCGCGGAACACCTCCTGATCGCCGGTGGCCGAGACGAGCACGTCGTCGGCATCGCCGGTGCGGTGGCCGCCTTTGACCAGGACCCACGCGGGTCCGAGGTCGACCAGGGCGGCGGCCAGCTCGGCGACCGGGGCCTCCGCCGGCAGACCGGTCAGCATGGCCGCCTCGGGGATGTTGGGGGTGACGACGGTCGCCCGGGGCAGCATCCGCTCCCGCACCGCCCCGACCGCATCGGGGTCCAGCAGTGGATCACCGTGCTTGGACATCGCCACCGGGTCCACCACCACCGGCACCGGCCGGCCGCCCGCGCCGGGCGGGACCGTGTCGAGCAGGCCGGCGACGGTCTCCACGATCGACGCCGAGGCGAGCATCCCGGTCTTGAGAGCGTCGACGCCGATGTCATCGACGACGCTGCGGAACTGGGCCCGGATCGCCTCGGTCGGCAGTTCCCAGTAGCCCTGGACGCCCAGCGAGTTCTGCGCCGTCACGGCGGTGACCACGCACATCCCGTGGGTGCCGAGCGCCGTCATGGCCTTCAGATCGGCCGGGACGCCCGCTCCCCCACCGGAGTCGGTCCCGGCGATCGTCAGCACCCGGGCCGTCGGCAGGCTGCGCCGGTCCCGGCCCGCGGCAGGGTCAGTGGAAGTGGTCATAACCGGTCGTCCCCTCCCAGATCGCGCCGTCGACCGTGACGGCGGGTTGTCCGTCGGCGGCGCCGACGGTTCCGATCACGGTCCACCCGGGCGGCACCGGTCCGGCGGGAAACGTCGCGGCCAACGCGTGGTCCTCCCCGCCGGTGAGCAGGAACACCGCCGGGTCCGTCCCGGTGGCCTTCCCGACCGCCTCCAGTGGTTCGGGCAGCCCCAGCGCGGCCCGGTGCACATCGATGCTCACGCCGGAGCGCTCCGCGATGTGGCCGAGGTCGGCGAGCAGGCCGTCGGAGATGTCGATCATCGCCCCTGCCCCGGCCTCGGCGGCGACCCGGCCCTGGCCGTACGGCGGCGTGGGCGTCTGCTGGGCCTCGACGACCGCCCGCGGCGAGCGGAACCCGTGGCTGAGCGCCGCCAGCCCGGCGGCCGCCCAGCCGACCCGCCCGCACAACGCGACCAGCTCGCCTGGCCGGGCCCCGGCGCGGGTGACCGGGCCGGACTCCCCGACGTCGCCGAGCACGGTGATGGCGATGGTGATGTCGCGGGCGCTGGTGATGTCGCCGCCGATCAGCGCCGCACCGGTGCGTTCGCCCTCCTCACGGACCCCCTGGACGAGATAGCGCACCCAGCTGACCGACAGGTCGCCGGGCGCGGAGAAGCTCAGCACCAGCCCGATCGGCGTCGCCCCCATCGCCTCCATGTCCGCGACGTTGACCGCCACCGCCTTGCGGCCGATGGCCAGCGGCCCCGACCAGTCGCGGCGGAAGTGCACCCCCTCGACGAGGGTGTCCACGCTGACCAGGGTGCGCCCGCCGCGGCTGGTGATGATCGCGGCGTCGTCGCCGGGACCGAGCTCGACCTGGTCGTGGGCGGGCAGGCCGCGGGTGATCAGGTCGATCAGCCGGAACTCGCCGAGGTCGGCCAGGGTCCGGCCGCGGTCCGCATCCTCCTCGGGATCGGGGTAGGGCCAGGGCCGGTGGCCGGAGGTCGGGGAATTCATCTCGGTGACTCCTCGGAACGGTTGTCCTCGACACGGTAGCGTGATCAGCGCATGCCCGGGGCGCGGCCCTCCCGGGTGGGAGATCCGCGGGCGAGAGAGGAGCACGATGGCGCACTTCGTGGAGGCCTTCGTACTGGTGCAGACCGAGGTCGGACGCAGCGAGGAGGTCACCGAGGCAATCCGCAGCATCACCGGCGTGACGGAGGCCAAGGGAGTCACCGGCCCGTACGACGTCATCGTGCACGCCGGTGCATCGGACATGCTCGCGTTGGGCCGGTTGATCAAGGACATCCAGGGCGTGGACGGGATCACCCGGACCGTCACCTGCCCGGTGATCGCCGATTGAGCGGGCCGGCACGGGCGGCCCGGTGCCTGCCGGTGGCCCTGGTGATCTCGGCCGCCACGGTGTCGGCCTGCGCGTCGCCGGTCGTCCTGGACGACCCGCCCGTGGACGAGGCCACCCGGCAGGCCTGTACGTCGCTGGTGGCGGCGCTGCCGACCACGGTGCTCGGCTCGGCACGCCGCGAGACCACCGGCACCCTGGGTGGGGCCTGGGGCGACCCGCCGATCACCGTGGCCTGCGGGATCGCCGAGCCACCCGGCCTGACCCCGACCGCGGAATGTCTGGAGGTCGACGGAGTCGGCTGGTGGCAGCAGCCGGGGCGCGGCGGCGAGGTGTATACGACGATCGGCCGTGCGGCCGTCGTCCAGGTCGGGGTGCCGAGCGCCTACGGGGAGCCGACCGCCGCGCTGGTCGAGCTGGCGCCCGCGGTCGGGGCGGTGCCGGTCGTGCGGCCCTGCGTCTGACCGGTCCGCCGCCCGGGTTCAGCGCAGCCCGAGAGGGCGGGCCAGGGCGAGTTCGACGAGGTGGCCGATCAGGTTCGGGTAACTCATCCCACTCGCCTGCCACACCTGGGGGAACATCGAGAACTTGGTGAACCCGGGCATGGTGTTGAGCTCGTTGACCAGGACCTTGTTGTCACGGGTGAGGAAGCAGTCGATCCGGGCCAGGCCCTCGCACTCGAAGGCCTCGAAGACCCGCACGGACAGCTCGCGGATCTGGGTGGCCAGCCGTGGGTCGAGGTCGGCCGGCACGTGCAGGGCGACGTCCTCCTCGGGGGTGTACTTGGCCTCGAAGTCGTAGAAGCCCGAGTCCGTGTGCGTCTCGATCTCGGCCACCACCGACGCCTTCGGACGCCCGCCGGAGCGATCGGCCAGCACCCCGCACTCGATCTCACGGCACTGCTCGATGCTTTCCTCCACGATGACCTTCGGATCCCAGCGCCGCGCCTCGGCGATCGCGGCGCGCAGCCCTCCGCTGTCGGCGACCTTGGTGATGCCGACGCTGGAGCCGGCGCGGGCCGGTTTGACGAACACCGGGAAGCGCAGCGCCTCGACCGCGTCGAGACAGGCGGCCGGGTCACGCGCCCAGTCGTCCGGCCGGATCCCCACCCACGGGCCGATCGGCAGACCCGACAGCGCCAGCAGTTGCTTCATCCGGATCTTGTCCATCGACACGGCGCTGGCGGTCACGCCCGAGCCGACGTAACGCAGGCCGTACATCTCGAACAGGCCCTGGATCGTGCCGTCCTCCCCCATCGGACCGTGCAGCAGGGCGAAGGCGACGTCGAGCTCGTGGACGTCGGCGAGCTGGCTGCCGTCCCGGGAGGCGATCTGGACCCCGGTCGAGGTCCGGCTCAGGACGGCGTCGGGCCGGTCCTCGCTGACCTCGGGCAGCCGGCCGTCCACCGGGCCCATCGCCCGGGCCTCGGCGACGGGCACCTGGGTCCATCGGCCCGACCGCGTGATGCCCACCGGGACGACCTCGTAGCGGTCGGTGTCGATCGCCGACAGCACCCCGGCCGCCGTGAGGCACGAGACGCCGTGCTCGGAGCTGTCACCGCCGAAGATGACCGCGACCTTCGGCCGTGCCTGGACAACCATGAAACCTCCTGGAGCAAACGGGACCCGCTCACCCTACCGCTCCGGGTCGGGGGTCCGGCCGCCCGATCGGTACGGCCTCAGCCGCGTGGCGCGGCGCTGGTGCGCCGGCCGTGTGGGAGCATCCATGCCATGAGCAGCGCCCGCTCCCGGCCGGCTTGGGTGGCCGTACCGGACCTTGCCGTCCCCGCGTCCGAGGAGGCGCCCGCGACGGGCACCTGGCCGTTCCCGGTGGCCCGCCGGCTGGCCCTGTGTCTGGTCGCCGACACCGTCGCCGGCCATCGGGCCGCAGGCCGCACGGTGGCGGTCGCCACCCCCGTCGGCCGGCCGATCTGGTGGCGGGGCCTGGCGACCTGGCTGGCCGAGCACGGGGCGGGCGTCGAGGTGTCCGACCCGCCGGCCGGGATCAATCCCGAGCCGATCGCGCTGCCCGACGACGCGGTCGCCGCCCGGGCGGTCGGCCCCACCTGCCGGCGCCTGCTCGGGGAGGTGGACCGACCGCTGCGCTACCTGGCCGTGACGGTCGGCGCCGCGACCGATGCGGGCTGGACGGTGCTGACCGAGGAGGGCTGGCGGACGGACCTGGCACGGACCGCGCTGCTGGACCGGGTCGAGCAGCTACGGCCCGGCCAGCGCCTGCACGCGCTGATCGACGACGAGCGTCGGGTGGTCAGCGCATGGTACTGACCGCCGCCGTCAGTCGCGGGTGTGGGCGGGTAGCGTACGGACCTTCCATGACGGCCGACGCGCCTCGTACGCCGCGATGTCGGCCTCGTGGGTGAGCGTGACGCCGATGTCGTCCAGGCCGTTCATCAGCCGGTAGCGGGTGTAGTCGTCGACCTCGAAGCCGGTGGACAGGTCGCCCGCGGTGATCGTCCGGGCATCCAGGTCGACCGTGATCGCCAGTGCCGGGTCGGCCTCGGTGGCATCCCACAGCCGTTCCACCACGTCCTGCCCGACCCGGGCGACGAGCAGCCCGGACTTTCCGGCGTTGTTGCGGAAGATGTCCCCGAAGCGGGATCCGATGACGACCTTGAACCCGTAGTTCTGCAGCGCCCACACGGCGTGCTCGCGGGAGGAGCCGGTGCCGAAGTCCGGGCCGGGGACGAGGATGGTCGCGCCGGCCCGCTCGGGCCGGTTGAGCACGAAGTCGGGGTCGGCACGCCAGGCGGCGAACAGGCCGTCCTCGAATCCGGTCTTGGTGATCCGCTTGAGGTAGACCGCCGGGATGATCTGGTCGGTGTCGACGTTGCTGCGCCGCAGCGGGACGGCGGTGCCGGTGAGGGTGACGAACTTGTCCATGTCGGGCTCCTAGTTCAGGTCGGCGGGGGCGGCCAGGTGACCGGCCACGGCGGTGGCAGCGGCGACGGCCGGCGATACCAGGTGGGTGCGACCGCCCTTGCCCTGCCGGCCCTCGAAATTGCGGTTCGAGGTGGAGGCCGACCGTTCGCCGGGCCTGAGCTGGTCGGGGTTCATGCCCAGGCACATCGAGCAGCCGGCGAAACGCCAGTCGGCGCCCGCCTCGACGAAGATCTTGTCCAGACCCTCCTCCATCGCCTGCCGGCGGACCCGCTGGGAGCCGGGCACGACGAGGACCCGGACGCCGTCGGCGACCTTGCGGCCCCGCAGCACCGAGGCGGCCAGCCGCAGGTCCTCGATCCGCCCGTTCGTGCAGGAGCCGAGGAAGACCGTGTCGACGGCGATGTCGCGCATGTTCGTGCCGGCCTTCAGGTCCATGTACGTCAGCGCCCGCTCCGCGGCGGACCGGGCGACCGGATCGGCGAAGTCCTCCGGTGACGGCACCCGCCCGTTCAGCGGGACGCCCTGGCCGGGGTTGGTGCCCCAGGTGACGTACGGCGTCAGCGTGCTCGCGTCGAGGTCGATCTCGGTGTCGAAGGTGGCGTCGTCGTCGGTGCGCAGGGTCTGCCAGTACGCCAGCGCGGCGTCCCAGTCGGGGCCGGTCGGCGCGTGCGGGCGCCCCCGGAGATAGGCGAAGGTCGTCTCGTCCGGGGCGATCATCCCAGCCTTGGCACCCCACTCGATGGACATGTTGCAGATCGTCATCCGGCCCTCCATCGACATGTTCTCGATGGTGGATCCGCGGTACTCGACGATGTGGCCCTGCCCGCCGCCGGTGCCGACCTTGGCGATGATCGCCAGGATGACGTCCTTGGGGGTGACGCCGGCGGGCAGCTCCCCGTTGACGTTGACCGCCATCGTCCTCAGCTTGGCCTGCTGGAGGGTCTGGGTGGCGAGGACGTGCTCGACCTCGGAGGTGCCGATGCCGAAGGCCAGCGCCCCGAAGGCGCCGTGGGTGGCGGTGTGGGAGTCGCCGCAGACGATCGTCATGCCCGGCTGGGTGACGCCCAACTGCGGGCCGATGATGTGCACCACGCCCTGGTCGCGGTCACCCAGGGAGTGGATCCGCAGCCCGAACTCGCGGGCGTTGGCCCGGACGGTCTCCAGTTGCAGCCGCGACACCGGGTCGGCGACCGGGGCGAAGATGTCGTCGGTCGGGGTGTTGTGATCCTCGGTGAGCAGGGTCAGGTCGGGCCGGCGGACCCGCCGCCCCGCCTGACGCAGGCCGTCGAAGGCCTGCGGGCTGGTCACCTCGTGGGCGAGGTGCAGGTCGATGTAGAGCAGATCGGGCTCCCCGTCCGCCGAGCGGACCACGTGGTCGTCCCAGACCTTCTCGCTGAGGGTCTTGCCCATGGAATGTGCCTCCATCCGGTGGTGCTGCTGACCGGCCCCGGCGGCGTCCATCACGCGAGGTCCATCATGCGAGACACCAATACCAGGCCGTGAGATGACCCTATCGCGACCCGCACCCGGGGTGGTAGCCGACAGCGCTTGCGTTTCACATCCCGAGATTGCAATATCGACATATGGAAAACGGAAGTGGTGTCGGTGTCCTCGACAAGGCGGCTCTCGTGCTGGGCGCCCTGGAGACCGGTCCGACCACGCTGGCCGGACTCGTGCAGAGTACCGGTCTGGCCCGACCGACCGCACACCGGCTGGCGGTCGCCCTGGAACATCATCGGCTGGTCGCGCGAGACCTGCAGGGGCGGTTCGTCCTCGGCCCGCGGCTGGCCGAACTCGCCGCCGCCGCCGGTGAGGACCGGCTGGTGGCCACCGCCGGCCCGGTGCTCGCCCGGCTGCGCGACATCACCGGCGAGTCGGCCCAACTGTTCCGGCGCCAGGGCGACATCAGGATCTGCGTGGCCGCCGCGGAGCGGTCCTCGGGGCTGCGGGACACGGTGCCGGTCGGCAGCCAACTGACCATGGGTGCCGGGTCGGCGGCGCAGGTGCTGCTGGCCTGGGAGGATCCCGACCGAATGCAGCGCGGCTTGGAGAACGCCGAGTTCAACGCGGTGGCCCTGGCCGCCGTCCGTCGGCACGGCTGGGCCCAGTCGGTCGGGGAACGCGAGCCCGGGGTGGCGTCGGTCTCCGCGCCGGTGCGCTCCCCCTCCGGCAAGGTCATCGCCTCGGTGTCGGTGTCCGGCCCGATCGAACGACTGACCCGCCAGCCGGGGCGCCTGCACGCCCCGGCCGTGGTGGCCGCCGCCGACCGGCTCAGCGAGGTGCTGCGCCGGTCGGGTCAGGAGGCCTGAGCCGCTCAGCCGGCGAACTTGCCGCGGACCCGTCGCCGACCGGCCGTCTCGCCGCGGGACTCGGCCGCGGCCAGCTCGCCCGGCGCCGTGCCGAGGGGCAGGTCGGCGAAGGGCCGGGCGTTGATGACGTCGGCGACCTCCCGCATGGTCAGCCACCACTGGTCGATCGGGCGGCGGGTGGTGAAGTCGACCAGGTAGGCGAACTCCTTGAACGGCGTCATCACGTAGCCCTCCTCGTCGTTCTCGGAGGCGAAGACGTACTCCCTGGAGCCCGCGGCGAACTGGCGGGCGAGCTCCTCGACCCCGCTGGCCGCCAGGCGCGTCGCCACCAGCCGGTCGAACGGGCTGGGGTTGCCGCCCTGCTGGACGTGGCCGAGGATGAGCGAGCGGACGTCGAACAGATCTCCGCCCTCGGCCTCGAACAGCCGGGCGATGAAGTCGGTGGTGTAGTACTTCGCCGCCTGCTCGTTGCGCAGCGCCAGATAGAACCGGCGACCCTGCTCGAAGGCCGCCCGCATCTGGCGGACATCCTCCTCCAGCATCGACACGGTCACCCCCTCCTCGTTGAGGTAGACCCGCTCGGCGCCGGAGGCCAGCCCGCTCGCCTGCGCCAGGAAGCCACACGTACGGCCCATCGTCTCGACCACGAAGCAGCGCTTGTTCGCCGCGGCGGACTGCTTGATCCGGTCCAGCCCCTCCATGATCACGCCCAGGGCGGTGTCGGCGCCGATCGCCATCTTCCACAACGGCAGGTTGTTGTCGATGCTGGCCGGCAGGGCGACCACCGGCAGGTCGAAGGCCGGGTAGCGGCGCCGCTCGTCGTAGATCCGCTGGATCCCCTCGTAGGCATCGAAGCCGCCGATGGCCAGCACGGCATCGATCTGGTTCTCCTCGATCGTGCGGGCGATGCCGTACAGGTCCTCCGGCTCGGGCATCCGCCGACGGGTGCCGAGCTCGGCACCGCCCAGGCCCTCCCAGCCCTCGACATCGCCCCAGTTGAACTCGCTCACCCGGCCGCTGATCAGCCCGGGAAAGCCGCCCTGGACCCCGAACATGCGGAATCCGGCGTCGACGCCGAGGCGTACGGCGGCGCGGACCGCGGTATTCATCCCCGGGGCCAGCCCGCCGGCGTGGAAGATCGCGACCCGCTTCGCCCGGCCCGACGCGATCACCCGCGGCTCGGACTCGGCGATGGCGCTGAACACCCGCACCATCCGCTGGAAGCCCTCCCCCCGGGCGGCGCAGGCCGCATCGAAGTCGCCCCGCTCGATCATCCCGGCGACCTCGCGGGTCGCCTTGACCGCCTCCATCAGCGGCCGACGCACGATCGTGTTGCGGTGGATACCGACCACCACCGGCTCACTGGTGCCGGTCGCCGTCAGCAGATCCTCGGTCGCCGCGACGCCGACCATCGAGGCCATCCACCGGTCGTACGCCGACGGGCTGCCGCCGCGCTGGACATGGCCGAGGATCGTCACCCGGGCGTCCTGGTCGAGGTAGTCGCGCAGGGCCTGGCGGATCTGGTCGGAGGTGATCGGCCGGCCCAGGCGGTCCTGGGCGCCCTCGGCGAGGATGATGATCGAGTCCCGCCGTCCCGCGGCACGGCCGCGGCGGATGAGGTCGCACATGTAGTGCTCCCACCCCTCCAGCGGAGGATCCTCCGGGATGAACGTGTAGTCCGCACCGCCCGCGACCGCACTCATCAGGCCCAGGTAGCCGCAGTGACGGCCCATCACCTCGACGATGAAGATCCGCTGGTGGCTGGCGGCGGTGGACACGATCGCATCGACCGCGGCACCGATCCGGTGCAGCGCCGAGTCGGTGCCGATCGTCATGTCGGTGCCGACCATGTCGTTGTCGATCGAGCCGACCATGCCGGCGATCATCAGCCGCTTGTGGGTGTCGGCGGTCTCCCGGTCCAGCTCGCCGGCCGCGACGAGTTCGTCCAGCAGCGTCGGCCACTCCTCGCGCAGGACGTCCGCCCCGGTGAGCGAACCGTCCCCGCCGATGACGCAGAGCCGGTCGATCCCGTTGCGGACGAGGTTGAGGGCGGCCCGACGCCGCCCGTCCCGTTCCCGGAAGTCGGTCGACCGGGCTGTGCCGATGACGGTCCCGCCGCGCTGCAGGATCCCCGAGACATCGTCCCAGTCCATCGGGGCGATCAGGTCGCCGCCGTTGACGGCCCCCTGCCATCCCTCCCGGATGGCGAAGACCTCGGCGCCGGCGTTGAGGGCGGTGCGGACGACGGCGCGAACCGCCGGGTTCATACCCGGTGCGTCGCCTCCACTGGTGAGGACCCCGATGCGAACGGGGTCACGCGAATCGGACACGGACGGATCCTTCCGGAAGGTCACGGCGGCGGTCAGCCACAGTGTAGGGGTGCGTCCGGCACACGGATGACCCCCCGGGTGGGCCGCTTCCCGGGGCGTGGGGGCATGATCGGGCGTGGCACTCTGTGGGGTATGCGCGCGCTGCCCGACCTCACCCGGCCCGCCCCGGAGGTCGCACCGCTGCTCCTCGGCTGCCTGCTCGTCCACGGCCCGGTCGGGTTGCGGCTGGTCGAGGTCGAGGCGTATGCGGGGGCGGCCGACCCCGCCTCGCATTCCTTCCGTGGCCCGAGCGCCCGCAATGCGGTGATGTTCGGGCCGCCGGGCCGGCTGTACGTCTATCGGATCCACCAGTCGGTCTGCGCGAATGTCGTCTGCGGGCCCGAGGGCGTCGCGACCGCGGTGCTGCTGCGGGCAGGCGAGGTGGTCGCGGGGGCCGACGAGGCACGTACCCGCCGTCAGGCCCACCGGACCGGGCCACTGCCCGACCGGGAGCTTGCCCGGGGGCCGGGCAACCTGTGCCGGGCGCTCGGCCTGGTCTTCGGCGATGACGGGATCGTCGCCGACCTGCGCCCCGGGCCGGCGACGGAGGTCGTCGCGGGCCCCCGGGTGAACGTGGCGCGGGCCGCCGACCGGCCGTGGCGGTTCTGGGTGCCGGGGTCACCGGCCGTCTCGGCCTACCAGCGGCACCCGAGGGCGAGCGGGTGGTAGGGCGCGGTCAGGTTTCCTGTCGCCGGTCGAGGAACCCGGGGTGTCAGTGGAGGTTCGGGGCCGATCAGGTACCGGGATTGTGGACTGGGTACCGGGTTTGTCGAGTGGCCGGGAGCAAA
>CAZGWN010000079.1:0-17268 GCA_964528755.1 uncultured Propionibacteriaceae bacterium
CGTGGTTCCGGACTCGGTGGAGGCCACGACGAGCGGGAGCAGACCCTCAACCAGTTGCTGGTCGAGATGGACGGCTTCGACGTGCGCGGCGGGGTGATCCTCATCGCGGCGACCAACCGGCCCGATGTGCTGGATCCGGCGCTGCTGCGTCCGGGCCGGTTCGACCGGCAGATCGCCGTCGAGGCGCCGGACATGCACGGCCGGGAGGCCATCCTCAAGGTGCACGCGGCGGGCAAGCCGATGGCACCCGACGTCGATCTCGGGCTGGTCGCCAAGCGCACGCCGGGATTCACCGGTGCCGACCTCGCCAATGTCCTGAACGAGGCGGCCCTGCTGACGGCACGGACGAACGCCAGCCAGATCACGAACGCTTCTCTGGACGAGGCGATCGACCGGGTGATCGCCGGCCCGCAGAAGCGGACCCGGCTGATGAACGACCACGAGCGCCTGGTCACCGCCTACCACGAGGGCGGGCACGCGCTGGTCGCGGCGGCGATGCCGGGCACCGACCCGGTGCAGAAGGTGACGATCCTGCCGCGCGGGCGGGCGCTGGGCTACACGATGGTGATGCCCGACGCGGACAAGTACTCCCAGACCCGCGGCCAGTTGCTGGACCAGTTGGCGTACATGCTGGGTGGCCGGGCGGCCGAGGAACTGGTCTTCCACGACCCGTCGACCGGCGCCTCCAACGACATCGAGAAGGCCACCAAGACCGCCCGGGCGATGGTGACCGAGTACGGCATGTCGGAGCGGGTCGGGGCGATCCGGCTGGGCACCGGCGACGCCGAACCCTTCCTCGGGCGGGACTTCGGTTCGCAGCGCGACTACTCCGAGGAGGTCGCGGGGGTCGTCGACGAGGAGGTCGCCAACCTCGTCAACAACGCCCACCAGGAGGCCTTCGACTGCCTCGACGAGAATCGGGCGGTTCTCGACGAGCTGGTCCGCCGGCTGATGGAGAAGGAGACGCTCAACCGCAAGGAGGTCGCCGCGGTCTTCGAGCCGCTGAAGCGGCACCCGCGACGGCCCGCGTGGACCGGCTCCTCGTCGCGGCGACCTTCGGACGTCCCGCCGGTGGCGATCCCCAAGCGGGTCATCGACGTGGGCGGCAACGGTACGTCGGCGCTGACCACCGGAACGACCCGGGACACCCCGGATCGGGCGCCGGTCTCCCACCCCGGGCCCGACTTCGGCGCCGGCGCCGGGACCTCGGTCTCGGGCGTCGACCCGTCCTGGCCGGCTCCCCAACCCCCGGAGGAGGCCCGGGGCCCGTGGCAGACCCCCGCACCGGGCGCGCAGCCGGGCCCGTGGGACGTCAACAGTGGCAATGGGCGCACCGGCGTCAACGGCGACGACCACGGTCCCGCCGACTCCGACCGGCCCGGACCGGACGCCGATCCCGACCACCGTGGCTGAGTACCCGACGGCCGCCCTCCCGGCCGATCGGCCCGAGGACTGGGGCAGTGCCCGGGCTCCGTTCGACGGTGACCGGATCGCCCGCGCGGTCCGCGAGATCCTGCTGGCGATCGGCGAGGACCCGGACCGGGAGGGTCTGCAGGAGACGCCGGAGCGGGTCGCCCGGGCGTACGCGGAGGTCTTCTCCGGCATGCGCCAGTCGGCCCGCGACATCCTGTCCACGACCTTCGACATCAACCACGGCGAGCTGGTGCTGGTCAAGGACATCGAGGTGTGGTCGATGTGCGAGCACCACCTCGTCCCCTTCACCGGGGTGGCCCACGTGGGCTACATCCCGGGTACCGACGGCCAGGTGACCGGCCTGTCGAAGTTGGCCCGGCTGGTCGACGTGTACGCCCGACGGCCCCAGGTCCAGGAGCGGCTGACCACCCAGGTGGCCGAGGCGCTGGTGCACTACCTCGACCCGCGCGGCGTCATCGTCGTGGTCGAGTGCGAACACCTGTGCATGACGATGCGCGGGGTGCACAAGCCCGGCGCGCGTACCGTCACGTCGGCCGTCCGGGGAGCCCTGCGCAACCCGGCGACCCGGGCCGAGGCGATGGGCCTCATCATGGGACACTGACCGGCGATGACCTCCCGCATTCCGCGCGCCGACCGCACCCAGGTGATGGGCATCCTCAACGTGACCCCTGATTCGTTCTCCGACGGCGGGGACTTCTTCGACACGACCGCGGCGATCGAGCACGGTCTGCGACTGCTGACCGAGGGCGCCGACATCATCGACGTCGGCGGTGAGTCGACCCGGCCCGGCACCGAACGTACGTCGGAGGCCGAGGAGATGCGCCGGGTGCTGCCGGTGGTCGAGGCACTGGCCCGGCACGGTGCGTACGTCTCGGTGGACACCATGCGGGCGTCCGTGGCGTCCGCGGCGGCGGCCCGGGGGGCGGCGATCATCAACGACGTGTCCGGCGGGCTGGCCGACCCGGAGATGGTCGACGCGGTGGCCGAGTCCGGCTGTGCCTACATCGTCATGCACTGGCGTGGGCATTCCACCGTGATGGGGCAGCGGACCCACTACGACGATGTCATCGCCGACGTGTGCCGGGAAACCGGCGAACAGGTCGAGCGGGCGCTCGCGGCGGGCATCGCGGCCGACAACATCATCACCGACCCGGGAATCGGCTTCGCCACCACCGCCGAGCAGAACTGGCAGTTGCTGCGCGGCATCGACGCGTTCCGGCGGCTGGGCTACCCGGTGCTCATCGCCGTCTCCCGCAAGCGCTTCCTGGGCACCCTGCTGGCCCGGGAGGGCTGGCAGACCACCCCCAGGCAACGCGACTACGCGACGGCGGCGATCACCGCCTGGATGGCCGAGCGGGGCCTGTGGGCGGTCCGGACCCACTCGGTGCGGGCGCAGCGGGAGGCGATCGCGGTGGTCGAGGAATTGCGCAAGGAGGCCTGATGGCGACCTTTCCCCCCGGACTGGACCGGATCACCCTGAGGGGCGTACGGGCCCGTGGCCGGCACGGCGTCTTCCCCGAGGAACGCCGGGACGGCCAGGAGTTTGCCGTGGATGTTACGTTGGGCCTGGATCTGTCGACGGCCGGGCGCACCGACGATCTGACCGCCACCGTCGATTACGGCGTGCTGGCCCAGCAGGTCAGTGATGACATCGCCGGTGAACCGCTCGACCTGATCGAGGCGCTGGCGGAGCGGATCGCCGCCACCTGTCTGGGTCACCCGTCCGTACGGGCGGTGGAGGTGACGGTTCACAAACCCCAGGCACCGATGCCGGTCAGCGTCGACGACACCACGGTAGGAATCACCAGAATCCGCTGAGCGTACGCTGACGCATACGTACGGGACAGTTGTCCGGGACGCCCGCCAGTCCCGGGAACCACGAGAGGAACGGACCCGTCATGACCCTTCCCACTCCCTTCGCCATCAATGCCGACACACTCACGTTGCGTGCCCTGCGGCGGACGGTGTTCTCCATCGGTTCCAACCTGGGCGACCGGTGGGACCACCTGGAGGAGGCGGTCCTGCTGCTGCGCAACACCCCTGATCTGCGGATCACCGGCGTCTCCCCGGTGTACGAGACCCGGGCCGTCGGAGGCCCGGCGGACAGCCCGGACTTCCTCAACGCGGTCGTGGTCGCCGACACGATTCAGCCGGCCGAGGCCCTGTTGGCCCGTGCCGGCGCCATCGAGGACGCCGCGGACCGCACCCGGGAGGTGCACTGGGGTCCGCGGACCCTGGACGTGGACATCATCGTGTACGGCGACGAGGTCATCAACACCCCGGACCTGACCGTCCCCCACCCGTACGCCCACCAGCGGGCGTTCGTCCTGGCGCCGTGGGCCGACGTGGAGCCGGACGCCATCCTGCCCGGCCACGGGCCGATCCGGGACCTGCTCGCGCAGGTGGACACCAGCGGGATCCACCGACTGGCCGAGACCCTGGACGAATGAGCCCGCGGACCGAGGACACCCCACCGGAAGGCCGGCCGACCATCACCCCGACGCCGCCCCGGCTGCTGCTGGTGGCGGTGCTGCTGGGCGGGATGGCCGGCTTCGTGCTGGGGCCGATGGTCCAGCGGGCGGGCTGGACGCCGATGCACGTGCCGTGGACCGCCCCGGCCGCCCTGGCGCTGTTCGCTGCGGTGCTGGGGGTGCTGGCCCGGCGGATGTACCGAACCGTACGGGTCCACCATGAGCCGGTGTCGCCGGACCGGGGCCTCTACTCGGTGGTGATCGGCAAGGCGGCGGCGCTGGTGGGCGCCGGGGTCGCGGGCGGATACCTGGTGTTCGGGCTGAGCTTCCTGCCCGCCTGGCAGATCGGCGGGATGCGGGCCCGGGTCATCGGTGCCGCCGCGTCGATGCTGGCCGGGGTGGCGGTGTGCGTGGCGGGCTGGGCCCTGGAACGGGCCTGCCTCATCCCGCCCGACGATCACGACCGGGATCGGCGGGCCGACGACACCTCCGAATAACACTGTTGTCACGACGCGTCGGGCCTTGTGGCGTGTGGACGCTTCGATCTGTGGAACGTGCTGTTACTGTCGAGAGCGTGAGTAGTGCAGCTTCCGGTCGACGTACCGCAACTTCCCCAGCACGCAGGCTGACAGTCGGTGTGCTTGTGGCGGGCCTCATCCTGGCGGCGGCATTGGCCATCGGTGGTGTGTGGATCGTCCGGGCGGGTGTCGCCCTGGCCACCGTCACCGCTGTGGTGAGTGTCGTGCTGGCCTGGCGTGAGGCGCGCCTCGAGCGCAAGGCCAGGGCCCGCGACGAACTCGAAGCCGTCCGCGCCCAGGGCATGGAGCTCAGCCGTGAGCGGCGGGCCAATATCGCGGTGGTGAACTCCCTGGAGTCCCGCAACAAGGCCATCGCGGCGCGGATCACCGACCTCACGGCGGAGATCCGGGTGCTCCGCGAGGAGCTGATCACCGTACGCAAGGTGAACTCCGGTCTGACCGAGGAGGTGGCCGACCGGGACGAGACGATCGTCGAGTTGCGCACCGACCTGGCGCACGCCGAGGAGGAACTGCGTGCCCTGCTGGGTTCGCGCGCCGAGGTCGTCACCATGCCGCGCCGTGGCACGGTCGCCGTCGTCTCCTCCGACCAGTGGGCTGCGCTGCCGACGGCCGAGGAGTTGTGGTCCGACGGCGACCACCCGACGGTCGTCGACCTGAAGGCGCTGTCCGGGCAGGATCTGGAGCGGCTCGAGCGCAAGCACGCCTGACCCTGATCCGGGGGCCTCGGCCCCCGAACTCCTGCGCATCTGCCGCTCCCGGGGTAGCGTGACACGCCTTGGGTCGCGACGGAGGGAGCAGCAGATGGCGGTGCCGACCGGGGCACAGCACGAGGTCGGCGTCGAGGAGATGTTCTTCTCGACGACCGATCACCGGGGCATCATCGAACAGGCGAACACTACTTTCGTGCGCCTCTCCCGGCATCCGTGGGAGGAGCTCATCGGCGCTCCGCACAACGTCATCCGGCATCCCATGATGCCCGGCGGGGCGTTCCGGCTGATGTGGGACAACCTCACCGCCGGACACCCGTTCGCCGCGTACGTCCACAATCTCGCCGGTGACGGAAGTCGGTACGACGTCTTCGCCGTGCTCACCCCGCTGCGGGACGGCGGATACCTGTCCGTACGGACCCGACCGCTGCGGACGGATCTGATGGCCGACGTCGATGCGGTCTACGCGCAGGCGGAGCAGGCCGAGGCGGACCGGCGGGGCGCCGGTGCCGGTCGGGCCGAGGCGGCCGGTGCCGGGGCCGAAAAGGTGCGGGCGGTGCTGGCCGGGCGTGGATCCGATGTTGCCGAACTGATCCGGACCCTTGTCCCGGCCGAGGTCGCGGCGTTGGAGGAGCGCCTCGGCGGGCTTCCGCGCCGGCCCGACGCCACGGGCGCCCTCGGCGACATGCTCGACCTGGTGCACCAGGTGTTCGACCGGCTCACCGACTGGATGCGGGCCCTCGACCGGTTGTCCGCCCTCGGCGACGAGATGGCGACCACCGTGGGCGAGCTTCGCGTCGCGATCGGGGAGTCGGCGGCCACTGCGAAGCTCATCGGCCGGGCCGACTCGTCGTGGGCGCCGCTGATGATGCCGCTGCAACTGTGGGCCGAGATGGGCACGGAGGTGCGTACGGTGGTCGCCCACCTCATCGACGGGCTGGAGGAGGTCCGGGTGAGTGCCGGGGAGGCCCGGCTGCGGATCGCGATGGCCCGCCTGTTCACCCACATGACGGCCCGGTTCGTCGTCGAACTGATCGACCACGTGTCCGGGTCGGATCGCGCGGCCCCGGCGATCGGGTCCTTGTGCCGGGCGTTGCAGGAGGGCTTCGAGGCGATGGACGAGCAGGTCCGCCGGCACCGGGCCGGGCGCGAGGAGACCCTGCGGCGGGTGGCGGAGACGGCCGGGCTGCTGCAGATCCCGCTCGACCTCATGGCGGCTTGGCACACGATGGCCACGGACCGGGAGGTGCCGGCCGGGATCGCCGCGTTGATGCCCCGGATCGAGGACCAGTTGGCGATGTCGACGGTGTCCTTGGAGCGGTTGCGCAAGCTCGCCGCCGACGACGGCGCGGCCGGCGGGGACCGTCAGGTGACCGGGCTGGTCCGGCAGGTCGCCCAGCTCGGTGAGCTGGCGGGCGCGGTCGCCTGACCTGTCAGGCCGCGCCGGGTCAGCGGTCGATGTCGCCGACCACGTAGCCCAGCGACGCCAGGGCGAGTTCCAGACCCTCCACCGGCACCCCCGGCAGCACGGCCGGCAACGCCGACACCGTCGCGAAGGACGGCGTGCGCAGATGCAACCGCCACGGCGTGGTGTCGCCACGCGACACCACGTGGGCACCGGCCATCCCCAGCGGCGCCTCGGTCGCCCGGTAGGTCTCGCCCTCCGGGAGCCGCAGGGTGGCCGGCAGCGGCTCGGCCACCGGGCCCGGCAGGTCCCGCAGCCGCTCCGCACAGGCCGCGACGAGGCGTACGCTGTCGGTCACCTCGGCGGCGAGTTGCCGGAACCGGGCGCGGGCGTCGCCACCGGTCTCGTCGGGGCCCGGCGCGAGGGCGGTCAGGGGCAGGTCGGCGTAGGCCAGGTACGGTTCCGCCCGGCGCAGGTCGAGGTCGACGCCGGAGGCGCGGGCCGCCGGACCGGACACCCCGTACGCGTCGATGGTGGCCGGGCCCAGCGCCGCCAGGCCCGAGGCGGCGGCCAGCGGCGGCCGGTCCAGCAGGCCTGCCAGGTCCTCGGCGAGCGGGGCGGCGGCTGCGGTGGCGGCGACCTCGGCGTCGAGCCAGGCCTCGTCGGCGTCCGCGGCGAGCCCCCCGATGCGGGTGACCATCGGGTGGATCCGCTGTCCGGTCAGGGTGAGCATCCGGCGGCGCAGCTCCTCGCGCAGGACGGTGTGCTCGGGTGTCCGGGTGGGACGGCCCGCGGGGGAGGCCCGATGGGCGAGGTATCCGAGGAAACCCAGGTGGGAGGCGATCCGGGTGTGTTCGGCCAGCAACGTACGCAGCCAGACCGCGCGCGGAGGGGCGGTGAGCCCGAGCAGGTCCTCGCATGCCAGGGCGACGGTCAGCTCCCCGGCGAACGGCGCCTGCCAGTCGTGCCGGTCCGCCAGGGCGAGCAACTGGCGGTAGTCGCGCGCCTCGAAGAGCTTCTCGACCCCGCGGTGCATCGCACCGACCGTCACATCGGCACGCTCGACCACCTCGCCGGCCGGGTCGGTCCACAGCTCCACCTCGAGCAGCCCGGCGCGGCTCGGATGGTCCGGACCCAGATCGAGCATCAGGGTGCCGTTCGGCACTGTACGCCCGGGCAGCGCTCCCGCCGCCGGGGAACCGACCAGGACGCGCAGGTGGGCCATGGCGGTCAGCCTAGTGCGGACGCTGATGCGCAGCCCGATGTGGGGCCTGTGCGCCGACCGCGTGGACGACCCACCACTGATCGCCCCACACGGCGGGATCGGTCAGCAGCCGGCGGCGGTTGGCGGCGACCAGCGCGGCGAGCGGGTCGGGAGCCGGGGCCGGCGACCGGATGTCGGTCCAGATCTCGGCGAAAAGGTTGCGTCGGCGCGCCAGCCGGAGCCGGTGCACACCGGGGAGCGCCTCGACGGCGGCCGCGAGAGCGTCCACGGCCACGTGCGCGGTGAGATTGGTCGACCCGTCGGGGACCGGGGCGACCCGTCGGCCGTCGCGGTAGCCGGCCAGGGTTCCGCCCGTGGGTCGGTCGGCCCGCAGGTGGCCGTAGTCGATCGCCACCAGCAGACCCGTACATCCGCTCAGCGAGCGGGCCGCGTCGAGCCAGGCGGCGTCCCGGGTCGTGCCGGCCTCGGCCACCTCCGCGTCGGGTGACCACCGGTCCAGCCAGGTGACAGTGCCGGGATCGCCAGGGCCGAGCGGGCCGGTCGGGCCGAGCAGCCGCCATCCGCCGCCGACACGCTGCGCCACCGGGCAGGGCAGGTCGTCGAGCCACTCGTGGGCCACCAGGACGGTGGGACCGGGGCCGACCCACGAGGCCGGGTCGACCGACCGGCCCTCCCGATCGGTCCACCGGCCGGCGACGACATCGCGGATCGCCACGTGCCACTCGGCGTGCGGCGGCAGATCGGCCGGCGCGTCGCGGACGTCCACCCCGGCGAGCCCCCAGGCCGGACGTCGACGGGCCAGGGCGGCGAGAAGGGCGCCCTCCCCGGCACCGAGATCGACGACCCGCGGCCGGGCCGGCGCGGGCAGGGCGGCCTCGACGATGCCGATGAGCAGCGCTGCGGAATCGGTGAGCGGGTCGGTGAGGGCCCGCTCGTCGCCCGCGGTGCGAAAATGTGCGGGTGGTCGGGCGGATCGCCAGAATCCGTGCCTTCCCGTCGCCGCGCGCTGCCACTGTCGGAGCCAATCATCGGGCCCAATGTCACCGGGCACTATTGTCCCTGCCGAAGATGGGCCCCCGCGGATTCGTGGCGTGAGCCAAACCCCGCCGGAAGAATCTGGTACACGTACCGGCCCTGTCGGCGTTTCAATCGGAGCATTGGGCAACTATATTGGGGCTGACCGGCGGGCGCGGCACTCCCGGCGATTTCCGATCGCCGGGTGCCGCACCGGTTACCCCCTCGAATGCCCACAGGCATCTCTCAGAAAGGCCCTTCATGGCACAGCGGATCCACGTCGTCCTCGAGGATGACATCGATGGAAGCGTCGCGGACAGCCAGGTCTCCTTCGCCTTCGAAGGCGTGACGTACGAAATCGACCTCAACACCACCCATGTCGCCGAGTTTCGGGAGGCAATCGCGCCGTGGATTTCCCACGCACGGCGGGTGAGCGGTCGGCGGACGACCCGGCGGGCCACCCCCGCAGCCGGTGAGGCGACCGGTCCGTCCGCGACCGAGATCCGGGAGTGGGCGAAGAAGCGCGGTATGGAGGTCTCCGCCCGCGGCCGGGTGCCGGCGTCGATCCGGTCCGCGTACGAGGCCGCGCACGCCTGAGTCGGACGACCCACCAACCGCCACCGTCCCCGCCCGGACCGCTCCGGGCGGGAACGGTGGCAGGTGGTGGGCGCGGGCGGCGTAGGGTCGGTCCAAGGCCGGCCGATTGCGCTGTGGGCGAACGGGCGATCTCCCGGGATAATTGTCGGTGCGCGAGGTGTTACTAGACTTATCGCACCTCCGGCCCACGGGTCGGGACGAGGTGACCGGTCGGCTCGGCCGGTCACAGACAGAGGAGAGTATATGTTCGAGCGCTTCACCGACCGAGCGCGGCGAGTCGTCGTGCTCGCACAAGACGAAGCCCGCGCCCTGAACCACAACTACATCGGCACCGAGCACCTGCTGCTGGGCCTTATCCATGAGGGTGAGGGCGTGGCGGCGAAGGCGCTGGAACAGATGGGGATCTCGCTGGAGGCGGTCCGGGAGAAGGTCGTCGAGATCATCGGCGAGGGCCAGCAGGCCCCCAAGGGCCACATCCCGTTCACCCCGCGCGCCAAGAAGGTGCTCGAGTTGTCCCTGCGCGAGGCACTCCAGCTCAATCACTCCTACATCGGTACCGAGCACATCCTGCTCGGGCTGATCCGTGAGGGTGAGGGTGTCGCGGCGCAGGTGCTGGTCAAGCTCGGTGCCGACCTGAACCGGGTGCGGTCCACCGTCCTCCAGTTGCTGTCGGGCTACCAGGGCCGCGAGGTGGGGGCGGAGGCCACCGGAGATCCGCAGCCGGCCGGGGTGGGCGGTTCCGCGCCCGCGTCGTCGGCGGAGCTGGACAAGTTCGGCCGCAACCTCACCCAGCTCGCCCGCGAGGGCAAGCTCGACCCGGTGATCGGGCGGGACAAGGAGATGGAACGGGTGATGACCGTGCTGTCCCGCCGCACCAAGAACAACCCGGTGCTGATCGGCGAGCCGGGCGTCGGCAAGACGGCCGTCGTCGAGGGCCTGGCCCAGGCCGTGGTCCGTGGGGACGTCCCGGAAACGCTCCGGGACAAGCAGATCTACACCCTCGACCTGGGGTCGTTGGTGGCCGGTTCCCGCTACCGCGGTGATTTCGAGGAGCGCCTGAAGAAGGTGCTCAAGGAGATCAAGACCCGGGGCGACATCGTGCTGTTCATCGACGAGATCCACACCCTGGTCGGTGCGGGTGCGGCCGAGGGGGCCATCGACGCCGCCAGCATCCTCAAGCCGATGCTGGCCCGCGGTGAACTGCAGACCATCGGCGCCACCACCCTCGACGAGTACCGCAAGCACATCGAGAAGGATGCCGCGCTGGAGCGCCGGTTCCAGCCGATCCAGGTGCCGGAGCCGTCGATCGCCGAGACGATCGACATCCTCAAGGGGCTGCGCGACAAGTACGAGGCCCACCACCGGATCACCATCACCGATGATGCGCTGGTGTCCGCGGCGACGCTGTCCGACCGCTACATCTCCGACCGGTTCCTGCCCGACAAGGCGATCGACCTGATCGACGAGGCGGGAGCCCGGCTGCGGATCAGGCGGATGACCGCCCCGCCGGACCTGCGCGAGTTCGACGAGAAGATCGCCAAGGTCCGGGTGGAGAAGGAGGCGGCGATCGACCAGCAGGACTTCGAGCGCGCCGCCGGCCTGCGCGACGACGAGAAGAAGCTGCTCGCCGAGCGTGCCCGCAAGGAGGAGGCCTGGAAGGTGGGCGACGCCACCGTCACCCCGCAGGTCGACGAGGAGACGATCGCCGAGGTGCTGTCCAGCGCCACCGGCATCCCGGTCTTCCGCCTCACCGAGGAGGAGTCCAGTCGGCTGCTGCACATGGAGGACGAGATCGGCAAGCGCTACATCGGTCAGACCGACGCCGTCAGGGCGCTGGCCCGGTCGATCCGGCGCACCCGTGCCGGTCTGAAGGATCCGCGTCGCCCGTCCGGCTCGTTCATCTTCGCCGGTCCGTCCGGCGTCGGGAAGACCGAGCTGACCAAGGCGCTGACCGACTTCCTGTTCGGTGACCAGGACGCCCTCATCCAGCTCGACATGTCGGAATACTCCGAGAAGCACACCGCCTCCCGGCTGTTCGGTTCCCCGCCCGGCTACGTCGGATACGAGGAGGGTGGCCAGCTCACCGAGAAGGTGCGCCGCAAGCCGTTCTCCGTGGTCCTGTTCGACGAGATCGAGAAGGCCCACCCCGACATCTTCAATTCGTTGCTGCAGATCCTCGACGAGGGTCGGCTCACCGATGCGCAGGGCCGGGTGGTCGATTTCAAGAACACGATCATCGTGATGACGACGAACCTCGGTTCGCGGGACATCAACAAGTCGGTCAGCCTCGGGTTCTCGACCGGGCACGACGACGAGACGTCCTACGAGAAGATGAAGGCGAAGGTGGCCGAGGAGCTGAAGCAGCACTTCCGTCCCGAGTTCCTGAACCGAATCGACGAGGTCATCGTGTTCCACCAGCTCACCCTGGACAACATCAAGTCCATCGTGGACCTGATGGTCGGTCAGGTCGAGGAGCGGCTGCGCGACAAGCACATGGGTATCGAATTGACCCCGCAGGCCAAGGAACTCGTGGCCAAGCGCGGATTCGACCCGGTGCTCGGAGCCCGTCCGTTGCGGCGTGAGCTGCAGCGCAGCATCGAGGACCCGATGGCGGAGAAGATCCTGTTCGGCGAGCTCAAGCCGGGCGAGGTCGTCCTCGTCGACGTGGCGCCGGAGGGATCGGAGGACCCGTTCACCTTCACCGGTGTGCCGCAGTCCGACGTGCCCGACACCCCGCCGGTCGACCTCGAAGGCACGCCCGACGCCGGCGGCGACGCCGGTTCGGCCGCCTGACCGATCGGTCCGTCCCGACAGCGACTCCGCCCCGGTACGCGAACGCGTACCGGGGCGGAGCCATGTTCCGGGGCCCTTCGAGCGGCGTCGCCTCAGACGCCCATCACGACCACGGCCAACACGGCGAGGACGCCGAGGACCACCGCGAGAACCATCAGGAGCGTGATGATGATCCCGAGGACCCACCCGACGGTCAGCGCCGGCGATTCCGCGTAGCGACCGGCCGCGACCTCCCGTCGGGCGCTCGAACCGATCGCCCAGGCGACCGGCGCGGTGATGCCGACGAACAGCGAACACAGACCGAGGATGAGGACGAGCACACCCTGCGGATGCTCCGGCAGGGACGTCGCATAGGGGGAGGCCTGGGCCGCGTAGGGGGAGGCCTGGCCGTACCCCGGGGCGGCGTACGGCGACGCGGCCGGCACGTCGTACGGGCCGGGAGTCTGCGGGTTGTAGATCTCCTGGAAGGGGTCAGCCGTGGGGGTGTCGCTCGGCCCGGGTTGTCGGTAGTCGGGCCGACCGTAGCCGGGTTGCTGGGACCAAGGCTGCTGCGGGTCGCGCTGCCCGTTCCCGGAGGTCCGGTATCCACCGTTGGGTGGATCAGGCGTGTACGGTCCGTTGCTCATGGCTTCTCACTTCCCCGAGGTGTGGCGCGACGAGCCGGCGCCACACCTCCATTGTGGCAGGGTTGCGGCGCCCGACCAGGGAGCCGATCCGGCAGGGACCAGCCGGCCCCGTCGCTCACCGCCAGACCGTCGGCCTCCAGGGAGCCGAGGGCGCGGTCGAACTGCCCGGTGTCCGATGCACGCCGAGGGGGCCAGATGTCGCGCAGGTCCTCGGTGGGCACCGGCGCATCGGCCGCCCGCAGGAGGGCGAGGATCGCGCCGCGGCACTGCCGGTCGGTGCCCTCCCAGCTCTGGCTGCGTGGGCGCTGCCCGCCGTCGGGATGGCCGGCGGCCCGCCACCGGCACAGGTCGGCCACCGGGCAATCGGGGCAGCGGGGTGCGCGGGCCGTGCAGACGAGCGCTCCCAGCTCCATGGACGCGGCGGCCCACCGGGCCGCACGGGCCGGGTCGGCCGGACACCAGGACTCGGCCAGGGCACGTTCCTCCCGGCCCAGATGGCCGGCCGGAAAGGCCCGACCGAGGGCGAGCCGGGCGAGCAGGCGGCGGACGTTCGTGTCCAGGACGGGAACACGCCGGCGGTAGGCGAAGGAGGCGACGGCAGCGGCGGTGTACTCGCCGATGCCGGGCAGCGTCCGAAGCTCGCCGGGGTCGGCGGGGACGATTCCGCCGTGATCGACGGTGATCACCTCCGCCGCCCGGTGCAGGCGCAGGGCCCGGCGCGGATAGCCCAATCGGCCCCACATCCGGATCGCGTCGGCCGGCGTGTCGGCGGCCAGCATCGGTGGGGTCGGCCAACGACTCATCCAGGCGTGCCACGGCGCCAGCACCCGGCTCACCGGGGTCTGCTGCAGCATCACCTCGCTGACCAGGACGCCCCAGGCGCCGGCATCAGGACGCCGCCACGGGAGGTCCCGGGCATGGCCGGCGTACCAGTCGAGGATCCGCCGGACCGCGGGATCGGGGGAGGGCGGGTGCACCGGGCCAGTGTACGGGCGTGTTCGTCCGGGACGACCCTTCGGGCGTGGCGCCACTGCCTGACCGGCACACCTTCGTAGGCTGACCCCATGAGTGGACTGCTCCGCCCGGTGGGGCCCGAGGACCCCCAGGTGTACTGGCTGCGCCGGGCCGTCGTGCTGGTGGTGGTCGCTCTCGTGGTGCTGATCGTGGTCGCGTGGCTGCGTCCCGACCCCACGCCCGGCCAGGCGGTAGCGTCACCGTCGTCGACGATGGTGACCCCCGGCCCGACGTCAACCCCGACTCCGACTCCCAAGCCGACGCGTACGGCCGGCACCGCCTCACCGAAGCCGAGCGTCAAAACCACCCCGAAGTCGTCGCCGGCCCGCTCGGCGACCCCGAAGGCGACCCCGAAGGCGGTCCCCACCGCCACGCCGGCGGCGGCCGACTGCACGCCTGGCGACGTCGAGGTCGGCATCGCCGGTGGCGGCCGGGTGACGGCGGGCAAGGCGGTCACCTTCACGGTGAGCCTGACCAACGCGGGGAAATCGCCGTGCCGGCTGGCGCTGTCGGACTCGACCTTCGAGCTCAAGGTGTATTCGGGCAGCGACCGGATCTGGTCGACCGCGGATTGTGCGGACTGGTTCGACGAAGGCAAGCCCTCGGTCGTCAAGGCGGGTGGGTCCCGTACGGCCGAGGTCACTTGGCCGGCGCGGCGCTCGAGCGGCAGTTGCAAGCTGTCCGGTGCGGACCTGGCCGCCGGGACGTACGTCGCCACGGCCCAGCTCGACGGTGCCGACCCGGCGCAGAGGGTGATGGGGCTGCGCTGAGTCAGCTCATGTCGTCGAACTCGGCCTCGGCCATCCACGCGAGCGCGTCCCGGATGGCGCGGGCGCGTTGCAGCCCGACCCCCTCGACGGCCTGAAGTTCCCCGAGGGAGGCAGCGAAGATCTCCTGCAGCGACCCGAAGTGTTCGAGCAGCCGGGCGGCCACCGGTCGCGGCAGGGTGCTGATCCGAGAAAGCTGGCGGAATCCGCGGGGATACAGCTGCGCCTCGAGATCCCGGCCGCCGAACCCGACGGCGCGGGCGATCTCGGTGAGGTCGACCAACTGGGCCGTGTCCATGGCCGACATGGCGTCGATGGTGAGGGTGACCCCGTTGGTCTCGTCGCGGTAGTCCTCGCAGATCAGCTCGGCCAGCTTGTCCAGACCCGACTCCAGTTCCTGTGCCTGTAGTTGGATGAGCCGGCCCTCGGTGCCGAGCTCGATGATGTACTCGCGCAGTTCCGTGTCGATCCGGTGCACCATCTCCAGACGCTGGAGCACCATGGCCACGTCGCGGACGGTCACCTGATCCCGGATCTCCAAGGCGGACAGCCGGTTGGTGACCTCGTTGAGCCGGTTGGAGTAGCGCTCCATCGTGCGCAGTGCCTGATCTGCGCGGCCGAGGATGTGTTCCGGCTCGGGCAGGGTGAGCCGGGTGCCGTCGAGGAACAGGCTGATGATCCCCATCGCCGAGGAGACCGTCACCGTCGGGACGCCGGTCTGCTGGGAGACCCGGTCGGCCGTACGGTGCCGGGTGCCGGTCTCCGACGTCGGATGGACCGGATCGGGCATCAACTGGACGCCGGCAGCCACGATCCGTGACACGTCGTCGCTGAGCACGATGGCACCGTCCATCTTCGCCAGCTCACGCAGATTCTGCGGAGTCATCGGGGCGTCCAGATGAAACCCGCCGGTCATCACCGCCTCGACCTCGGCAGGGCACCCGAGCACGATGAGGGCGCCGGTGCGCCCGCTGACGATCCGGTCCAGGCCACTGCGCAGGGGAGTGCCCGGGGCTGTGAGCGTCCGGAAGTGCTGGGTGCGGCTGCTGTCCTCGGGGGTCACCTGATCTGTCTCAATCGTCGAAGGGCCACGGGCTGGAGTCAGTCTAGGTCCGCAAGGGGCCCATCCTGTGCCACCGGGCGGGCAGCGGAGCCGCCACGCAGACCGAAGATGTGCAGGGCCTCGATGACCGAATCGACGGCGAAGATGTTGACCTTGTCCGGGCGGGGGCCCAGTTCGGGCTCGCAGCGCCGGGGCACGACGATCGAGCGGAAGCCGAGACGGACCGCCTCGGTGACCCGCCGGGCCACTCCGGGCACCCGGCGCAGCTCACCGGCCAGGCCGACCTCGCCCAGCGCGAGCAGCGCCGGCGGCAGGGCCCGCTCGACCTTGGCGGAACCGATTGCCAGGGCGATGGCCAGGTCTGCCGCCGGATCGACCACCCGTGCGCCGCCGACGGTCGAGACGTACACGTCGGCGTTGCCCAACCCGAGCCCGGCCCGCTTGAACAGCACGGCCGTGAGCATGGCCACCCGGGACGAATCGACTCCCTGACTCACCCGGCGGGGAACCTGCAAGGGCGTCGTGGCGACGAGCGACTGGATCTCGGCCAGCAGCGGGCGGCGCCCCTCCAGGCTGACCGTCAGGCAGGTGCCGGGCGTGGGCTCGGCCGCACCCACGGTGGAGGTGAACAGCCCGGACGGGTCAGGGACCTCGACGATGCCGTTCTCGGACATCTCGAAGCAGCCCACCTCGTCGGCGGGACCGAAGCGGTTCTTGGTGGCGCGGACCATCCGGAACCCGGAGTGCCGCTCGCCCTCGAAGGACAGCACGACATCGACGAGGTGCTCCAGCAGGCGAGGGCCGGCGATGGCTCCGTCCTTGGTCACGTGACCGACGATCATCACGGGCATGTGGCGGTGCTTGGCCACGCGGACCAGCACGTCGGTGACGGCCCGCACCTGGGTGATGCCACCCGGGGTGCCGTCCACTCCGTCGGCGTGCATCGTCTGCACCGAGTCGACCACCAGCAGGCTCGGCGCGACCTCGTCGATGTGGCCGAGCACCGTACCGAGATCGCTCTCGGCGGCCAGGAACAGATCCTCCGACAGATCGTTGGTGCGCTCCGCACGGAGCCGGACCTGCGCGGCCGACTCCTCACCGGAGACGTACAGCGTGCGGCGGCCACGGCCTGCCCAGGCGGCCGCGACCGCCAGCAGCAGCGTCGATTTGCCGACGCCGGGCTCGCCGGCGAGGAGGACGACGGCGCCCGGGACCAGTCCGCCGCCGAGCACCCGGTCGAGTTCGCCGACACCGGTCAGCTCCCGGTGGGATGCGCGGGCCGGCACCTGGCTGATCGGCAGGGCGTGCTCGTGTGGCGCGGTGGCACGCGCCAGGCCGGCGTGGGGGGCACCGGCGGGCACAGCAGGGGTGCGCTCGACGACGGTGCCCCACGCCTGACACCGGCCGCAGCGACCCACCCATTTCGCGGTCGTCCAGCCGCACTCGCTGCAGACGTACGCATCTGTCTTGGTGGCCATGGCGGCAGCCTAGGCGAGGGGTCCGACGTTTTCGGGCGGCCGGGTGGAAGGCGGGGGTGGGTGTTGTCGGGGTGGGGGGTGGTGTTGTCCGGGTTGGCCGGGGTCTTGTGATGGGTTCGGGTGTTCGAAAAAATG
>CAZGWN010000080.1:0-16999 GCA_964528755.1 uncultured Propionibacteriaceae bacterium
ACCGGCTCACCACACGCGGGCGAGCGATCGCGCGACCCATTCCAGGTTGCCGGGGTTGAGCGCGGCGACGCAGATCCGGCCCCGGTCGGTCCCGTAGACGCCGAATTCGTCGCGCAGCCGGACCATCTGATCGACCGACAGGCCGGAATAGGAGAACATGCCGACCTGGGTGGTGATGAACGAGACGTCGTCGGTGATCCCGGCCTCGTGCAGCCCGTCGACGAGCGCCGCTCGCATCTGCTTGATCCGGTCGCGCATCGCGCCGAGCTCGACCTCCCAACCGGCCCGCAGCAGCGGGTCGGTCAGCACGGTCGCGACGAGCCGGGCACCGTGGGTGGGCGGGTTGGAGTACAGCGTGCGGACCACCGGCTTGAGCCGGGACAGCACCCGGGCGGCCTCGCCGGGCGAGGCGCACACCACGGACAGGGCGCCGTCGCGTTCCCCGTACAGGGCAAAGCTCTTGGAGAACGACGTCGAGCACAGCACCGGCAGGCCCGCCTCGGCGAAGCGGCGGACCACCCGGGCGTCCTCCTCCAGGCCGGTGGAGAAACCCTGGTAGGCCATGTCGATGAACGGCACCAGGCCACGTTCGGTGACCACGTCCTGCACCCGGGTCCACTGGTCGGGTTCCAGGTCGTAACCGGTCGGGTTGTGGCAGCACGCGTGCAGCACGACGATCGTGCCCGGCGCCGCCGCGGACAGGTCGGCGAGCATCCCGTCGACGTCGACGCTGCGGGTGGCCGCGTCGTAGTAACGGTAGGACGCCACCCGATAGCCGGCAGCGGTGAACAGTGCGCGGTGGTTCTCCCAGGACGGATCGGAGATCAGCACGGTCGCGGCCGGGTCGAGGGTCTTGAGGAACTCGGCACCGACCCGCAGCGCTCCGGTGCCGCCGAGGGCCTGGACGGTGGCGACCCGCGCCACGGTCGGGCTGCCGGCGCCGAAGACCAGCTCCTTGACTGCCGTGTTGTACGCCGGCAGGCCGTCGATCGGCAGGTACGGGCGCGGCTCGAGCGCATGGGCCAGACGCTGCTCGGCCTCGGCGACGCAGGCCAGCAGGGGGAGCTTGCCGTTCTCGTCCAGGTACACCCCGACGCCGAGATTGGCCTTGTCGGGGCGGGTGTCGGCCTTGTACTTCTCGGTCAGTCCGAGGATCGGGTCGGCGGGAGCCGCGGTGACGGAGGAGAACAGGGACGACATGGGGATCCCTTCAGGGGGTGATTCGGTCGGTTCCGACGGGCGCCCCCCAGACTATCGGCCCGCCCCGGGATAGGGTCGGCGGACATGAGGATGCCGACCGCCATCGATGCCATCGCCACCGACCACACCCGCCGGTTGGCCGCGCTCTGGCCGACCTGGGCCACCGAGATGGGCCTGCCCGGCCACGACGCCGAGATGGGGGACTTCTCCCCGGCCAACCACGCCGCGTACGCCGACCTCAACCGGGAGACGCTGCGCCGGCTCGCCGCGGTGCAGCCGGTGGACCCGGTCGACGAGGTGACCGTGGCGGCGATGCGGGACCGGCTCGGGTTGGCGATCGAGCAGTACGAGGCCGGCGAGTGGCGCGCCGACGCGAACAATCTCGCCTCCCCGGTGCAGGCGCTGCGCGACGTGTTCGACCTGATGGCCACCGACACGGTCGCCGACTGGGAGACGATCCGGTCCCGGCTCGCCGGGTTGCCGGCCGCCGTCGACGGCTATCTCGCCTGCCTGCGCGCCGGACTCGCCGCGGGGCCCCGGCCGACCCGCCGCCAGGCGGAGGTGGCGCTGGCAGATGCCGAGGTGCAGGCCGATCCGGCGACCTCGTTCTTCGTGGCATTCCTCGGCGGGGCGCGGCCGGCCGACGGCGAGCTGCCGGACGCGCTGCGCGAGGACCTGGCCACGGCGGGCCGTCGGGCCGGCGAGGCGTACGCCCGGCTGGCGGGCGTGCTGCGGGACGAGGTGCTGCCCGGGGCCCCGGAGGCCGACTCGATCGGGCGGGAGCGGTGGGAGTTGGCTTCGCGGGACTTCCTCGGGGCGCGGATCGACCCCGACGAGACGTACGAGTGGGGCCTGGCCCGGCTGGCGGACCTGGTCGCCGAGCAGCGTGCGGTGGCGGCCCGGATCGTCGGTCCGGGCGCATCGGTGGCCGAGGCGATCGCCGCGCTGGACGACGACCCGGCCCGGATCCTGCACGGCACCGACGCGCTGGTGGCGTGGATGGAGGCCACCTCGGCCGAGGCGATCCAGCGGGTCGACGGGGTGGCGTTCGACCTGCCCGAGCCGGTCCGGCACCTGGAGTGCCGGATCGCGCCGACGGCCACCGGCGGGATCTACTACACCGGTCCGAGCGACGACGGGTCCCGCCCGGGCCGGATGTGGTGGTCGGTGCCCGCCGGGGTGACGGACTTCACCACCTGGCGGGAGCGGACGACGGTCTACCACGAGGGGGTGCCCGGCCACCATCTCCAGATCGGCACCGCGGTGGCCCACCGTGACGACCTCAACGACTGGCGCCGGCTGGCCTGCTGGGTGTCCGGTCACGGCGAGGGATGGGCGCTGTACGCCGAGCGGCTGATGGCCGACCTTGGCTTCCTCGACGACCCCGGGGACCGGATGGGGATGCTCGACGCCCAGGTGCTGCGCGCGGCGCGGGTCGTCTTCGACCTCGGCGTCCACCTCGGCAAGCCGGCCCCCGAGGCGTACGGCGGCGGGACCTGGGATGCCGACAAAGGCTGGGAACTGCTGCGCCGGCACGTGGCCAGCGACGAGGCGACGCTGCGCTTCGAGTGGAACCGCTACCTCACCTGGCCCGGACAGGCGCCCAGCTACGCGGTCGGTCAGCGGCTGTGGCAGCGGCTGCGCGACGAGGCACGGACCCGGGCGGAGGCGCGCGGGGAGGAGTTCTCGCTCAAGGACTTCCACGGGCGCGCGCTGGCGCTGGGGTCGGTGCCGCTGGAGGTGCTGCGGGCGGCGGTGTAGGCGCTAGGCGATCGCGCCCGCGTACATCACCGCGGAGCACTCGCACGGCGGTTCTCCGCAGGCCGGGCAGGTGAACCGGTGCGAAAGGCTCTCGGTCCGCCAGTAGTCGGTGACCTCGGCGAAGGGCTCCATCCCGGCCCGGTCGAGGATCGGGGCCAGGGTCGGGGTATCCGGGGTCGCGGCGGCCGGGTGCCAGGCGACCGACGCCCAGACCCGTACCTTCCGGGCTCGGAACCGGTCGCGGGCGGCGTCGGCCAGCCGACTTCCCAGTCCCTGCCCGGTGTGGTCGGGATGGACGGCGAGCGTGTCGAGCAGCCCGATCCGCCGCGCATGCAGGACGTCGGGCAGACCGGCGCGCATCAGTCGGCCGACCGCACCGGGGGTGAAGACCGAGGCGAGGCAGACCCCGAGCACGTTCCCGTCGTGTTCGGCGACCAGGGTGAAGCCGTCCGGTCGGGCGGCATCCTCCGGGTGTCCCATCAGGCGTCTGCGACCGAACTGGGCGTCGACGATGCCGCGGATGTCGGGAAGGTCGGCCCGGGCGGCGGTGCGGATGCTGAGTTTCTTGGTGCGTGCCATGACGCCAGACAGGGTATGCGCCCCGGCGCGGGGACCACGAATCGGCCGGATGGGAGGCGTCTCGTCGGGCCGTGTGCCGGCGGGCCCGGGAGTACGCATAGATTGCCTGACATGAGGTTCCGCTACTTGGGCAATTCCGGTTTCAAGATCTCCGAGATCACGTACGGCAACTGGCTGACCCACGGGTCGCAGGTCGAGAACGACACCGCGAAGGCGTGTGTCCACGCCGCGCTGGACGCCGGCATCACGACCTTCGACACCGCCGATGTGTACGCCAACACGGCCGCCGAGAGCGTGCTCGGGGAGGCGCTGGCCGGGCAGCGCCGCGAGTCGCTGGAGATCTTCACGAAGGTCTACTGGCCGACCGGGCCCAAGGGCCACAACGACGTCGGACTGTCCCGCAAGCACATCCTGGAGTCCTGCCACGCCTCCCTGAAGCGGCTCGGGACCGACTACATCGACCTCTACCAAGCGCATCGGTACGACACCGAGACCCCGCTGGAGGAGACCATGACGGCCTTCGCCGACCTGGTCCGGCAGGGCAAGGTGCTCTACATCGGTGTCTCGGAGTGGACCGCCGACCAGATCCGCGCCGCCCACGCCCTGGCGCACGACCTGGGCATCCAGCTGATCAGTTCCCAGCCGCAGTACAACATGCTGTGGCGGATCATCGAGCCCGAGGTGGTGCCCACCTGCGAGGAACTCGGGATTTCCCAGATCGTCTGGTCGCCGATGGCCCAGGGGGTGCTGTCGGGCAAGTACCGCCCGGGCGCGCCGGCGCCGGCCGGCAGCCGGGCGACCGACGCCAGGGGCGGCGCCCGGATGATCCATGGCTACCTCGGCGACGAGACCTTGGTCACCCGCGTCCAGGGGCTGCGCCCGATCGCCGAGGAACTCGGGCTGTCGATGCCGCAGTTGGCGATCGCCTGGGTGCTGCAGAACGCCAATGTGGCCGCGGCCCTGGTGGGCGCCTCGCGGCCCGAACAGCTCACCGAGAACGTCAAGGCCTCCGGGGTGGAGATCCCGGCCGAACTGATGGCCCGGATCGACGAGGTGCTGGGTGACTCGGTGCAGCGCGACCCGTCGGTGACCGCCCGGAACGCGCCGGCAGGCAGGCCGGCCTAGGGGCACCCGGTGTCCGGTCAGGTGCCGGAGGCACGGGGGAGGGCCCGGACCGCCGTGTCGACGACCTCCGTAGCCTCGTCGGCGGTGAGTGAGCCGGTCAGCGTACGTTCCGCCAGTCCGTCGCTGAGCGCCAGAAGTCCCCGGGCGGCCCGCGGGTCGAGGCCGCCCTCGGCCAGCAGGGCCGCGATGGCGGCCTCCGCGCCCGCCTTGGCCGAACGGACCTCCTCGGCGATCCACGGATCGTCGACGCTCTTGGCCACGAACGTGAGCCACACCCGTGCGCCGCGGCGGAAGTCGTCGGTCCGTGCGAAGGGCTGGACGAGGAGGGCCTGCAGGCGCTCGGCGGGACGGCGCCCGGCCGCGCCGGCCTCGTACGCCTGCATGGCGCCCCCGATCATCGCCGTGCACGCGGCGTGGACCAGATCCTCCTTGCTCGCGAAGTAGTGCTGGATCCGACCGACCGAGATGCCGGCGCGTTCGGCCACGCGGCGCATCGTGACCGCCTCGATGCCGTGGTCGCCGATGAGGCTCCAGACCGCCTGGATGATCTCCGCCCGGCGCTGTTCGTGGTCCACGATCCGGGGCATGGTGTCACCCTAGTCGGGTCCGTTGCGGTACAGTCGTATTGCAACATGCTCCCGACCCCCATCCGACCCTCGGAGGTCGCCATGTCCCACCGCCCGCGCCGCCCGCTGCTCACCCACACGGTGGCGGTCCTCGCCGCGGCCGCGCTTGTCGGTGCCGCAGTCGTTCTGCGACCTCAGGCCGCCGTGGGTGGTTTCCGGACCGTGCAGGGCCGGGTGGCGTACCAGGCCGCGTACGACGAGGCCCTGGCCACCCTGCCGCGGCCGACCCGCAGCCTCGACGTGCCTACTTCGTACGGAACGGTGCGGATCCACGAGTGGGTCGGGCCCGACGCGGAGGGTGCACCCGGGGATGACGTCCCGGTGCTGTTCCTGCCCGGCCGGGCCTCGGGGGCGCCGATGTGGGCGGCTCAGGTCCGGGACCTGGCGGGTGATCACCGCGTCCTGCTGGTCGACGCGCTCGGCGACGCCGGCGGATCGGTCCAGGCCGTCCCGCTGCGCTCGATGGCCGACCAGGTGGCCTGGATCGACGAGTTGATCGGCGCCCTCGCGATTCGTCGGGTGCACGTGGTGGGCCACTCCTTCGGCGGCGCGACGGCGGCCGGGTACGCGGTGGCGCATCCCGGGCGGGTGGCCTCCCTCGCCCTGCTGGAACCGGTGTTCACCTTCGCCGGGCCGCCGCCCGATGTGTACTGGTGGGCGACGGTCATGCTGCTGCCGCTGCCGCGGGCCTGGCACGACGCCGCGCTGCGCCGCATCGGTGGTGTGGACGAGATCGACCACACCGACCCCGTGGCACGGATGGTCGACCTCGCCGGCCGGGAGTACCGGGCCTCCCTGCCGACCCCGCGCGTCCTCGACGACGCGCAACTGGCCGGCCTGACCATGCCGGTGTACGTGGCGATCGGTGGGGAAGACTCGCTGGCCGGCGGGCAGCGGGCGGCCCGACGTGCCGCCGGGCTGTCGGGGGCGGTCGTGCGGGTGTGGCCGGGGGCGACGCACTCGCTGCCGATGCAGGTGAGCGCCGAGCTGGACGCGGAGCTGGCGGAGTTCTGGCGGGGCGTGAACTGAGCCCCGTGTCGGGTCACTCGGGACCTCTTGTGCGACCGCCTACAGTCGGACCATCCACAGGCGCCGTGTCGAGGAGTTTCCCATGGCCGCACCCGAACCCACCACCCAGCAACTGACCGAGCGGCTCGGACATCACGATGAGAATGTCCGGCTGCGGGCCGCGATGGATCTGGGCCTGTCGACCGATCCCGCGGCGGCCCGCGTCCTGGTGGACCGGCTCGGCACCGAGTCGGAGCCCGCCGTCCGCGAGATGATCACCTGGGCCACCGTCCAGCACGCCGACCACGCCCGCACCGAGCTCTACGTGCAGCTCTACAGCGCCGAACCGGAGGTCCGCGCCCAGGCGGCGCACGTGCTCAGCAAGATCGGTGGCGAGTCGATCCTGTCGGCGATCCTGCCCGTGATCGACGACGACGACCCGGTGGTCGCCGTCAAGGTCTACCGGGCCGCGGCCAGCACGCGCAGCGAAGCCGCCTGCGCCGCTCTGTTCGGGCGGCTGGGCGTCGGGGACGCGCTCGTCCGCGACGCGCTGACCGATGCCCTGGCCTCCTTCGACCCGGACTGGACGGTCCGGCCGCTGATCGCCGGGCTGGCCGACGCCGATCCGATCCTGCAGATCCACTGCGCCGACACGCTGGCCGAGATCGGCAGCCCGGGGGCCGACGAGGCGATCGACCGGCTGGCCGAGCACCTGTCCGACCCGGGCCTGCCGGTCCGGGTCGCGATGCTGTGCGCGCTGAGCCGACTGGATCCCGCCCGGACCGAACCGATCATCCGTACGGTGGCCGACGGCGACGATCCCGAGCTGGCCGAGGTGGCGCGGAGGCTGGCCGACCTGCCCCGGTAGGCGTGGCGGTCACTCCAGGAGGTCACTGCCCGCGCCACCGTCGCGCTGGACCCGGGATGAGTCCGCCTGGGCCTCCCGCAGCGCTGCCCGCACCGGGACGTACGTCGCGGCGGCCCAGGCGGCCAATCCGGCGGCGCCGCCGAGCCGGGAGAGGAGTCGTCCGAGCCGGGTCGGCCGGCGTGGCCCGGCGATCCCGATCGCGCCGGCGAGGATCCCGAAGGCGGGCAGCACCAGCCGTTGGCGGGCCGGCAGCCGGTCGTCCTCGGCCTGTGCGGTCAGCGTCAACGCGGTCAGCCCGCCGGCGGCGGCTCCCAACGGTTCGGCCCACAGTCGACGGCCGGCCTCGCCGTTGCGCCACCGGGCCCGCCAGGTCAGCGCGGCGACGCCCAGAGCCGTCGCCCCGGCGGCGTACGCCCCGGCTCGGGTCCACCGTCCCGGCCCGTCGGCGGCCGAGCTGAGGATCTCCTCGTCGAGGTCGTCGGGGTTGAGCAGGCCCAGCCGGGCGGCCACGGCACCCAGATTGAACGCCCAGCCGATGCCGAAGACATGCGGGATCACCAGATGCGGATCGGCCGGGTCGAAGGTCGCGGCCATCCGTTCGCGGACGCCGGGGCCGAGGGAGTTCGGCACGCCGAGCACGGTCCGCCGGCGGTGTGGGGTGCCGAGATCGGCGTCCAGTTCGGCCGCGTAGTCGGCGGCGGGTCCGAACCGGGACAGGGCCCGGTCGACGCCGACCTCGGCGGCGTTCTCCCGCAGGGCGGTGGCAAGATCGTCCAGCGCCTTGCGGCGTACGGCGCCGTGGACCTTGAGGTGGTGGGCCACCTGGTCGACGTAGCGGGTGATCGGGTCGGTCATGGCTGTGTCTCCTCGGTGAGCAGGGAATCCATCGCGCCGGCGAGCTCGTGCCAGCTGCGGGCCTGGTCCCGCAACGCCTCGGCGCCACGACGGCTGAGCGAGTAGTACTTGCGTGGCGGTCCCTTCGGCGACTCGCGCCAGACGGTATCGACGAGGCCGGCATTGCGCAGGCGGGTGAGCAGGGGATAGATGGTGCCGGTGGAGGCCTCCAGTCCGGGCCGCGCCGCCAGACCCTCGACGATCTCGATGCCGTAGCTCGGGGCCCGGCGCAGCAGGGCGAGCACCGCGAGCTCGAGGGCTCCCTTGCGCAGTTGGGTGAGGTGGTCGTCCCGCATGGGTATATGGTACGGCCTAGTACCTGGTGGGATCAACAACCGCAGGGGATCGTGTGAATCCTTGGCCGGATGGCCAGACGCTGAACTTCGGCCCACTAAGCTCTCATCGGTGCGCGTTCGGTGCAGGGAAAGGTCCTGGCATGACTGAGCAATCGGACACCCCTCCCACCCCCTTCGTGCTGCCCGCGATCCCGGTGTCGGCCGGGGCGATCATCCTCGACGATGCCGGTCGGCTGCTCATCCTGCGGCCCACGTACAAGACCGGCTGGACGATCCCCGGCGGGATCATGGAGGCGACCGGTGAGAGTCCCTGGGACGCCTGCCGCCGTGAGGTACGCGAGGAGACGGGGCTGACCGTCAGCGAGGGCCGGTTGGTCTGCGTGGACACCCGACCCGACCGCGCGAGCGGCCGACTGGGGCTGCGTTTCCTCTTCCACTGCGGGATGGTCCCGGCCGAGCGGGCCGCCGCCGTACGCGTCGACGGCACCGAGATCGCCGAGCACCGCTTCGCCCCGGTCGACGAGGCGCTCGGGCTGCTGCGCAAGCCGGTCCGGCGCCGGGTGCGCCGCGGGTTGACGGCGCGCCGCTGCGTCTACCTGGAGAACGGGCGGCGAGTGCCGGGAGTCGGGTAGGCGTTCACCTGCTCGTACCCCGGGCGGGTTAGCGTGCCCCTGTGACCCTCGTGATCGCCCATCGCGGCTGGTCGGGACTCCGACCAGAACAGACCCGGGCGGCGTACGATGCCGCCGTCGACCTCGCCGAACGGACCGGCGCCCGGATCGGGCTGGAATGCGACGTGCATTTCAGCGCTGACGGACAGCTGATCTGCCTGCACGACCTCGACCTCGCCCGTACGGGTGGGGTGGCGATTCCGGCCGTCGAGTTGACCGTGGCCCGGCTCAAGGAGATCGACGTGGGATCGTGGTTCCTCGGCCCGCGGCCTTCCGGCGGCGGCCCCTCCGGCAGCAGCGCGCCTGACCCGGCCCGGGAGGTGCTCACCCTCGACGAGTTGTTCGACCTCGTGGCGGCCGCCCGCAACCGTGGCGTCGACGTCGTCGCCGTGGTCGAGACCAAGCACCCCAATCCCCGCGGTCACGCGGTGGAGGAGGCGCTGATCGGGAAGCTGCGGGAGCGTGGCTGGACGGGTGCGGATGCCCCGGTGCGGATGATCAGCTTCGACCCCGAGGCGGTGGCGATCCTCGCCCGGGAGTTGCCGGATCTGCCGCGGTCGCAACTGGAGTTCCCCGCCGTGTGGCTGGACGGCGTCGCGGCGCCGGCGATCAGCCCCTGGCTGGGGATGATCCGGCGCGAACCCGAGAGGGTGACGCGCGCTCACGAGGCCGGCCTGGAGGTGCACGTGTGGACGGTCAACGAACCGGCCGACATCGACTACTGCGTGGAGATCGGCGTCGACGCGATCACCTCCGACCATCCTGACCGGGTGCTGGCGCGCCTGGCGTCGCGACTCTGAGGCCCGGCGCGCCCGGCGTCGCGACGCTGAGGTATGGTCAGCGGGTGCTCGCGTCTGCATGGCTGGAGACGACCGCGCCGACGGCGGCGGAGTCCCGATGACCCCCCGGGAGCCCGGGAGGCGTCCGTCGATGCAGGATGTCGCGCGCCGTGCCGGGGTGAGCTACCAGACGGTGTCGCGGGTGCTCAACTCCCCGGAGGCAGTCCGCGCCTCGACGGTCGCGCGGGTGCAGGCCGCCATTGCGGAGGTCGGCTACGTGCCCAACCTGGCGGCACGCGCCCTCAAGACCCGACGCTCGGGGATCATCGGCGTGATCGCCCCCCGCTCGCGCCTGTTCGGGCCGCTGACCACGATGGGTGCGATCGAGATCGCCGCCCGCGCGGCCGGGATGGCCACCCTCATCACCCTTCTCGAGCACCCCTCCGCCGAGGCCGCGCAGGCCTTCAGGCTGATGGCCGAACACGCCGTGGAGGGGATCGTCGTAGTGGCTCCCGAGGTCGGGATGGGCGAGGCCATCACCCTGGTGTCGCGGGCGATTCCCACGGTCGTGGTCGCCTCCGGGGTGGAGTCCGGTGAACGCGCGGCCGTGGTGGCGGTCGACCAGCAGGCCGGCGCGCGGCTCGCGGTCCAGCACCTGGCGGCCCGTGGGCGGCGCCGGATCGCGCACCTGGCCGGTCCGCAGACCTGGTTCGACGCCCGGTCGCGCGTCGACGGCTGGCGCGAGGCGATCGGCGAACTCGGTCTCGACCCGGCCGGCTGCCCCCTGCTGCCGGGGGACTGGCGGGCCGAGACCGCCTATCGGGTCGTTCGGGACCTCCCCGGCGACGATCTTCCCGACGCTGTTTTCGCGGCCAATGACGAGGCTGCGCTGGGCGTGCTGACCGCCCTGCGTGAGCGGGACATCCGGGTGCCGGAGGAGATCGCGGTCGTCGGTTTCGACGATGCCCCGGGGTCGGATTTCTACTATCCGCCGCTGACGACGGTACGTCAGCCCTTCGACGAGCTCGGCCTTGTCGCGGTGTCCATCCTGACCTCCCCGACGGAGCCGGGGGCGGCCGTCGTCCGGCCCCAGTTGGTCGTCCGCCAGAGCAGCTGAGCGACCGGATCGAGCGGATCCGGTTGCACACCACCGGGAGGGGCCATAGGCTGAGGTCAGCTACTTGTGAACGTTCACATCAGTCCGAGAGAGGTCAACGATGACCGACAAGCAGGTCCTCGCGAGGGAGCGGATGACGAGCGGATGCCGCCCCCCGTCCCGCGCGACGGGTGATGACGAATCCAGCCCCGCCTTCCACGGAGGAGAAAACTGATGCCAGCACCGAGTTCCCTGGCCCTGGAATCCCTGACCGACGAGCAGCAGGCCGCGGTGGCGGCCAGTCGCGAACGGGTGGCCGCGCTGCACGGCGAACTGACCCGCTACCACTTGGTGGTGTGGACCGCCGGCAACGTCTCGGAGCGGGTGGCCGGCACCGACCTGATGGTGATCAAGCCGTCGGGCCTGCCCTACGACGAGATCCGCCCCGAGCTGATGGTGGTCTGCACCCTGGACGGCGAGAAGATCGACGACGGCACCCCGGCCGGGCTGCGGCCGTCGTCGGACACCGCCGCGCACGCGTACGTCTACCGGAACATGGCGCAGGTCGGCGGCGTGGTGCACACCCACTCCCCGTACGCCACCGCCTGGGCCGCCCGCGGCGAGGAGATCCCGTGCGTGCTGACGATGATGGGCGACGAGTTCGGCGGGCCGGTCCCGGTCGGGCCGTTCGCGCTGATCGGTGACGACTCGATCGGGCGCGGGATCGTGGAGACCCTGCAGAAGTCGAACTCCCCGGCCGTCCTGATGAAGAACCACGGCCCGTTCACCATCGGCAAGGACGCCCGCAACGCGGTCAAGGCGGCCGTGATGTGCGAGGAGGTCGCCAAGACCGTGCACCTGGCCCGCCAGCTCGGTGAACCCACCCCCATCCCCGAAGCCGACATCGCCCGGCTGTTCGACCGCTACCAGAACGTGTACGGCCAGCCCGACCTGGAGAAGTGAGGAGCACCACGATGAAGAACCCCTTCGAGGGCAAGGAGATCTGGTTCCTGACCGGGAGCCAGGGGCTGTACGGCGAGGAGACGCTGCGGCAGGTCGAGACCCAGTCGCGCGAGGTGGTGGAACTGCTCAATGCGTCGCCCGCCGTCCCGGCGCCGATCGTGTGGAAGCCGACGCTGACCGACCGCGAGGCGATCCGCTCGGCGATGATCGACGCCAACTCCGCGGAGAACTGCCTCGGCGTGATCGTGTGGATGCACACCTTCTCCCCGGCGAAGATGTGGATCCTCGGTCTGGAGGCGCTGGCCAAGCCGCTGCTGCACCTGCACACCCAGCACAACGTGGCCATGCCGTGGGGAACCATCGACATGGACTACATGAACCTCAACCAGTCCGCGCACGGCGACCGTGAGTTCGGCTACATCGCGGCACGGCTCGGGCTTCCGCACCCGATCGTGGTCGGTCACGCGTCCGACGAGCGGGTCCGCGCCGAGGTCGGCACCTGGGTGCGGGCGGCCGCCGGGCGCCACGAGCTGCTGCACTCGAGCCTCGTCCGCTTCGGTGACAACATGCGCAATGTCGCGGTGACCGAAGGTGACAAGACCGAGGCGGAGATCAAGCTCGGCGTCTCGGTCAACACCTGGCCGGTGAACGAACTTGCCGAGGCGGTCGAGGCCGTCGCCGAGGCCGACGTCGACGCCCTGGTGGCGACCTACGAGGAGCTCTACGACGTGGTGCCCGAGCTGGCCCGCGGCGGGGAGCGCCACGAGTCCCTGCGGTACGGCGCCCGCCAGGAGCTCGCCCTGCGGTCGTTCCTGGAGGCACACGACGCGACCGCCTTCACCACCAACTTCGAGGATCTCGGGCCGTTGCGCCAGCTCCCCGGCCTGGCCGTCCAGCGGCTCACCGCCGACGGGTACGGCTTCGGCGCCGAGGGCGACTGGAAGACCGCCATCCTCGTCCGGGTGGCCAAGGTGATGGGGTACGGACTGCCCGGCGGTGCCTCGCTGATGGAGGACTACCACTACGAACTGACTCCTGGCAAGGAGAAGATCCTCGGCGCCCACATGCTGGAGGTCTGCCCCTCACTGACCACCGGCCGGCCGCGGCTGGAGATCCACCCGCTGGGGATCGGGGCCCGGGAGGATCCGGTCCGGCTGGTCTTCGACGCCGATCCCGGCCGCGGGATCGTGGTGGCCATGGCCGACCTGCGGGACCGCTTCCGACTCACCGCGAACACCGTCGAGATCGTCGGCCCCGACGAGCCGCTGACCTCGCTGCCGGTCGCCAGCGCCGTGTGGCGTCCGGATCCGGACTTCGTCACCTCGGCGACCTGCTGGCTGCGGTCGGGTGCGGCGCACCACACCGTGATGACGACGGCGGCGACGCTGGGGACCTTCGAACAGCTCGCCGAGATGGCGGGCATCGAACTTGCCGTGATCGACTCCTCGACCACGGTGCACGGGTTCGCCGAGCAGTTGCGACTGAACCAGATCTACTGGCGACTCAACCAGCCGCTCTGACCGGTGCCGGTCCGTACGGATCGGGTCCCGATGACCCGGCCCGTACGGTCGGGCGCCACACCCCGTTTCAGAAGCCACATGCGGCCGATGAAGCGGGGTGTGGTGTCTGTGAGACTGAACCCATGAGCGAAAGTGCAACGGTGAGTCGTCCGAGCATCCAGGAAGTGACCGTCGACTGTGCCGATGCTGCCGCGCAGGCCGAGTTCTGGGGCCGGTTGCTGGATGCCTCGTGGGGCCACCGTCCGGGAGTCGGCGGGGTGGTCGACGCCGGGGCGCTGTGGCTCTACTTCCAGGAGGTCCCCGAACCCAAGCAGTCCCCCAAGAACCGGCTGCACCTCGACGTCGAGGTCGACGATCTGGACCGGGGGATCCGGCGGGCCGAGGCGTTGGGGGCACACCGGATCGGTGACGTGCAACGCCCCGGCGACGACGGCGGTTTCGTCGTGATGCGAGATCCCGAGGCCAATGAGTTCTGCCTGGTGACCCAGCCGCGCGGATCCTGGACGGCGCTGCTGCGCTCGATCGCGGGGCACCGAGCCGGGCAGCAGTGACCCAGGCAGCAGTGACCGGGGCCCCCTCCGCCGCCGGAGCCCTCGGTGTAGTCTGAAGCTGCTGGTTCGGTCCCGGTGGTTCGGCTTCCGGGACCGTCGCAAGAGGGAACCCGGTGGGAATCCGGGACTGTCCCGCAGCGGTGAGTGGGAACGACATCACCAAGGAGCACTGGGCGACTGGGCCCGGGAAGCGGTGATCGAGGAACCCGCGACGTCACGTCGCGGAAGGCCCACGAGTCCGAAGACCTGCCAGCCCGTGGACCGTCCCGTACGGGCGTCCACGTGACCTGCCTCGGGGATTGGGCCTGGACGTCACGTCGGCGGTGGATTCCGTTGCCGGGTCGTACGGCAGCAGTTCCCGGGGTGACCAGGAGTGAGCCCCGAGGAGCCGACATGGATGTCACCGCCAACCACCATCTGACCACCGAGCGCGACGTCTCGTTCTCCCACTACCGCGGCGCAGAGATCCTCGGTGTCGTCGACAGTGTCGACCAGTGGGATGAGTCCGGCCTGCTGGCCCGGCTGGATCGTAGGTCCGCCCACCGGCGGCTGCACCTGGTGACCGCTGCCCGCAGCGGGCTCCTGGTCGGATATCTGCTGGTCGACGCCTCGGACGGCCTGATCCGGATCGTCGACGAGCACCTGGTCGGTCACGCCGACGAGGACGGCCGGATCGCCGCGCGTCTCACCGACCTCGCGATCGACGTTGCCGCCAGCCCCTGGGGCGACGTCCGGGTGGCTCGCACCAGCCTGACGCTGCCGCATCTGCTGCGTGAGGGGTGGCATCCCGTGCCGGATGGCAGCCGTCGTCCGGAACACGACCTCACTCTCAGTGGAGCAGGAGTCCTATGAGTACACCACCCGTGAGCCCACCCCCGGAACGGTTCGTCCTGGCCGGTGACTTCGACCTGCCGACGATGGACCAGTGGCGTGCTGCCGCCACCAAGGTGCTCAACCGCAAGCGTCCGCCGGACAAGCTGCTGAGCGCCGAGCAGGCGCTCGGCCGCCTGATCCGTACCACGGTCGACGGGCTGACCATCCGGCCCCTCTACACCCGCGACGACGGGCCGACCGACCTGGGCTACCCGGGGGTGGTCCCGTTCACCCGCGGCACCACGATCCGCCGCGGCCAGAAGGACGCCTGGGACGTCCGCCCGCTGCACGAGGATCCCGACGCGGCCTTCACCCGGACCGAGGTGCTCGGCGACCTGGAGCGCGGCGCGACCAGCCTGTGGTTCCGGCTCGACCCGGACGCGATCGATCCGGCCGACCTGCGCACTGTGCTCGGCGAGGTGCTGCTCGACCTGGTCAAGGTCGACGTGTCGAGCCGGACCGACCCGTACGGTGCCGCCGAGACCCTGCTGGAGATCTACGTCGGCAGCGACCGGCCGGCCGACGAACTGGCCCTCAACCTCGGGCTGGACCCGATCGGTCATGCCGCGCTGCACGGCACCACCGCCGACCTGTCGGGCATGGTCGACTGGGTGCGTCGCCTCGAGGGTCACCCCCGCTCGCGCGCCTTCGTCATCGACGCCACGATCTGGCACGACGCCGGTGCCGGGGATGTCCACGAGGTCGCCTGGGCGCTGGCCACCGGGGTGGAGTACGTCCGGGCCCTGCTGTCCCAGGGCGCCGACCCGGACGAGGCCTTTGCCTCCCTCAACTTCCGGGTCACCGCGACCTGCGACGAGTTTGCCACCATCACCCGGCTGCGGGCCCTGCGGCGATGCTGGTCGCGCGTCGGCGAGGTGTTCCACGTCGCCTCGGGGCTGCGTGGCGCCCGCCAGCACGCGGTCAGTTCCTGGCGAGAGATCACCCGCGACGACCCGTACGTCAACATCCTGCGCGGTACGATCGCCACCTTCGGTGCGGCCGTCGGGGGTGCGGAGGCGGTGACCGTTCTTCCCTTCGATACCGCCCGTGGGCTGCCGTCGGGGGTCAGCCGCCGGATCGCCCGCAACACCCAGGTGATCCTGGCCGAGGAGTCCAACATCGGCCGCGTCAACGACCCGGCCGGCGGTTCCTGGTACGTGGAATCCCTCACCGACCAACTGGCCGATGCCGCCTGGCAGGAACTCCAGCGGGTGGAGGCGGCCGGCGGGATGGCCGCGGCGCTCGCCGAGGGCCTGCCCGCCGAGGTGCTGGACCGGCTCACCACCGAGCGGGCCTCCCGGCTCGCCCACCGCAAGCAGCCGATCACCGGCGTCTCGGAGTTCCCCAACACCGCCGAGCCGCGGCTGACCGTACGCCCCCGCCCGGCGGCCCCGGACCTCGGTGGCCTCACCCGGCACCGGGACTCGGAGGTCTTCGAGGGGCTGCGCGACCGGGTCGCCGCCGCGGCCGAGCAGACCGGGGTGACCCCGGCGGTGTTCCTGGCCTGCCTGGGCGCGCGCCGGGAGTTCGGCCCGCGCGAGGGCTTCGCCGGCAACCTGTTCCGGGTGGCCGGGCTGGCCACGTCCGGCTGTGAGGGCGGCAGCACCGAGGAGGTGGTGGCGGCCTGGCGGGCCGCCGGCACCCCGGTTGCGGTGCTGTGCTCCTCGGCAAAGGTCTACGCCGCCCACGGCCTCGAGGTTGCCCGGGCGCTGAAGGAAGCCGGCGCCGTACGCGTGTTGCTGGCCGGCGCGATGCGCGAGTTCGGGGAGGCCGCCGAGGCCGCCGCCTCCGTTGTCGACGGCACGGTGGCGCTGGGAGTCGATGTGGTCGAGATCCTCACGGGTGTCCTGGATCTGCTGGGCACTCCGGAGACGAAGGGAGTGGCGCGATGACGAGCACGAATCAGGTCGGCGCGGGGCTGCCCCGCTTCGACGCCGTCCCGCTCGGGACGGCCGAGGCGCCGCCCGACGCGGCGGAGCGGTTCGCGGCGCTGCTGGCGGCCGGCCCCACCGAGACGTGGACGACGCCCGAGCAGCTCTCGGTCGAGCCGCTCTACGGCGCCGAGGCGTACGAGGCGATGGACTTCCTGGACACGAAGCCGGGGCTGCCTCCGTACCTGCGGGGACCGTACCCGACGATGTACACCAACCAGCCGTGGACGATCCGGCAGTACGCCGGCTTCTCCACCG
>CAZGWN010000081.1:0-16957 GCA_964528755.1 uncultured Propionibacteriaceae bacterium
CAGGGCACCGAGGTCCTCACCGTTGGGGCCCGGCTTGGTGTTGCTGCCGCCGTAGTACCGGCCCGGGTGGTTGATGTGCTGAACCGGCTGGAGCTCACCCGGTGCGGCGGTCAGCGAATCCACGTAGTCGATCTTCGACTCCAGCGTGGAGCCCTCGGGGTTGTTCCAGTTGGTCCAGAAGGTGTTGAGGTGGTCGGATCTGGACTGCTCGTTCGAGTAGCCCGTGCCGATCATGCCGGGTCCGCCGTCGCGTCCGACGCCCGCGTTCAGCTCGATCTTGCGTTCGGTCGTCAGGTAATAGTTCGGGTCGGCCTGGGCGTTTTCGGTGTCGGTGCGGTCCCAGGTGGTATTGGTGAAGTTGTGGTCGGTCATCGCGTAGACGTTGAAGCCGAGGCTGTAGGCCGTCTCCAGCATCTCGGTCGCGGTGTTGCCGCCGTCCGACTCGGTGGTGTGGTTGTGGAAGCCGGCCTTGTACTGCAGCCAGTTCCAGTCGACGGAGGCATACGGGCTGTCGATCCGGTAGTCGAGATCGGTGGTCTTGGCCTGTGCGATGGCGGGGGTGGCAGTCAGCACCAGCGAGCCCAGCACAGCGACAAGAATGCCGCCCTTACGGAACGAGGACATGTGTGACGCATCTCCTATTGCTCGGTTCGGACTGTGACGCGAACGACATCTGCGTCGTTCTGAGATCATCACGCGAACGGCATCAGTCAACCAATTTCCTGTGAACGGGTGCCTCACGACTGGTTAACCGTGGACCAACAATGCCATACACAAGCGTGTTGTGACGCAGATCCCATAACCAGCCGGGCCACTCGCAACGGCAACACCGACCGGCAAAATCCGGCGTACCTATGGGGGACGAGAATAACTATCGTCCATGGCCGATCGTGCCGGGCGGCCTCGTACGACGACGGTGCTGTACGCCCGGTCAGTAGCCGAGTGCGGTCACGGCAGAGACGATCGAATCAGTGACGAGGTCCGGTACGGTGCCGGGGGAATCCAGCACCTGCGGCCTGAACTTGCCCGTGCGCACCAGGACACCCGACAGCCCGGCGGCCTGAGCACCCCGCACGTCGGAATCGATGTCATCTCCGATCATCACGGCCGCGTCCGGTGGCACGTTCAGCTCGTCAAGCGCGCCTTCGAACATGGCCGCTTCGGGTTTGCCGATGATGGTTGCCTCGATTCCGGCAGCCCGCTCCAGTCCGATCAGGAAGGCGCCGGTATCCAACTGCATACCCGCGGCAGTTCGCCAGAACAATCCGCGGTGCATCGCCACCAGTGATGCTCCCTGCAGCACCAGGTTGAATGCCTGATCGAGCGCGTCGTAGCTGAACTCCGGGCCCGCCCCACCGAGAACGACCACCGCCACCGGCCCGGTCGGCGCCGAACGGGTGAGATCAACAAACTCGACCCCCGAGGTGGCCAGATCGGCAGTCACATCGCCGCTGCACAATAGCGCTGCCGTGGTCCCGCTGAAATGAGTGCGCAAGTAGTTTGCGGTAGCAATCGGCGCGGTGATGACTTCGTCGGATCCCACCTCGAATCCGGCGACGCGGAGCGCATCGACGACCGCCGAACGCGGACGAGAGGTCGTGTTGGTGAGCAGGCGGACCTGTGTTCCTGCAGCCCGTACCGATTGCAGTGCCTCCACAGCACCGTCGATGGCCCGCCAGGACACCGCCAGCACGCCGTCGATGTCCAGCAACAGGGCAGGTGGACGCCGGGGCAGCGATTCGGCTTGTCCGGTGCGGCCGGATGCAGGAGGTTCATGCATGCAGCCAGGGTAGGCCGCGTCCCGGTTCGGCCGGGTAGACCAGGTCGAGCCGCGCCATCTCCGCGTAGGCGGCAGACCCCTCCGCCCCGCAGCGGCGAACATGGTCACCCGCGTCGCCACGGGGCCCCGTCGTGCGCGCAACCGCTCAGTCGACGCCGGCGGTCAGTCGTCGCCGGAGGTCAGTCGACGCCGGCGGTCAGTCGTCGCTGGAGGCGAGTCCGCGGTGAGTGCTCAGCAGCATCACCTCGGGATGACCGGCGATCGTACGTTCGGCCCGGTCCAGCACGTCACGTACGTGTGTGGCGTCGCCGGCAACGACTCCGACGCCGATCCGGGTGCGCCGGTGCAGGTCGTGGGCCCCGACTTCGGCAACCGCGGCCTCCGTACGACGAGAGAGATCGGCGATCAGCGGTCGGACGATGCTGCGCTTCTCCTTGAGGGAGTGCACGTCGCCGAGCAGAAGGTCCGCCTCGAGCCATCCGATCCACATGCCGTGAATTGTGGCAGGGCAGCTCGGTTCCCGTCGGACGCCCACGCCGTGAGGCGCTGAAGCGCCGTCGGACCTTCCGGCCGCGGGATGGCGGCCGGCGACCGGACGGCACGATCTGATCAGCGCCGCGCCGGCACGATCTGATCAGCGCCGCGCCGGCACGCTTCCGCGCAGGATCGAGTCGATCTTCTTGCCGCGGGCAAGTTCGTCGACGAGTTTGTCCATCCAGCGGATCTTCTGCATCAGGGGGTCCTCGATCTCCTCGACCCGGTATCCGCAGATCACACCGGTGATCAGCGACGCGTTCGGATGGATCCGGGGTGCCTGCGCGAAGAACGTCTCCAGGGAGACACCGTCGGCGATGACCGCCTCCAGGCCCGCCTTGTCGTAGCCGGTCAGCCAGGTCAGCACACGGTCGAGGTCGGAGATGCTGCGGCCCTTGCGTTCGACCTTCTCGACATAGAGCGGATAGACGTCGGCGAACGGGATCGCGAAAACACGGTTGGTGGCCATGTCCACGATTCTCCCCCGGAAGTGGACGACACCGGAATGGCCCTCCCAGGACAGCTCCGGGTCGGTGGTCCCGGCTCAGGATCCGCCGACCTGCGGCGGGGGATCGACCGCCCGCGAGCCGGCGAGGACGTCGAGAAGTGCCCGTAGCCACCCTTCCTGGGCCCGTAGCAGCGCATACTGCAGGCCCGTGCCGCGGGTGACGAAGGGTGATCCGTGGGCGGATCCGGCACGGACCCGCGCCGTGATGTCGCCGAGGGCACCGTCGATGGCCGCCAGCCGCTCGATGAGTGCATGGCGGACGGCATCGGGGGGCAGCATGTCGGCGAACTCCAGCGCTGCCCGCAGTTCGGTCGTGTCGCCGGTGTCCGGAAGGGAGCGAAGCGCGCCGAGGGTCAGCGAGTCGTGTGCGTGACGTCCCGCCTCGGTCGTGACATAGCGGCCGGGGTCCTCCGGTGCCACGGCGATCAGGGCCGCACGGGTCAGGCTGCGAAGCATCGCGTAGATCGAACCCGAGCGCAGACCAGCCCACCGATCGGCCGCCAGGCCGAACAGATGGCTCTGCACCTCGTAGCCAGAGGCCGGCCCGAGCCGCCTAACGGTGCCCAGGACCAGCAGTCGTGTGGTGCGAGCGGGCATGGGGCAAGCCTACTCGACAACTCTCCAAATTTGGGCGACACTGGGATCATGCTATCCGAATTTGGACACATCATCGGCCGAATCGGCGGCGCGCCATGATCCGCGCCGAGCGCCTACGCAAGACGCACCGGAGTCCGTCCCGATCCGCCCGAGGCGCGCCCGTCGTCGCGGTGGAGGAGCTCTCCTTCGAGGTCGGCCCGGGCGAGATCGTCGGACTGCTGGGCCCGAACGGAGCCGGCAAGACCAGCACGATGCACATGCTCGCGACCCTGGCGCGTCCCACATCGGGCCGGGCGCGCGTAGCGGGACACGACCTGGCGACCCGGCCGCGGGCGGTGCGCCGGGCGATCGGATACGTCGCGCAGCGAGGCGCCGCGAGCAGCGAGTCCCGGGTCGGGGACGAACTCGTGGACTACGGCATGCTCCATGGCCTGACGCCGGTGGAGGCGCGGGCCCGCGCGCGGCAGCTTGCCGACCGCTACCGGTTGTCCCACCTGTGGGCCCGAGAGGCGGGCACACTCAGCGGCGGTCAGCGGCGGCGCCTCGACATCGCCATGAGCCTCGTGCACGCACCGCGCCTCGTTCTCCTGGATGAGCCGACGGCCGGACTCGACCCGGCCTCCCGCGCCGCCCTGTGGGGTCACGTCCGCGAACTGAGGGAGACGACGGGGATGACCGTGCTGCTCAGCACGCACTACCTGGACGAGGCCGATGCGCTCTGCGACCGCGTACTGGTGATGTCCCGCGGACGGTTGCTCGCCGACGGCCCGCCCACGCGGATCAAGCGGCAGATCGGACCGGACACCCTTGTCGTGACAGCCGCGTCGGAGTCGGAGCTGCCCGGACTGGTTGCGGTGCTGCAGGCGGCGACGGGCTCGGCTCCGCAGGTCTCGGGGCCGGAGGTGAGCGTACGATTCCCGGGCGGTACGAGTGGCTTGGCGGACCTGCTCGCGGGGCTCCGTGAGATGGGGCTGAGGCCCGAGAGCATCGAGCTGCGGCCGCCGACCCTCGATGAGGCGTTTCTCGCGCTCACCGCCGAGGGGGCCACGACATGAGTACCGCACGAGCGACCGCGGTGATCCTTCGGCGATCGCTGCGCAGCACTGTCCGCAAGCCGGCGTGGCTGGCCGTCGGGCTCGCCCAGCCCGTCCTCTACGTCGCCCTGTTCGGGCCGATTCTCGGCGCGTTCGCCGGGCAGCTCGGCGTCAATCCGTACGCCCTGCTCGTTCCCGGGCTTCTCGTGCAGCAGGCCGTGGTCGGCTCGCTCTTCGTCGGATTCGGCCTGCTCACCGACATGCGCGAAGGAGTGCTCGACGCCCAGCGGGTGACACCGGCGAGCCGATGGGCGCTCCTGGGTGGCCGGACGCTCCACGACATCCTCGACTCGGCCGTTCAGGGGCTGATCCTCGTGGGTCTGGGAATCCTCCTGGGGATGCGTGCCGACCCATGGGGTGCCGTGGTCGGCTTCGCGCTCGTGCTCCTGCTCGCCGCGGCGTTCTGCGCGGCCGGCTACGGCCTTGCCCTGACCCTGAAGGACCAGCAGGCGTTCGGCATGCTGGTCAACTCGATCTCCCTGCCGGTCCTGCTCCTCAGCGGGATCCTGATCCCGATGTCCGTTGCGCCCGGCTGGCTCCGGAGCATCTCCTCGCTGCTCCCCACGACCCATGTCGTCGCCGGCGTCCGTGCCGCCTTCGCGGGAGACACGGGAAGTGCCGCGGTCGGTGCCGGCTTCCTGTGGACGGTCGGGCTGGCGATCGCGGCGTTCGTCTTCGGCACGCTCGCCTTCGCCCGGGCGAGCAGATAGTGCGGATCGTCCTCCCCGGCGGCGCCGTCCCCCTGCGGACCCCCGACTCGTCGCGATAGCGTCGGACTCACCATGAAGATCGTCATCGCTGAACCGTTGCACATCCCCGACGACGAACTCGACGCGGACATCGCGAGGCTCCTGCCGGACGCCGATGTCGTCAGGTTCGATTCGCGCCCCGCCGACGACGTCGAGTACGTCGAACGGGTCAAGGACGCCGACGTCATTGTCGTCGCCAACATGCCCCTGCGTGCCGGCGTACTTGCCCGGTGCCCGCACCTGAAGCTGGTGTCCATCGCGTTTGTCGGCTTCGACCATGTCGACGTGGGCTGGTGCCACGACCACGGCATCGCGGTGGCCAACTCACCGACCTATCCGACGCAGGCCGTCGCCGAACTGGTCATGGGGCTCACCCTCGCCGTCCTGCGCAAGGTGCGGGACGGGGACCGCGCCGTACGAGGACAGGGGACGAACGCCGGGCTCGCCGGCGGCGAGCTCCACGGCCGGACCGTCGGCATCATCGGCGCCGGCCGGATCGGACAGCGGACGGCGGAGTTGGCGCGCGCATTCGGCTCCACCACCATCGGCTACAACCGCTCCCCGAAGTCCATCGAGGGCCTCGAACTGTTCCCCCTGGAGGACGTGCTGCGCCGCGCCGACATCGTGTCGCTGCACGTACCTCTGACACCGCAGACGAAGCATCTGCTCGACCGGGAACGGCTTGCCCTCCTCAATCCCGGTGCGGTGGTCATCAACACGGCACGGGGGCCGGTGGTGGACACCGCCGCCCTGGCCGAGGCGCTCCGATCGGGCCGTATCGCGGGCGCGGGCCTCGACGTCTTCGACACCGAGCCCCCGCTCGCCCCCGACGATCCGATCCTGTCGGCGCCGAACACGGTCCTCACCCCGCACGTCGGCTTCGACACCGTGGAGGCGCTCGCCTATCGGGCCGAGCAGGTGCTGGGCAACATCCGATCCTGGCAGCAGGGCCGGCCCGAGAACCAGGTCTGATGTCCGCACCCTCGCCCGCGGGATGGCCCGGAGTCGATCCGCCGGCCCTGGGCTCGCCGCCGTGGAGTGCGCTTCCCGGGATCAGGGGACGTCGGGCGATTCCAGCGGCAGCCAGATGTCGGTGGCGAGGTCGCCCGCCGGCGTATCGACCGGACTGTTGAGATACTCCTCGACGACGGGAAGGTCACGCAGCACCTCGCCGGAAGCCAGCAACCACGGGCCGAAGAGCCAGCGGTAGGCGGCCGGCATCGAGGCGTACGGGCCCGTGTAGCGGAGCACCGCGAAACGTCCGGCCGGAATGACGAGGCGCTCCAGGTGGGGGAGAGGTCACCCCGCTGCCAGATGGCCTGCCAAGCGTTGCCGACCTCCTCGGGCCGGCCGACGGACAACTCCACCCGATCCGACGTGGGGATGTCGACCCGGGCGAGACCGGTCGGAATCCCTTCGCCGACGGCGGTGAAACCGATCAGGAAGGTGTACATGCCGAGGTTGTCCACGCCTTCGTGCTCGTGTTCGGCGTAGACCGCGTACACGTCTCCGCCGCCGGTGGCCGCGGCTATTTCGGCGGCGTGCTGACGGAATGCTGCCCAGTGTCGTGGAATCGTCTCGAACGCCTCGGCATTCGACGTACGGAGCGCCAATCCGACCACGCTGAATCCGGGACGGTTCCGGTGGGATGTCTGGTCTGTCATGGCGCCGACGCTACGGGTGAGCACTTGTCCGATGTTGCGGTGCTTCCGGAATGGCACCCTCGGCGGCCGGTGGGTGGCCCACCGGCCGCCTAGGAGGCCGGGTTCAGTCGATGCCGATCTGGACCTCTGTCGATTTCACCAGCGCGTACGCGGGCGAGCCCACCTCCAGGCCCAGATCGGCGACGGCATCCTTGGTGACCGCGGCCGTGATGACGAGATCGGTGTTGTCGATGGCGATCTTCACGACCGACATCGCCTCGCCACTCGTGATGGAAACAACCTTTCCGGCGAACTGATTTCTGGTGGAAAGACGCACGGGCTCCTCCTGGTGGGGTTCATCGTCGGATCAGGAATGGCGTCACGGTAGCAGACAACCCTCGCGGACAGCCACGGTCGGCGGCGTGGTCGCCGGCTTTTCGGCAGGTGCGGACAGGTGCGGCGGAATGGTCCTTGTCCGCGGTGACCGATCCGCCCGGAAATCAATACTGTCCCGGTCGGACGGGTGGGATCAGGGCGCCCGGGCCCGTACCCTCGTCTTGTGGGGCACACGACGCTGAGGGTGGTCGTCGCGGAGGACAGCTTCCTCGTCCGCGAGGGGATCCGGCTCCTCCTGGCCACCCAACCGGACCTGGAGCTTGCCGACTCGGTCGCCTCCTTGCCGGAGCTGCTCCGGGCCGTCGAGGAGACCCGGCCCGACGCGGTGCTGACCGACGTCCGGATGCCGCCCGACGACGGAGACGAGGGCATCCGGGCCGCGGAGACGCTTGCGCGGACCCACCCGCGGGTGGGTGTCGTGGTGTTGTCCCAGTACGTCGAGCCCGAGTGGGCGATGCGGCTGTTCGAGCCGACGGCGTCCGGGCGGGCCTACCTGCTGAAGGAGCGGGTCGGGGACATCGGGCAGCTGCGCGGCGCGATTGCGGCGGTCGTCGCGGGCGGCACGGTCCTCGACCCGGCGGTGGTGCAAGCACTGGTGGGTGCGCAGAAGCGCCGGGCCGCCTCTCCGATAGGTCGGCTCACCCCGCGGGAACGTGAGGTGCTGGCCCTGGTCGCCCGTGGCGACTCCAACCGCCGAATCGCCGAGCAGCTCGTGCTGTCCGAACGGGCTGTCGAGAAGCACATCTCCTCTGTGATGCACAAACTCGACCTCGATCCGGGTGACGCCGGAGTTCACCGGAGGGTCCGGGCCGTCCTGGCCTATCTGGCTGCGGACGGCCGCTGATCCGAATCCGACGCGCGCCGGTGCGGGACTGTGACGCTGACCCGCGTCCCGGCCCCCGGTCGGGTGTCGATCAGGACGGTTCCGCCGAGGGCACCGATTCGGTCGCCGATGTTGGCGAGGCCGGCCCCGGAGGAGGTGGCGGCCGGGTCGAACCCGACGCCGTCATCGCCGATGACGGCCGACAGACCGGCTCCGTCACCGACGATCTCGACTGTGACCTCGCCGGCCCGGGCATGGCGGACGGCGTTGTGCATCGCCTCCAGGCAGGAGAAGTAGACCGCCGCCTCGACCGGCGCCGGAAAGCGGGCCGTGCCCCGCGCAACCACCTCCACCGGGGTCGGCAGCCCGCGGGCGTGGGCCCGCACGGCCGCTGCCACGCCGGCCTGCTCCAGGATCGGCGGACGCCACCCGCGGGCGAGGTCGCGCAGAGACCGGATCGCCGCATCGAGGTCCGTGCCCAGTGCTCCCAGTCCCTCGACCAGGGCAGCATCGGCGGAGGGCGACAGGCCCGCCTGCAGGGTGGCGACCCGCAGCCGCAGGGCCACCAGCCGGGCCTGGGCGCCGTCGTGGAGGTCACGTTCCAGCCCCCGGCGGGCACTGTCCTGGGCGTTCACCAGTCGGCGACGCGAGGCGCGCAGCTCCTCGACCTGGCTCGCGAGCCGGTCGGTGAGGCGCTCGTTGCGCAGCATCAGCCCCAGCATCCGGGCGACGTCGGCACACAGGGCGGCGGCGTCCTGGTCGAGGTCGGCGACGGCATGGGCAAACAGCGCAATCGTGCCCGCCGGCACATCCTCTCCGGGGATCGGCACCTCCAGCACGGGGGCACCAGAGCCGGCCGGGTCGGTGAGGACCTCGGTGGCGCCCAGCCGGATCCGGACCGACGTCGCCCCGGTGCCACGGCGCACCAGCTCGGCGATGTCACCGATGGCCCCGGCCCGATGATCATCGGCCGGGACGCCATGGTCGGCCAGCGATGACAGGACCTCACCCCGGTCCGCCCGGGCGCCGTAGAGGCGGCCCTCCACCAGCCGGCGGACCCACCGGCGCGTGGGCCCGGCGAGCGCCGCCGCGAGCGCCACCACGATGGTCGGGACGAGGGGATGGTCGACGTGTCGACCGAGCAACAGCCCCAGCCCGACCACCACGGTGAGATACAGTCCCGCGGCCGACCACGACACCGCGGTCGCCACATGGCTCTTGCTGAGGGCGGGTTCGATGTCGTGCAGGCGGTAGCGGGCGACCGCGACCGCATACGCGATGACGATCACATCGACCGAGACGTGCACGAGCACCGTCCACAGCGCCTGCCAGGGGTAGGCGGCGACCATCGCCAGCGTGACGACCGCCAGCGTCCCGCCGAGGATCTCGAAGGACCGTCGCCGGCCGGCCGAGCGGTGCCATCGCAGGACGAAGGACACCAGCGCGGCCCCGGCGGAGGCAGCCACGCCGATCCCACCGACGGCCAACAGCACGCCGATCGCCGGTGGAGCGGTGTCCTCGCCCCAGGGCGCCGTCGGCCAGTTCAGCGTGGCCTCGGAAACCAGGACGCAGGTTCCGGCGACGACTGCGACCGCGCCGACCAGACGCCACCGTCCCCGCGGCGGCTGCCCGTCGGGGAAGACCAGCGGCAGCACCACCAGCACCGGGACCGCCCCGACCACCCACAGCCAGGACATGAACCACACCGGGACACTCGCCGCCAAGGGCAGCTCGCCGGGAACGATCGAGGCGAGTTCGGCCGGCCGGGCCGACAGGCCGGCCGCCACGAGGCCGGCGTCGGCACAGGCGGCGGCTACCACGTGTGCCGCGCTGGCCGCACCCGACGCGAGCAGGATCTTCCCGGCCAGATGGCCGGGGGAGTGCCGAAGCACGTACGTCCCGGTGAGCGACAGGACGATCGCCAGTGGCGCGTTGAACAACACCCACAGGTCGTAGAGCACCACCAGCGGCCGACCGCGGACGAGGAGTGCGGCGACCGCCGCGGCGGTGGTGGCGGCGGTGGCGGCAGCGGTGGCGAGGGCCGCAACCGTGGCCGGTGACCGGAGCGTGGCAGGTTCGCGCGCCGTCATGCTCCGAGTATCGGGGGTCCGGCGAGCCGGCGGAAGGGTGCCGACCGGCCCCGATCGGGTGCGGCCGGCACCACCCGGACCGTACGGCCCGCACGCTGGTCGCCGACAGTCGCGTGCGTGACGCTGGACACATCCGTTCCCGCCACCAGGAGGATTCCCATGACCACCCTCGGCACCCTGTCCCCGTACGCCGCCCGCTTCACCGGCGTCCTTGCCATCGTCGGTGGCACCCTGCAGTTGGCCAGCACCGTCGTCTCGGTCACCCTGGAAGGGGGCGTCAACAACGGCGTGACCGGCGGCACGATCACCGTCTGGTCGGCCTTCGTGTTGGCCGGGGCGTTCGTCGGTCTGTACCGGTGGGCCGAGCCGCGCTACCCGCGGACGACCCCGTGGCTGACCCTGGTCGCGCTGACCGCGATGGTCGCCGGTGGCGGCTTCGGCCACCAGGCGATTCATCTGGGCGCCTTCGGCCCGACCGACTACCTCAGCAACGATGCCGCCATCGCCGACAACCCGATCGGCCTGCTCGCCTGGGTGCCCTGGGGCTGGTTCGCCCCGTTGTCGTACGGGCTGGTCGGCGGCGTGCTGGCGAGGGCCCGGCTCATCCCGTGGTGGAACGGCGCGGTCCTCATCGCCGGGGGCGTGCTGTTCATCTCCGCCCGGCCGGCCCAGGTCTCCTGGCTGGCCCTGGTCTGCGACGTGGTGCTGCTCGCCGGGCTCACGGCGGCCGGCGTACGCCTGATCGGCGCCGCGCGGGAGCCGCGACCCGCGGGCGCGCGGGTCGCCCCGGCCGTCCGCGGGGTCTAGCCGTGCCGCGTCACCCAGGCCGCGATCGCGGACCTGTTCGGCAGGTCCAGCTTGCGCAGGATCGTCCGGACATGCTGCTCGACCGTCCGGTCCGAAACGAACAGCCGTTCGGCGATCGCCCGGTTGGTCCGACCTGCTGCCACCTCGCGGGCGATCTGGGTCTCCCGCGGCGAGAGTGGCGCGATGCCGCTGCCGAGCGCGGCGAGAGCGGCTCGGGCACGGCCGGCGTGCCAGGGGGCGTGCATGGCCGTGGCACGCTGCTCGGCCTCCGCAAAGTGGTCGGCCGCCGCGCGATGCTGCCCGAGGAACGCATCGAGACGGCCGAGAACGTACCCGACCGGGCCGCCGTACGGCGTCATCGCCGCAGCAGCGACGTGCAGCCGCCCGAAGGGACGCAGATCCGTCCGCAGCCGACGTGCCGCCGCCCGGTCGCCGGCCGCGATCGCGAGGTCGACATGTCCGGCGGCGGCGACCAGCCACTCGTGGGTCGTGGCCGGGAGCTGGTCGAGGTGGGGCTCGATCGTCCGCCAGATCCCGACGGCCTCCTCGGTCCGGTCGAGGCGCAGCAGCAGCTTGGCGCGCCAGCCCTGGGCGAACAGCGGGGCGGCGGCGACCGCTCGCCGGACCTCGCGCTCGACCTCGGGGAGCCCGTCCCCCGTCCGCTCGGCCAGGGACGACCGTGCGATGAGGTCGAGGAAGCCGGCCTCGCCGACGCCGGCCGCGGCACCGGCGCGGAGAGCCGCCTCGGCCAGCTCGCCGACGTCGTCGAGGCGATCCTCCAGGAGGGCAAGACAGGTGTGGACCGCGGCGAGGCGCCAGGTCCAGACCGGAGACCCGAGCCGGTCGACGACGGCCGTCCACTCCAGGAGCTCGGTGTTGAACTCGCGCCGCAGCCCCAGCTGCTCGAAGGCGTCGAGCCGCCACATCCGTCCCCAGGCGATCACCTGGTCATCGGCTCGCGCCAGCCCCAGACCGAGGGTACGTGTGGCGATGTCGAGCCGGGCTCCGGTGCCCGCGGGACCGATCGCGGCGGCATGGCGCGCCCGGAGGTCGGCGAACTCGTCGGGGCCGGCCGCATCGGCGCCTCTACGGTCGGAGCTGGGCAGCCAGGCGAGGGCGAGCGCGGCGTGGTGGGTGGCCAGAGCCGCCCGCAGGTCGGGGCGGGACGAGCCCAGCATTCCCATCGCCTCCAGGCACAGCGCCTGCCGGGAGGCCGTGAGGTTCCAGTCCGCGATCGATGGCCCGGCAATAGCGAGGGCCGCCTCTGCCATCAGCACCGCGTCGCCCAGCGCCCGGGCCAGGGCCGCCGCCCGCCGGCAATCGGCCCACGCCCGGTCGAGCGAACCGGACCGGCTCTCCTCCTGAGCCTGCGCAATCAGCCGACGGGCCGTGTCGGCCGTCGTCCCGGGGACAGTTCGCGCCATGTCTGGTCCTCGGAAGTTGCGGGATTTGCCGGATGCCGTGGTCGCTGCCGCTCAGCCTAGCGTGATTGGTGTCACAGCGCGAGGTCTCTGAACGTCCTCGTCCCCCGCAGCGACCGAGGAGTCCGCCATGAACATCTCCACCAGGCACCGTCGGGTGACCCGCGTCCTCGGCTCGACGGCCGTGGTCGGTGCACTGGCCATGATCGGGTACGGCATGCTGGCCGTTCTCTTCCCCTATCCGCGCATCGCCCAGGGAATCTCGTTCGAGTTGGTGTGGGTGGTGGCGAATGTCGGCGTGATCGCCGGGATCGCCGGATGGGCCATGACCAGTGGCGCCCGACCGCGGACGCTGGCGCTCGCCGGGGCCGGCCTCGCCGTCCTCGGCCATGCCGCTCGCATCGTGGTCGGCCTGTGGAGCGTTGGGCCGTGGCCGGTCTCCGAGGCCGACGCGACCTGGGCCATCGTGGCGACCATCCCTCCGGCGTTCCTGGGCATGATCCTGCTGGGGATCGCGACGCTTGTCGGTCGTGGCCCGCGTGATCCGCAGGCCTGGGTCCCGCTGGTGACCGTCGCGGCCGGATTGGTCGCCGCCTCGCTGTACGGGACCAACACGGTCGCCCACTTCATTGTGCTCGGCGTCGGATGGGGAACGGCATGGCTCCTCCTCGGGCTCGCCCTGCGCCGCCTTCCGGAGGGACCGGCCCGCGCGGTCCCCCTCACCACCGCAACGACCAGTAGCTGATCCACCGACGATTCCGAAAGGACGAGTCCATGTCCACCCGTGCTCCTACCCTCGCCGTCCCCTCCCGTCCGCATCGTGCGGCTCAGCTCCGCACCGCCCACCTCGGCGGTGTCCTCGCCGTGGTCGGGGGCGTCTCGGGCGCCGCGGCTGCCACCGTGCTCATCCTCGTCCCACCCGTCGTGCCGGCGACCCGGTTCAGCTATCCGCTGGATGCGGCCGGGCACGTGGCCGTCCAGACCGCCTTCTTCATCCACCATCTCGTCGTCGCCGCGGCCTTGCTCGCCGTGTGGCGGGCGGGTCTGGCCGGCCGGAGCCGGTGGGCTGCGGCATCGTCGATCGCGGCGACTGCCCTGATGGCTCTGCTCGGCATCCAGGAACTTCTCGTCGTCTCCCAGGCCGATGCCGACACCACCGCGCCCACCGCACAATTGCTCAGCGCGGTCTACGGCGTGCTGACGATGTTGTTGGGACTGGCCCTGGTGGCGATGGGAGTCGCCGTGGGCAGGGCGGGGGTCCTGGACCCGGTGGGTCGGTGGGTGGTGCTGGCCGCCGGGATCTACCTGTTCGTTCCCTTGACACCGGCGATCTTCGGGCCGTTCGTCGTCGCCCGGCTGGCAATCGGCGGCTGGCTCCTGCTCTTCGCCGCCCTCGGCGGTGTCATGCTCGGCTGGGCCGGGCGGGAAAGGGGACGGACATGATGACGTCCACCACCGAGGGGTCCATCACCGAGAGGCCCACCACCGAGGGCGCGGCGACCGGGCCCCGTACGCCCCTGCGGCCGAGCGGGTCACCCAACCCGGTCCACGCCGTCGCGCTCGGGGTGCTCGGCGGACTGCTGTGGTCGGCCGCGCTGCGGGCGTACATGAGTGAGATCGCCGGACGCGGATCGGAGTTTCACTGGCCCGGCACCTTCATCGGTGTGCTCGTCCCGGGCGCCGTCGCCGGCGGACTGCTGGGCTATGCGTACGCCCGGCGGGCCCTGGGCCGGACCCGTGGCCTGCGGTGGTTGGGCCTCGCTCCCTTCGCCTTCGCGATCGGTCCGCTGCTGTTGCCCGGCGCCGTCGTCGACCTGGTGACCAGCGGGCTGGGCGCCGGAGCGATCGCGCTACCTGTCGGTGCGATCGCGGCGGGCTACGCCATCTCCGGTGCCGGGCCGGTGTGGGCGCGGATCGCGACCGGGATTCCCGGGCTCGGCATGCTGGCCGCTGTGGTCGTGGTGACCCCCATCCTCGGCGGCGCGCCACTGGCGTTGACCCCCGAGGATGCTCGGGGCGGCTGGGTCCTCGTGCTCATCGGATCGCTGATGGCCGCCCTGGCGCTGGCGGCGTCCATCCCCTTCCGGCCGGTTCGCTAACGTGGGTCCCGACGCCAGCACGACGGGAACCGGGGGTCGGCCGTGGAGCCACATCGCAGCAGTCTCGATCTGGGCTGGGGCCGTGTCTCGGTGCTCGAGTGGACGCCCCCGAGGATCCGCCGCGACGTCGTCCTGCTCCACGGCGGCGGCGTGGACAGCGCCGCCCTCTCGTGGGGGCCGCTCGGGTCGGCGTTGGCGGATGCCGGCTACCACGTCCTCGCCCCGGACCATCCCGGCTGGGGGCGGAGCGCCCCGGCGCCGTGGCCCCTCACCCAGGGGCGACTGGTGGCCTACGTCGGCGAACTCGTCGACGCGTGGGGACTGGACGACTATGTCATCGGCGGGCTGTCGCTGGGTGGCGGCATGACGATCGGCCATCTGCTCGGACACCCGGCGGGAGTGTCGGCGGCGATGCTGTTCGGCGCGTACGGACTGATGGATCGCCAGGTGAGGGGCTGGGCGGGGATCCCGACGCATCTGCTCACCGGGGTGATGCTGCGCACCGGGATGCTCTCCGCCCTCACCCGCTCCTACGCCCGCAACCGTCGGCTGATGGCCGACAGCCTGCGCGCGCTGGTCCGCAACCCCGCCGAGCGGACCCCGGAACTGCTCGACGCCGTGATGGCCGAGGCGGCCCGGGGCACCGGACTGGCGTCCTTCGAGAAGTGGCAGCGCGACCAGTTCGGTTGGTTCCGGCTGCGGACGACCTACCTGGATCGGCTCGTCGACATCGACGTCCCGGTCCTCCTCGTCCACGGTGCGCGTGACACCGGCGTCCCGTTGGCGTACGCCCGGGAGGCGGCCCGGCGGCTGCCGCGCGGACAGTTGCTGGAGGTCTCCGACGCCGGGCACTGGGTGCAGCGCGACCGACCCGAGGTGGTCACGCCCGCGGTCCTGGCGTTTCTCGACACGCTGGGCTGAGCGAGGGGGTCGGCGCTCGGGGCATCGGCCTATGCTCGGCGGCGTGTTTCGGGTGTCTCAGCGACTCGGCCGGCTGGAGCCGGCGAACCGGCTGTCGCGGCGGTTCGGGCAGCTCCTCGCCGCCGGAGCCGAGGTGATCGACCTCGCCGACACGAACCCGACCCACTGGGGACTCGCTAACGGGCCTGCCCTCGACGCGCTGGCCCGCGAGGTGGCCGCGCACCGACCTTACGACCCGGACCCCCGCGGTCCGGTCGCCGCCCGGCAGGCCCTGGCCGTACGGATGGGCGGTCACCCGGATGACTACCTCCTGGCGGCCGGGACCTCGGAGCTGTACGGCTGGCTGTTCGCGCTGCTGTGCGACCCGGGTGACCGGATCGCCGTACCCCGGCCCGGCTACCCGCTGTTCGACGCGCTGGCGCGGATCCACGACGTGGAGGTCGTGACGTACGACCTCGGCTATGCCCACCCGGGAGGATGGCGCGCCGATCCCGACCAGCTCGCAGGCCTGGTCCGGCTGCCGCGGATGCGGGCGGTTGTCGTCGTCGCGCCCGGCAACCCCACCGGCTCCTACCTGCGGCCCGCCGAGCGGGAGGCGCTGGTCACGGCCGCCGGTGCGGCCGGCGTGCCGATCATCGCCGACGAGGTCTTCCGCCCCTACCCGCTCGACGCCGCGCCGGTCCCCGACCCGCTCGCCGGCCAGACGTGTTGCCCGACCTTCGCCCTCGGCGGCGCCTCGAAGGTGCTGTGCCTGCCACAGGCCAAGGTGAGCTGGATGCGGGTCAGTGGCGTCACCGGATCCGAGCGTGCCGAGCTGTGGCGGCGCCTGGAACTCGTCGCCGACACCGACCTGTGCCTCTGCGGACCGGTCGGCGCGGCCCTGCCGGCCATGCTGGCCTCCGCCGACGCCGGAATCGCCCGGACCCGCGCCCGGCTGGCAGCGAACCTCGCCGCCGCACGGCGGGTCTTCGGCGGAGTGGGGTCGCCCTATCGGGTCCGCCGCTGCGACGGCGGGTGGACCGCACTGGTCGAGGTGCCCCGCCCGGTCGACGACGAGGCCCTCGCCTACGCCCTGCTCGACCGCGGTCACGTACGGGCCTTCCCGGGATATTTCTACGACTCCGACGAGACCGGACTGCTCGCCCTGAGCCTGCTCCTGGATCCGGACGTGTTCGCTGCGGGGTGCGGCCGGGTCCGCGCAGTGATCGATGCCCTGTGATCGACGCCCTGTGATCGGCGCTTGTGAGCGACGCTCTGTGATCGGCGCTTGTGAGCGACGGGCCGGGTGGTGGTGGTCGGCGTGGCTACCATGGGTGACCTACTCCCCGCGGGGAAGAAGATCCCCGCAGATGGGGTAGGAGACCGGAGGCGAGTGATGTCCACCCCGACCGGCGCCGAGCTTGCCGGACATCCGACCCGGTACGACGCGTTCCAGCAGGACTGCCCGAGCCGACGGTTGATCGAGACCATCGGCGACAAGTGGGTGAGCCTGGTC
>CAZGWN010000082.1:0-16266 GCA_964528755.1 uncultured Propionibacteriaceae bacterium
CCACCGGCAAGGTGCGCCTCGGCGGCATCATCTGCAACAGCCGCAAGGTCGACAACGAGTACGAGCTCATCGAGCACTTCGCCCGCGAGCTGGGCACCCAGATGATCCACTTCGTCCCGCGCGACAACGACGTGCAGCGGGCCGAGATCAAGAAGAAGACGGTCATCGAGTGGGACCCGCAGTGCAACCAGGCGAGCGAGTACCGCAAGCTCGCCCACGCCATCGAGGACAACGACATGTTCGTCATCCCCAAGCCGATGAGCCAGGACACCCTCGAGGGCCTGCTGCTCGAACACGGCATGCTCGAAGCCGCCTGATCACCCCCGGAGCCCACCATGAAGCGTCTCCCCGAATCCTCCGTCCCCCCGCCGGCCGCTCGCGCGGAGGTCGACCTGGCGGCCGTGGCCACCATCGACCTCGGCCCGATGCACCCGGTTGCCCTGCCCGCGCAGGTGCCGGACGCCGATGCCCTGGCCGGTGACCTGGTCACCGCCTACCCACCCAAGGTGCTGCGCAAGCGGCGCCGCCACATCCGGTCGAACGACCCGGATGCCATCCCCGAGATCGAGGCCAACGTCCGCACCGTGCCCGGCATCATCACCCAGCGCGGCTGCTGCTACGCCGGCTGCAAGGGTGTGGTGCTCGGTCCGGTGACCGACATCGTGCACATCGTGCACGGGCCTGTCGGCTGCTCCTACTACGCCTGGATGACCCGACGCAACCAGGCAGATGTGCCCGAGGGAGCCCAGAACTTCCTCAACTACACCTTCACCACCGACATGACCGAGCACGAGATCATCTTCGGTGGGGAGGAGAAGCTCGCCCGGGCGATCCGGGAGGCGTACGACCTCTTCCACCCCAAGGCCATCGCGGTCTTCTCCACCTGCCCGGTCGGCCTCATCGGCGACGACGTGCACGCCGTCGCCACCCAGATGCGCAAGGAGCTGGGGATCAACGTCTTCGGCTTCTCCTGTGAGGGCTACAAGGGTGTCAGTCAGAGCGCCGGCCACCACATCGCCAACAACGGGCTGTTCAAGCACGTGGTCGGCACCGAGGAACTGCCGGAGTCGCTCAAGCAGAACCCATTCCGGGTCAACCTGCTCGGCGAGTACAACATCGGCGGCGACGCCTTCGAGCTCGAGCGGGTCTTCGCCCGCTGCGGGATCGAGCTGGTCTCCACCTTCAGCGGCAACGCCCAGTACTCCGAGTTGGCGCACTCCCAGGACGCCAACCTCAACCTCATCATGTGCCACCGCTCGATCAACTACATGGCCGAGATGATGGAGACCAAGTACGGCATCCCGTGGATCAAGGTGAACTTCATCGGGGCCGAGTCCACGGCGAAGTCACTGCGCAAGATCGCTCGCTACTTCGACAACCCCGAGCTCACCGCCCGGGTCGAGGCAGTGATCGCCGAGGAGATGGCCGCGGTCGAGCCGGTCCGTGCCGAGATCCGCTCCCGGGTCGCCGGCCGCCCGGTGATGCTGTGGGTCGGCGGCTCGCGCGCCCACCACTACCAGGCGCTCTTCGCCGACCTGGCCATGCCGACGGTCGCCGCCGGCTACGAGTTCGCCCACCGCGACGACTACGAGGGCAGCTCGGTCCTCGGCTCGATCACCATCGACGCCGACTCGCGCAACATCGAGGAGATCGAGGTCGCCCCGGACCCCGCCGAGTACCGGCCGCGCAAGTCCGTCGACCAGGTGGCCGAGCTGGCTGCGAACGGCCTCAAGCTCGGCGAGTACGAGGGCATGATGGCCGAGATGTCCAAGGGCGCCATGATCGTCGACGACATCAGCCACGCCGAGTTGGAGCGGCTGATCGAGGCCTACCACCCGGCGCTGGTCTGCTCGGGCATCAAGGACAAGTACGTCATCGAGAAGATGGGCGTGCCCTGCAAGCAGTTGCACAACTACGACTACGGCGGCCCGTACGCCGGATTCCGTGGCGCGATCAACTTCTACCGGGAGATCGACCGGATGGTCGGCGCCAAGGTGTGGAGCCTCATCACCCCGCCCTGGGCGACGGCCTCCGCCGCACCCTCGAAGCACTGAAGGACATCTCATGCTCGATCACACCCCCACCGCCGTGGCGGAACGCAGCGCGCTGCGGATCAACCCGGCGAAGACCTGCCAGCCGATCGGCGCCATGTACGCCGCGCTCGGCATCCACCGCTGCCTGCCGTACAGTCACGGCAGCCAGGGCTGCTGTTCCTACCACCGCAGCCATCTGACCCGCCACTTCAAGGAACCGGTGATGGCCGCCACCAGCTCCTTCACCGAGGGCGCGTCGGTCTTCGGTGGCCAGCCGAACCTGCTCCAGGGCCTGACCACCGTCTTCACCACGTACGACCCCGACGTCGTCGCCGTCAACACCACCTGTCTGTCGGAGACCATCGGTGACGACATCCCCCAGATCGTCGGCGAGGCCGGCCGCCAGGGCCTCATCCCCGACGGCAAGCACGTCATCCACGCCAACACCCCCAGCTACGTCGGCTCGCACGTCACCGGCTACTCGAACATGTGCGCGGCGATGGCCAAGTACTTCGCGGTGCCGGTGGAAACCCGCAGCGGTCAACCCGACGCCCGGGTGAACATCGCGCCCGGTTTCGTCAACCCCTCCGACATGCGCGAGATCCGCCGGCTGACCGAGGCGACCGGCCTCGCGGTGACCATGTTCCCCGACACCGCCGGCGTGCTCGACGCCCCGCAGACCGGTCACCACGTGTTCTACCCCGAGGGAGGCGTCACGGTCGAGGAGTTGCAGAACCTCGGTCGGGCCCGGGCCACCCTGGCCCTGGGTCCGTGGGCCTCCCGGGAGGCGGCCGTGGAGGTCGAGCAGCGTGCCCACGTGCCGCGCGAGATCCTCGACCTGCCGATCGGGGTCGGCGCGACCGACCGCTTCCTGCAGGTCCTCCAGGCCCGCGGCGGCACCATCGGCCACGACCTGGAGACCGAACGCGGCCGGCTGGTCGACCTCATCATCGACGCCCAGCAGCACTTCTACGGTCGCAAGGTCGCCATCTTCGGTGATCCCGACCACGTGCTGTCGCTGACCGAGTTCTGCCGCGACCTCGGCATGGTGCCGGTGCACATCCTCACCGGCACCCCCGGCAAGAAGTTCGTCAAGCGGGCCACCGAGATCCTCGGCCCCGCCGCGGGTGCCGCGAACATCGCCCACAACGCCGACCTGTTCCTGCTCCACCAGTGGATCAAGAACGAACCGGTGGACCTGTTGCTCGGCACCACCTACGGCAAGTACATCGCCCGCGCCGAGGACATCCCGCTGGTCCGGGTCGGCTGGCCGGTGCTGGACCGCTTCGGCCAGGGCCTGCTGCCGACTCTCGGGTACGCCGGCGGCATCCAGTTGGCGACCCGGATCCTGGACGCCCTGCTCGACCGCCGCGACCGCGACGCCACCGAGCACGAGTTCGAGCTGGTGCTCTAGCCATGGCCCCCGCGGATGCCGCCATGGCGGGCGTACTCGCCGCTCGGTCCGGGCAGGTCGGACGGGCCGGACGCGGCGCGATCATCGACTCGGACAAGCAGTCGGTGGCCGGTTCGGTGAGCCAACGGGCCTGTACGTTCTGCGGCTCCCGGGTGGTGCTCTACCCGATCGCCGACGCCCTGCACCTGGTGCACGGGCCGATCGGATGCGCTGTCTACACCTGGGACATCCGCGGGGCGCTGTCCAGCGGCCCCGAGCTGCACCGGCTGAGCTTCTCCACCGACCTGCGTGAACGCCACGTCGTCTTCGGCGGCGAGCGTCAACTCGAGGAGAGCCTGCTGGAGCTGATCGAGCGGCATTCGCCGCGTGCCGCCTTCGTCTACGCCACCTGCATCGTCGGGGTGATCGGCGACGACGTGGACGCCGTGTGCCGCTCGGTCTCCGAGCGGACCGGCATCCCGGTGATCCCGGTCCAGTCCGAGGGTTTCCAGGGCTCGAAGCGTCAGGGCTACGACGCCGCGTGCGCGGCGCTGCTCGCCCTGATCGGGACCGGCGATACGACCGGGATCAGCCCGCACAGCGTCAACCTGCTCGGAGACTTCAACCTGGCCGGAGAGATCTGGATCATCACCGAGTACCTCAAGCAGATGGGCATCGAGGTCGTCGCCAACCTCACCGGCGACGGTCGGGTCGACCAGATCCGCCGCGCCCACGGCGCCGCCCTCAACCTCGTCCAGTGTTCGGGGAGCACCACCCGACTGGCGATGGAGATGCAGCGCCGCTGGGGGATCCCGTTCCAGAAGGTGTCCTACTTCGGCATCGACGACATGGCCGGGGCCCTGTACGGCATCGCCGAACACTTCAAGGACCCGGCCCTGCTGGCCCGGACCCGTGCCCTCGTCGCCGGCGAGATCGCCGAGGTCCTGCCCATCGTCGAGGAATGCCGGGCGGATCTGGAGGGCAAGCGGGCGGCCATCTACGTCGGCGGCGCCTTCAAGGCGATCTCGCTGGTCAAGGCGCTGCGCCTCCTGGGCATGAAGTCCGTGCTCGTGGGCAGCCAGACCGGCACCCCCGAGGACTACGCCTACCTCGCCGACCTGTGTGATCCCGGCACGATCATCGTGGACGACTCCAACCCGGCCGAGCTGGCGACCTTCCTGGCGCAGGAGGACGTCGACCTGTTCGTCGGCGGGGTCAAGGAGCGTCCGCTGGCGTACAAGCTGGGGGTGGCCTTCTGTGACCACAATCACGAGCGGAAGATACCCCTGGAAGGTTTCGTCGGCATGGGCAACTTCGCCAAGGAGGTCAGGGCATCGGTGTGCAGCCCGGTCTGGCAGTTCGTGCCACGGCGACGCAACAATGCCCGGACGACCGTGGAGGTGACGGCATGAGCGTGTCGACCACGAACGCGTGCCGGATGTGCATGCCGCTGGGGGCCAGCCTGGCCTTCTCCGGGTTCGCCGGCACCGTCCCCTTCCTGCACGGCTCGCAGGGCTGCGCGACGTACATCCGGCGCTACCTGATCAGCCACTTCAGCGAGCCGATGGACATCGCCTCCTCCAGCGTCGGCGAGACCGCCACGATCTTCGGCGGCGAGGCGAACCTGCGCGACGGCGTCGCGAACGTCACCCGGGTCTACCGACCCGAGATGATCGGGGTGGCGACCACCTGCCTGACCGAGACGATCGGGGAGGACGTCGCCGGGATGCTCGCCCGGATCGACTCCCCCGGCCCGCTGCTGGTACCCGTCGCGACCCCCTCCTACGCCGGCACCCACGCGGACGGCTTCCACGCCGCGGTGAACGCCACCGTGTCCGCCCTCGCGACGGCCGGTTCCCCGGACGGCAGCCTCAACCTGCTGCCGGGCATCGTCTCCACCGCCGACCTGCGTCACCTGCGCGAACTCGCCGGTGCGTACGGCCTGCCGGTCCGGCTGCTGCCCGACTGGAGCGATCGGATGGACGGGGTGAGCATCGACCACTACGAGATGGTCACCCCCGGCGGCACCACCCGCGAGGAGGTCGCCGATGCCGCCCGGGCACGTGCGTCGATCACCCTGGGCGGCCTGGTCACCTCCGGTGTCACCCTGGCCGGCGACCTGCTGGCGGAACGGTTCGCCGTGCCGCATCATCGGCTGCTGATGCCGATCGGGGTCCGGCTGACCGACGCCTTCACGGACCTGCTCGGAGAGCTGGCCGGCACCGCGATGCCCGACCCGATCGCCGCCGAGCGGGGCCGGCTGATCGACTCCTATGTCGACGGCCACAAGTACGTCGCCGAACGGACCGCGGTCGTGTTCGGCGACGAGGACCTGGTAGCCGGGCTGGCCGTCTGGCTGGCCGAGATCGGCATCACCCCGGCGCTGTGCGCCACCGGCGGGCGGTCGGGACACCTGGCCGCCGAGATCGTCGGTGCAGCGCCGGAACTCGACGGACGTATCCGGGTCATGGACGACACGGATTTCCGCCTCATCGGCGAGGCGGCACGGCAGATCCGGCCCGATCTGTTGATCGGGCACTCCAAGGGCTACTCGCTGGCCCGGGAGCTGGGCGTTCCGCTGGTCAGGGTCGGTCTGCCGATCCACGACCGAGTGGGCGCCCAGCGGATCCGTCATCTCGGTTACCGGGGCACCCAGGATCTGTTCGACCGGGTCGCCAACGCACTCATCGAGCGCCGACAGGACTCCTCGTCCGTCGGCTACGCCTACATGTGAGGACCGCCATGACCTCCCTCGCCCCCCTGACTCCCACGCGGGTTCCCTTCACCGATCATCCGTGTTTCGACGAGGCGGCCCGGTCCCGGACCGCCCGGGTCCACCTGCCGGTCGCCCCCCGCTGCAACGTCTCGTGCAACTACTGCAACCGCAAGTTCGACTGCGTCTCCGAGTCCCGCCCCGGGGTCTCCTCCACCGTGCTGACCCCCGAGCAGGCCGCCGACTACGTCGACATGGTCCGCCGCGACGTCCCCAACCTGGCCGTGGTCGGCATCGCCGGCCCCGGCGACCCGTTCGCCAACGCTGCCAAGACGCTTCAGTCACTGCGCCTGGTCAAACAACGCCACCCCGACCTCCTGCTCTGCCTGGCCTCCAACGGGCTGGAAGTCCCCGCCCACCTCGACGAGATCGCCGAGCTGGAGATCAGCCACGTCACCATCACGATGTCCACCGTCGACCCCGACATCGCCGCACGGGTCTACAAATGGGTCCGCGACTCCGACCGCCAGGTCTACCGCGGACGGGCGGCCGGGGAACTGATCATCTCCCGCCAGCTCGCCTCCATCGCCGGCCTCAAAGAACGCGGCATCACCGTCAAGGTCAACTCGGTCCTGGTCCCCGGCGTCACCATCGACGGCATCGACGACGTCGCCGCCACCGTCGCCGACCTCGGCGTCGACACCATGAACGCGATGCCCCTCTACCCCGTCGAGGACACCCCGTTCTACGAGCTCGGCGCCCCCTCCACCGAACAGGTCGCCCACGCCCGCCGCACCGCCGGCACCCACCTGCCCCAGATGACCCACTGCCAACGCTGCCGCGCCGACGCCGTCGGCATGCTCGACCAGGACAACGACCAGACCGCCGTGGACCGGCTGATGGCCGCCCGCACCATCACCCGTGACCGGCCCTACATCGCGGTCTGTTCCCAGGAGGGCTACCTGGTCAACCAGCACCTGGGCGGCGCCGACGTGGTCTACGTCTACGAGAACGCCAACATCTTCGGCAGGATCACCCCCCGCCTGGTCGAGGTCCGCCACACGCCCCCGGCCGGCGGCGGCGCCGGACGCTGGGCCAGACTGGCCGCCACCCTGCACGACTGCCGCGCGCTGGTCTGCCACCAACTCGGCGGATCCCCCCGCACCGTGCTGCAATCGGCCGGCATCTCCGTCCACGAGTCCGACGGCCTGATCAGCGAGGCCCTCACCGACGTATTCGCCGGCCGCACCCCCCGCCGTGCCCTGCCCCCCCGCGACTGCGCCACCTCCTGCGCCGGCCCGGGCACCGGCTGCGGATAGGTCGCCCGTTCCCGAATCCCCCAACACCCGAACCCCACTCTGCGAGGACACGATGTCCACGATCACTCCTTCTCCGGTTTCCGCTACTTCGCCCGACCCGGCCACCGGCGCGCCGCCGGCCGCCCCCGACCGCTGGTTCAGCGTCGACGGCAACGAGGCCGCTGCCTCGGTCGCCCACCGGCTCAGCGATATCTGCGCGCTGTACCCGATCACGCCCGCCTCCCCGATGGGTGAACTCGCCGACATCTGGAGCAACAAGGGCCGTACGAACCTGTGGGGCCAGGTGCCGCGCATCTTCCAGATGCAGTCCGAGGGCGGGGCGATCGCCACCCTGCACGGCGCGATCCAGGCCGGCGCGTTGGCCTCGAGCTTCACCTGTTCCCAGGGCCTGCTGCTGATGCTGCCCAACATGTACAAGATCGCCGGCGAGCTGACCCCGGCCGTCCTGCACGTCGCCGCCCGGGCGATCGCCACCCACGCGCTGAGCATCTTCGGTGAGCACTCCGACGTGATGGCCGCCCGCTCCACCGGATGGGCCATCCTCGGCTCCACCAACGTCCAGGAGGCCCACGACATGGCCGCGGTCGCCCACGCCGCGACCCTGGCCTCGAAGGTCCCCTTCATCCACTTCTTCGACGGGTTCCGCACCTCCCACGAGATCAACCGGATCCGGATGCTGACCGACGACCAGCTGCGCTGGCTGATCGACGAGAACGACGTCCTGGCCCACCGCGCCCGCGCGCTGAGCCCGACCCAGCCGGTGCTGCGTGGCACCGCGCAGAACCCCGACGTCTACTTCCAGGGCCGCGAGGTCGCCAACCCGTACTACGACGCCACGCCGGGCATCGTCGCGGGCCTGCTGGACCGGTTCGCCGAGCTGACCGGTCGTCGCTACGGCCTGGTGGAATACCACGGTGCCCCCGACGCCGAGCGGGTCGTGGTCGCCATGGGCTCGGCCACCCACACCCTGCGCGCCACCGCCGACACCCTCAACGCCGACGGGGAGAAGGTCGGCGTCCTGACCGTCCGCCTCTACCGCCCGTTCCCCGCCGCCGAACTCGCCGCCGCCCTCCCGGCCACCGTCAAGGCCGTGGCCGTGCTGGACCGGGTCAAGGAACCCGGCGCCGGAGCCGAACCACTCCACCTCGACGTGGTCACCGCCCTGGCCGACCACCTCACCACCCCGCCACCGGTGATCGGCGGCCGCTACGGCCTGGGATCCAAGGAGTTCGCCCCCCGCGACGCCGCCGCCGTCTTCGACGAACTGCGCCACCTGCTCACCGGCGAACCCGCCCGGCGCCGCTTCACCGTCGGCATCAACGACGACGTCACCCACCTCAGCCTGCCCACCGACCCCGCCTTCCGCCTGCCGACCGAAGCGGTCCAGGCGGTCTTCTACGGCCTCGGCTCCGACGGCACCGTCGGCGCCAACAAGGCCTCCGCCAAGCTCATCGGCGAGAACACCGACAGCTACGTGCAGGCGTACTTCGTCTACGACTCCAAGAAGTCCGGATCCACCACCATCTCCCACCTGCGGTTCGGTCCCGACCCGATCGACGCGCCCTACCTCATCGAACGGGCCGACTTCGTCGCCGTGCACCAGTTCGGGCTGCTGTCCACCCTGCCCGTCCTGGACGTGGCCAAACCCGGCGCCACCGTCCTGCTCGCCGCCCCGTACAAGCCCGACGCCCTGTGGAAGAAGCTGCCCGGCCCGGTGCAGCGGGCCATCCTCGACAAGGACCTGCACGTCTACACGGTCAACGCGCCCAAGGTCGCCCGCAAGGTCGGCCTGGGCAAGCGGGTCAACACCGTCATGCAGGCGTGCTTCTTCGCCCTGGCGAACGTCCTGCCCGTCGAGGAGGCCCTGACCCTGGCCAAGGACAGCGCCCGCAAGACGTACGCCAAGCGTGGCCCGAAGGTCGTCCAGGCCAACATCGACGCCATCGACGCCGCGCTGGCCGCGATGTCCCCCCTGGTCGTGCCGGAGGATCCGACCCTCAACGAGGTTCCCCCGGAGACGGTCATCCGCGAGCCCGACCCGACGCTGGCCACCGTGTATCACCTGCTGGCCGGGCACGGCGAGGCGTTGCCGGTCAGCGCGATGCCCGCCGGCGGCACCTTCCCCACCGGCACGGCCGCACTGGAGAAGCGGGCGCTCGCCACCGAGCTGCCGTCCTGGGAGCCGGAGATGTGCATCGACTGCGGCAAGTGCACCCTGGGCTGCCCGCACGCGGCGATCCGGATGAAGGCCTTCGACCCGATCTGGCTCGACGATGCCCCCGACGGGTTCATCGCCCACGAGACCTCCGGGCGGGATTTCCCGGCGGGCACCCAGATCGCCCTGCAGGTCGCCCCCGACGACTGCACCGGCTGCTCGGTGTGCACGAGCGTGTGCCCCACCTCCGCACTCGGCATGGTGCCCGCCGCCGGGGTACGGGACGGCCAGCGCGCGGCGTTCGAGCACTACCTCACCATCCCCGAGACGGACCGCACCACGGTCCGGGTCGACACGGTGAAGGGCTCGCAGTTGCTGCAGCCGCTGTTCGAGTTCTCCGGAGCCTGCTCCGGCTGCGGCGAGACGCCGTACCTCAAGCTGGTCAGCCAGCTCTTCGGGGACCGGATGGTCATCGCCAACGCGACCGGCTGCTCCTCCATCTACGGCGGCAACCTGCCCACCACCCCGTGGGCCACCGACGCCGCCGGGCGCGGCCCGGCCTGGAACAACTCCCTGTTCGAGGACAACGCCGAGTTCGGCCTGGGCATCCGGCTGGGCGCCACCGAACGGGCCGCCCAGGCCCGCACCCTGCTGACCGGCCTGGCCCCCACACTCGGGCTGGCCGCCGAGGACGTGGAGGGCCTGCTGAGCACCGACATCGCCGTCACCGACGAGCAGGCGATGGCCGACCAGAGGGGAAGGGTGGCCCGGCTGAAGTCGGCGCTGACAGCGCTGCCGGACGACCCCTCGGTCCGCACCCTCACCGAGCTGGCCGACACCCTGGTGCCGACCTCGGTGTGGGTGGTCGGCGGCGACGGCTGGGCCTACGACATCGGCTTCGGTGGCCTGGACCACCTGCTGGCCTCGGGCGAGGACATCAACGTGCTGGTGCTCGACTCGGAGGTCTACTCCAACACCGGCGGCCAGGCCTCCAAGGCCACGCCGGTCGGGGCGGGCGCGAAGTTCGCGGTGTCCGGCAAGACGACCCGCAAGAAGGACCTCGGGCTGCTCGCCCAGGCCTACCGGGACGTGTACGTCGCCCAGATCGCCATCAACACCAACGAGGTGCAGGCCGTCCGGGCGTTGCGGGAGGCCGCCGCCTACCCCGGCCCGTCGCTGGTCATCGCGTACGCGACCTGCATCTCCCACGGGGTGGATCTGGCCAAGAGCGCGGAGCACCAGCGGGCCGCCGTGGCGACCGGCCACTGGCCGCTGTACCGCTACCACCCCGAGCCGAAGCCCGGCGCGGACCCGGTGTTCAAGCTGGACTCCAAGGCACCGTCCATGCCGCTGGCGGAGTTCTACGCAACCGAGTCCCGCTACCAGTCGGTCGCCCGCGCCAACCCCGAGCACGGCGCGGAGCTGCTCGACCGCGCCCAGGAGGTCGTGGACGAGCGGTGGGCCCTCTACTCCCAGCTCGCCGGGAAGTAGGCCACCTCCCATGCCGTGCCTGATCGACACCACCCTGCGGGAAGGGTCGCAGGCCCCGGTCGGCTACCTGGATCCGGGCCAGCAGCGCGAATTGCTCGCCGGGCTGGTCCGGATCGGGGTGGAGGAGGTCGAGCTCGGCCACGTCGTCGCCGAGGAGGCGTACGCCCCGGGACCGCCGGCCGACCTGCTGGCCCTCGCCCACCGGCTGGACCCGGGACTGCGCCGGGCCCTGTGGTGCCGGGCCCGCGTCGACGACATCCGGGCGGCGGCCGCGCTGAAACCCGACGTGGTCTCGTTCGCCGTGCCGGTGTCGGATCTGCACCTGACCCGCCGCCTCGGCCGGGACCGCGGCTGGGCGTTGCGGGAGGTCGGCCGGCTGGTTCGGATCGCCCGCGCCGAGGGCCTGACCTACGTCTCGGTCGGGCTGGAGGACGCCACCCGCACGGACCCGGAGTTCCTCGCGGCGATGCTCCGGGCCGCCCGGGCGGCGGGAGCGGATCGGGTCCGCCTCGCCGACACCGTCGGTGTCGCCGAGCCCAGGGAGATCACCGCGCTGGTGATGCTGGCCCGGGCCGAGTTCGGCGGCGAGGTCGGGGTGCACCTCCACGACGACTTCGGGATGGCCACCGCCGGAGCGGTCGCGGCGCTCCAGGCCGGGGCCGACTGGGCCGACGTCAGCCTCACCGGACTGGGTGAACGGGCCGGGATCTCGCGGACCGAGGAAGTGGTCGGCTGGTACGTCACCCGCTGCGGTGCGGACTACGACCTGCGGGCTGCCCGCGATCTCGCGCTGCGGGTCTCGGGGTGGGTGGGCCGCCAGGTGCCGCCGCATGCGCCGGTGCTGGGCTCGGAGCTGTTCGCGTGTGAATCGGGGCTGCACGTCGCGGGGTTGGCGGCCGACCCGGCGACGTACGAGCCGTACCCGCCTGAGCTCGTCGGTGCGACGCGGGCCTGGCGGCTCGGCCGCGGGGCCGGGCGGGCGGCCGTCGCCGCCCTGCTCGGGGCGGCCGGATCGGGCGCCGACGCGGCCGCACGGGTACGCCGCGCGGCGGACGGCCGACGCCGGGCCCTCAGCCCGGCCGAGTGCCGAGAGCTGCTGGCCGGGGGCGAGTAGACAGGAACGGCGCCGGAGGGCCGCCCCCCACGGGACGGCCCTCCGGCGCTGTCGTACTGCGGTGGTGTCGGGCGATCAGAAGCCGCCCATGCCACCCATCTCGTCGCCACCGGGGGCGGCGGGAGCCTTCGGCGGCTCCGGCTTGTCGGCCACGACCGCCTCGGTGGTGAGGAACAGCCCGGCGATCGACGCGGCGTTCTGCAGCGCCGAGCGGGTCACCTTGGCCGGGTCGATGATGCCCGACTCGACCATGTCGACGTACTCGCCGGTGGCCGCGTTGAGACCCTCACCGGCCGGCAGGTTGCCGACCTTCTCGGCCACCACGCCGCCCTCGAGGCCGGCGTTCTCGGCGATCTGCTTCAGCGGGGCCTGGACGGCGCGGAAGACGATCTCGGCGCCGACCTTCTCCTCGCCGGCGAGGTCCAGCGAGACGGCCTTGGCCGCCTGCAGCAGCGCCACGCCACCGCCGGGCAGGATGCCCTCCTCGACGGCCGCCTTGGCGTTGCGGACGGCGTCCTCGATGCGGTGCTTGCGCTCGTTGAGCTCCACCTCGGTGGCGGCACCGACCTTGATCACGGCGACGCCGCCGGCCAGCTTGGCCAGCCGCTCCTGCAGCTTCTCGCGGTCGTAGTCGGAGTCGGACTGTTCGATCTCGGCGCGGATCTGGCGCACCCGGCCCTCGATCTGGTCGGTCGAGCCGGCGCCCTCGATGATGGTCGTCTCGTCCTTGGTGACGATGACCCGGCGGGCCTTGCCGAGCAGACTCAGGTCGATCTGGTCCAGCTTGAGGCCGAGTTCCTCGGAGATGACCTGGCCGCCGGTGAGGACGCCGATGTCGGCCAGCATGGCCTTGCGACGGTCGCCGAAGCCGGGGGCCTTGACGGCCACCGAGGAGAACGTGCCGCGGAGCTTGTTGACGATCAGGCCGGCGAGGGCCTCACCCTCGACGTCCTCGGCGATGACCAGCAGCGGCTTGCTGGTCTGCATGACCTTCTCCAGCACCGGGAGAAGTTCCTTGAGGTTGGAGATCTTGGAGTTGGCCAGCAGGATGTACGGCTCCTCGAGAACCGTCTCCATCCGCTCGGCATCCGTGACGAAGTAGGGCGCGATGTAGCCCTTGTCGAAGCGCATGCCCTCGGTGAGCTCGAGCTCCAGGCCGAAGGTGTTCGACTCGTCGACGGTGATGACGCCTTCCTTGCCGACCTTGTCCATCGCCTCGGCGATGATCTCGCCGACCTGCGGGTCGGCGGCGGAGATCGATGCGGTGGCCGCGATCTGCTCCTTGGTCTCCACGTCGGTGGCCAGGGCGAGCAGCTGCTCGTTGATGGCGGCCACGGCCTTCTCGATGCCGCGCTTGAGCGACATCGGGTTGGCTCCGGCGGTGACGTTCTTCAGGCCCTCGCGGACGATGGCCTGGGCCAGCACGGTCGCGGTGGTCGTCCCGTCACCCGCGACATCGTCGGTCTTCTTGGCGACCTCCTTGACGAGCTCGGCCCCGATCTTCTCGTACGGGTCCTCCAGCTCGATCTCCTTGGCGATCGACACACCGTCGTTGGTGATGGTGGGGGCGCCCCACTTCTTCTCCAGCACGACGTTCCGGCCCTTCGGGCCCAGGGTGACCTTGACTGCGTCGGCCAGCGTGTTCATGCCACGCTCGAGGCCGCGACGCGCCTCGACATCGAATTCAATGAGCTTTGCCATGTTGTCCCGGGAGTCCTCCCGCAATCCGGGGCGTCGGGCCCCGTTGCTTGTCCGTGGTGTCTTGGGTACGCATGCGACCGGTGCCCGCGACGGACGGCCCGAGTGGACCACACCAGTCCCACACTGGTGGCACTCTCCGTACGGGAGTGCCAAAGCAATTGTTAGCACTCGGGGTTGGAGAGTGCAAACAGTCGGGGAAGACCGGAACAGTTGGGCCACACTGGGGACATGACCGCGACCACCACCCGCCTCCGCCGGCGCGCCCTGGGCAACTGGGTCAACCTGTCCACCCCGCTCGGGTTGCTCGTCGCGCGCGTCGGGGGCGCCCGGATCCGCCGTGGTCCGCACCGATTGTGGCTGGCGGAGGGCTACCGATGGGGGTTCCCGGTGGCGTCGGCCTTCACGGTCGGCTCGGTGGTCCTCACCGCGCGCGCCTTCGAGGATCTGTCGGCGGCGAACCCGAGGCTGCTCGACCACGAGGAACGCCACGCCGACCAGTGGCTCGGCTGTCTCGGGCTCCCCTTCCTGCCCGCCTATCTGGTGGCCATGGGATGGTCGTGGATCCGGACCCGGGACCGGGCCGCGGCCAACGTGTTCGAGGTGCGGGCCGGGCTGGCGGCCGGCGGCTATCGGGCCAGCCGCCGCGCCGACCGCTCGAACTGACGACGGTCACGTTCCCGGCGCAGCCGCCTCACCACCAAGGGGTCGTACGCCAGCGCGGCCGGCTCGTCCAGCAGCAGGTTGAGGCGCTGGAAGTAGCGGGTCGCCGAGATCCCGAACTCGGCCCGGACCGCCTCCTGCCGGGCGGCCGGATCGCCCGACCGGTCCCGCTCGAAGTCGAGGATCCGCCGGTCGGTCTCGGTCAGCCCGCCCGGGCGCGGGTCGGAGTCGGGGGAGGACATGCGGACCAGTCTAGCCGCGAATCACAGCCGTGTGGTTCGCGACGGAGGTGTCCGTACGGCGATCTCCGGACGGCCAACCGCCCTCCCGCTAGACTGCCTTCCCGACGTACCAGTTGGGGACAGGAGCCGGATGAAGCGCATCACGGGGGTGCTGCGCGACTACGCGTGGGGATCGCTGACCGACATCCCCCGCATCCTGGGCACCGAGCCCTCCGGGACCCCACAGGCCGAGTACTGGCTAGGGGCACACCCGTTGGCGCCGTCCGACGCGGACGGCCGCCCGCTCGACGACCTGATCTCCGACCATCCCGACCTGCTCGGCGACCGGTGTCGCACCGCCTTCGGCGACCGGCTGCCCTTCCTGATGAAGCTGCTGGCCGCCGCCCACCCGCTCTCGCTGCAGGCCCACCCCTCGCGCCGACAGGCCGAGGCCGGATTCGCGGCCGAGGAACGTCTCGGCATCCCGCGCGACCACCCCGAGCGGAACTACCGTGACGACTGGCCCAAGCCCGAGCTTCTCTGTGCGCTCACCGACTTCGACGCGCTCTACGGGCTGCGGGACCCGGAGCGGACCCGCGAGCTCTTCGCAGCCCTGGGTGGCACCGGCGCCGACGACCTGCTCGCCGGCCTGGATGGTCCGGGTGAGCCGGCCGACCGGCTCCGCGAGGTCTTCCTGAGCCTGCTCAAGCAGCCGCGGCCGGGCCTCACCGAGCGGGTCACCGCCGCCGCGCGCCGCCGTCTCGCCCACCCGGGCGGCGCCCCGAGGGACGTCGACCGGTTCGCCGAGACGGCCGTCCGGCTCGCCACCGACCGGCCCGGCGACCCGGGCATCCTGGCTGCCCTGCTGATGAACCGCCTCACCCTGCACCGCCACGAGGCGCTGTTCGTCCCGGCCGGCATGATGCACGCGTACCTGCGGGGCACCGGGGTCGAGGTGATGGCGACCTCGGACAATGTGCTCCGGTGCGGGCTGACCGCCAAGCACATCGACATCGACGCCCTGGTCGACGTCGTCGACTTCGCTCCCGCCGACCCCGTCCGGGTCACGGCCGCACCGGTCGTGCCGGGACTGTGGCACTACCGCACCGAGGCCCGGGAGTTCGCCGTGTGGCGAACCGGAGGTCTCACCTCGCCGGTCGACCTCCCGGCGGCCGGCCGGCCCCGGATCGTCCTCGCCGTCGACGGCCCGGTGGCCCTGGCGGGCGGCGGTGGTCCGGTCGACCTGCCGCAGGGTCGGGCCGTGCTGGTGTCGGCCGAGGAGCGGGTGCGGGTCGGGGGACCGGGGGTGGCCTTCATCGCCTCCTCGGGTGTCTGAATCGACGTCGACGAGTTTCGCCTTCGGCGCCCTCGCAGGGCACAATGGGCCTTCCGCGGGGGCTCTCCCGCACCCCGCTCCCGTAGTTCAACGGCCAGAACAGCTCTCTTGTAAAGAGCAGATCAGGGTT
>CAZGWN010000083.1:0-12620 GCA_964528755.1 uncultured Propionibacteriaceae bacterium
GCGGTTCTACCGCTACGGCCTGATGGCCAACCCGTCGCTGCGGATCTACAAGCCGTGGCTGGACGTCGACTTCGTCGGCGAGCTCGGCGGTCGCGCCGAGATGTCGCAGTGGCTGGGAGAACACGGACTGCCGTACCGGGACCCGACGGAGAAGGCGTACTCCACCGACGCCAACATCTGGGGTGCCACCCATGAGGCCAAGCAGCTCGAACTGCTCGACAACGGCCTCGACATCGTCGAACCCATCATGGGTGTCAAGGCCTGGGACGAGAACGTCCCGGTGGCGACCGAGGAGGTCGCCGTACGGTTCGAGCAGGGCCGGCCGGTGGAGATCAACGGGCGGACCTTCGACTCCGCCGTCGACCTCGTCCTGGCGGCCAATGAGATCGGCGGCCGCCACGGGCTCGGCGTCTCCGACCAGATCGAGAACCGGATCATCGAGGCGAAGTCCCGCGGGATCTACGAGGCGCCGGGGATGGCACTGCTGCACATCTGCTACGAGCGACTGCTCAACGCCATCCACAACGAGGACACGATCGCCACGTACCACAGCGAGGGCCTGCGGCTGGGGCGCCTGATGTACGAGGGTCGTTGGCTCGACCCGCAGTCCCTGATGCTGCGCGAGTCGCTGCAGCGGTGGGTCGGCTCGGCGATCACGGGCGAGGTGACGCTGCGGCTGCGTCGGGGGGACGACTACACGATCCTCGACACCGACGGCCCCGCGCTCAGCTACCACCCCGAGAAGCTGTCCATGGAGCGGGTCGAGGATGCCGCCTTCGGGCCCGCCGATCGGATCGGCCAGCTCACCATGCGCAACCTCGACATCGCCGACTCGCGTGCCCGCCTCGAGCAGTACGCCCAGCAGGGGATCGTCGGGGGGGCCGCCGCCGACCTCGTCGGCGCCCTGGAGTCCGGCGGGTCGAAGGCGATCGCGGGCGGCAAGGGCCCCGACGACGACGCCGAGGCGCTGGACCGGGCGGCGTTCGATCTGGGTACCGACTGAGTGAGCGGGCGGACGAACGACCCGCGGGTGTGAGCCCGCGGGTCGCCCGTCACTCCGCCGCCCCCTCGCCGGCGGAGGCCTGTGGGGTCAGGACAGCGACACCATCGCGGTGTTCAGGCCGAAGATTCCCTCGGCGAGCTGAACTCCGGTGAGGTCGGCGTCCTTGGGTACGTCGAAGGCCACCTCGAGCGTGGCCGTGTTGCCCGGGTTGATCTGTTCGTACAGGGAGTCGGAGTCCAGGTATGCCCAGGACTCGTTGTCGACGCTGTATTCGACGTCGTCCGTGCCGATCAACTTGACCATGTCGTTGCTGAAGCTGACGGAGTCCTTGCCGTTGTTCGTCATCGTGAATGTCACGATGACGAACTGGCCCTGTGCCTTGGTGCCGAAGGTGGAGTCGCCGAGCTGTTTGACACCGTCCTCGGTCTCCTTGACCACGTAGGTGACGTCGCCGACGGGGACCTTGTCACCGACCTTGTAGGTCTCCTCGGCGGGCTCCGGGTCCGCCGCCGCCTTGTCGTCCGTCGTCTCCGCGGGGGCCTCGTCAGCGGCCGCTTCCGACGCGGGGGCCTCGGCGGCGGCCTCCGACGCGGGAGCCTCATCGGCGGCCGGCTCCGATGCCAGGACCTGATCGGGGGACGTGTCCGCGCTCGATCCGTCGTTGCCGCCGTTCACGGCGATGGCGATGATCACGACGGCGGCCAGCCCCCAGACCCACCACCGCTTGTACCAGGCCTTCTTCGGCTTGGCGGGCGGCTGGGGCGGCTGGGCGTACGGATTCGGCTGGGGCGGATTCGGCTGGGGCGGATTCGGCTGCTGGGGGTAAGGGGGTTGGGTCATGGTTCCTCTCCTCGGGCGGTGATTGCCTGTGACCCCATGTCACCGCGAGAGGACCCTGCGCCACATCGGCCGATCCGTCGGCGTACCTCATCCTTTCGGCCAGGCCGGGGGCCCAAGCTGTGACCGACCGAATGATCCGTTTGTCGGTGCCGTTCCCTACGATCCTGTCTGTGACCGAGACCGCCGCGATCCCCTCGTCGACCCGCCGCCTTGCGGGATACGTCTGGCTCGTGGTCGGCGCGCTGCTCGGGATCGGCGTGTGTCTGGTGCCGATGATTTTCGCCACGATGGCCGTGCCGGCCTATGTGGATTCCTCGGCCGACACCATCAATGACTTCGGCGTGATGGCCGTGCTGGTGTGGATGGCCGGGGTGGCCACTCTCTTCGTCCGTCGCCGGTACCCGTGGGTGGTCGTGGTGGCCGGGACGATCCTGGCGGTCGTCATCCGCCTGGACGCCATGCTGGTCCTGCTCGGTGCGGCGGCCGTGGTGGTGCACCGCGGCCGTCGGCAGAGTCTGGTCGCGACGGTGGTCGCGGGCGCGGTCGCGGTCTACGCAGGGTTGCGAGACGGGTTGCGGCCGTGGCTGCACGCGTCCTGGGCCTCGGTGATGACCCCCGAGGTCGAGATGTACGACAATCCCGATCGCCCGCTGCAGGTCGGGGTGAGTCTGGGCCTGGCGCTGCTGGCCGGCGCGGTCGTGCTCGGCATCGCCTGGATGGTGCGTGGGCGAAAGGAGCTGCGGGCCACCGAGGAGGCGCGCGACGCCGCCGAACACCGCGGCGACCGGCTGGAGACAACCGTCACCCGACAGGAGGAGCGGGAGCGGTTGGCCCGCGAGGTCCACGACGCGCTGGCCCACCGGCTGTCACTGATCTCGCTGCACTCCGGGGCGCTGGAGGAGGCAGCGCGCAGCAGCGACCCGGCTGTCGCCGAGGCCGCAGAGTTCCTCCGGGACAACGCCCACCGGTCCCTGGAGGACCTGCGTGACCTCATCTCGGCGCTGCGGAATCCACCGGACGGAGCTCGTCCGATCGACGACGAGCCGGCCGCGGCACCGGCCATCGGGATGTCCGCTGTGCCCGATCTGATCGACTCGGCGCGGACCTCCGGTGTGGACATCGCGGCGACGGTGATGGTCTCCGACGCCGACACCGCCGGTGACCTGCTCAACCGAGCCACCTACCGGATCGCGCAGGAGGCGCTGACGAACGCCGTCAAGCACGCCCCTGGTGAGCCGGTGTCGGTGGAGCTGCGTGCGTCGCCGGCCTCTGGGGTGCGGTTGCGGGTGGTGAACCGGATGTCCACCGCAGACGCCGGACTGCCCGGCTCGGGATCCGGACTGATCGGTATGCAGGAGCGGGCCGGTGTGGTCGGCGGCACCGTGAAGGCCGGACCGGACGGCCGCGGGGCCTTCGTCGTGGAGGCCGTCCTGCCCTGGTCGCCCAGAGGCTGACCTCCCGCCGGAAAGTGTCGGCGGGCTTCCCTAGAGTTTGCTGTGTGACCGAGCCACTCCCATCCGTCCCACGCCCGATCCGGGTGCTGACCGTCGACGACGACGCGATGGTCCGCACCGGCATCCGGAGCATCCTCAGCCATGACCCCGACCACCGGCAGCCCGAGCTGATCGCGGTGGCAGAGGCCTCCGACGGCGACGAGGTCATCGACGCCGTCCACGAGCACCACCCCGACATCGTCCTGATGGACATCCGGATGCAGCGGATGCAGGGGATCGAGGCCACCTCACGCCTTCAGCGCGAGGTCAATCCGCCGAAGGTCATCGCGCTCACCAGCTTCGACCTCGATCGGTACGTGTTGGGCATGCTGGAGGCCGGTGCGAGCGGGTTCCTCCTCAAGGACGCCGCACCGTCCGAGGTCCGTAACGCCATCCGGGTCGTCCACGAGGGCAATGCGGTGCTCTCGCCGCGGGCCACCACCCATCTCATCGCGTGTTTCGCACCGACCTCCGACCGGGCCCGGATGACCGGCGCCGCCCGATTGGTGGAGGCGCTCAGCGAGCGCGAGCGTGAGGTCGCCGGTCTGGTTCACCAAAGCCTCTCCGACGATCAGATCGCGACCCGGCTGCACTGCAGCGTGTCCACCGTGAAGACTCACCTGAGTCATGTCCGCGCCAAGCTGGACGTCAGCACCCGGGTCCAGGTCGCGCTGCTGATGGAGCGGGCCGCGGCGGCCGCCCGATGATCCGTGTGCTTGACACCACACGCTCAGCGACTAGGGTGAAACCCGTGGCGCAGGTGATTCTCCTCCTTGCTCGCCGCAGCGGGGCCCACTGAGGTCGGCCTCCTCGCTGCGGAGTCGTTGCGCGCCGTCCGCCACTTCCAGGAGCGAGGAACCCCATGACCACCACATCCTTTTCGTACGGCACCCGTCCGCAGCCCTTCCCCGTGCAGCAGCCCAGCGGGATGCCCGTCCAGCGTTACCACGCCTTCGAGCCGATCAGCCTGCCCGACCGTACGTGGCCCGACCGGCGGATCACCCACGCGCCCCGCTGGCTGTCCACCGACCTGCGTGACGGCAATCAGGCCCTCATCGACCCGATGACCCCCGCCCGCAAGCAGAAGATGTTCGACATGCTGGTCGCGATGGGATACAAGGAGATCGAGATCGGCTTCCCGTCGGCGTCGCAGACGGACTTCGACTTCGTCCGCTCCCTGATCGAGGGGGACCGGATCCCCGACGACGTCACCGTCACCGTGCTGACCCAGGCGCGTGAGGACCTGATCGAGCGGACCGCCCAGTCGCTGGTCGGGGCGCACCGGGCCACCATCCACGTCTACAACGCGCTCGCGCCGCTGTTCCGTCGGGTGGTCTTCAAGATGGACGAGGACGAGGTCAAGGACCTGGCCCGCCGCGGCACCGACCTGGTGATGAAGTACGCCGAGCAGTACCTGGGCGCGGTTGAGTTCGGCTATCAGTACAGCCCGGAGATCTTCACCCAGACACCGACCGACTATGCCATCGAGGTCTGCAATGCCGTGATGGAACGCTGGCAGCCCGCGCCGGATCGGCCCATCATCCTCAACCTGCCGGCCACCGTGGAGATGTCGACCCCGAACGTGTACGCCGACCAGATCGAATACTTCTGCCGCCACATCGACCACCGCGACCAGGTCAGCGTGTCCCTGCACGCCCACAACGACCGCGGCACCGCCGTCGCCGCCACCGAACTCGCCCTGATGGCCGGCGCGGACCGGGTCGAGGGCTGCCTGTTCGGCCACGGCGAACGTACCGGCAACGTCGACCTCGTCACGCTGGGGATGAACCTGTTCTCCCAGGGCATCGACCCGATGATCGACTTCTCCCACATGGACGAGATTCGGCGCACCGTCGAGTACTGCACCGGGCTGCCGGTCCACCCGCGCCACCCGTACGCCGGCGACCTCGTCTACACCGCCTTCTCCGGTTCCCACCAGGACGCCATCAAGAAGGGCCTGGAGGACCTCGACCGCAGGGCACACGAGGCGGGCAGCACCGTCGCCGAGAGTCCCTGGGAGGCGCCGTACCTGCCGATCGACCCGCACGACGTCGGCCGTACGTACGAAGCCGTCATCCGGGTGAACTCGCAGTCGGGCAAGGGTGGCATGGCCTACATCATGAAGGCCGACCACCGCCTCGATCTGCCCCGTCGGCTGCAGATCGAGTTCTCCCGCGTGGTGCAGCAGGCCACCGACACCTCGGGCGCCGAGATCAGTTCCGAGGAGCTGTGGGACATCTTCCACCGTGAGTACGTCGACACGGCCGGCCCGCTGCAGGTGCTCGGCGTCACGACCCAGAACAACGGGGTCGACACCATCGATGCCACCGTGTCGATGAACGGTGCCGAGCGGCGGATCCACGGCGAGGGCAATGGTCCCCTCTCGGCCTTCGTGGACGCCCTGTCGAGCTTCGGCCGGCGTGGCGTCCGGGTGCTGGACTACTCCGAGCATGCGCTCTCCTCGGGTGGGGATGCCCGGGCGGCAGCGTACGTGGAGTGTGAGATCGGCGACGGCGACGATGCCCGCATCATGTGGGGCGTCGGCATCCACGAGAACATCATCACCGCCTCCCTGCAGGCGGTCACGCACGCCGTCAACCGCGCGATCCGCTGACGACGGCCGGACGGGCCCCGCACCTCCCACCAGGAGACGCGGGGCCCGTCACGTCACCGGGCCCGTCGGCGAGGCGGTTTGACGCCCGCGCGGCGCAGTTCGGTGGCGGCCAGTGCCCCGATGACCTGTTCGTCACCGCGGCGCCAGGCGCCGAGCGGGTCGGGGTCGACCTTCATCAACTCGCCGATCCGGCGGGTCGTGAGGGCCCGCAGGGCGAGCAGACCCGTTCCCGCCGGGCTCAGCGCGAGTGCCCGCACCCGTGCCGCGCGGCGGGCAGGCAGGAGCCGCAGCGGCGTCCAGAGGGCCAGGACCACGACGATCGGGCCGAGGGCGACCAGCACGCCGCCGATCGTGGCCGCCATCAGCAGGCCGTCGTGCCAGGCCTGTCCGGCCGCGGCGAGGGTGCCACCGGCATCCCCGGCGGCGCTCAGCGGACCGCCGATGGCGTTGCTGAGACCGTCTCCAAGGAGCGGGACGCTGCCCGTGGCATCCGCAGCCGACCGCATGCTGCTCTCGAATCCGTCACCGGCCGATTGCAGCTGGCTGCCGACGTCCGCCAACTGGGCGACGGAACTGTGGACGGCCAGTCCGGCGAGGACGGCGATCACGATGATCAGGAGAGCCAGGACATCCCCGAGAAGCTGCCGGAAGGCGCGCGCGGGATAATCGGAGTAGAGACGCATGACCTGACTGTGGCACGAGCTCCCGACATCGCGGTGAACGGGTTCCGCTTCAGCCGAGGGCGCCGTCGTCGGGGACGGCCTCCTCGGGCTCGGGGATGACATCGGTGCGCACCTCCGGGGCCACCGGTTCGGGCAGGGGCACCGGCGTCTTGTCCACGTGCAGGGCGTTGGGGTGTCCGATCGCGTAGTGCTCGGCTCGTCCCTCGATGTTCGGCCGAGCGCCTCCCATCCGGCGGTCCCGCGACGCGTATGTCTCGATGGCGGCCCACAGGTCCCGTCGATCGACGTCGGGCCACAGCGTGTCGAGGAAGACGAATTCCGCGTACGCCGACTGCCACAGGAGGAAGTTCGAGGTGCGCTGTTCACCCGAGGTGCGGACGAAGAGGTCGACGTCCGGGATGTCGGGTTCGTCCAGGAAGCGCGGGAAGGTGCGTTCCGTGACGTCCTCGGGACGCAGTCGGCCCTCGGCGGCGAGCCTGGCGATCCGCCGGGTGGCGTCGACGATCTCGGCCCGGCCGCCGTAGTTCACACAGAACTGCAAGGTGAGGACGGTGTTGTCCTTCGACTGCTCCTCGGCGGTTTCCAGCTCCCGGATCACCGAGGTCCACAGCCGGGGGCGCCGTCCGGCCCAGCGGACCCGGACGCCCATCGCGTCGAGTTCGTCGCGGCGGCGGCGGATGACGCTGCGGTTGAAGCCCATCAGCCAGCGCACCTCGTCGGGGGAACGCTTCCAGTTCTCCGTGGAGAAGGCATAGGCCGACAGATAGTCGATGCCGACCTCGATGGCGCCCTCGATGACATCCATCAGCACGGCCTCGCCGCGGGCGTGTCCCTCGATCCGTTTGAGCCCGCGCTCGGCGGCCCACCGGCCGTTGCCGTCCATGACGATGGCGACGTGGCGGGGGATCCGGTCGGCCGGGATGCGCGGCGGACGGGCCCCCGACGGGTGGGGCGGGGGAGGGACCGGAGCGCTCGTCGACATGCCCGGGATCCTACCGTCGGGTGTTGTCGGTCGGCGTGGTTGTGGTGTCCGGATCGACCACGGGGGGCAGCGCGGGGCGGTCCGGACCATCCTCCGTCGGGAGGACACATGGACGAACTTGTGGATCGCGATGGACTATGCCTCAGGCGGGACCATCCGGAGGTGCCCAAGGCCACCTTGACAAGGCGGATCAAGAGGGCCGGTCTGGTGCCGGTGCTGCCCGGGGCCTTCGTGGACCGGGACCGGCAGTACGACGCCTGGCCGTGGCTGACGGCCGTGGGGCGGGTCTATCCCGGAGCAGTCCTGCTGGGTCGGGCGGCGCTGACGGTTCAGCGGCTCGTGGTCGACGGCGTGTCTCCCGGGCGGCGGTTCACTCCGATCGCCGTGGCGGACAGACGCAAGCACACGCACAAGAACACGCCGGCGTTCGCCTTCACCCGGCGGGGTGTCCCGCCGGAACATCTGATCCGTCACGGGTCGTTGGTCTGGACCGCACCGGTTTACACGGCCGTGGACCTGATGGCGGTCGATGCCGGTGCTGAGGCCTGCGACGTGCTGAGACGCGCCGGTGCAGATGGGTGCCGTCCGATGCTGACGGCACTACGGGACGTTCTGGTCTTGTTCGAACATGAGGCCGACTATTGGAAACGGCGTGCCGTGTTCAGCGAACTGCGGGATTGCCCGTGGTCGATCCTCGAGTTGCGACTGCACCGGCTGCTGCGCGCTGCCGGCTTGCATGGGTGGCACGGGAACTGGCGCGTCGACCTCGGGACCGGCACGGCGGTCGTCGACGTCGCCTTTCCGGATTTCCGCGTGGCGATCGAAGCCGACGGGAGACGGCACCACGAGGATGCCGACGCCTTTCGTCGTGACCGAGTGCGATGGAATCGGCTCGGCGGCGAGGGGTGGGTGATGCTGCGCGCCACGTGGGACATGGTTGTCGGGCACCCTGAGGAGTTCCTCACCCAGGTGGTAGGCGCCCTGACCCGGCAGGGGTGGTCCGGGTCGTGAGCCCAAATGACCACAAGGGGGGTGGAATTCGTTGAGCTCTGCCACGAGGCTGCTGGGATCGGGACCCCTCTTGTGGTCAATTGGGCTCACAACCTCATCGGCAACCGACCCGCCCCGCGCCTCCCCCGCCATCCCGCCCCCACGACGCACAATGGAAGCGTGTCGACCTACCGGGATCATGCCGTGGTGCTGCGCACCCACAAGCTGGGTGAGGCCGATCGCATCATCACGCTGCTCACCCGCGGCCACGGCAAGGTCCGCGCGGTGGCCCGGGGGGTGCGCCGCACGAACTCCCGGTTCGGCGGCCGGCTCGAGCCGTTCAGCCACGTCGACGCGCAGCTCGGCACCGGACGCAGCCTCGACTACGTCAACCAGGTCGAGACCCTGCACGCCTACGGGGGACATCTGGCCGAGGACTACCCGGCATGGACCTCCGGGCAGGCAATGGTGGAGACCGCCGACAAGCTCGTCGTCGAGGAGAAGCAGCCGGCCCTCCAGCAGTACCGGCTGCTCGTGGGTGCCCTCGGTGCGCTCGCCCGGGCGGACCGCCCGCCGACGATGCTGCTGGATTCCTATCTCCTGCGGTCGATGGCGGTGGCCGGCTATGCACCGACCTTCACCGCCTGCGCCTCCTGTGGTGCGCCCGGCCCGCATACCGCGTTCTCGCCGGCCGCCGGCGGGGTGGTGTGCCGGTTCTGCCGCCCCCCGGCGTGTGCCCATCCCCGGCCGGAGACGCTGGATTACCTCGGGGCCTTGCTCACCGGCGACTGGCCGGAAACGGTCGGGGCGGACGAGGCGGTCCGGCGGGAGGGGAGCGGTCTCACCTCGGCCTTCGTTGCCTGGCACATGGAACGCGGGCTGCGATCCCTCACCCTGGTCGAGCGCTGACGGTGGGCGCGCCGCTCAGGCGGAGGCCTGATCCATCGGCAGGATCGCGTACGAGTGCCGGATGTGTGCCTCCATGGCGGCGATGGCCCGCGCCACGTCCCGATCCGCCAGGGCGGCGTAGACCGCCTCGTGCTGGCTCAGCAGTCCCACCCGGAAATGTGCCCAGTCCGGCATCGTCTCCTCGGCGTTCAGGATCGGGCTGCGCAGGGATTCCCGGATGGCGATGGTCATGTCGGTCGCCAGGGCGTTGTTCCCGGCCCTGGCGACGAGGACGTGGAAGTCCGTGTCCAGTCGGTTGAACTCCTCGGGATCGTCGACCTCGGCCATCCGGTCCAGCGCAGCCCGGATCCGGGCCAGCGACTCCTCGGTGACGTCGCGGCAGGCCGCGGTGACGGTGGTCCGCTCCAGCGCGACCCGCACCTCGGTGATGTCGGCGACCGGGAAGTTCGCCAGTGCGACCTGCAACCGCAGGAACTTCGTCAGTGCCTCGGTACGCAGGGCGGCGACCCGGGTTCCGCCGCGCGGGCCGACCGAGGAGGTCAGCACCCCCTGGGCGACGAGCGCGTGAATCGCCTCGCGGACCGCCGCCCGGCCCACTCCGAGTTGGGCGGCCAGCTCTCGCTCCGAGGGCAGGGACTGGCCGATCACCAGGCTGCCGTCCAGGATGGCGCTCTCGATGTGGGCCGACACCACTTCCCACGCCCGATTGTCGTGTGACATCTTCGTCCCCCTGCGCTCGGATGTGATCTGACTCTAGCGGACTCGCTTGACCATTGGTCTGACCAATGACTAATCTCGTCCCGATGGTCTGACCAACAGCCTGAACAACGGAGTTCTCCATGGCGACATTTCAGCCCACCCTGGCCCCTCTGGGCGGGGTGACCCTTTCGGCCCTCGTGGCCCTGCTTCCTATCCTGGTCATGCTGGTGACCCTCGGCGTGCTGCGCTGGAAGGCGTACTGGGCGGGCTTGGCCTCGCTCGCGACCGCCGTCATCGTCGCCACCGTGGTGTACGGCATGCCGTGGGGGATGGCCGGGTTGTCGGCGCTGGAGGGTGCGGCCTTCGGTATCTTCCCCATCACCTGGATCCTGCTGGCGGCGATCTGGATGTACGACGTGACGGTGGTCAGTGGGCGATTCGAGGACCTGCGTGCCACCTTCGACGTCATCTCCGACGACCCGCGGGTGCTGGCGATCCTGGTGGCGTTCTGCTTCGGCGGTCTCCTGGAGGCACTGGCGGGCTTCGGCGCCCCGGTTGCCATCACATCGGTGATGCTCATCGCGATCGGGTACGGGCCACTGCGGTCGGCCCTCACGGTGTTGCTCGCCAATACCGCGCCGGTGGCCTTCGGCGCGATCGCCACCCCGATCATCGTGGCCGGCAATGTCTCCGGACTCGACTACACCCAGATCGGCGCGTACGTCGGACGCCAGACCGCCATCCTGGCCTTCTTCGTGCCCTTCCTCATGCTCATCCTGATCGACGGCCGGCGCGGACTGCGCGAGGCGTGGCCGGCCGCACTGACCATCGGCGGGGTGTTCGCCGCGGCGAAGTGGATCACCTCGACCTGGATCTCGGTCGAGCTGACCGACGTCATCGCCTCCCTGCTGGGCATCGCCGCCGGGGTGGTGCTGATGCGGTTCTGGCAGCCGTCCGGGTCCGACGAGGCGCGTGAACGGGTGGCACGGCTGCTTCCCGGGGAGCCTCCCAGCACCCTGACCACCAAGGTCCCCACCCGGCCGACCGGCACCCTGACCGCCGGACGGGTGTGGATGGCCCTGGTGCCGTACATCCTCGTGGTGTCCCTGTTCGCGGTGGTCAAGCTGATCGCGCCGATCAAGGCCGGCCTGGCCGCGACGGACCTGTCCTTCGGCTGGCCCGGGCTGTCCGGTCGGATCCTCGACGCCGCCAACCACGAGGTCACCCGGACCACCTTCTCGCTGGGCCTGTTGTCCTCGCCGGGCACCCTGCTGGCGATCATCGCGATCGTCACCGCGGTGATCTACCGGGTGCATCCGGTGGACGTCTGGCACTCCCTGGCCCGCAATGCGTACAAGCTGCGCTTCACCGCGTTGACCATTGCCAGCGTGGTGGCGCTGGCGTACGTGATGGACTTCTCGGGGCAGACGATCACCATCGGCACCTGGATCGCCGGTGCCGGGGTCGTCTTCGCCTTCCTCGCGCCGGTGCTCGGCTGGCTCGGAACGTACGTGACGGGTTCGGACACCACCGCCAACGCCCTTTTCGCCGGCCTGCAGGCCACCGTCGGCAACAAGATCGGACTGGACCCGTACCTGACGGTGTCGGCGAACGCGTCCGGCGGTGTGCTCGGCAAAATGATCAGCCCGCAGAACCTGGCCATCGCCGCCACCTCGGTCGGCATGGCCGGCAACGAGTCCCTCATCCTGCGGCGGATCGTCGGTTGGAGTTTCGGACTGCTCGTCTTCCTGTGCCTGCTGGTGGGCCTGATGGCGACGCCCGTCCTGAGCTGGCTGCTTCCGGCGTGAAACCGTGATGAGACCCAGAATCGGAGGAACCATGGAATCAACCGTTGGCCTTCCCGGAGCGGGGATGACCGTCGCGTTGTTCGCCACCTGCGCGAACGACGTGATGTTCCCCGACACCCCCAAGGCCGCCGTCAGCGTCCTGGAGCGATTGGGCTGCCACGTGGAGTTCCCGCGCGAGCAGACCTGCTGCGGCCAGGTCTTCACCAACACCGGCTACTACCCGGAGGCGCTCCCGTCGGTACGCACCTTCGTGACGGCCTTCGCCGACTATGAGTGGATCGTCGGGCCATCCGGCTCCTGCGTCGGCGCGGTCCGCCACCAGCACGCGATGCTGGCGCGCGAGGCCGGGGACGAGGGCCTGGCCCGGGCGGCCGAGGAGGTCGCCGCCAAGACCTACGACTTCTCGGAGTTTCTCGTCAACGTGCTCGGCGTCACCGATGTCGGCGCGTACTTCCCCCACCGGGTCACCTACCACCCCACCTGCCACTCCGTGCGGGTCGCCAAGGTCGGTGACGCCCCCTACCAGCTGTTGAGGGCGGTGCACGGGATGGACCTGCTCGAGCTGGAGGCGGCCGAACAGTGCTGCGGCTTCGGCGGCA
>CAZGWN010000083.1:12630-15555 GCA_964528755.1 uncultured Propionibacteriaceae bacterium
GGCACGTTCTCCCTGAAGAACCCCGATGTCTCCCGGTCGATGGCCAACGACAAGGCGCGGCACGTGATGGATACCGGCGCGGAGTACCTGGTCACCGGGGACAACCTGTGCGCCCTCAACATCGGCGGCGTCATCCACCGCAACCGCGGCGGTGTGAAGCCGATCCACCTGGCCGAGATCCTGGCCCACACCCAGAAGGGTCGCTGACATGGACGCCACCACACCACGCCGGGACGCCGACGGGCGACTGACCCCGGCTCCGCCCGAGTGGGCGACCCGGCCGCGTCCGCCGTTCCCCGAGGCGGCCCGGGCCGGCCTCGACAACGAGGTCCAGCGGGTCAACCTGCGCAAGGCCACCAGCACCATCCGTGCCAAGCGGGACCTGCGGGTCTCCGAGGTCGGCGCCCAGGAGTGGGAGGAGTTGCGCACGGCCGCCGCGGCGATCAAGGACCGCACCCTCCACCACCTCGACCACTGGCTGGAGGTGCTGGAGGAGTCGCTCACCCGTGCCGGGGCCACCGTGCACTGGGCCCGGGACGCCGACGAGGCGAATCGGATCGTGGTCGATCTCGTCCGCGCCACCGGCGAGACCGAGGTGACCAAGATCAAGTCGATGGCCACCCAGGAGATCGGACTGAACGAGGCGCTGGAGGCGGCCGGGATCGCCGCATGGGAGACCGACCTGGCCGAGCTGATCGTCCAGTTGGGCCACGACTTCCCCAGCCACATCGTGGTGCCCGCGATCCACCGCAACCGCGGCGAGATCCGCCAGATCTTCACCGAGGAGATGGGTACGTACGGCACCCCGCCGCCCGAGGGCCTGACCGAGGACCCGGCCGATCTGGCCGGTGCGGCCCGGACCCACCTGCGCAACAGGTTCCTCCGCACGAAGGTCGCCATCTCCGGCGCCAACTTCGCCGTCGCCGAGACCGGAACGCTGGGAGTGGTGGAGTCGGAGGGCAACGGGCGGATGAACCTCACCCTCGCCGACACCCTCATCTCGGTCGTCGGGATCGAGAAGGTGGTGCCGACGGTGGCCGATCTGGAGGTCTTCCTGCGGTTGCTGCCGCGCTCGGCGACGGGCGAGCGGATGAACCCCTACACCTCGACCTGGAACGGCCCCACGCCGGGCGACGGCCCGAGCACGGTCCACGTCGTGCTCCTCGACAACGGTCGCAGTCAGGCCCTTGCCGACCCCAAGGGCCGCGACGTGCTGCGCTGTATCCGCTGCGCGGCCTGCCTGAACATCTGCCCGGTGTACGAGCGGGCCGGCGGGCATGCGTACGGCTCGGTCTACCCGGGACCGATCGGGGCGATCCTCAACCCGATGCTGCACGGGGTCGACCAACCGATCGACAAGAGCCTGCCGTTCGCCTCCAGCCTGTGCGGGGCATGTGCGGAGGTGTGCCCGGTGAAGATCCCGATCGCCGACCTGCTGGTGCACGAACGGCACCGGGTGGTCGAGAAGAAGAAGCGCCACCAGGCCAACCGATTCGAGCCGACGCTGATGGCTGTTGCCTCGTGGGTGATGGCCGATCATCGCCACCTGGAGGCGGCCGGGAAGGCCAGTTCGCTGGCCGGCAAGCTGCTGCCGATCCGCCAGATCGGACCGCTGCCGCCGCCCCTGTCGCGCTGGACGGACTCGCGAGATGTCCCGATGGTGCCCAAGCAGACGTTCCGCCAGTGGTGGGAGGAGAACCGATGAGGAGCGCACGCGAGGAGATCCTGGGTCGGGTCCGGACGGCCCTGGCCGACGTCACCGAGCCCGACGCCCCGGTCGACTGGGCGTACGGCCGGCCGACCCCGATGTCGGACGTGATCGGCCGATTCGTCGGGCGGGTGGAGGACTACGGGGCAACCGTGGTCCGCTGCTCCGAGGCGGACGTCCCCGGGCAGGTGGCCAGGGCGTTGGCCGAGACCGGTGCCGGATCGGTGGTGTTGCCCGAGGGCATCCCGGCCGACGTCGTGTCGGCGGTGCGGGCCAGCCCGACGAAGGTCCTTCGGGACGATCCGTTGCTGTCGGCCGCCGAGCTGGACCGGGTCGGCGGGGTGATCACTCTGGCCTCGGTGGGGGTCGCCGAGACCGGCACGATCGTGCTGGACCACAGCGACGGGCAGGGCCGGCGCGCGCTGACCCTGGTGCCCGACCGACACATCTGCATCGTCCGGGCCGACCAGGTGGTGTCCGACGTGCCCGAGGCGGTCGAGCGGACCACCGAGGCGGTCCGGGCCGGCCGGCCGCTGACCTGGATCAGCGGGCCGAGTGCGACCTCCGACATCGAACTCAGCCGGGTCGAGGGGGTGCACGGCCCGCGCACACTGTGGGTGATCGTCGTGGGGTGAGGTGCGCCGCCACCGGTCCGCTAGGCTGTGCCGGTGGCGGACATCAGCCCGATGCCCCCTGCGAACCTACGGAGTGATCACACGTGGCCCCGAGCACGCTCGACAACGTCATTTCCCTCGCCAAGCGGCGCGGATTCGTCTTCCCCAGTGGCGAGATCTACGGCGGGACGAGGTCGGCGTGGGACTACGGACCGTACGGTGTCGAACTGAAGGAGAACATCAAACGCCAATGGTGGCGCGCGATGGTGACGGGGCGCGAGGACATCGTCGGGCTCGACTCCTCGATCATCCTGCCCAAGGAGGTCTGGATCGCGTCGGGCCACGTCGGGGTGTTCACCGATCCGCTGACCGAGTGCCTGTCCTGCCACAAGCGGCTGCGCGCCGACCAACTGCAGGAGGCGTACGCGGCCAAGCACGGCATCGACGACCCCGACTCGGTCCCGCTGAGCGAGGTCCCCTGCCCGAACTGCGGCGTCAAGGGGCAGTGGACCGAGCCGCGCGACTTCAACATGATGCTGAAGACCTGGCTCGGCCCGGTCGAGGACGAGTCCGGCCTGCACTATCTGCGTCCGGAGACCGCCC
>CAZGWN010000084.1:0-15364 GCA_964528755.1 uncultured Propionibacteriaceae bacterium
GACGGTCGAACATGTCGGCTTCGGGATGGTGCTCGGCCCGGACGGCAAACCGTTCAGGACCCGCGACGGATCCACCGTGACCCTGTCCTCGCTGCTCGACGCCGCCGAGGAGCAGGCCGCCCCTCCGATCGCCCTGGCGGCGATCAAGTACGCCGACCTGTCCAACGGGCTGAACAAGGACTATGTCTTCGACGCCGAGCGGATGGTGCAGACCACCGGCGACACCGGACCGTACCTCCAGTACGCGCACGCGCGGACCTGCGCGGTGATGCGGGAGGCCGTGGCCAAGGGCATCCCCACCGACACGGCCGTCTCGGTGCTGGCCGAGCCGAGCGAACAAGAACTGGCGCTGTTGCTGTCCCGATTCGGCGAGATCGTCGGCGACGTGGCGCGGACCCTGCAGCCGCACCGGCTGTGCACCTACCTGTACGAGTTGGCCCAGCACTATTCGGTGTTCTACCAGAACTGCCCGATCCTCAAGTCGGAGGGATCCGTACGGGAATCCCGCCTCGGATTGTGCCGCTCGGTGCGGACCGTGCTGGCCACCGGCTTGGGGATGCTCGGGATCGAGGCGCTGGAGCGGATGTAGGGGCGGAGCCGGCCCGGTCCCCCGAGCGCAGCGGCCCAGCCCCCCGACCCAGCAGCCCGAGCCCCCCGACTCAGCAGCGTCCACGCCTCGTTTCATCTACCACGAGTCGACTTGTGGTAGATGAAACGAGGCGTGGACGCTGTGGATGGAGTGCCCTGCGGCGCCAGCGGCTGCGACGCCTGCAGGACTGGCGTCCGCGCCCTCAGTCCTCGGCCGCCGGCTCCGCGGGCGCCTCCTCGACCCGCTCCTGGGCCGCCTCGACCAGCCGCTGGGTGGCCTGGTCGACCCGCAGCTGGTCGTTCGGGTGATCGACGCGGTAGCGCGCCATCCACGCCGCTCCGATGATCCCGGCGCGATTGCGCAGTTCCGCGGGCACGATCGGCGTGTTCAGGGTGAGCTGCGGCAGAAACTTCTCGGAGTCGCGGCTGATCCCGCCGCCGACCACGAACAGGTCCGGCCACAGCAGCGCCTCGACGGTCTGGAAGTACCGCTCGATCCGCGGGATCCACTGCTTGTACGACAGCCCGAGCTTGTCCTTCACCCCGGCCGAGGCCTGGCTCTCGGCGTCGTGGCCGTCGATCTCCAGGTGGCCGAACTCGGAGTTGGGGATGAGCACGCCCCGGTGCACCAGCGCGGTGCCGATCCCGGTGCCCAGGGTCGCGACCAGCACCAGGCCCGGATGCCCCTTCGCGGCCCCGAAATGCGTCTCGGCCAGCCCCGCCGCGTCCGCGTCGTTGAACAGGACGACATCGCGCCCAAGCTTGTCCTCGAACATCTTCTCGGCCTCGAAGCCGATCCAGGACTTGTCGATGTTCGCCGCCGTACGGGTCACCCCGTGGGTGACCACCGCCGGGATGGTGATGCCGACCGGACCGTCGCCGATGAGATCCGCGAAGTGCCCGACGATCTCGGCGACCACCTCGGCCACCTTCTCGGGGGTGGACTTCTTCGGCGTGGGGATCTTCAGGCGATCAACCGCGAAGTCCCCCGCCTCGAGGTCGACGGGGGCTCCCTTGATACCCGAGCCTCCGATGTCGATGCCCAACACTGGTCGCACACTCATGGCGCCGAGCCTATCGGACGGGCGGACCTCGAGGCAGGTCAGGGCCGCAGTTGGCGCCGGGCCTCCCGGCCCAGGAGGAGCAGCCGGTCGACGTACGCCTGCGCCTGCCGCCCGTCCAGGTGGCAGGCCACCTGGTCGACCGGGCCGGGGGTGGTGTCGACGTGGACGCTGGCCAGGCCGAGCAGCCGCTGCAGCGGACCGCGGGTGAGGCGCAGCGACTGGAACGTCCGCAGGGGGACGAGATCGCTGATCCGCACGAGCAGCCCCCGCCGGGTCGCCGACACCTGGTCGGTGGCGCCCCACCACAGCGTCTGTGCGTCGAACCACCGGATCCACCGGGCCCGCCGCGGCACCGGCGACAGCCGGACGGCGGCCAGGTCGATGCCCGGCAGCAGGGCGGCCAGGACCACGGGCAGTTCGGCCTCGGTGGCGACCGGCACGACCGTCGACTCGGCGCGGCCGCCACCTTCCTCGCCGGCGCGACCGAGGATGCCGACCATGTCGATGTCCACCTGCCACCAGCGCAGTGGTCGCCACGGCAGCGGTTGGCTCAGGCGTACGCCCTGGATCCGGTCGACGGGCACGGTCTGGCTGACCAGCCGGGTGAGGCCGGCACTGACCCGCAGCGCACCGGCGGAGGTCTCGAGCAGCCGGTAGTTCGCCTGCCGGGTCAGCCGGCGGCTCACCGCCGAACCGAGGGTGTAGAGCATCGGCAGGATGGCGGCCAGCGAGATCGCCGCCACCCCGCTGACCACCCCGACCACGATCAGGGTGACGGTCACCGCGACCGACAGCCACATCTCCACCGACAGCAGGAAGGCTCCCAGGATGCGTCCGATGGGCAGCGTCACGAGGACCCGGTCGGTGGCCGCGGTGTCGTTGAGCAGGTCGTGGTGGACCGTGCCGGGCTGGGCCAGATCGACCCGGTGCCCGGCGGCCCGGGCCATCAGATAGTCGCGCAGGGCGTACGCACGGGCCCGCGGGATGTAGCGCAGCGCGGTTCCGCTCGCCCCGCCGCCGGCCTCGATGCGCAGCTCGGCCAGGCCGACCAGTCGGGCGACGAACGGTTGGTCGACGTCGACGGATTGGACCCGTTCGAACGGCACCCGGCGGGATCGCCGGTTCAGCCAGCCGGTCTCGACCCGCACCTCGCGTTCGTCGATGACGAACCTGGTGAACCACCACGACGCGAACCCGGAGACCCCGGTGATCAGCGCGATCCCGGCCACGCCCAGCCCGAGTACCCACCAGGGCGGCAGGCCGCCGGAGTCGCCGCTGCCGTCGGGCAGGTAGTTCTGGGCCAGCGCCACGACCATGGCGGCGAAGACGATCCAGCCGCGGACCAGCGGGGTGAGCGGGTGCGGCCGTTCCAGCACGGTCTTCGGCGGGGTTGGTGGGGTGGCCGGCCCCACCCCTTCCGGACCCGCCCCGGACAGGGACGCCCCGGACGGGGACGCCCCGGACGGGGGTGGTGCCCCGTCCGCTTTGTCGCCGGACGATGCGCCCCCGGACGGCCCGCTGCCCGGGCCCGGCGGGGGTGTCGGGGGTGTCGGGGTGGACCCGCTCACAGGCCCGACCCCCGCGGGTCACCGAGTTCGCTGAGTCGGTCCCGCAGCCGCGCCGCCTCCGCGGCCGGCAGCCCCGGGATGGTCGCGTCGGTCTGGGCCGACGCGGTGACCAGGGTCACCGTGGCCAGCCCGAAGGCCCGCTCGATCGGTCCGGCGGTGACGTCGATGACCTGCATCCGCCCGTACGGGACCACGGTCAGCGAGCGCCACATCAGCCCGTGCCGCACCCACAGGTCCTCCGCCCGTTCGGCGTACCCCCACCACGGCCAGCGCCGGAAGACCAACCACGCGCTCCAGCCGAACAACGCCAGCACCGCCGCCAGGATCGGCCCGGTGATCACCCAGCGTTGCCAGATCAGCTGGACGGGCACCGCCGCGACGACGGCCAAGAGGCCCCAGCCGATGGCCGAGCCGATCAACTGGACCGTACGCCACGCCGGCGAGATACGCCGCCAGGTCACGCCGTCCGGGGCGAACACCGCCGCGTCGACCCGGGCCCTGTCACCCGCGCGTCGATCGCCCTCACTCATCGGCAGCTCCGGCCTCCCGGACCTCGATCCCGCCGAACAGCGCCAGACCCCGCACCTCGACGACCGGCGCGTCCGGGTCGGAGCAGGACACCTTGGAGGTGGTCCCGCCGAAGATCCCGATCGCGTTCTTCACCACCCGCACCCCGGGCGGGACGACGAGCGTGATCCCGCCGAACACGGCGAACCCGGTCAGCCGGGTCGTCCGCGACTCGAGCATGGCCTCGGTGAGGTCGATGTCCACCCCGCCGAAGACCGCGTACGCCTGGGTGTCGGCGGCCAGCGAGAACGCACCCCGACGATCCCCTGACCCGAAGAATCCCACGACGACGTCATGGCGACCTGCGCCGGCGTCGCCCGCCGGCCGGACGACGGGGCCGCCGGCCGACGAAGCCAGGACCCCGCCCGGGACACCCGCGCCGAGATCGGCGGTCAGCCCGGTCAGATCACCGTGGGTCCGGGCGGCCAGCGCGCGACCGGTACGCTCCTCATGCTCGGCCAGGGTGAGCCGACCGTCGGCGTACGCCTGGTCGAGGAGGGCGACGACCCGATTGCGGTCGTCATCGGAGGCGCGGACATTCTCCGGCGGCACGACGCTCATGGCACCAGGGTACGGCCCGGCCGTTCGCGGCGCCCGACGCTCAGAAGTAGCGCAGCACCTCCGCGGCGACCCCCTCGAAGCGGTCGCGGTCGAGACGGGCCCCGGTTCGGCGTACCGCTGCGGGGCCGATCCGGATGATTCGGTTGACCCGCACCTCGCTGGGCCGACGTTGCGGGTCCCAGGCGCCGGTGCCGGGGTCGGGCCGGTCGTCCTCGAGAGGCGCGTAGCTGATCCGCGGCCGGCCGGTGAAGTCCCCCGGGTAGTCGACCGGGCCCCGCGCCGGACGCCGCCCCGAGCGCGTCCGCGCGGGTCGTTCCGGGGCAGAGCGGGTCGGCGCGGGTGACGTCAGGGCGGTGCGGACAGCGCGCAGGAGAGCGCGGGTCAAGGTATCGGTCAGGCCGGCCATGCGGCCACCCTAGCGGGGTCCGGCGGGGGTCCGGCGCGGTCCGGCGGGGTCCGGCGCGGCTCCGGCACGGTCCGGCTCACCAGCCGCAGCGGGTCTGGCCCACCAGCGGCCACACCCGGTTTCATACGCCACAAGTCGACGCGTGGCTTGTGAAACGAGGTGTGGCCGCTGGGACTGCCGGACCACCGCTGGGCCCGCCGGACCACCGCTGGTCCCCTCGGGAGCCCCCTCAGGCCCGGATGACCTCGGGGCCGGCCTGTTCGATCGCGGCGACCGCCTCGTCGTCCAGGTCGGCGTCGCTGACCACGGTGTCGACCTCGGCCAACCGCGCGAACCGACCGAAGTGCTCGACCCCGAACTTCGTGTGGTCGGCGAGCACCACCACCCGCCGGGCGGACCGTACCATCGCCCGCTTGACCTCGGCCTCGGCCTGATCGGGCGTGGTCAATCCGGCCTCCACGGTGATCCCATTGGTCCCCATGAAGGCGACGTCGACGCGTACCTCCTGGAACGCCCGGTGCGCCCACGGCCCGACGGTGGCGAGCGTACGGGGCCGGGTCCGCCCGCCGACGACGAACAACGTCACCGAGTCGATGTTCGCCAGCTGCATGGCAACCTGGAGGGAGTCGGTGACGACGGTGAGTTCGCGGTCCCGGGGCATCTGGGTGGCCAGGGCCAGCGTCGACGTACCGGCGTCGATGGCGATCGTCCCGAACGGCGGGACGAGATCGGCGGCTATCTTGCCCATCCGGGCCTTCTCCTCGGCCTGCCGGCCGCGCCGGTCCTCGGTGGACGGTTCGAAGCCGACCTTTTCCACGGCGATCGCGCCGCCGTGGACCCGGTAGACGAGCCCGTGCCGCTGGAGGACGCTCAGATCACGCCGGATGGTCTCCGGGGTGACGTCGAACTCCTCCGCCATTGCGGCGACCTCGACCCTCGGTTCGACCCGCGCACGCTCCAGAATCGCCTCACGGCGTTCGTGCGCCAACATGCCCGTCCCTCCTGTCTCCTTCGACCTGCCCCCGCGATCGGACACCTGCGGCGGAACCATCTCCGCCGATCCCAACATAAACCAACGTTCCCGACTGCGCAGCCTGCCGGCCCGCCGGGATCGGGGGCCACCCGCCTCACTGCCTCTCCTCGCCGACCCGCCCACATCCGGATGACCGGGACTCTCTGCGATCGACCCACCCAGCCCCGGAAACCAACACCAACAGACAACTTGACGACCGAAACAAAAAGGTCCAGACTGTTGACATCTGATCAACGTCGATCATGCCCGGTGCCCATCCGCCCGGGCCTGTGAGGTGACCTCGATGTCTCTACCCGATGCAACCGTCAACAAAAACCTGGAGGGGTCCGGCGCCCGAGCCACGGTGCAAAGATTCGGGGCGTTCCTGGCGGGCATGATCATGCCCAACATCGGCGCCTTCATCGCCTGGGGCTTGTTGGCCGCCCTGTTCATCGAAACCGGCTGGTGGCCGAACGAGTCGCTGGGCCAGATGGTCGATCCCATCCTCAAGTACCTACTACCCCTGCTGATCGGCTACACCGGCGGACGTGCGGTGCACGGCCAGCGTGGCGCCGTGATCGGCGCGATCGCCACCATGGGTGTGGTGGTCGGCGCCGAGATCCCGATGTTCCTCGGTGCGATGATCATGGGCCCGGTGTCCGCCTGGCTGCTCAAGCGATTCGACAAGGCGATCGAGGGACGCGTCGCCACCGGCTTCGAGATGCTGGTGGACAACTTCTCCCTCGGCATCCTCGGCCTGCTGTTGGCGATCGTCGGCAAGCTGGCGATCGGCCCGACCGTGGACGTGCTGATGGGCTGGATGGCGGCCGGTGTCAATGCGCTCATCTCCGCGCGCCTGCTGCCGCTGGCCTCGATCTTCGTCGAACCGGCCAAGGTGCTGTTCCTCAACAATGCCGTCAACCACGGCATCCTCACCCCGCTCGGCGCCGAACAGGCCCAGTCGGCGGGCCGCTCGATCCTCTTCATGGTCGAGTCCAATCCCGGTCCCGGCTTCGGCCTGCTGATGGCGTACTGGCTCGCGGGCCCCCGCAGCATCCGCGGATCCGTGCCCGGCGCGGTCATCATCCACCTGTTCGGCGGGATCCACGAGATCTTCTTCCCGTACGTGTTGATGAAGCCGAAGACGATCGCCGCGACCATCGCCGGTGGGATGAGCGGCCTGTTCGTCGGTTCGCTGCTCAACGCGGGTCTCGTCGCGCCGGCGTCGCCGGGCTCGATCCTCGCGTGGTTCATCGTCACCCCACGCGACGGCTACCTGCCGATGTTGGCGACCTTCCTCACCGCCGCGGTCGTGTCGTTCGTGGTGGCCTGGGCGCTGTTGCGGCTCGACCGCGACAAGGATGACGAGGGCGCCGCCGAGGCCCTGGGTGCCTCGGGGATCCCGAGCCTGGCCACGGGTTCGGCGGCGCCCGCCCCCGAGGCGGACCTCGCCGGCACACGTACGGTCGGCGCGGCGGGGACGACGGGTGTCGGCACCCCCGGCGCCACGGGTGGCATCGCGGCTCGCGATGTCGATCGACTCATTGTCGCCTGCGACGCGGGCATGGGCTCGAGCGTGATGGTGGCCAGCACCATGCGCAAGCAGCTCAAGCCGTACGGCGTCGACGTCACCCATGCACGGCTGGAGGAGATCCCGTCGGACGCCAAACTTGTCCTGACCCAGAGCAACCTCGTGCAGCGGGCCCGGCACCGCGCGCCCGGCGCGGTGATCGTCCCCTTCACCTCGTACGTGGGTGATCCGGCGTTCGCCCAGCTCGCCGAGTCCTTCGCCCACGGCGGCGTGATCGGGAGCACCGGGGGCTTCCCGGAACGTGCGACCGGAACCACGCCGAGTACGGGTGCGACGGCGACCACGGGCGGGACAACCGCCACGGGCGCCGCCGCCGGGACCACCACCCGACGCGCCCGGCGACCCCGCCGGCTGCCCGCGCAGGTGCTCACCCGCGAGGCGATCCGGCTCGGCCTGGCCCCGGTGGGCAAGGACGAGGCGATCCGTACGGCCGGCGACCTGCTGGCCGGCCTCGGCGCCACCGCAAACGGCTATACCGAGGCGATGTTCGACCGTGAGCAGCAGGTGTCGACGTTCATGGGCAACGGGGTGGCCATCCCGCACGGCACCAACGAGGCGCGCGGCCTGATCCGGCGCGCGGCGCTCGGCGTGCTGCAGTACCCCGACGGCATCGACTGGGACGGCCACACCGTCAACGTGGTCATCCCGATCGCCTCCCCCGGCGACGAGCACGTCGGCATCCTGGCCGCGCTGGCGACCATCGTGTCCGACCCCGACAAGGCCGAACGGCTGCGTACGAGCACCGATCCCGACGAAGTGCTGGAGCTGCTGGCTCCGGAAGAAGGAGAGTGACCATGAAGGCGCTGCGCTTCCACGCGCCGCTGGATGTCCGCCTGGAGGACGTCCCCGAACCCGTCTGCGGGCCCGAGGAGATCAAGATCAGGGTCCGCAACTGCTCCACCTGCGGCACGGACGTGAAGATCTACCACAACGGGCATCCCAACATCACCCGCACCACGACGATGGGCCACGAGATCGCCGGCGAGGTCGTCGAGGTCGGGGCGCAGGCACGCGGCGGGTTCGCCATCGGGGACCGGGTGCAGTGCATCGCCGCCGTCCCGTGCGGGCGCTGCCACGAGTGTCGCAAGGGCTGGATGCAGGTCTGCGAGAACCAGACCTCGATGGGTTACCAGTACGACGGCGGGTTCGCCGAGTACATGATCGTGCCCCGGCAGGTGCTCGCCGTCGACGGGCTCAACCGGATTCCCGACGGACTGGGGTATCCGGAGGCGTCGGCGGCCGAACCGCTGGCCTGCGCGATCAACGCCCAGGAACAGCTCGGGGTCGATCCGGGCGACTTCGTGGTGATCTTCGGGGCCGGGCCGATCGGCTGCATGCACACCCGGGTGATCCGCGGCGTGCACGGGGCCGGGCAGGTCGCGCTGGTCGACATCAACGCCGAACGGCTGGAGATGTCCGCCGATGCCGTGCACCCCGACCATGTCATCGACGCGTCGAAGGTGGACGTGGTCGAGGCGGTGCTGGAGCTCACCGACGGGCGCGGCGCCGACGTCGTCATCACCGCCACTCCGGCGAACATCACCCAGGAGCAGGCGATCGCGATGGCCGCGCGCAACGGACGGATCTCGTTCTTCGGCGGGCTGCCGAAGACCAACCCGACGATCACCGCTGACTCCAACCGGATCCACTACCGCCAACTACACATCCACGGGGCGAACGGATCGGCCCCCGAGCACAACCGGCGGGCGTTGGAGTACATCGCCTCGGGCCGGGTTCCGGTGGCGGACCTGATCACCGAGCACCTGCCGCTGGACCGGGCCCTGGAGGGCTTCGACATCGTGAAGAAGGGGACCGCCATCAAGGTGACCATCGAGCCGTAGCGCCATGCCGGCGCCGGGCCGGCGCCGGCCACCTCAGACTCACAGCGGCCGCCGCAGACCGCACAGCGGCCACGCTCAGACTGCACAGCGGCCACCTCAGACTGCACAGCGGCCACGCCCCGTTTCACAAGCCACGAGTCGACGTGTGGCTGCTGAAACGGGGCGTGGCCGCTGTTCCCCGGAGCCGGGTCCCGGAGCCAGGTCCCGGAGCCCTCACCCCGTCGCGAGGGCCCGCTGGACCTCGTCGCTGGTCGGACCGAGCACCGGATCGCGGCCGCTGACCAGGTCGACGACCATCTTGACGTTCGCGGCATACTCCCGGGCCGTGCCGAGCAGCCAGGTCACCGGATAGGGGGTGCGCATCGACACGTCGCCCACGCCGCGCGCGGTGAGGCCCAGGGAGCGGCACAGGGTCAGTGCCCGCGGCAGGTGGTAGGCCTGGCTGACCACCGTGACGTCATCGACCCCGTAGATCCGCCGCGCCCGGGCACACGAGTCGTACGTGTCGAAGCCGTAAGGGTCCTGCACGATGCGGCCCGCCGGAACGCCGCGGGCGACGAGATAGCGTGCCATCGCGGACACCTGGCCGTCGTGCGCCTCGGCACCCGAGACGATGAGCACCCGTACCTTCCCCTGGGCCCACAGGTCCGCGGCGAGGTCGAGCCGGGCCTGCAGGTACGCCGACGGGCTGCCGTCGGAGTAGACCTCCGCACCGAGCACGAGCGCCACGGCGGACGCCGGAACGTCGGCCAGATCCTCGGACTGCCCGGGGGCCGCGGGCCAGCGTGCGCCCCGGGTGGAGGCGTGGGTCCACGTTGCCAGGCCGATGATGACGGCGGCGGTCAGCGCCCCGATGACGGCGATGCCGATACGGACGAGGGAGGCGACGCGTACGGCCCGGACGGGCTTCGCTGCTGGCACGGGTGCCATGGTGCCACGGTGCACCAGTCGGTGGGGTGGACCTCGCGTTCAGCCCGCCGGGCTGCGACCTCCCCTTCCCTCGACGCTCCCCTGATCCGCTCGTCCACAGGCGTGGTTGTCCGTACCCGGGAAGATGGTGATGTGCCCAGACACGTGCGCATCCTCCTCGCCGCCGGCATGGTGACATCCTGCCTGCTCGCGGGCGCGGGGATGTCCGCGACCTCGTACGGGCCTGCGGGTGGCGCGCCGACCGGACATCCGGGCCCGACCGACGCCCCCGACCCCATCCGGGCCATCGGGCTGCAGACCCTCACCGGAAGCCCGGATGAGGCCCCGACGCTGACCCTGGCCTTCGCCGGGGACGTCCACTTCGCCGGCCGGCAGGCGAACCTGCCCGACGACCCGGCAGCGACGCTCGGGCCGATGTCGGCCACCCTCGCCGCTGCAGATCTGGCCATGGTCAACCTCGAATCGGCGATCACCGACGATCCCGACCCCGACGCCCGGACCCGCAAGGAGCTGGAGGACCCGGACAACCGCTACTGGTTCGCGACCGCGCCGTCGGCCCTCGATCTGGTCGCCCGCTCCGGGGTCGACGTCGTCTCGATGGCCAACAACCACGGGGCGGACTACGGGGTGGACGGGCTGGGCGACACCCTCGCGGCGGCCGAGTCCGGGCCGATCCCGATCGTCGGCGTCGGACGCACGGATCGGGACGCGTACGCCCCCTATCGCACCCGCGTCAAGGGTGCCGACATCGCCATCCATGCCGCGGACGCCTCACCGCGGGAGAGCGCGGATGCGATCTGGGCGGCGGTCCCCGGCTCAGGGCCCGGGTTGGCCTCCGCCCGCGACGAGGGTGCAACCGCCGGCGGCCTCAGGGCCCTGACCGCGGCCGTACGTACCTCGGCGGCGACCGACGACCTGGTCGTCGTCTACCTGCATTGGGGCGAGGAGGGCAACGCCTGCGCGACGCCCGACCAGCAACGGATCGCGGAGATCCTGGCCGACGCGGGCGCCGACATCGTCGTCGGCAGCCACGCCCACACCCTCCTGGGGGCCGGCATACTGGGTCCGACGTACGTGTCGTACGGGTTGGGGAACTTCTTCTGGTACCACGGTGGGCAGCCGGACTCGGGCGTGCTCACCCTGTCGGTACAGGACGGCGAGGTCGTCGCCGAGGACTGGACGCCCGGCACGATCGCAGCCGAGGGCGGCGGGCCGACGCCGCTGCCCGGCGCCGAGGCCGACACGGCCGTCCGGCGCTGGGAGGAGTTGCGCGGCTGCACCGACCTCGCTCCCGGTCCCGGGCCGACATCGGCGGTGACCGAGCGGGCCGACGACCCTGCGCGGCGGGAGGGCGAGGGGGACAGCCTGCCCTCCTACGCCGCCTCGATCCAGGAGATCGGGCCGGACCTCGCCGCGACCATGACCGCCCACGACCCGGCCCGCTGCCCGGTGGCGATCGGCGACCTGAGTCAGGTGGAGGTGACGTACGTCGGGTTCGACGGGCGGGCGCACCGCGGGGAGCTGGTGGTCCACGCGGATGTCGCCGCCGATGTGGTCGATGTGTTCGCGGCGCTCTACGAGGAGCGGTTCCCGATCGAGCGGATGCGGCTGATCGACGAGTACGCCGGCGACGACTTCGCCTCCATGGCGGCGAACAACACCTCGGCCTACAACTGCCGCCATGTCGCCGGGACGACGACCTGGTCGACCCATGCCTACGCGGTGGCGATCGACATCAACCCGGTGCAGAACCCGTACGTCCTCGACGGGCAGGTGCTGCCGCCGGGCGGAGAGTCGTACGCGACCCTGGACCGCAGCGCAGGCGCCGACGTGCCACCCGGGGTGATCCGGGACGGTGACGTGGCGCGGCGCGCGTTCGAACAGATCGGCTGGGAGTGGGGCGGGGACTACACCGAGCCGGACTACCAGCACTTCAACGCGCCGGATCTGCCGTAGCCGGGGACGGGCGAGCATCGCCGCTGTCGCCCGTACGTTGTGGCCGCCGGGTTTGCTCGCAGATTCGCCCGCACGAAAGTGCTCGACGTCGAACAACTTCCTGCGGGTGAAACGTACGGGTGAAACGTACGGGCGAAGCGGGCGACCAGATGCGGGACCTGGCAGCTTCCGGGCCTCAGGCGGTTCTCGACGCTCAGGCGGTCCAGTCAGCCACGACCGTGTACAGGCCGGGTGCGGCGCTGCGCAGTTCCGCGGTCCGCCGGACGAACGTGGCGGCGCGCGGGTCGGTCGAGGCGGTGCGGCCGGCCTCGGCTCCTGCCCACCGGGCCAGGTCGACCACGCGGCGCCCGTCGGTACTGGCCAGGATCGTGATCGAGACCGACCCGGGCCTACCCCGCTGGACCTGTTCGACTCCTTCGGTGAGGATGCCGATGACAGCGGCCTGCTTGGAGGGGTCGATGTCGATCATGTTGAGGAAGGTGACGGGTTCGGTCATGTTCGGTCCTTTCGCAAGGTGAGGGCCACTGGTGGTCGGCGGCTCACCGGTACGACGACGCGGGACCGGGACATGTGAGCCGTCGGGCGCGCCCGGCGACCTCACATCCGGGAGGCCTCACATCCATCGGAGCTGTCTGGTCCTCCCGGCGAATCGACGAGGGGAGAACCATGCGGGTGGATCCGCCAGAACCGGCCGAGGCCGCCCCGACCATGACGGACCCGACTGCGATGGACCGCTCCGTGTGATTCGGGGTGCGCTACCGGCTGCTCGGATCGGCCAGTGAAGCGGAGGACGCGACGTGGGCCCGCACTGACGTGACCAGCTTGACGTGCCATCCGACAGTCCTTCCAGCAGATCCCTGGGTCATGCCACCAGCGGCCCACACGCGTCTGGTCTCGCTCCCATGCCGCAGCACACTCACCCGACCTACGGGCTCGGGAGACGCCCACGACGATCGCCAGTTCCCCCGATCGCGGCCCGGCGTACGGTCGGCACCCCCAGGGCGCCGACCGCCGTGACGACGACGGCCGCACCGCAAACGGCGAAGGCACCTGCCACCGAGAAGACGGCGGCGAGCCGGCCGAATCCCAAGTAGGCCACCGGCGTAAGGCCGAGCGAGGAGAGGTTCACGGCCGACATCACCCGACCGATGTGGTCATGCGGGACCCGGGTCTGGATCAACCCGATGAGGAGGGCCGCCGCGGGCCCCGTACACACTCCTACGGCGACCAGCACAAGGGCCACCACGACTGCGCTCGTCGTAGCCGCGACCAGCCCGAGCGACGCGCCGGCCCCGATCACCCACACCAGGCCGGCGACCGCCGGGCGGCGTACGGCTCCGATGACCGACGAGCCCAAGGCTCCCAGCACCGCGCCGGAGGAGAAAGCCGTCAGCATCCACCCGTACAACGTCGGGCTCCACCCGAACTCCTCGGCCAACAGCGCCAGACCAACGTTCAGCGGGCCCGCCATGCCCAGATTGAGCAGGGTGATCGCCACCAGGACCGCCAGCACGACCGGTTCGCCCGCGATGTAGCGCAGGCCGCTCCCGACGGAGCTCAGCACGGACTCCTCGGTCGAGGATCCCTTGGTAGTTCCGCCTGGGGCCGGGCCGAGTCGCCACAACAGCAACCCGGCCGCCAGGAAGAGGACGCCATTCACCGCCCCCACCAGCGCCAATGGACCGCCGCGCATCCCGTGAATGGCGACCAGCAGGCCGCCCAAGGGCCCGGCCGCGACCAGTGCCACACGTTCGAGCGTCTGCACCATCCCCTGACCGGCGGGGACCTGACCGTCCTCCAGCAGCAGTGGCGGGAGCGCCGCCATGGCCGGCAGATACACCGCATCGGCAAGCCCGAACAGAAACGCGAGAGCGGCCAGCACCACGACCTCGACGCGACCGAGGTAAGCCAGCACCACAACAGCAACCACCATCGCCAACAGGCGACCCCCCTGGCCCAGCAGCGCCATGCGGCGGGCTCCGCGTCGGTCCGCCCACGCGCCTCCCACTAGCAGCAGCACCGCTCGGGGTACCGAACCGGCGGCCATGACGAAGGAAGCCTGGTCGGGCGAGCCCGAACGCGCAGCGGCCCATGCCAAGCCCACGAACCACAGCTGATCACCCAGCAGGGACGCCCCGAAGCTGCCCAGGTAGCGCCGGAACCCCCGATGGCGCAGCGGGGACCCGGCCTTCACCCGGTCGAGCTCAGTCAACAGCGTGGAGCGAATCATGCGGGTCCTGCCCCCGGTGTTGCCCGGGTTGCTGGTCCACGCGCGGAAAGGCCTGCAGGAACAGGACGACGGCGGCGCGTTCCTCGGTTCCGTCGGGAGAATGGTCCGACGCTGATTCGCCGGCGCGGCCGCCTTTGCGAACCCACCGATCCAGCACATCCTGCAACTCTTGACCCAGTTCCTTCAGCTCGGACGGGGTCAGGTGCATCAGAACGTCAGTGCTCAGCGCGGCGTCCGACCACGCTCCGCCCGCGTGACGTAGGTCGCTTGCGAGCCACCCACGGAGCCGTTCCAGGCGCCGGTCGATCAGAGTCTGCTCGGCGACGTCGAGCACGTCCTGGGCCGCGCCATTGACCTCAAACTGCCTGCGCGACCAAGTGATACCGCCCGGCACGGCCCGCCACGTACTCGTTCGTCTGTCTCCCCCGGGCGATTCGACCGCCTCGACAAAGCCGTGCGATGCGAGCACGCGCAGGTGGTAGGTCACTGACCCCGAAGCAACGCCGGCCTGGTCCGCCAGTGACATCGTCGTGGTGGGTCCGTTGGCGACCAGCAACTCATACAGCCCCAACCGCACGGGGTTCGCCAGCGCCTTCAGCGTGGCGAGGTCGGTGATCTCGGGCGTGCTACCACTCATGTTTGCAGCGTAGACCAAATCCAAACTTCCCGCAAGCGCCCTTGCGCAAGCCTCCTTGCGGACTTGGCGTGTGGTCGCTAGTATCAACTCAGACAACTCGTTCGGAACCCCGAAGGGAAGGTGATCCTCATGACCGTCGAAATCATCGAGATGGCCGAACCACGCAACGTCTGCGGAATCAAGGGCTAGCAAGCCTTACGTCCGCTGGTGACCTTGGTCCTGTCAATCCTGACCGGCTGAGGTCACCAGTGGAACGCACTCGGATCGACCTGCGGGGAGCCAACAATGCCGGACGACCAAAACGTAAGAAATCCCACACTCCGATTGGCGGCCGGGAGAGAGTCCTGGTGGGCAATCTGGCTCTTCACAATCCACGGTGTAGTTGGGGTCTGAATCCTCCGGTCTCGAGCAGG
>CAZGWN010000085.1:0-15273 GCA_964528755.1 uncultured Propionibacteriaceae bacterium
CTCACCGAGCGCGCCACCGAAGATCGTCACGTCCTGGGAGAAGACGCAGACCGGGCGGCCGTGGATGGCCCCGATCCCGGTGACCACCCCGTCACCGTACGGGCGGCGACCCTCCATCCCGAAGGCGTGGGTGCGGTGGCGGGCGAACTGGTCGAACTCAGAGAATGACCCCTCATCCAGCAAGGCCTCGATCCGCTCGCGGGCCGTCTGCTTGCCCTTGGCATGCTGCTTCTCCACGGCCGCGGCGGACCCCGCGTTGACCGCCTCGTGGATGCGGCCTTTGAGATCGTCCAGCTTCCCCGCTGTGGTGTGGATGTCAACGTCCATGCTGTGAACCTTAGGGTCGAGGTACCTACTGCGATGTAGATCCCGCACCGGCGATCGGGGCGCGGAACGCCGCACCCGGGGCGGGCCAGACCGACTGTAGCGCCTCGGGACGGCCCCCGCTGGGCCGCCGACGATTCTTCGGATGGCTATAGGGTGGCACACATGCCAGCCACCGACCCCACCTCCCCCGAACGACTTCGTGTGGGCCTGCTCACCCCCCCGCAGTCCGGGCGATCGCGCCTGTGGAGCGACGTTTCGGTGGTGGCGCGGACCGGGTCGACCAACGCCGACATGGCCGAGCGGCTGCGTGCCGACAGTGGGAACGGTCTGGTCCTGGTGGCGGATCACCAGGAGGCCGGCCGGGGCAGATTCGAGCGGCGCTGGGTCGCTCCGGCCGGGACATCGGTGGCCGTGTCCGTCGGCGTCCGGCCCCGCCGCCCCATGCCGGAGTGGATGTGGCTGTCCCTGTTCACCGGCCTGGCGATCGCCACCGGCATCGAGCGGGCGACCGGCATCCGGGCCGACCTCAAGTGGCCCAACGACGTCCTCGTCGGCGGGCGCAAGCTGTGCGGGATCCTGTCCGAGCGCGTCGACACGCCCACCGGACCGGGATGCGTGGTCGGCTTCGGCATCAACGTGTCGCTGGATGAGGCCGAGCTGCCGGTCCCGACGGCCACCTCGCTGCTGCTGTGCGGTGTCGTCCCCGACAAGGCCGAGCTGCTCGCGACCGTACTGACCGACTGGGAGGCGATGTACCGCGCGTGGGACGACGGCCGCCTGCCCGAGCTCAGGGAGACGTACGAGGCGCGTTGCGCCACCATCGGACGCGACGTCGCCGTGCTGCTCGATGCGCCCGGCGGGACGCAGGTGACGGTTCGCGGCCGGGCGGTCGGGATCGACGACAGTGGTGCGGTGATCGTCGACGACGGCACCCGGCGACGGGCCTTCGTCGCCGGCGACGTCACGCACCTGCGGTGAGCGGCGCGGCCGGTGCCGTCCGGGAGCCCGACGACTCCCGGGTCGGGGGCGCGTCGGTCGACGTCGAATCCGTCGGCCTGATGCAGTCGGCGCTACGGTTCATCGGGACCGGGGTCATGACGGCCACCGTCGACTTCGGCCTGCTGCTCATCCTGATGGCGGTGGGCGTCGACTACACCCCCGCCAAGGCGGTCTCCTTCGTCGTCGGCTCGATCACCGCCTACGCCCTGAACCGCCGCTTCACCTTCAAGGCCAAGCCGTCGACCCGACGGTTCCTGCTGACCATGCTGGGCTACGTCGTGTCGTTCGTGCTGCAGGTCGGGATCTTCACCTGGCTGTTCCCCCTACTGACGGCCGATCACCTGCCGCGGTTCGTGGTGCAGGCGATCTCCTTCGTGTGCGGCCAGGGCGCCGCGACGATCGCCAACTTCTCGATGCAGCGCTGGCTGATCTTCCGGCCCACCCGCCGGCAGCAGGCGGCCGGCTGAGGTCGGGGCTCAGTAGTAGATCATCCCGAGGGCCTCACGGACCTCGTTCAGCGTCGCCGCGGCGATCTCGCGGGCCCGCTCGTTGCCCGCACGCAGGACGTCCCGGAGGAAGTCGGGCTGCCCATCGAGGTCGAGTCGCCGGGCCCGGATCGGCGCCAGATGCTCGTTGACCGCCTCGGTGACCGCGTCCTTGAGGGCCTTGCCGCCGCGGTCCCCGATCGCCGCGGCGAACTCCTCCGGGTCCTGCCCGCTCATCAGGGCACCGACCTGGACCAGCGACGACACCTCCGGCCGGATCTCCGGCTCGTAGGTGATGTGCCGGTCGGCATCCGTCTTCGCCTTGCGCAGCAGCTTCGCGGTCTGGTCGGCGCTCGCCGACAGCGGCACGGCGTTGCCACGCGACTTCGACATCTTCTGCCCGTCGATGCCCAGCACCAGGGGCGAGGGCGACAGCAGCGCCTGCGGCTCGGGCAGCACGACCCGGCCGCCCGCGTACCGCTCGTTGAACCGTCGGGCGATGACCCGGGTCTGCTCCACGTGGGGCAGCTGGTCGCGCCCCACCGGCACCAGGCTTCCCTTGCAGAACAGGATGTCGGCCGCCTGGTGCACCGGGTAGGTGAGCAGCAGGCCGTTGAGGGTCTTCTGCCCGGAGGCCGCCAGCTCCGACTTCACCGTCGGGTTGCGTTCCATCTCGGGCAGGCTGACCAGGGACAGGAAGGGCAGCAGGAGCTCGTTGAGCTCCGGCACCGCCGAGTGGGTGAAGATGATCGAGCGCTCCGGGTCGATCCCGCAGGCCAGGTAGTCCTTGAGGATCTCGAAGACGTTGTGCCGGATGTCGCCGGGATCCTCGCGGTCGGTGATGACCTGGAAGTCGGCGATGACCAGGGTGGTCGGCACGCCGGCGTTCTGCAGCTCCACACGTCGCTGCAGGCTGCCCAGGTAGTGCCCGATGTGCAACGTGCCGGTCGGGCGGTCGCCGGTCAGGATCCGGTAGCGCCCGGGATGGGCCAGGACCTCCTGCTCATCGGCGATGAGTCCCGCAGAGCCGGTGGGCAGTCCGGCCGAACCGGGCGTCCCGGGAGCGGAGGGCGGGGTGGTGCTGGGGTCGTGGGGCGTGTTCTCGGTCATCGGCTGCATCGTCTCACATCGTCCGGGCGGGTGATCGCGCTGATCGGCCGCGGAACGTACGGATCGGGCCGGGATCCTCGCGGGACGGTAGCCTGGTGGGCCGTGACCCAGGCGCATCCCTTTGTGATCGGCATCATCGGCGGCGGACAACTGGCCCGGATGATGTACGAGGCGTCGATCCGGCTCGACCTGCACATCCGGCTGCTCGCCGAGACGCCGCAGGTCAGCGCCGCACAGGTCGCCCACGACGTCGTCGTCGGCGACTACACCGACGAACGTACGGTCCGCGATTTCGCCGCCGGATGCGATGCCGTCACCTTCGACCACGAACACGTCCCCACCACGATCCTGGAGCGGCTGGAGGCCGACGGCGTGGCCGTCCGGCCCGGTCCGGCCGCCCTGGTGCACGCCCAGGACAAGGTCGTCATGCGCGAGCGGCTCTCCGCGGCCGGCGTCGCCTGCCCGCGATTCCGGGTGGTGCGCACCGCCGAGGAGCTGGTCGGCTTCGCCGGCGAGGTCGGCTGGCCGGTGATCGCCAAGACGTCCCGCGGCGGCTACGACGGCAAGGGCGTGTGGCGCATCGACGGCCCGCAGGAGGCCGGCGTCCCGTTCGCGGCGTTGGCCGCCGGGGAGGCCGGTGGGGGAACGACCGCCGGATCCGGCACCAGCGGGCGGGTCCGGATCCTGGCCGAGGAGTACGTCGACTTCCGGCGCGAGCTGTCCGCCATCGTGGTCCGTTCCCCTTCGGGCCAGGGCGTGACGTACCCCGTCACCGAGACGGTGCAGACCGAGGGGATCTGTGCCGAGACGCTCACCCCCGCGCCCGGTCTGGACAACCGGCGGGCCGTCGAGGTGCAGCAGACCGCGTTGCGGATCGCCGACCACCTCGGCGTCGTCGGTGTGCTCGCGGTGGAGCTGATGGAACACCGCGACGGGCGGATCCTCGTCAACGAACTCGCCATGCGCCCGCACAACACCGGCCACTGGAGCATCGACGGGGCACGCACCTCGCAGTTCGAGAACCACCTGCGGGCGGTCGCCGACCTGCCCCTGGGCGATCCGACCCCTCGCGCGCCCTGGACCGCCATGGTCAACATCCTCGGCGGTGCCCGGAAGGACCTGCCCGGCGGCCTGCTGCACGTCCTGTCGCGAGACCCGCAACTGCGCATCGAGCTGTACGGCAAGGGCGTCCGGCCCGGCCGCAAGGTCGGCCACGTCACCGCCTATGGTGAGGATCGCGAGGACGTACTGGCACGGGCCCGGCACGCGGCCGGCTGGATGATGGGAGCACTGTCATGACCGAGAGTCCGCAGGTTGGTGCCGTCCCCCCGCGGGTGGGCATCGTCATGGGGTCCGACTCGGACTGGCCCACGATGGAACCCGCGGCGATCGCCCTGCAGGAGTTCGGGATCGCCTACGAGCCCGACGTGGTGTCGGCCCACCGCACCCCCGAGCGGATGGTGGAGTACGGGCGCGCGGCGCACCAGCGCGGCCTGGAGGTGATCATCGCCGGGGCCGGCGGGGCCGCGCACCTGCCCGGCATGCTCGCCGCGCTCACACCGTTGCCGGTGATCGGGGTGCCGGTCCCCCTGAAGTACCTCGACGGGATGGACTCGCTCTTGTCGATCGTGCAGATGCCGGCCGGCGTCCCGGTCGCCACGGTGGCGATCGGCGCGGCCCGCAATGCCGGGCTGCTGGCCGTACGGATCCTGGCGTCGGGCGACCCCGGACTGACCCGGCAGATGCTCGACTTCCAGGAGGAGCTGCGCTCCATCGCCCAGGCCAAGGGGGAGAAGATCCGCCGGCAGTAGCCGCTCCTCGGGCGGCCGGCCGGCTCAGTTCTGGGCCAGGTCCGCCAACGGCCTGGTGTTGCCGGTGCGCAGGGCGGTCCACAGAACGGACGCCTGGGCGTCGTCCCACAGCACCGACGACCCGGCCGCGGTCTGATAGTTCGTGTCCGCCACCGGCACCGACAGCGTGTAGCCGCTGCCGGTCCCGATCCGGCCGGCGCCGTACAGCAGGGCGGCGGCATCCAGCGGTCCGGTGTCGCGGCCCCGGGTGATCGCCCCGCGCACGGCGAGGTTGAGGCTCACCCAGCGGACCGGGTTGAGCACGGTCAGCGGCGAGGCGGCCTTCTTGACCGTCGCCGACACCATGTCGCGCTGCCGCTCGGCCCGCCCGATGTCACCCTTGGGGTCGGACTTGCGCATCCGTACGTAGCCGAGGGCCTCGGTGCCGGTGAGGGTCTGGCAGCCGGCCTCGAGGTCGACATGCGCGTCCTTGTCCTTCATCGGCGCGTCGAGGCACATCGGGATCCCGCCGACCGAGTCGATGATGTTGACGAAGCCGCCGAATCCGAGCTCGGCGTAGCCGTCGATCCGCACCCCGGTGTTCTGCTCGACCGTCTCGGCCAGCAGCGGGGCGCCGCCCAGGGCGTACGCGGCGTTGATCTTGTTCTTGCCGTGGCCGGGGATCGACACGTACGAGTCGCGGGGCAGCGAGACGAGCGCCGGCTTGCCGAGGACGGGGACGTGCAACAGCATGATCGTGTCGGTGCGCTGCCCGTCGACGCTGCCCGTGCCGAGCTTCTTGCGTTCGGCGTCGGTCAGCCCGTCGCGCGAGTCGGATCCGGTCAGCAGCAGCGTGATGCCGGGCTGGAATCCGGGCCGATCACCGCCGGCGGTGGCGTCGATGCGGGCCGACCCGAACCAGGCCGTGGCCGGCAGGACGAGGAGATAGCACAGCAGTAGGGCGAGCACCCCGCCGGTGATCCGCCGGGCCCGGCGGCGTCGCTGCCGGCGCGTCAGCGGCGTTCTCGGGGTGTGCTGCGGCGTGCGCTCCGGGGACGCCTGCGGCGTGTGGTCCGGGAACCGGGGAGGCTGGGGGAGGGACTCGGGCGCGGCCGCTCGCGGCGCCGGGGCCGGGCGGACATACGGATCGGGCGGGGGAACGTCCCCGGGCGTCGCCCCCTGCGGGGGTGCGGGGGAGCTTTCGGGTGCCGAGCCGAACGCGCGGGTGGCGTCCGGCGCGCCCGCGTGGTCCCGGCCGTACAGCCAGTCCAGGTCGTTGCGTCCAGCCATGGCGTCCACGGTACCGGCCGGGTGGTCGCCCGCCCGCCGAATCCCCTGGTGCTGCGGCGTGGCGGGCCCAACACGACGGACACGGCTCCTACGCTCGAATCGCCGGCACCAGGTCGGCGTCCCCCTCCCCCGACGAAGGCTTGCGCGTGACAGTTCCGGACCAGGGTTTCCCCGAGGACATCGAGACGGCCGCCGAGCGCATCCGCGTACGCCGCGGTGCCGGGCTGCTGCTGATCAGCGTGCTGCTGCCGGGGACCGCGCAACTCGTCGCCGGGAATCGCACCGTCGGGCGGTGGGCTGTGCGCATCGACGCCGCTGTCCTGGCCGTCGTGGTGGTCCTCGCCGGACTCGCGCTCGCCTCCCGATCGGCCTTCATCTCCCTGGTGACCAGCCGGTTCGTCCTCGACGTCCTGGTCGCGCTGCTGTGTCTGGCCGCCCTCGGCTGGGCCGCGCTGCTGGTGGACGCCTGGCGGCTGGCGTACCCGCCGGCGCTCGACCGTGGTCATCGGCGCGTGTTCGCGGCGATGACGCTGGCCGGGGTCGTGCTTGTCACCGGGACCCTGGGCGTCGGGGCGCGCGCGGTGGCCACCTCGACCACGACGCTGGGCAAGGTGTTCGGCGGCGGTGGCGTTGCCCAGGTCACGAACGGGCGGATCAACGTCCTGCTGCTCGGCGCCGACGCCGGCCAGACTCGGGTGGGGCTGCGGCCCGACTCGATCACCGTCGCCAGTGTCGACGCCGACACCGGCCGTACGGTGCTGTTCTCCCTGCCGCGCAACCTGGAGGACGTGCCGTTCCCGGAGTCGTCCCCGATGCACCGGCTGTATCCGGACGGCTTCACCTGTGCCGAACACGCCTGCCTGATCAACGCGATCTACACCGAGGCGACCGCCGCCGCGCAGAAGGACCCGTCGCTCTACCCGGGGGTGGCCGATCCCGGCGCTCAGGCCACCAAGGAGGCGGTGGAGGAGATCACCGGGCTGTCCATCAACTACTACGCGATGGTCGACATGGACGGCTTCCGCAGCCTCGTCGACGCGCTCGGCGGGATCACCCTCGACATCTCCCGCGACGTCCCGATCGGCGGCGGCAGTTCCCAGGTGACGGGCTGGATCCGGGCCGGCGAGGACGTCCACCTCGACGGCTATCGGGCCCTGTGGTTCGCCCGATCCCGTGAGGGGTCGAGCGACTTCGAACGGATGCAACGGCAGAAGTGTGTGATGGCTGCCGTCCTCAACCAGGCCGATCCGCTCACCGTCGTGACGAAGTTCGACGCGCTCGCCCGAGCCGGCGGCGACATCCTCGTCACCGACGTGCCGCGCGGCCAGATCGGACCGCTGAGCGACCTGGCGCTGAAGGCGCGCCACCTGCCGATCGCCTCGGTGAGCTTCGTCCCGCCGCTGGTCTACCCGGGCAGCCCGAAGTTCGACGTCATCCGCGAGACCGTACGGACCCGGCTGGACCGGGCCGAGCAACTCGACCGCGAGCGGGCCGAGGGCGGAACCTCGACCGCGGACGCCACGCCCACCGTGCCGGCCACACCCACCCGGCCCGCCGGGTCGAGCCCGACAGCCTCCCGATCGGCCACCCCGAGCGCCTCGTCCGACTCGGGCACCCCCGAGCCCCAGGCGGACGATCTCGACTCGGTCTGCCGGGTAGCCTGAGCGCGAGGCCACCGGCGAGACGTACGCCGCGGGCCGGCAGCCGAGGACGACGAAGGGACGGGGAGGCGGCGATGACCAGGAGGGCGAGTCCGTCGGGTAATGGGGCCACGGGGCCGACGGCTGAGGCCACGACCTGGCCGCCGGTGAGCGTGGTGATGCCGGTACGCAACGAAGGACGCGACCTCCGCGCGGCGGTTGGTCGAGTCCTCGCCCAGGACTACCCGGGGGATCTCGAGGTGGTCGTCGCGGTGGCGCCGAGCACGGACGACACCGCCCGGATCGCGGCCGACCTGGCGGCCGCCGATCCGCGTGTCCGCCTGGTCGACAACCCCCAGGGGCGCACCCCGGCCGGCCTCAACCGGGCCATCGCCGCCTCCCGCCACGACATCATCGTGCGCGTCGACGGGCACGGCGAACTCGGTGAGGGCTACCTGCGCACCGCCGTCCGCACCCTGCAGGAGACGGGTGCGGCCAACGTGGGTGGCGTGATGGATGCCCGCGGGCGGACGCCGTTCGAGGAAGCCGTCGCGGTTGCGTACACCAGCCGGCTCGGGCTCGGCGGATCGACCTTCCACCTGACGACCTCGAAGGAAGGCCCGTCCGAGACCGTCTTCCTGGGCGTCTTCCGGCGCGATGCGCTGGAGGGGATCGGGGGATATGACGAGTCACTGCACCGGGCCCAGGACTGGGAGCTGAACTACCGGCTGCGCCAGCGCGGCGAACTGGTCTGGTTCACGCCGAAGCTGCGGGTCGCGTACCGCCCCCGCCCGAACCTCGTCGCGCTGGCCCGACAGTTCTGGGACACCGGCCGGTGGCGCCGTGAGGTGTCCCGACGCCACCCTGAGACCCTCAACGCCCGCTATCTCGCTCCGCCGCTGGCCCTGCTGGGGGTGGTCGGCGGGATCGCGGTCGGCGGCCACGGCTCGTCCCACGGGGTGCGCTGGATGCAGTTGGGCTGGTTGGCGCCGGCCGGCTATCTCGCGGTCGTGGTCGTCGGCGCGGCAGCGATGCCGCGCCGGATGGACCCCCGGGCGCGGGCCTGGCTGCCGATCGTGCTGGCGACCATGCACCTGTGCTGGGGCGCCGGGTTCATCGTCGGACTGGGACCCGCCCAGCGTCCGCTGCGCTGAGCCGGGCATGGTCCGGCAGGATCAGACGTCGGCGTGTTCGGCCCGGCGGATGCGCCCGAGTTCGTCGTCGCCGACCGGGCCCTCGACGACCACGACGGAGCCGTCGTGGACCACCGGGCCCACCAGCGCCTCGACCACCGTGGCGAGCTGACCGGCCGGACCCGCCGGCGGATCGGCCGGCCGCACCAGGCGCCGCCCGGACGACACGGCCGAGGTCCGGTCGATCACCTCCGACCACCGCAGGCCGTACTCGATTCCCTCGGCTCCGGCCGGCGCCCCGACGTAGACGATCTCGTCGGGCCCGGCCGGAGGCCCGACATAGGCATCGGGTTGGGCCGGTACCTCGGCGCCGAAGTCGGTCACGCCCGCGGGCAGGGGACGGGTGAAGCCGAGGCCCAGCGGATGGAGCGAACACGCCACGACCGGCCCGGCGCCCGCGAGATCGGCCAGGCCCTCGACCGCCTCGGGGCCGAGCACGAGCAGGTCGGCGCGGGCGTCGGGTTCGGTGACGATTCCCAGCCCGACCTGCCACAGCGCTGCGGTCCAGACCAGGGTGACCCAGTGGCCCGGGTGGTGCTCGGCCAGGCCCAGGCGGGCCCTGTCACCGGGGTCGAGCCCGAGGTCGTCGACGAGGAGGTTCGCCGTCTTGTCCACCCAGCCGGCGAACGTCGTTGCGGACAGCTCGATCCGGATCCCGTCGGCCGGCCGGTAGTAGGTGACCAGTGGGTCGCCCCCGTGCCGCCGCCGGCGCTCGCGCAGCAGCCGGTGGATCGGGGGGACGGGCCGGGTGCCGGGCCGAGAGGTGCTCACTGTTGCACGGTAGCGAGCCCCGTACGCCGGCGACAACAGGCGTGACAGGGGCGTGTGTGCGGGAGGGCGGCGTGGCGCCCGCGGCCGGGACATCGCCCTACCCCCTGGGAATAGTTTCGGGCCAAGGGTCCAGGGCGTCATGTCTCACGACATCTGGGCACCCCGAGCTCGTGGGATTCGGGACGGTCGGGTCTCAGCAACCGGGATCCCCCTGGCGAGGGGGCCGAGGCGGTCGTGGGTCGCCGGCCGACCCTGCGGTGGCCCGGCCGGCCCGACGGGTCGGGTCCAACAGACGCGAGGTCGACAAACCCGGGGCCTCAACCGCCCGTGCAGGGGGATGACGTTCCCCCATTTTGGATCAGGTACCGGGTTTGTCGAGTGACCGGTCGACAAACCCGGTACCTGATCCACAATCCCGGTACCCCATCGGCCCCGAACCGCCACTAACACCCCGGGTTTGTCGAGCGGCGCGCCGGACAGACTGCTCAGACCCGCCCGCCGAGCATCGGGGCGCCTGTCGGCCGACGCGGCACCGGACGTGGGCGGCCCGGCACCCGCCGGCCGATAGGCTGGCGCCATGCGTCACGTCGTCATCGTCGCGGGAGGGTCGGGGACCCGCCTGTGGCCGCTGTCCCGCCGGGGAATGCCGAAGCAGTTGCTCCGGCTGGTGGGGGAGCGCAGCCTGTTGCGGATCGCCTTCGACCGGGTCGCGCCGGTGGTCGGCGCGGACCGGGTGTGGGTGTGCACCGGCGACGCGTACCGCGGGGTCGTTGAGGGCGAGTTGCCCGAGATCGACCCGGCCCACATCCTCGGTGAGCCCGTCGGCCGGGATTCCCTGAATGCGGTGGCCTGGCCCACCGCCGTGCTTGATCGACTGGACCCCGAGGCCGTCGTGGCGGTCGTCACCGCCGACCAGATCATGCGCCCGACGAGCCTGTTCCGACGGCGGCTCATCCGCGCCTTCCAGGTCGCCGAGACCCACCCGGATGCACTGATCACCTTCGGGGTGGTGCCGACCAGCCCGCACACCGGGTACGGATACCTGCGCCGCGGCGCGCCCGTCGAGGGTGACGACGAGGTGGTCGAGGTCGGCGAGTTCCGGGAGAAGCCGGACCGCGCCACCGCCGAGCGCTATCTCGCCTCCGGTGAGTACTGGTGGAACTCGGGAATGTTCGTCTGGCGCGCCGCGACCTTCCTGGCACAGCTCTCCGCGCTCGCCCCGGAGTCGGCCTCGGTCGTCACGGCGATCGCCGAGGATCCGTCCCGGGTGGCCGAACTCTTCCCGACCGCACCGAAGATCAGCGTCGACTACGCGATCATGGAGCCGGTCTCCCGCGGCGAGGGCAGCGCCCGGGTGCTGGCCGTCCCGCTGCCGATCCAGTGGTACGACATCGGTGGCTTCGCCGCGCTCTCCGAGCAGTTGCCCCACGACCCGCTCGGCAACAGCGGGGAGGGGCTGACCGTCCACCTGGACAGCCGCGACACCCTGGTGATCAACCGGGGGGGTGACGGTCATCTGGTGGCCACGCTCGGGTTGGACGATGCGGTCGTCGTCCATACCTCTGACGTCACCCTGGTCTGCCCGATGGGCGAGACGGAACGGATCAAACAGCTGGTCGCCCTGGTCCGGGAGCGGGCCGGGGACACGTACGCATAGGGGGGACACGATGCCGGACGTCCTGGGGGAGCTGCGCCGCAGGCGGGGGCCGATCACCCGCATCCTGATCGGGCTGGTGATCGCCTGGGCCCTGCTCGGCGTGGCCCGTATCGTCCTCGATGCGTGGCAGGGGATGGCGATGGCCGAGGCGGCCGCGCGACACGCGGGCGACATCGTCTCGGTGCCGGTGTTGCTCGTCCTCGTCCTGGTCCTCGTCGCCGACGAATGGGTCCGACCCCGGGTCCCCGAGGTCGGCCGACTGTCCCTCATCGCCACCGTCACCGCTGCGGCGGCCGTCGCGGTCGGCCTCGTGATCGGCGCAATCGGGCTGGGCATGTCGGGCCAGACCGGTGCCGAGCGGGCGCTCGGGGTTGCCAATCTGCTCGTGGGCGCGGTGGTGCCGATCATCCTGTGCGTGGCGATGGGGTGGATCACCCGGGCCGTACGCCGGGCGACCGGGACGGCGGACCGCGAGCTGGATGCCGGGCGGACCGAGGCGCTCGGGCCCGGCGACACGGCCGATCGGAGCGGCACGGGGTCGGAGGGTTCCGAGGATTCCGCGGCCGTCGGCGGGCCGGAGGGTTCGGCCGATGAGGTCCCCGGTGCGGCGGGGTCGGGGCACGGAGACGTACCGGCCGGGACGAAGGCGGAGCCGACACCGGACCCGACGGCCGGTGCCGCGTGGACGTCGGCGGCCGAGGCCGCGCGCGGCGGGGGTGCGAGCCGTTGGGGTGCCCCCGGGGCGGAGTCCCACGGCTGGCGTACGGGGACGACGGGGCCGAACGGCACTCCGGAGCTCGGAGGTGGCGGTCCCGTGGCCGGCCACCACGGGGACGATGGCCACGGGGAAGCCGGCCACGGAGACGATGACCTGGGGCCGGATGCACCGTTCGGCGGACGCGACTGAGCATTCCGTCCCGGTGGATCGAACCGCCGGACTAATACCACAGGTATTCGATTACAGAATGCCACACCTATTCGAATTTCTGCGCCGGAAAGTGTGCCCATTCGTCCGGCGGGAGGCAGTCGGCAGCCGTTCGGAACGAATGGATCGCGGATTTCCGGTCCACGGGCGGCATTGTTCCGTCCCGCGGCATTGCGTGGCGAACTCCCCATGACGTAGGCTCGCCTCACACATCGGGATCACAGCCGTGTGATTCCACCCGTGTGAGCCAGCCTCTGGTGGGCAGGTGCTTCCAACGATGACAAGCCGGCGATGCCGGCACTCCCGACACGACGACCCACCTGACTTGACAATGGGCCGTCCGTTCCCGAACGGACGGCCTTTCCGGAAATCCAGGAGGAACGCATGGACGAGTGGTTGACCGTCCTCGATGGAGGTGAGGACGAGGGCATCCTGGGCTGGCAGGAGCGGGCTCTGTGCGCGCAGACCGACCCGGAGGCTTTTTTTCCGGAGAAGGGCGGGTCCACCCGAGAGGCGAAGGCCGTGTGTCAGCAGTGCGAGGTTCGGTCCGAGTGCTTGGACTACGCACTGGCGCATGACGAGCGGTTCGGCATCTGGGGCGGACTCAGCGAGCGCGAGCGCCGCAAGCTCAAGAAGCGCATCGTGTGACGGGGGAGGCACCTTCGGGTGCCTCCCTCACGCATAGATGGCGCCCGGCGGGTCGCGGCAGCGGAGAACGTCCCTGTCCCCGAGCCATCCCGGCCCCGGATCGGGGGGCGTCCCTCCCGCCCCCGAGCATCGGCCGGACGTGTCCGACCGATGCCCGTGACCTCTACTCGTCGTCGTACGGGGGCTCGGGATCGATCTCGGCCGGGGACAGTCCGGTGACCACCGACAACTGCTCCACCAACGTTCGTCGGACCAGAATCCGCAGGCCCTCGGTCGAGGCCGACCGCAACTCCAGCGGCCGGCGATAGAGCACCACCCGGGCGGCCTTCCCGTCGGGCGCTTCGACCGCGGCGGCGAGCGGGGCACTGCGGTGCCCCCAGGTGGCGGGCAGCGCAGGCACATCTTCCATGGTGACGGTGATGCCGTTCAGGGCGACCGGGCAACTCGCGGCGACGGCCGCCATCGCATCACCGACCGCACGGGCGAAGGCCTCCTGTTTGCTCGGCGGCTGCGGCACCCGCACGGGTCGACCCGTCCAGCGGTTCGGCAGCGCCACGGGACCGCGCAGACCCCGCTGGTGACGGTCGCGCCGTCCGGCGCGGAACCATGAGGATGGCATACCGGCCAGCGTAGTTCGTCGCCGCGATGGCGGGTCGGAGTCGAGAGAGGGGCCGTGGCGGGGATAGCCTGCCGAGCGTGACAACCAGGCGGTGCTCGCGTTCCGGCTGCGGCCGGACGGCCGTGGCCACGCTGACGTTCGCGTACGCGGACCAGCAGGCGGTGCTCGGCCCCCTGTCCGCGCGTCCCGACCCGGTGGCGTACGACCTGTGCGAGGAACACGCGCAGCGATTGTCCGCGCCGCGCGGGTGGGAGATCATCCGGCTGCCCGGCGCCGGCGAGGCCCCGCCCGAACCCGACACCGACGACCTGATGGCGTTGGCCGACGCCGTCCGGGCTGCCGGCATGACCGACGAGCAAGGAGACGACCTGACCGTCGGCCGGGCCGACGTGCGCGAGGTGGCCCACAAGGGGCACCTCAGGATGCTGACCGATGCGAGTGTCGAGCCGGACCCTCGTGGCGGTCCGCGCAGGCGCTGACCGCTTCCGGCCGAGCCCGATACCCGAATGCCACACTCGGGGTGCGCGAGCGCGTCGGGATCACTACCATCACTGTCGATGCTCGCTCAACAGATCTTCAAGGCCAACGACATTCGTGGCGTGACGACCGGCGCCACCCCGGAGTGGGACACCGCCGGTGCCGTGGCCCTCGGCGTGGCGTACGCCCGGCTGATGCGCCACCCCGACGGGAGTCCGGTGGAGTTCATCGCCGGGCGCGACATGCGGGTGTCCGGCCCGGAGTTGTCGCGGGCGTTCGTCGCAGGGGCCCGCAGCGAGGGTGCTCGGGTCATCGACGCCGGCCTCACCTCGACCGACGAGCTGTGGTTCGTCTCCGGTCACCTCGACCTGCCCGGTCTCACCTTCACCGCTTCGCACAATCCGGCCCGCTACAACGGGGTGAAGTTCTGCCGTGCGGGCGCTCGCCCGGTCACCCCGGAGTTCCTCACCCGGCTGGCCGCCGACGCGCGCGCGATCGATGCGGCCGGCTCGGCGCCCGACCCCACCACCCCCCTCGACGCGCCCGGACCGGGCAGCTATCGGGCCGAGGACTTCCTCGCCCGGTACGCCGAGCACCTGCACCGGCTCGTGCCGCTGGAGGAGATCCGCCGGCTGAAGGTCGTCGTGGACGCCGGCAACGGCATGGCCGGCCACACGGCGCCGAGTGTGCTGGGGCCGCTCGGCCTCGACCTGCACGTGCTGTACGGGGACCTCGACGGCTCCTTCCCCAACCACGAACCCAATCCGCTCGTCCCGGGCAATCTCGTCGATGCGCAGCGGGCGGTGGTGGAGACGGGCGCCGATATCGGGCTGGTCTTCGACGGGGACGCGGACCGCTGCTTCGCCATCGACGAGACCGGTGCCGTGGTCGACCCGTCGGCGATCACCGCGATGATCGCCGTGCAGGAGCTGTCGCGTGAGCCCGGCGCCACCATCGTCATCAACACCATCACCTCGGATTCGGTGCCGGAGATCGTGGCCGAGCACGGTGGCCGTACGGTCGTCTCCCGGGTGGGGCACACGTACGTCAAGGCGCTGATGGCCGAGCACCAGGCCATCTTCGGCGGCGAGCACTCCGCGCACTACTACTTCCGGGACTTCTACTTCGCCGACACCGGCATGCTCGCCGGCCTGCACGTACTGTCCCTGCTGGGCCACTCCGACCGGCCACTGTCCCAGCTCGTCGCCAAGTACGTCCGCCGGGTCGGGTCGGGGGAGATCAACTCCGACGTCGACGACCAGCAGGCGTCGATGGACCTGGTCGCCCGGGCGTTCGACGGTCGCGGCACGCAGGACCGGGTCGACGGGCTGACGGTCCGTGG
>CAZGWN010000086.1:0-15100 GCA_964528755.1 uncultured Propionibacteriaceae bacterium
CTACTAGATGTTGTGATCCTAGATCGCCCCGTCCCCAGGAACAAGCCTCACAGCCGTGTCATTCAACCCAGCGGACCGAACATCACCCGCACCGCCGTCACCGCGACCACCACTGCCGCCACCGCCATCAAGGCCACCACCAGCAGCCCGCACACCTGCTCCCCCACCGCCAGGACCCGGTCCAGCCCGCGCACACCGCGCGCCACGGACACCCTCGCCCTCGCCGACGGGGGCACCCGGCAAGGAACACTGTCGGAGCCGGACTCCGACCCGGCATGGGAGCGGACCGCCCATCCATCCATCGGCACTGCCGTCATGACGCCAACCTCCTGTGTCGAACCTACGTTCGATTACTCTATCGAACGGGTGATCGTTTGACAAGCGTCGCCATCGACAGGTCGATCTCTCACCGACCGCGTCCCATCGCACCCGGGGGGACTGACATTTTTTCCGTCGTGTCCCTCCTTTCGCCCGCGGCGTGTCCCTCCTTTCGCCCGCGGCGTGCCCCTCCTTTCGCCCGCGGCGTGTCCTCGAACAGATGTTTGAATGGGTGGCCTGCCTGCGATACGGTCGTGACATGCCAGGAGACCAGGAGGGACAGGACCGCAGCCCCTCGGCGCGACGGGGCCGGCCCCGCGCCAGCGCAGTGGAGGAACAGGTACGAGCGGCGCGACTCGCCCGCCGCACCCGCGAGGACCATCGCAGCGCGCCCGGTCCCCGCCCCGTGGCGCGTCCGGGGCTGTCGCCCCGTCAGCAGCTCATCCTCGACATCATCCGCTCGACTGTCGACGAGCGTGGCTATCCGCCGACGGTCCGCGAGCTGGGTGATGCGGCCGGGCTGTCGAGCCCCTCGAGTGTGTCCCACCAGCTACGGGTGCTCGAGCAGAAGGGCTACCTGCGCAGGGATCCCCACCGACCGCGCGCGATGGAGGTCGTCCCGTCGGCCGAGGACGTGGTGACCACCGTCGCGCCGATCGACCCGACCGGGATCGGCGATGCCCACCCGACCGCCGTCCCGGTCCCGATGGTGGGGCGGATCGCCGCCGGCGTGCCGATCACCGCCGAGGAACACGTCGAGGACGTGTTCGCCCTGCCCAAGCAGCTGGTCGGTGAGGGCACCGTCTTCCTCCTGGAGGTGCACGGCGACTCCATGATCGAGGCCGCGATCTGCGACGGGGACTGGGTCGTCGTCCGGCAGCAACCCACTGCCGAGAACGGCGACATCGTCGCGGCACTGCTCGGCGACGAGGCCACGGTCAAGACCCTCAAGCGACTCGACGGCAGGGTCTGGCTGATGCCGCACAATCCCGCGTACGACCCGATCGACGGCAGCGACGCCGCCGTCCTCGGCAAGGTGGTCGCCGTCCTGCGGCGGGTGTAGCGCCCGCTACCCGGCCAGCCGCTGCAGCGCGGCGACGGCGACATCCGGATCACTGGTGACCCACATCGGGGGCATCGACGCGCGCAGGAACCGCCCGTAGCGGGCGGTGACCAGCCGGGGGTCCAGGACGGCGACCACCCCCCGGTCGGATGTGCGGCGGATCAGGCGTCCCGACCCCTGGGCGAGCAGGAGAGCCGCGTGGGTCGCGGCCACGGCCATGAATCCGTTGCCACCGTGCCGCTCGACCTCCTGCTGGCGGGCCTGCATGAGCGGCTCGTCGGGACGCGGGAACGGGATCTTGTCGATGACGACGAGACGGCAGGTGTCCCCGGGGACGTCCACCCCCTGCCACAGCGACAGGGTCCCGAACAGGCTGGTCGACGGCTCCGCGACGAACCGAGCGGTCAGTTCCGCCAGATGGGCCTCTCCCTGAAGCAGGATGTCCAGGTCGGGCAACTCCCCGCGCACGTATTCCGCGGCGGCCCGGGCGGCACGCTGGGAGGCGAACAGTCCCAGGGTGTGTCCGTCGGCGGCCCACACCAACTGGGCGATCTGGGCCAGCACCTCGGCCGGAATGCCATCGCGGGAGGGTTTCGGGACGTTGCGGGCCAGATAGAGGATGCCCTGCCGACCGTAGTCGAAGGGCGATCCGACATCGAGCCCGCGCCAGGGCAACTCTGCCTCCTGCTCCCCGGCGAACCCGTCCTGGAGCACCTCGTCGGCGGACGGGCCGCCGTCCCGGCCCCCTTCGGCGGTCTGTTCGGCGGCGCGCAACCCGAACGATCCCGCCACCTTGGTGAATCCGTCCCCGACCCGCAGGGTCGCCGAGGTGAACACGGCGGTGTGTTCGGCGAGCAGCGATGCCCTCATCAACCCCGCGACCGACAGGGGCGCCACCCGCAGCTCCGGAGCGGTCCGTTCACGTTCGACGGTCCACACGACGTCGGCGTCGGCGAGGGCCGCCATGCGTTCGGCCACTTCGAAGACCTCCTGCAGGGCCGCCTGGACCTGGCGTCGGTCCGTGTCGGATCCGTCCTTGGCCTTGCCGATCTGGGACACACCCTCCCGCGCCAGGTCGCGAACCTGTCCCAGCGCCTCCAGGACGGCCGTGGCCTCGCCCGTCACCCGACCGGGGTCCGTCCCCTCGAGAGCCGTACCGAGCCCGTCGGCGGCGTCCATCAGGTCCAGCGCCGTGTCGTCGTTCATCCACGGCATCGCCCGGCGGGCCACCCGTTCGATCGTGGCGGCACCGAGCTCGGCAGAGGCGGCACCGGTGACCCGGCCGACGAGTTCGTGCGCCTCGTCGACGACCACGGCCGAATACTCGGGCAACATGTTGCCCCCGTTCATGGCGTCGATGGCCAGCAGGGCGTGGTTGGTGACGACGAGTCCGGCCGCGCGGGCGCGATCGCGGGACCGTTCGACGAAGCATTCGGCGCCGAACGGGCAGCGCTGGGCTCCCAGGCACTCACGCGTCGGGATCGAGACCTGCGCCCAGCCCCGAGCCGTGTGGGAGGGCGCATCGTCGCGATCGGCCAGCCCCTCATCCTCGGCCTGGCTCTCGGCCCACTCCCGCAGCGCGAGCACCTCCGCGCCGAGCACGGACACCTCATCGGCACCGGACCCGCGGATCTGGTCGGCGACCTCGGCCCCGCCGAACAGCCCGTGCTGGTCGGAGGCCTCCGAGCCGCGGACCCGCAGCAGGCAGGCGTAGTTGTTGCGTCCCTTGAGCACGGCCGATCGTACGGAGGTTCCGGCCACCTTCTCCAGGGCGGCCAGGGCGTGCGGGATGTCGCTGCCGGCGAGTTGCGACTGAAGGGCCAGGGTGGCGGTCGCGATGACGATCCGGTCGTCGGGATGGGCACTCAGGTGGGCCAGTGCCGGCGCCAGATAGCCGAGCGACTTTCCGGTGCCGGTACCGGCCTGGACGAGCAGGTGTTCTCCCGATGCCAGTGCCCGGGCGACGGCGGCGGCCATCGCCTGCTGCCCCGGCCGGGCGCTGCCGCCGATCTCGTGGACCGCGGCCTCCAGAATGGCCTCGGGGGTCACGGACGGTCGACTCTCGGAAGGCACCGTCCCACTCTAGTCCGACGGCCTCACGCTCGGGCGGGCGGCGGCGTCAGCTCGACGTCGTCTCGGTGGCGTACGCCCGCATCTCGCCGGCCAGGTCGGGATGGACGCGGGCGACGACGCGGGTGCCCTGGGGAGTGAACTCCTGGCTGAGGAACTCGCCGTACTGGTGGATCCGGTCGAGCAGGTCACCACGGGCGTACGGGACGAGGGCGACAACCTCGACGTCGGGCCGCGGCAGCCGCTCCTCGACCACCGCGCGCAGCTGCGCCACGCCGGAGCCGCTCCGGGCGGAGCAGAACATCGCGTCGGGGAAGGCCGAGGCCAGTTCCGAGCGGGTGAGGCGGTCGACAAGATCCATCTTGTTGAAGACGAGCAGTTCGGGTACGTTCCCGGCGCCGATCTCGTGCAGCACCTGGTGCACCGCCTCGACCTGACCGGCCGGGTCGGGATCGGAGGCGTCCACGACGTGCACCAGCAGATCGGCCTCGGCGCTCTCCTCCAGGGTCGAGCGGAAGGCCTCGACAAGGTCGGTGGGCAGGTGACGGACGAATCCGACGGTGTCGGTGAGGGTGTAGACGCGACCGTCCGGCGCCTCCGTGCGGCGGGTGGTCGGGTCCAGCGTCGCGAACAGCGCGTTCTCCACCAGCACCCCGGCGCCGGTGAGCCGGTTGAGCAACGAGGACTTGCCGGCATTGGTGTAGCCGACGATTGCCACCGACGGGATGCGGTGCCGGTGCCGCTCCGATCGCTTGGTCTCCCGGGTGGTGTCCATCTCACGCAGCTTGCGGGTCAGCAGGGCGATCCGGGAGTTGATCCGGCGCCGGTCCGTCTCGATCTTGGTCTCGCCGGGGCCACGGCCACCGATACCGGCGCCGCCGGCGGCCTGACCACCGGCCTGGCGGGACAGGTTTCCGCCCCAGCCACGCAGCCGCTGCTTGCGGTACTGCAACTGGGCCAACTCGACCTGCGCCTTGCCCTCGGCACTGCGGGCGTGCTGGGCGAAGATGTCGAGGATGAGGATCGTCCGGTCGACGACCTTGACCCCGACCCGGTCCTCCAGGTTGCGGAGCTGGGATGCGGACAGCTCGCCGTCGCAGATGACAGTGTCGGCGCCGGTGGCGCGGACCACCTCGGCGACCTCCTCGACCTTGCCGCTGCCGATGTAGGTGGCGGGGTCGGGCTGCTGGCGACGCTGGATCAGACCGTCCAGAACCTGCGACCCCGCGGTCTCGGCCAGAAGTTTGAGCTCGGTCATCGCGTTGTCCGCGTCGGCCTGGCTGCCGGTGGTCCAGACGCTGACCAGCACCACCTTCTCCAGGCGCAACTCGCGATACTCGACCTCGCTGATGTCCTCCAGGTCGGTACGGATGCCGGCGACCCGGCGCAGCGAGTGACGCTCGTCGAGGTCGAGCTGGTCGCCGTGCCAGTCCGGTGCGATCGCGTGGGCTGCTGGGATGTGTGCGATGGTGAAACTCCTTCTCGGGCCTTCGCCCCAGTCTACGTGGCTCACCCCAGATCGGGAATGACGACCGTGCCCCGATAGACGAGTTCGGCCGGCCCGGTGATGGTCGCCCGGATCTCGTCGGCGTCGGCCGCCCGGGACAGCCCGACCTCGACCACGCCGCCCGGGACCTCCACGCGGATCCTCCGTTCGTCCGCGCCGATCGGCAGCCCGAGCCGGTCGGCGGTGGCCATCGCCGCCGCGACGGTGCCGGTGCCGCAGGACTCCGTCTCCCCCACCCCCCGCTCGTAGACCCGCATGCCGACCCGCTGGGGGGAGTCGATCCGGACGAACTCGGCATTCACCCCCTCGGGGAACTCCCCCGCCGGCCAGATCGGCTGGTGGGTGAGGTCGAGCCGCCCGAGGTCATCGGCGAAGGAGACCGCGTGCGGGTTGCCCACCGAGACCGGCTGGGCGGACCAGGTCTGCTCGGCCTCGGTGCCGGCGCCCAGGGTGATCGGCACCCGCGCACTCCGCCGGCCCGACTCCAGCGCAACCGGCCCCATCTCCACCCGTACCCGCTCGTCGCGGAGCAGCCGGGCGCGGCGTAGCCCGGCACGGGTGCCGATGCCGACCACGGGTTCGTTGACCAGCCCGGTCTCGTACAGGTACCGGACGAAGACCCGCACCCCGTTGCCGCACATCTGGGCGACCGAGCCGTCGGCGTTGCGGTAGTCCATGAACCAGATGTTGGGATCGCCGTCCCACTCCGGGATGTGTTTGCCCCGGACGGCGCGCAGCATGCCATCGGCGCCGACCCCGCCGCGCCGGTCGCACAGGAACCGGACCTCGACGGGGTCCAGGTCGAGCCGGCCGGCATGGTCGGTGAAGACCACGAAGTCGTTGCGCGTCCCGTGGCCCTTGACGAAGCTGATGTCACGCATGGCCTCCATCATGACACCACGCCGGAGAGCGGTCCGGCCCACAGCCGGTCGGCCAGCTCGTCGGGCGCCCGGGTGGCATCGACCCAGACGATCCGCGGGTCCCGGCGGAACCAGCCGAGTTGCTTGCGGGCGAAGCGGCGGGTGGCGGTGATCGTCCGCTCCCGGGCGGTCGCCTCGTCGATGCGCCCGTCGAGATAGTCCAGGACCTGCCGATACCCGAGTGCGCGGGAGGCCGTCCGCCCCTCCCGCAACCCGGCCCCGGCCAACGTACGGACCTCCTCGACCAGCCCGGCGGCGAACATCGCGTCGACCCGTTCGGCGATCCGCGCGTCCAGAACCTCGCGGTCCAGTGCCAGGCCGATCTGGACGACACCGGGAAGGGCGTATCGAAAGCCGGGCAGGGTCGAGGAGTAGTGACCCGTCATCTCGACCACTTCCAGCGCCCGGACGATCCGCCGGCCGTTGCCCGGTTCGATGCCGGCCGCCGCATCCGGGTCCAGTCGGGCGAGGCGACGATGCAACTCCACCGGACCGGCCTCGGCCAGGTCCGCCTCCAGCCGGGCCCGGATCGCAGGATCGGTCCCCGGGAAGGAGAAGTCGTCGAGGATCGCCCGGATGTAGAGCGACGACCCGCCGACGAGCAGGGGCAGCACGCCACGGGTGCCGCAGTCGGCGATCGCGGCCCGGGCCAGTCCCTGGAACTCCGCCACGGTCGCCGTCCGCCGCACGTCCCAGATGTCGATCAGGTGATGGCGGACGGCGGCCCGCTCGGCCGGGCTCGGCTTGGCGGTGCCGATGTCCATGCCGCGGTAGACCAGCATCGAGTCCGCGTTGACGATTTCCGCAGAGCGCCGACCGAGCCGCCGGGATCGGGCCAGGGCGAGGGCCAGGGCCGTCTTGCCCGAGGCGGTCGGGCCGACGAGGGCGACCGTCGCAGGTGCGGTGGCTGGGGCGGGCATGGCATCAGTGTGCATCGGGTCCGGTCGGCAGTGGCGTTCGGCCCCCGCCGGTGTGAGGATGGCGGCGGGTCCCGTCCGGGACCCGAGCATCGACGAAAGGACTCATCATGGGACTGTTCGACGAGGCCGCCGCGAAGGCTCGCGAGTTGGCCAAGGACAACCCCGACCAGGTCAACGACGCCATCGACCGCGTCGGCCAGGAGGTGGACGAGCGCACCGGTGGGAAGTTCTCCGACCAGATCGACCAGGCCGAGGACGTCGTTCGCGGCCGGCTGGGTACCGACCAGCCCTCGTCGCCCGACGGGCGGCAGGCCTGAGCGGGACGCTCCCCTCTCGGCCGTTGTCGGCCACAGGCGGGCCACCATCCGGGTGGCCCGCCTGTTCCGGTTCCCCGCACCCGGCTCAGCGCAGCGCCGGCAGGCCCAGCGGGACGCCTCGCGGCCGGGACATCTCCGGGCCCGACAGTTCCACCTGTCGGCGGGACCACCAAGCGTCGCCGCCCCGGGTACGCCGCAGCCGGGTGATCCCGGCATCGGCGGTGAGGTGGTGTGGCGCGGCGTAGGTGACCGTGGTCTCGGCGAGGTCACCAGGACGCGGCCGCTCGTCGGGGTTGTCGGGAACGGAGACGTGGACGAGCCGGTGGTCGCGGGCCCGGCCCGACATCCGGTGGGTGTCGCCGTCCTTGCGACCCTCGCCGTCGGCGAAGAGCACCTCCACGGTCCGGCCGACCAGCGTCCGGTTCTCCTCCCAGGCGAGTTCGTTGACCAGGTCGACCAGCCGCTCGTAGCGCTCCTGCTTGACCTCGTGGGGCACCTGGTCGGGCATGGTGGCCGCCGGGGTGCCGGGCCGAATGGAGTAGAGGAACGTGAAGGCCGCGCTGAACCGGGCCCGCCGGACCACCTCCAGCGTCTCCTCGAAGTCGTCCTCGGTCTCCCCGGGAAACCCGACGATGATGTCGGTGGTGATCGCCGCATGCGGCATCGCCTGCCGCACCCGGTCGAGGATCCCCAGGTAGCGCTCGGTCCGGTACGACCGCCGCATCGCCCGCAGCACCCGGTCCGAACCCGACTGCAGCGGCATGTGCAGATGCGGCATGACGTTGGGTGTCTCGGCCATCGCCGCGATGACGTCGTCGGTGAAGTCCTTGGGATGCGGCGAGGTGAAGCGGACCCGCTCCAGCCCGTCGATGCCGCCGCAGGCGCGCAGCAGCTTCGCGAAGGCTCCGCGGTCGCCGAACTCGACACCGTACGCGTTGACGTTCTGGCCGAGCAGGGTGATCTCCTGGACGCCGTCGTCGACCAGCGCGCGGATCTCGGCCAGGATGTCGCCTGGGCGCCGGTCGGTCTCGCGGCCGCGCAACGCCGGGACGATGCAGAACGTACAGGTGTTGTTGCACCCGACGCTGACCGAGACCCAGGCGGCGTACGGCGAGTCGCGCCGGGTCGGCAGGTCGGAGGGAAAGGTCTGCAGCGCCTCGGCGATCTCGATCTGGGCCTCCTGCTGCGACCGGGCCCGCTCGAGCAGCACCGGCAACGATCCGATCGTGTTGGTGCCGAAGACGACGTCCACCCACGGCGCCTTGCGCAGCACGAGATCGCGGTCCTTCTGCGCCATACAGCCACCGACGGCCACCTGCATGCCGGGGTGGGTGGCCTTCACCGAGGCGATGTGACCGAGGTTGCCGTACAGTCGGTTGTCGGCGTTCTCCCGCACCGCGCAGGTGTTGAAGACCACCACGTCCGCCTCCGCGTCCGGTTCGGCGGGCAGGTAACCGGCCTCGTCCAGGAGGCCGGCGATGCGCTCGGAGTCATGCGCGTTCATCTGGCACCCATAGGTGCGGACCTCGTAGGTGCGTCGGGTCGTGGCGTCGATCACCGATCCAGGGTACGCGAAGCGATTCCGCGCCGCCGGACGTGTCGATTGGGTAAACTCCGGACCGTTTCCGGGGCTTTTCGGCGTTCGCCGGCCCCGGCGGGCCCTATTCTCAGCGCATGACCGCCTTCCTCCCCGAGGACACCGGCCCGCTGGTGCACAAGATCGGCGAACCGATCGTCGTCCTCTCCGACGTCAACAAGCACTTCGGTGACCTGCACGTCCTGCGCGACATCAACCTGTCGGTGGCCAAGGGCGAGGTGGTCGTGGTGCTGGGGCCGTCCGGATCGGGCAAGTCGACGCTGTGCCGGACCATCAACAGACTGGAGACGATCGACTCGGGCACCATCGTCGTCGACGGGCAGGAACTGCCCAGCGAGGGCAAGGACCTGGCCCGCCTGCGGGCCGAGGTCGGCATGGTCTTCCAGTCCTTCAACCTCTTCGCCCACAAGTCGATCCTGGAGAACGTCACCCTCGGCCCCATCAAGGTGCGGCGTACCCCGCGCGCGACCGCCGAGACCGAGGCGATGCAACTGCTGGAGCGGGTGGGTGTAGGCAACCAGGCCCACAAGTATCCCGCCCAGCTCTCCGGCGGTCAGCAGCAGCGCGTGGCCATCGCGCGGGCCCTGGCAATGAAGCCGAAGGTCATGCTGTTCGACGAGCCGACCTCGGCCCTCGACCCGGAGATGGTCCAGGAGGTGCTCGACGTGATGGTCGGGCTGGCGCGGCAGGGCATGACGATGATCGTCGTCACCCACGAGATGGGCTTCGCCCGCAAGGCCGCGAATCGGGTCGTGTTCATGTCCGACGGACAGGTTGTCGAGCAGTCCGAGCCCCAGACCTTCTTCACCGCGCCGTCCAGCGACCGGGCGCGCGACTTCCTGTCCAAGATTCTCCCGCACTGAGCCAGCCCGGGATCCCTTCCCCGGCCTACGAAAGGAAGACTCATGCACCACCGCACCCTCGGCCTCGCCGCCGGCGTCGCCGTGATGAGCCTCGCCCTGTCCGCCTGTGTAGCGGGCGGACAGGCGGGACCGGCCGCCGATTCCGGCGACGGGATCACCATCGGCATCAAGTACGACCAGCCCGGCCTCGGCCAGCAGGTCGGCAGCTCCTACGAGGGCTTCGACGTGGACGTCGCCACGTACGTCGCCAAGGAACTCGGCTACGCCGAGGATCAGATCACCTTCATGGAGGCCCCGTCGGCGCAGCGCGAGACGCTGATCCAGTCCGGCCAGGTGGCGCTGGTCTTCGCCACCTACTCCATCACCGATGAGCGCAAGCAGAAGGTCTCCTTCGCCGGTCCGTACTTCATCGCCGGCCAGGACATCCTCGTCCGCTCCGAGGAGAACACGATCACCGGCCCGCAGGACCTGGAGGGCCACACGCTGTGCTCGGTGGTCGGCTCGACGTCGGCACAGAAGATCAAGGACCAGTACCCCGGTGTCCAGTTGCAGGAGGTCGACACCTACTCCAAGTGCGCCGAGGCCGTCGCCGCGGGCTCGATGGATGCCCTGACCACCGACGACATCATCCTTGCCGGGTACGCGGCCCAGGACCAGTACAAGGGCAAGCTGAAGGTCGTCGGCAACCCGTTCTCCGAGGAGCGCTACGGTGTCGGCCTGAAGAAGGACGACACCGAGCTGCAGACCAAGGTCAACGACGCGCTGAAGAAGATGATCGACGACGGTTCGTGGCAGAAGGCCCTCGACGACAACGTCGGCGCCTCCGGCTACGTGCCCAACCCCGACCTCAACCCGCCGACCCCGGGCACCGCGTAGTCGGTTCGGCGAGGCCCCGACGGCACCCGTACGTCACCCGGAACGGAAGGTTCGATGCAGGGATTTCTTGAACTGTTGACCCAGTACAACGTGCTCGCCGCGTTCTGGATGACCATCCGGCTGACGCTCGTCAGTGCCGTCGGGGCCCTCGTCATCGGCACCGTCGTCGCCGTCATGCGGGTCTCGCCGATCCCGGCGCTGCGGGCCTTCGCCGGTGCCTACGTGACGCTGGTCCGCAACACCCCGCTGACCCTGCTGGTGACGTTCTGTGTGCTGGGGCTCTACCTGTTCATGAACATCGCGCTGTTGCCACGCAGCGTCGGCGGCCCGACCCAACTGTTCGTCTGGGCCGTGGTGGCGTTGTCGGTCTATCACGCCACCTTCGTCGCCGAGGGGATCCGGTCGGGGATCAACACGGTGCCGCCCGGACAGGCCGAGGCGGCCCGCGCGATCGGGATGACCTTCACCCAGTCCTTGGGCAATATCGTGCTGCCGCAGGCGATGCGCGGCGCGATCGCCCCGCTCGGCAACACCCTCATCGCGCTGACCAAGAACACCACCGTGGTCTCGGCGGTGGGCGTTGCCGAGTCGTCCTACCTGATGAAGAACATGATCGAGTTCAGCCCGCAGTTCCTCTTCTCGATCTTCTTCCTGATGGCCCTCGGCTTCGTCATCCTGACCCTGCCCGTCGGGGTGTTCTTCTCCTGGGCGACGACCCGGCTGGCGGTGGACCGATGAGCTCCCCCGCCGCGTCGGTGCTGTTCGACGTCCCGGGGCCGCGCGGTCGGCTGCGCAACCGGATCATCGGAGTCGTCGGCACCCTGATCATCCTGGCCGGCCTGGGCGGGTTGGTCTGGGGCCTGCGCGACCAGTTGACCGCCGACAAGTGGGCGCCGTTCCTGCGGGCCGACACCTGGATCAACTACTTCGTGCCGGGCCTGATCAACACGGTGCAGGCCGCCGCCATCGCGGTTGTCTCCGCCTCCGTGCTCGGGCTGCTGCTGTCGCTGGGCCGGATGTCCTTCAACCGGCCGCTGCGTTGGGTGAGCACCGTCTTCATCGAGTTCTTCCGGGCCGTCCCGGTGCTGATGATGATGCTGTTCATCTACTACCTGTTCATCTTCGCGCCGTTCTTCTCCGGGCTCTTCCCCGGGCCGCTGGTCCAGCTCAAGCCGCTCATCGCGGTCATCCTCGGGCTGACGTTCTACAACTCCGCCGTCATCGCCGAGTTGCTGCGCTCAGGGGTCAACAGCCTGCCGCGCGGGCAGACGGAGGCGGGCCTGGGGATCGGGCTGAGCATCGGACAGACCCGCCGCCTCATCCTGCTGCCGCAGGCGGTCCGGGCGATGCTGCCGGCGCTGGTCTCCCAGCTCGTGGTCATCCTCAAGGACTCCGCGCTCGGCTACATCATCAGCTACCCCGAGCTGCTCCGCTCCTCGCAGACGCTGGCCTCGCGGTGGTCGAACTCGATCGCGTCCTTCCTGGTCGCCGCAGCCCTGTTCATCATCATCAACTGGCTGCTGACCCGGCTGGCGGGCGCCCTGGAGAGCCGCACCCGGGCGCGTCAGGCCGGCGGGGTGGTGCGGATCGACACGGTCAACATCGAGGAACGCGCCGACGGTCCGGACGTGCCCCTGCGGAAGTAGGGCTCAGCGGGCGACCTCCGTCGCCCGGGACTCGCGGACCACGGTGACCCGGATCTGGCCGGGGTAGGTGAGCTCCTCCTCGACCTGCTTGGCGATGTCACGGGCCAGGACCTGAGCGCCGATGTCGTCGACGGCGTCGGGCTCGACCATCACCCGCACCTCGCGGCCCGCCTGCATGGCGAACACCTTGGAGACGCCCTCGTGGGCGGCGGCCATGCCCTCCAGCCGCTCCAGCCGGCGGACGTAGGACTCCAGGGACTCCCGCCGTGCACCGGGGCGCCCGCCGCTGATCGCATCGGCGGCCTGGGTGAGCACGGCCTCGACGGTGTGCGGCTCGACGTCGTTGTGGTGGGCCTCGATCGCGTGGACGACGTCGGGTGACTCCCCGTACGTCCTGGCGACCTCGGCGCCGATCACCGCGTGCGGGCCCTGGACCTCGTGGGTGAGGGCCTTGCCGATGTCGTGCAGGAAGGCGCAGCGTCGGCAGGTCGCCACGTCCAGCCCGAGCTCGGCGGCCATCACCCCCGCGATGTGGGCGCACTCGACCAGGTGCTTGAGCACGTTCTGACCGTACGACGTGCGGTAGCGCAGCCGGCCGAGCAGAGCGACGAGTTCGGGGTGGAGGTCGGAGATGCCGACGTCGACGAGGGCTTCCTCGGCGGCCTGGCGACAACGGTCGGCGATCCGCAGCCGGGACCGTTCGTGGACCTGCTCGATCCGTGCCGGCTGGATCCGTCCGTCCGCGACGAGCTCGGTCAGCGTCAGCCGGGCCACCTCCCGGCGCACCGGGTCGAAACAGGACAGCAGGACCGTCTCGGGCGTGTCGTCGATCAGGACGTTGACGCCGGTGATCTGCTCGAAGGAGCGGATGTTGCGGCCCTCCCGGCCGATGATCCGGCCCTTCATCTCGTCACCGGGCAGGTCCACCGTGGAGACGACCGACTCCGCGGTCTGGTCGGGCGCGAGGCGCTGGATGGCCTCGACGATGACGGCCTGGGCACGGCGCTCGGCGGTGCGGCGGGCATCGGCCTCGATGTCCCGGGCGAGGATCGCGGCCTGACGGCGCGAATCCTGCTCGGCCCGGCTCAGCACCTCCTCGCGGGCCTTGTCGGCGGTGAGTCCGGCGACCTGTTCCAGTGCGGCGCGTCGCTGGTCCTCGGCGCCGGCGAGCGCCGCCTCGCGCTCGTCGAGGGTGACCCGGCGGGCGTCCAGCTCGGCACGGTGGTCGGCGAGGGTGGCGCTGTCGCGGTCGAGCCGCTCTTCCCGTTCGGTCAGCCGCTGCTCGCGCCGCTCCTGAGCGAGCCGAACCTCCCGGATCTCGTCGTGCTGGGCGCCGGCCCATGCGGTCGCCTCGTCCCGCAGCCGCTCCCCCGCCCGGCGGCTCTCCTCGGCCTTGCGCAGGGTGGCCTGGGCACGGGCGTGCAACTGGTCGGCCTCGGTCCGAACCATCCGGTCGTAGCCGTCGGCCTCCTCCCGCACCGTGCGCTGGTAGGCGTCGGCGTCGCTGCGAACGGCGCCGGCCTCGGAGCGCAGGCCGTCCGCCTCCTGCCGGGCCTGCTCCCGCAGGGCCCGGATCTCCTCCTCGGCCCGGGACCGCAACTGGGCCACGGCCTCGAGCTGGGCGGGGGAGGGCTCGCCCGATCCCCGGCGACGCAGCAGCACGACGACCACCCACCCGACCGCGACCAGAAGGGCGACCAGCAGGACGCCGACGACGACCAGACCCGTGACGATCCCGGCACCCGCATCCATGGCACTCTCCCTTCGGCTCCGGACCTGCGCATTCGGGAGGGGTGCCACAGCGAGACGCACGCCCACGGCGAGACGCACGCATGGCCGACGCTGTCCGCGGAGACAGGCCGGCCGGAGGCAGGCGGGACCCGGGACGGACCGGACCCGTGGTGACTATCGTCGACCCGGCCCGTACGGACCGGGGGAACGTGACTCGGGGGGTGGAGGTTCACTGCACAACCCTCTGGGCGGCAGTCTAGCGATCAGCACCAAATCCGACGTCACCCCCCACCGGGGTCGCTCGCAGACCAGTCGATTCCGGGTTCGTCGATTCCGGGTTCGTCGATCTCCGCCAGCGCCCGGCGACAGATCTCGGCGGTGAACCCTCGCCGGGCCAGGGCCCCGGTGAGCCGGCGCCGGCGGACCTCGGGCGCCAGGGCGGTCATCGTCCGGGCCTTGTGCCGGACGAGTGCGACGGCCGCTGCGAGTTCCTCGTCCGGATCCGTCCCGGCCAGCACATCGTCGAGGATCTCGCGGGCGACGCCGCGCCGGGTCAGCTCGGCCCGCAGTGCCCGTACCGACAGACCCTTGCGCAACCGTCGGGACTCGACCCACGCGACCGCGAAGGCCCGATCGTCGACCAGACCGACCTCCGTGAGCCGGTCGAGCACCGCCTCCGCGACGTCCGGATCGGTGTGGCGGCGGTGCAGTGCCGTGGCCAATTCGGCCCGGGAGTGGGCCCGATCGGTGAGCCGGGACAGGACGATCTCGCGGGCGATTGCGTACGGATCCGCCTCCGGGTCCGGATTGTCCTCCGGACCCGGAGCGCGTCGCGCCCCCGCCTTCAGAACTTCACCTCACCGGTCACCGGGTCGATGTCCTCCTCGGCCTCGGCGGGGCCGGCCTGCTCCGCGGGCTCAGCGCCCTCGGTCTTCGGGCCGAGACCCATCTTGCCCTTGATCTTGTCCTCCAGTTCCTGGGCCACCTCCGGGTGGGTCTTGAGGAACTTGCGGCCGTTCTCCTTGCCCTGACCGAGCTGGTCGGAACCGTAGGTGAACCAGGCGCCCGCCTTGCGGACGATGCCGGTCTCCACCCCCATGTCGAGCAGCGACCCCTCCCGACTGATGCCCTCGCCGTAGATGATGTCGAACTCGGCCTGCTTGAACGGCGGGGCCACCTTGTTCTTCACCACCTTGACCCGGGTCCGGTTGCCGACCATGTCGGTGCCGTCCTTGAGCGTCTCGATGCGTCGGACGTCCAGCCGGACCGACG
>CAZGWN010000087.1:0-13587 GCA_964528755.1 uncultured Propionibacteriaceae bacterium
TGATCTGCAGGGCCTGCACCTGGGCCTGCGCCATGGCGCGTTCCCGCCGCATCGCCAGGACGAGCCGCCCGTACGCACGCCGGCCCAAGGTCACGCTGGACAGGTTCTCCAGGATCGAGCGGTGGGCGTAGAAGCCCTGGCTCGACCGGTCGCCGGGCACCAGCGCCAGCCCGGCCCGCACCGCCCGACGCGGATCACCCGGGCGCACGGGGCGGCCTGCCACCACGACGGTGCCCGATCGGATCGGGTCGGCCCCGAACACGGCCCGGAGCAGCTCCGACTGCCCCTGGCCCTGCAGCCCGCCCAGGCCGATCACCTCGCCGGGCAGGGCCCGCAGTGAGACGCCGTGCAGCCGGGAGGTCTCCACGTCGCGCACCTCCAGCGCCGGCGGCCCGGTTCGCGGCACCGCGGTGGGGCGCCGGGCGGCGTCGGCCAGGGGGACGTCGCCGACCATCAGGCGGACCAGTTGCGGCCCGCTGGTCGCGGCGACGTCGACCGTGGCGACGTTCGTCCCGTTGCGGATGATGGTGGCCCGCCGGCACAACTCGCTGATCTCCTCCATCCGGTGGGACACGAAGATCACCGCCACTCCCTCGGCGGTGAGTTCGCGGACCAAGGAGAAGACCAGGGCCACCTGGTCTCGGTGCAGGGACGCGGTGGCCTCGTCCAGCACCAGGAACCGCGGATCACGCAGCACGGCCTTGCCGAGTTCGAGGACTTGGCGGGTGCCCGGCTCGAGGGTCTCCACCCGGGTGTCGAGGCGTACGCCCGGCTCCAGGGCCGGCCGGAGGCGCTCCAGCACGGCCTGGACCCGGAGCCGCTGCCGGCGCGGGGTCAGCCATCCGGCGACGTCACTCTCGACCCCCAGCGCCAGATTCTCCAACACGCTCAGCTGCCCGACCAGGGACAGGTGCTGGTAGACGGCGGCGATGCGGTGCCGGCCGGCGGCGATCGGCCCGTCGATCGTGACGGGCCGGCCGTCGATCCGGATGGTGCACCGGTCGGGGCGCACGGCCCCGGTCAGGATCTTGTTGAGGGTCGACTTGCCGGACCCGTTGGGGCCGAGCAGTCCGTGCACCTCCCCCGACTCGACCTGCAGACTCGCGTCGCGCAGGGCCTGCACGCCCCCGAACCGTTTGTCCACACCGCTGATCTCCAACGTCGCCATCTGCTGTGCTCCCTTCCGACCGGATGCCTGGCGAGGATCGTCGGGGACTAGGGCTGCAGGAAGTATCCGGACACCTCCTCGGCGCTGAGCACCGAGTCGATGACGTAGGTGTCGGGCTGGTCGGAGACCTTCGCCCACTCCTGGTCGAAGTTCTCGTTGGTGACTGCCGGCGCCAGGTCGAGGACGATGGTGTGGCCGTCGGTCACCCGGGACGGATCGAGTTCCCTGCCCTGCAACTGGTTGATCGCGAAGTGGAGGGCGGTGGCGCCGGTTCCCGGCGGGTTGACGATGCCCACGCTGGCGAACTCGGTGTCGCGCAGGTCGTTCCACATCCGCATGAAGCCGACCCGGGCCTCACCGGAGACGACGATCGAGTCGACCTTGTCCGCCGCCTGGACCGCGCGCAGGACCCCCTGGGCCATCCCGTCGTAGGTCCAGATGCCGTCCACGTCGGGGTAGGCGGCCAGCAGGTCGGTGGCCACGGTCTGGCCGGTGGCCTGGTCCCATCCGCCGTCGCCGTGGGCCACCACCTCGATGTCGTGGGCCTGGAAGACCTTCTCGGCACCGGCCCAGCGCGCGTCGGTCGCCGGATTGCCGGCGGCACCCTCGACGGTGACGATCCGGGCGCCGTCACCGACCTGTTCGGCGAACCAACTGGCGTTGGCCTCGCCGAGGGCCTCCTGGGAGATGCCCACGTTGAGGACACCTTGGGACTCCACCGCCTGGTCGATGGCGTACACCTTGATCCCCTGGCCGATCGCCTCGTCGAAGACGGCGCCCAGGGCGGTCGCGGAGTTGGGGTCGACGATGATGGCGTCGACGTCCTGGTTGATGAGGTTGCGGATCTGCTGGATCTGACCGCTGACATCGGTGTCGGCGTTCTCCAGGATGAGCCTGTCGACGACGCCCTGCTGCTGGTAGTCGGCGAACACCGTCTCGATCGCCTCGATCATCTGGGTGCGGTACTCGCTGCCGACGAAGGCGTTGCTCACCCCGATCGTGAACGGCCCCTCGCCGCCCTCGGCCGGCTCCCCGCCGGGGGTGGCCGGTGAGCTGCAGGCAGTCAGGAACGCGACCGCAACCAGGGCGATGCCCATCCGGACGCTCGTGCGCTTGCGCATGTTCGTTCCTCCTTGAACTGAACGTGGCTTCTTTTTACGCTGAAAACAAGTCCGTTCAACTAGAGTACGGCCACAGGACGCGTCGGCAACACCCCTTCGACGGAATTGATGCCGAACGGTTGTCGGGACGGCTCAGCGCATCAGTCCCGCCAGCCCGCCGGCCGCCTGGAACGCCGACGCTGCGGCGCCCAGGAGCGGGCCGTCCTGGCCGGTGGCGGCGGTGACCAGCCGGGGCACGTCGGCGACCTGCTGGCGCAGCCGGGCCAGCAGCCCGGGAAGCACCAGGTGCGCGAAGGGGGCGAAGGCGCCGGAGAAGGTGATCACGTCCGGGGCGAGGATCGCGCAGACGTTCACCAACGAGAAGGCGTACTCGTCGAGCACCTCGTCCAGGAAGCGGGTCGCGTCCGGGTCCCCGTCGCGCACCGCGTGCATCAGGTCGGCCAGCGGATCGGGTGAGGCGAGGTCGACCAGGGACTGCCGGGCCGCCCGCTGGGCTATGCCCGCCCGGCCCAGCCTCAACTCCAGGTCCCCGAACCCCTCGTACGTGTGGCGCAAGGACCCCACCTCGGTGAGCATCCGGCCGAACTGGCCGGCTGTGCCCGAGGCGCCCCGCCAGACCCGGCCGTTCTCCACGATGCCCGAGCCGACGCCGTCGAAGACGGCGATGCAGACCAGGGAGCGGGCCGTCCCCCACGCGCCGTCGAGGTACTCGGCCAGGGCGATGAGATTCGCGTCGTTCTCCACCACCACCGTCCGCGAGGTGTGCTCGTGCAACAGCTCGGCGAGCGGCACATGGTGCCAGCGCAGCGACGGGGCGAAGACGACCTCGCCGTCCCGGTCGACCGGGCCCGGCACCGACACCCCCACCGCCAGGACGGGCGGCCGCTCCGGCCCGTCCACGGCCGAGGTGACGGCGCGGACGGTGTGCTCGACCCGGGGCTCGCCCGACGCCGGGTTCGGCACCAGCCGGCGCCGCTCGATCAGGTCGCCGGTCAGGTCGAACCAGCCCAGGTCGGTGTGCCGGTCGGCCACATCCACCGCGAGCAGACGGCCGTAGGTGCGGTTGAACGCGACCAGGCGCGACGGGCGCCCCCCGGTCCGCAGGTCCTCCCCCGCGTCGACGACCAGGCCCTGGCCCTCCAGGCCGGCGACCAGCCTGTTGACGGTGGCCGGTGCCAGGCCCGTCCGCCGGGACAGCTCCACCCGCGAGATCGGACCGTCGGCGACGATGCGGCGCAGCACCCTCAGCCGATGCAGATCCTTGCCGCTCTCCGGAGGACCCGGGAACGCAGAGGTCGCGACGCCGTCCTCACCGCCGCGGGCCAGGCGGGTGAGATCCACGCGCATGGGCACCTCCGTCGGGGCCGGGCTGTCGAGGTCGGGGCCGGAGCCTGTGGTCCGGGCACAAGTTGGCACTCATCGTGACATGACCGCTCCGTGCCCGGTCCGCCGGGCCACCGGACGCCGCAGGGTCAGGACGAGGATGCCCGCCACCAGCAGCACCATCCCGACCACCGCCGTGGCGCTGAGGGACTCGCGCAGGACCAGCACGCCGAGCAGGGTGGCGGTCAGCGGCTCGACGATCGTCAGGGTGGACACGGTCGGGGCGGGCAGCCGGGACAGCCCCCACCCGAACAGCCCGTTGGCCAGCGCCATCGTCACCACCCCGAGCCACAGCGCCAGGCCGATCCCGGCCGGGGTGGCCAGCCAGGAGGTCCCGGCCAGGAGGAGGACCGGGATGCTGAACACCGCGGCCGCGCCGAACCCGGCCCCGATCGCGGCGTCGGAGGGCCAGCCGCGTTCCATCATCGCCTTGCTGGTCAGGGTGTAGAGCGCGTAGCAGGCGCCCGCGCCCGCCGAAGCGGCCAGGCCCAGCGGATGGATCGCCCCGATCCCGCCGACCAGGTAGCCCGGCAGGTCACCCACCAGGCAGACCCCGCAGACGACCAGCGCGGTGGCGATCGCCCAGCGCCGGCCCGGCAGGGCCCGGTGGATCAGCCCGTCGGCCAGGCCGGTGAGGATCGGGGCCGAGCCCAGCGCGATGGCCGTGCCGATCGCGACCCCGTTCATGCGGGTCCCCAGGAAGAACGTCGGCTGGTAGGCGACCACCCCCAGTCCGCCGACGACCGCCAGCAGCAGCGCGGACGTGCGGCCGGTGGTCGGGACTGTGCGCCCAGGGGCACGGCGCCCGCGCAGCGCCATGGCCGCCAGGAGCACCCCGCCCAGCAGGGCCCGGGTCGCCCCGACCGCGAGCGGCGAGGCGTCCACGGCCGCCAGCGCCTGCGCGGTCCCGGTGGTGCCGAAGAACACCGCGGCAAGCAGGACGGCAAGGTAGGCGGGCATGGCTGAGTCTCCCACGCGCTGAGCGTCCGGCACCTTCCTGACCACCCGGCCGGGCGGTGCGCTCAGCGCAGCTGCGAGAAGAAGTCCCGGATGTCGGAGATCAGCAGATCCGGCGCCTCCATCGCGGCGAAATGGCCTCCGCGATCGAACTCTCTCCAGTGGACCACGCGGTGTTCGGGCTCGACGGTGCGCCGGATCGAGGTGTCCATGGGGAAAACGGCCACACCGGTCGGCACCTCGGAACGCTCACCGGCACTCCACGTCCCCGCATGGGCCGTCTCGTAGTAGCTGTTCGCCGAGGATCCTCCGGTGCCGGTCAGCCAGTACAGCGTGACATCGCTGAGCAACCGGTCCCGGTCGACGGCGTCCTCGGGAAGCTCCGCGGCCGGGTCGCTCCATTCCTTGAACTTCTCCACGATCCAGGCCAGCTGCGCCACGGGCGAGTCGTTCAGGCCGTACGACAGGGTCTGCGGCCTCGTCGTCTGCATCGCGACGTAGCCGGAACCCTCGCTGCCCCAGTACTCCAGGGTGGACAGCCGCTGCCGCTCGGCTTCGGTCAACGCGCCCCGATCCGCGGGATCGACGGGCACGAAGGAGGCCAGCCCGTTGGCGTGGACTCCGATGACCCTGTCCGGGTTGAGCAGGCCCAGGCGGGGGGCGATCACGGATCCGGTGTCGCCACCCTGGGCGCCGTACCGGTCGTAGCCGAGCCGATCCATGAGCTCGGCGTATGCGCCGGCCACCCGGCCCAGATCCCAGCCGGGCTCCCGGGTGGGACCGGACAGGGCGGTTCCGGGATTGGAGGGGATCACGAGGTGGAATGCCGTCGAGGGATCCCCGCCGTGGGCACGCGGGTCGCTCAGCGGCCCGATCAGATCCATGAACTCCACGAACGAGCCGGGCCAGCCGTGGATGAGGATCAACGGCAGCGCATCCGGCTCGGGAGAGCGCACGTGCAAGAAGTGGATGGTCTGACCGTCGATTTCGGTGGTGAACTGCGGGTGGGTGTTCAGCTCACGTTCGAAGCTGCGCCAGTCGTAGCGATGACGCCAGTAGGCGGCCAGGTCGCGCAGGTAGGTCACGGGCACCCCGCGACTCCAGTCGTCGCCGGGCAGCTCGGCGGGCCAGCGGGTCCTGTCGAGTCGTGCGTGCAGGTCGTCCAGGTCCGCCTGAGGGATGTCGAGGGTGAAGGGCCGGATCGAGTTGGTGTGCACCATGACCACGAGCCTAGGGGCGGTCCAGGACAGTTCCGGTCCTCAATGCCCAGGTCACCGGCACTGCGGCGACTCCGCTTCTGGCCGGTGGACGGGAGGCCGCCAGGCCCACCGTCTGTCGTGTCCGAGTCGTGGACGAGTCGCGGCTTCGGTGTCAGAGAGTCGAGGACCAGTGCAGAACTCTGGAGCCCCGAGGAGAGGAGGCGCAGCTGCGTCGCGCTCACCGCAGCGAGCCTGCTGTTCCTCGTACGCTACGAGTTGCGACGGTCGGATATCGACGGCACGAACACGAACGAGGCGGAGGACGACGTTGACGTGGAAGACAGCGCCGGAAGAGGTGCTCGGTCGGCTTGAGCGGCTCCGACAGGAGGACGCCCCGGCGCACGGCGGGCGCATGCTCGCCTATGTGTACGACTCGGGCGATCCGAGAATCGACGCGTTGGCCGCCGAGGCGATCCGGCGCATGCAGCCGGTCAACGGGCTCGACCCGACCACGTTCCGCTCGGTCGCGGTGATCGAGCGCGAGGTCGTCGCCTTCTCGAAGAGACTGTTCCACGGCGGCGACGACGTCGTCGGCACCGCGACGACGGGAGGGACGGAGAGCTGCCTGCTCGCGGTGAAGACCGCCCGCGACGCCTGGCGGGCTGCGGGCGGCTCCGGAACGCCGCGGGTGATCATGCCGATCACCGCGCACGCCGCGTTCCGCAAGGCGGCGGCGCTGCTGGACGTGACGCTCGACATCGTGAGTGTCGATCCCGGAACGGGCAGGCCGGATCCCGACGACCTCGTGAGCAGGCTCGGGCAGGATGCTGCGCTTGTCGTGCTCAGCGCGCCCTGCTACCCGTTCTCGTGCATCGACCCGATCGCCGAGGTCGCCCCTCACGCCGCGCAGCTCGGCGTGCCCGTACACGTGGACGCCTGCCTCGGTGGCTTCGCGCTCGGATTCTGGGATCGCGACGAGCCGGGGGCGCCGAGCGGCCCGTGGGACTTCGGCGTGCGCGGGGTGACCAGCCTGTCGGCCGATCTCCACAAGTACGGATATGCGCCGAAGGGCGTGTCGGTGCTCCTGCAGCGCGGGCGCGATCGGCAGCGGCATCAGTGGTTCGCGACAAGCACGTGGCCCGGATACCCGGTCGTCAACTCCACGCTGCTGGGGTCGAAGTCCGCGGCGCCGCTGGCGGCGGCCTGGGCGATCATCTCGGTGCTCGGACCCGAGGGGTTCCGCGAGCTCACGACCTCGATCGCGACCTCGTGGGGGCGTCTCCGACAGACCCTCGAACGGATCGAGGGGCTTCAGGTGGTCGGCGACCCCGTCGGGCCGATGCTCTCGGTCGCGACCGATCCGGACGTGCCGGAGGCGGACCGCGTCGATCCGCACCACTGGGCGGACGCGATGCGGCGGCACGGCTTCATCGTGCAGCACCAGCCGCGGTGCCCGCAGCCCGACGGCAGCATCCTCCCCGCGACGGCGCACGTGACGATCACGCCGGTCACCAAGCGCGTGGCGGGGGACTTCGAGCGCGCCGCGCGCGCCGCCGCGGACGACGTTCGGGGCATGCCGCACCTCGACGGTGCGGCGCTCGCGGCGGACCTGCTCGGCGAGGCTGCTCGGCACGCGCCGAGCCGGCGCGTCGATGCGGACACGGCGGCGGCGATGATCCAGCGGGTCGGCCTCAGCGGCGATGCGGCCCTCGGCGACATGGCGCCGGTCCTCGCGCTCGTGGAGGCGCTGCCGCCGAAACTCGTCGGGAGTCTCGTGATCGAGCTGCTGGCGCGGAGGATCGAGGGGTGATCAGCGGGCGCCGTCTGCCCGTCTGCGTTCTGGATGGCAGTCCTGGCATCATCCCGACCATCGCGCCAGGCCGTCCTCCGGCGTAACGGCGCTGTCCTCGGGACCCGTCCCGAGATGGTGCTCGGAAAGATTCCTGGCATATTCGGCGAGTATTCTCCGCGGCGGAGTGGTGGGGCGGATCGGGGAGGGCACCATGAGCGAATCGACATCGGGGGGCGCGCCGGCGGGTTGGTATCCCGATCCCTGGCAGCCGGGGATGGAGCGTTTCTACGACGGGCTGGCGTGGACCCACCAGCAGCGCAATGCCGCTCCCGCCGATCACCCGGGCGGCACTGCCGATTCTCCGGGATTCTCCGCCGCCGCTGATCCGAACGCCTTCGACCAGGACACCACCGACCAGGACACCACCCGAACATTCGGGACGGTTCCGCCCGCCGGGTCGGGCTATCCGGACTTCCAGGAGACCCAGCAGTATCCGGCCGTTCCACAGCAGCCGGCTGTTCCGCACTATCCGGACGCCGACCCGTACCAGGACTGGCAGCAGGCCGCGCCGTCCTCCTCGGCCGCGTATCCCTACGCCACAGCGGCCGGCACCGCGCCGATGCAGGATCCGGTCTCGCCCAAGGACTTCCTCACCACCTGGCTGCTGAGTCTCTTCCTCGGCGTTGTCGGCGCGGACCGGTTCTACCTGGGCAAGATCGGCACCGGCGTCGCCAAGCTGGTCACCGTCGGTGGCCTGGGCATATGGGCGCTGATCGACCTCCTGCTGACCCTCACCGGCAACGCCACCGATCGTGATCATCTCAAGGTGCGCGGCACCAGGCAGCAGGTGACGATCGCCTCGCTCGTCAGCGTCGCGCTCATCGTGGCGGGCGCGGTGTCCGGCGTGTTGGCGCCCACCGGGTCCGGCGACCAGTTCGTGGCCGAGCCGCTCGCCTCGTCTCCGAGCGTCGTCGTCAGCGTGGAGCCGTCCGAGACGCCCACGCCGGCACAGTCGGAGTCCACGCCCGAGCCGGAGGCGACGGCGTCCGCGGCGGTCGAGACACCCGAGTCCGACCCGTCGACCAAGGACCCGACCCCTGACGAGGGATCGGCCGAACAGGAGGCGGCGGCCGGGGTTGCGCAGGCCTACCTGGCCAGCCAGGCGTTCTCCCGCAAAGGGCTGATCGAACAACTGCAGTACGAGGGATTCTCCGCCGACGTCGCCACGGCCGCCGTCGACCAGCTCAACGTCGACTGGAAGGAGCAGGCCGCGGAGTCGGCCAAGAACTACCTCAGCACTCAGTCGTTCTCGCGCGACGGCCTGATCCAGCAACTGGAGTACGAGGGCTACACCAAGGACGAAGCCACGTACGGGGCCGACCAGGCGGACATCAACGGGGCCGATCAGGCCGTCCAGACGGCGAAGGACTACCTCAGCTACTCGGCCTACTCCCGCAAGAGCCTGATCGAGCAGTTGACGTACGAGGGGTTCTCGAAGGAGGACGCCACCGCCGCGGTGGATTCGCTCGGCACCGACTGGAACGAACAGGCGGCCAAGAAGGCCGAGGAGTACCTCGATGTCCAGGACTACTCACGGGACGACCTGCTCGACCAGTTGACGTACGAGGGGTTCACCGACGAGGAGGCCGAGTACGGGGCGAAGGCGGCGGGGCTGTAGCGCCCCGCCCACCGCCGCCGGCTCAGTGTTCCCGGATCCAGACCGCCATCTGGCCCTCGTCCCGGTTGGCCCAGGCGAAGTACGGGATCATCCGCAGGTTGGTCGACCGCGAGGGCAGCGACCCGACCGCGGTCCGGTACAGGCTGTCGTCCGGTCCGGTCTCCTCGATCCGCTGTCCATCGACATCCAGCGCGACGACACCACCCAACAGGTCCGGTTCGTACGCTTCCCGCACGGCCGCCGCTGCCGACACCGAGTCCAGCCACAGCGGAGCGACGTTGTCCGCCTCTTCGCGGGTGTAGACCACCGGGCCGCGGGCGATGGCGAGCTGGCCGACGTCCTCCCGCACCCTCGGCGCTGCCCGGACCAATCGCGAGGTCATGTCCAGGCTGAGGCCGATCTCGGTGTGAGCCGCACCGATGTCGACGAAGACGAACCCGTCCTCCGGCTCCGGCCGGACCCGCTGACCGTCAACCTGCAAAGTCCAGCCCTGCGCCCAGCCCGGGATGCGTACGGCCAGCCGACGGTCCAGTCGCCCGGGATTGTCGACCTCGAACCGGATCTCACCGGTCCACGGGTACCCGACGCCGGCCTGGACCTGGCGCACCACCAAATCCTCCCCGAAGTCGGCCGTGTTGCCGACGAACTGGTGGGCATAGATCACGTCCTCGTGCACCGTATAGAGGTAGCGGTCCAGGGACGTCACCAACCGGGTCAGGTTGGCCGGGCAGCATGCGCAGTCGAACCAGCCGGCCCGGCGGGTGAGCACATGTCGCTTGGTCGGATTCTGCAGCGAAGCCGTCGGATCCGCCTCGAGGGGGTTGACGTAGAAGTAGCTGTGGCCGTCGAGCGCGACGCCGGCCAGGACCCCGTTGAACAGCTCGGTCTCGATGACGTCGCCGATCGAGGCCGACGGACGGGCCTCCATCAACGCCGCCCCGTAGAACACCATGCCGACCGAGGCGCAGGTCTCGCCATACCCCGCGTCGTTGGGCAGATCATCGTCGTAAGTGAAGGCCTCACCCACCACCGTCGACCCGACGTTGCCGGTGATGTACATCCGGTGCGCCACGATGTCGCGCCACACCCGCTCGGCAGCCGCCAGCATCGCCGGATCGTCCAGCAGGCGCCCCACCTTGGCCATCGCGGCCATCAGGTAGATCAGGCGCACCGCATGGCCGTCGGCGGTCTCCATCTCCACCGCGGGCCGGCCCGCGACGAAATAGGTCGCAGGGAAGTCGAGGTCATAGAACTGCGGCCCGCCGGCCCGATCCTGGGCGCCCCAGAAGTCGGGATCCGCGCCCCGAACCCGGATGAACCACGCCGCCAGTTCCAGCCAGCGACGTTCCCCTGTCGCTTCGTACAACCTCGCCAGGGCCAACTCCACCTCGGGATGGCCGTCGGTCCCGTGCAGCTTTCCTTCCTCCGGCCCGAAGTTGTCATCAATACAGCCGGCCACCCGGCGCGCGATGTCCAGCGCGCGGGCCGACCCGGTGGCCGTGTAGTGCGCCACCGCCGCCTCGATGAAATGGCCCATCGTGTACAGCTCGTGGCTCCACCGCAAACCGCGGAACCGCTGGTCCGGCAGGTCGACCTGGATCTTGGTGTCAAGATAGCCGTCCGGAGCCTGAGCATCCGCGATCAGGTCGATCGCTTCCGTGACCGACTCCGCCAGCGCCGATCCGGCGACATCGTCCGCCGCCAGGGCATAGCTGGCCGACTCCAGCCACTTGAAGACGTCGGTGTCCTGGAACGGCTGGCCGCGGAACTCCCCTTTCGCCCGGCCCGCCGCGATCCGCAGATTCTCCACCGAGTGGCTGTACTGGTTGCCCGAGATCTCCCCGAAGGACGTTCCCTTCGGCGCGGTCACCGGCTCGTCGTCGTTCAGTACCCGCCATTGGTAAGGCAGGGCACGCTCGACCGTCATCCGCCGGTAGCGGTTCCAGAAAGGCGAGTCGATCGTGACCCGGGGCTGATCAGACGCCTGCCCATGTGCTGAGCTCATACTGTCCTCAATCTTTCAGGCCGCTGGTCTTGATGCCTTGCGTGATGTAGCGGGATGCAAACAGGTACAGGAGCGTCGGCGGTATCACCATGACCATCGCGAAGGCCATCTGCAGGTTCCACGCGATCTGGCCGTTCGTGCCGGCGATCTGGAACGCTGTCAGGGCCCCGACGGTCAGGGGCTTGAGGTTGTCCGAGTTGATGAACACCAGCGGCGTGAAGAGTTCATTCCACCAGAAGCTTGCCGACAGGATTCCGACCGTGATGAAGATCGGCGTCGCCAGCGGCAGCAGCACCTTGGTGAAGACCTGCCACCGGGAACATCCGTCCAGCATCGCCGACTCGTCCAGCGACTTCGGGATCGACACGAAGAACTGTCGGAACAGAAACACATTATAGGGCTGCGCGAAGAAGCTCGGAATAATCATCGGCCAGAACGAGTCCAGCCATCCGAACGAGCGGAACAGGAGATACTGGGGGACGATCAGGGTCACCTGCGGTACCATCATCGTCGCCAGGATGACACCAAATATCACCGCTCGCCCCCGGAACCGCAGGCGGGCCAGCGGATATGCCACGATCGACGACGAGATGAGCGTGCCCAGGGTGTTGAACACCACCAGGATCAGCGAGTTTCGCAGATAGATCAAGGTGTTCGACTCGGTCAATACCTCGACATAGTTGCTCCACTGTGGATTCGTCGGAAAGAACTCCGGTGGATACGCCGAGATGCCGGGCAGGGTCTTCAGCGAGTTCGCAAAGATCCAGTAGATCGGAAAGAACATGAACGCGGCGACCAGCGTCATGACGACGTACTGCGCCACTCGGGTGCCGCGGGAAACGTTGTGCTTCATTGTTCGTTCCTCACTCCGCCGCCGAATTGTCGCTCAACCTGAACTGCACTGCCGTGATCGCCGCCACGATGACAAACAGCACCACCGCCAGCGCCGACGCCTCACCCATGGAGAACGTACGGAAGGCCTTTTCGTAGATCAACAGGCTGATCACCTTCGTCGCGTCTCCCGGGCCGCCTCCGGTCAGCGGGAACAGGAGGGCGAAGGAGCCGTTGAAGGAGTTCACCGTGGCCACCACCGTATTGAACAGCAACATCGGCGAGATCGCTGGGATCGTGATGCGCCAGAACTGATTCCACGAGTTGGCCCCGTCCAGCGACGCCGCCTCGTACAGCTCCCCCGGCACGTCCTTCAGGGCGGCCGAGAAGACCAGCATCGCCTGGCCGGTCGCGAACGTGTAGACCGAGGCCACCCCGACCACCACCCACACCAGGGTGGAGCTTCCGGTCCAGTTCGGGGGCGACGCGACACCCAAGCTCTGCATGATGTAGTTCACGATCCCCAACTGGGAGTTGAAGATGAGGATCATGGCGCTTGTCATGACCACCGAGGGCATGATCGTCGGCACATAGTAGAAGAACTGGAAGACCGGAGTAAACCGCACATTGAGATTGAGCAACACCGCCAGCAACAGCGACATCGCGATCGTCACCGCGACGTTGATGATGGTGAACACGAACGTCACCTGCAGCGTCCGCAGGAGCTCCGAGTCTCCCGACAAAAGATTCTGGTAGTTCTCCAGGCCGACAAACTGCGGGTCGCCCAGCATGTTCCACCGGGTAAGGCTCAGCAGGAAGCTGAAGAAGATGGGCAGACCGCTGAAGAATACGAACCCGATGATCCACGGGCTCAAGAATGTCCAGCCTGCCACCGCGTCGGAACTCGTCCGGCGCGGATGACGAATCCGGATGGACTCTCCTGACATATTGGGGACCTTTCAAGACGGGCGAGGGCCCGCTGCTCCGCTCGAAGCAGCGGGCCCCCACACTCGGTCGAGACCGACTATTGGATCTTGGACAGTTCGTTGTTGGCCGACTCGACCGCCCCGACTGCAGCATCTTCGAGTGACGTGGACCCCAGCACGAAAGCACTCGCCTGGTTGGTCAGGTCCGTGGTCGGCTGCGAGTTGACGGTGGTGTAGCCGAACCTGCCCTCAACCGGCGCCAACGAGTCGACTACCTCCCAGCTCGACGGCCCGTTCTTGCCCTGCACGTGGTTGTAGCCCTTGGTGGAATAGGCCATCAACGGCGAGATATTCCCGGTGACCTCGGAAGTCGCCTTCTGCCCTTCCTCACTCATCATGTACTCGATAAACGGGCTCTTCACAATCCACGGTGTAGTTGGGGTCTGAATCCTCCGGTCTCGAGCAGGCTGCGGGCGATGGTATGTCGACCTCGGGGTTATGTTGACCGGCTCGGTGAGCGCCCAGGC
>CAZGWN010000088.1:0-13206 GCA_964528755.1 uncultured Propionibacteriaceae bacterium
ACAGCGCCAGCCCGTCGGACTCCCGCACGATCGGGCAGGTGACGACCTGCACCGGGAAGCCCAGGTCGCGCACCATCGCCTTGACGACCGCGACCTGCTGGGCGTCCTTGCGGCCGAAGTAGACCAACTGCGGGTCGAGCACGTGGAACAGCACCGACAACACGGTGGTGACGCCGCGGAAGTGGGTCGGCCGGGCGACCCCCTCGAGCCGGGTCGCGATCGCGCCCGGGGCGACCCAGGTGTCGAACCCGTCCGGATAGATGTCGGCGGTCCGCGGCGTCCAGACGAGATCCACCCCGGCGGCCTCCAGCTTGGCCAGGTCACCGTCGAGGTCGCGCGGGTACGCATCCAGGTCCTCGCTCGGGCCGAACTGGGTGGGGTTGACGAACACGGAGACGGCGACGGCCTCGTTGTCCCGTCGGGCTGCCCCGACGAGACTGAGGTGCCCCGCGTGCAGACTGCCCATGGTGGGGACGAATCCGAGCCGACCCAGTCGGGCCCGCGCCGCACGGGCCTCTTCCCGGGTGGTGACGACGATCATGGCTGTCCTTCGGGTAGTGGTGGGCCTTCGGGTAGTGATGGCCCTTCGGGTAGTGATGGGCCTTCGGGCGGCGCCTCGCGGCGCAACCGGTGGAGAATCTCGGGCTCCAGGCCGGTCGAGTGCTCGTCGGTGGGGAAGGCCCCCGACCGTACGTCGTCGGCCCATTCGCGCAGGCCGGCCACTGCCTCCGCGCCGAGCTCGCGGTAGCGGCGGGTGTGCCGGGGGACGAAGTCGGAATACCACCCGAGCAGGTCCTGCCAGACCTGGACCTGGCCCGAGCAGCCGGCCCCGGCACCGATGCCGATGGTCGGAACCCCCAGGGTGTCGGTGATGAGGGCGGCCAGTGGAGCGGGCACCAGCTCGAGGACGACGAGCCAGGCGCCGGCCTCCTCCAGGGCCACGGCATCCTCCAGCAGCGCCCGCGCCCGGGCCTCGTCGCGGCCCTGCACCCGTACGCCGATCCGGTGCACCGACTGCGGTGTGAAGCCCAGGTGTCCGACCACCGGGATGCCGGTCTCGACGATCCGGCGGACGGTGCCGGCGACGCTGCGCCCGCCCTCCAGCTTCACCGACCCGGCGCCGCCCTCGGCCATCAGCCGGACGGCGGCACGGACCGCGTCGTCGGACACCGCGTAGGACCCGAAGGGCAGGTCCGCGACGATGAGCGGGCTCGCACACCCGCGGCTCACCATCGCCGTGTGGTAGACCATCTGGTCCATCGTCACCGGCAGGGTCGAGTCGTGGCCCTGGATGACCATGCCGAGCGAGTCGCCGACCAGGACCATCGGGATGCCGGCACGCTCGGCGAGTTGCGCGGAGGTGTAGTCGTAGGCGGTGACCATGACGATGCGTTGCCCGGCGTCGTGCATCGCCCGGATCCGGGCCAGCGTCGTCCGCACGCTCACCTCCCGACCGGAACGGGGGATGTCCCGTCGGTGGGGAGCGGGTCGCGGGTGCCGGATCCGGTCAGGACCCGCCGGATCGTGTTGTCGGCGGCATCCACGAGCACGACCCGCGGTCGCCAGTCGGCCGGCACCGGGTCGGACACCTGCGCGTACGCCATGATGATCACCAGGTCCCCGGGCTGGACCAGGCGGGCCGCCGCACCGTTGAGCTGCACCGCGCCCGATCCGCGTTCTCCCGGGATCGTGTACGTCTCGAGCCGCTCCCCGTTGGCCAGGTCGACGACCTGGACGCGCTCGTACGGGAGGATGCCGGCGGCGTCGAGCAGCGCCACATCGACGGTGATGCTGCCCTCGTAGTCGAGGTCGGCCGCGGTGACCCGGGCCCGGTGGATCTTGCCGCTGACCATGGTCCTGAGGCGCACGCTGACCTTCTCTCTGCGCGGGGATGAGCGGAGTCTAGGCCCACCACCCCGTCGGGGAGGGGGTGTTCCGGTCCGTGGGCCCGCCTCCGCTCGGTCCTCGGCCGTCTGCTCCCTCAGCCGCGCGGCAGCGCGCGCAGGTTCCGCGCCTCCACCACGTACCCGGCGCCGGCCACCACATGCAGGACCACCCCGATCCAGATCAGCACCGATCCGATGATCGCCAGGCCGGGGAGGTAGGTGAGGGCGGCGACCAGTGCCGCGATGCCGAAGAACATCACGGCGGTGCGGACCTTGCCGATCGGGCGGACGTGGATCTGACCGCGGGCCGCGGCTCGGCCGGCGATCGACGCGGTCACCAGGTCGATCCCGAGGATGATGCCGACCGCCCACCACGACAGACTCCCGGCGACGGCCAGACAGACCACGACCGCGCCGATCCCGAGCCGGTCCGCAATCGGGTCCATCACCTCGCCCGTCCGGCTGACCTGGTTCAGTCGCCGAGCCAGGAATCCGTCGATCCAGTCGGTCGACGCCCACACCACCAGCAACACGACCGCGAGCAGCGAACCGGCCGGTGCCGTGACGAGCAGGTAGCACACCGGCACGAGCAGCCCGAATCTGATCAGGGTGACCGCATTCGGCACCGTGGCCCAGTCCGGCCGGCGACGGGCGGGTTCCTGCGTGGAGCTCATGGCGACATTGTGCCTTCGCGTGCGAAACCGCGCCGATGCGGGTCGTGCCTGACCCTCACCTCAGGGCTGCGCACCCTCGGGGGTCACCTGCTCGAAGCGCTGCCGCCACTGGCCATCCTCGCGGGTCCACAGGCTGGTGCGGATGGTGCTGCCCGCGTCGGTGAGCCCTCGGCACAGCAGCACGACATCGGAGGAGGGCAGCTCGCGGGCCTCGATCACATCGATGCGGCACACGTCGGGGGTGAGCACGCCGCTCATCAGGTCCGCGCGGGAGCGTACGGACCCGTCCGCATCCACCCGGAACCAGCCCGCATGCAGCCAGGCGGCGAGGTCGGACGCATTCTCGGCGACCGGCGCGGCATGGAGGTGCCCCTCCAGCCGGACGACCTGGTCGGTGGCGGGCACGTCCAGGGCAGGGGAGGCTACGTCTGCGAACAGGTCGGGTTGCCCGAGGTCCGTGTCCGCCTCGCCGTCGTCGGCCCAGGCGTCATCCTCGGCCCCGCGCCCGGTCGGCTCCCCGCCGAGCCCGGGGCCGGGATCGGGCCTGCGGCCTCGCCGGAACGCGGTCGCTGCGGCGCGGGCGCGCAGGTCGGCCGCCTCGTTGAGGGAGTGCCCGGCGTGCCCGCGGACCCACTCGAACGTCACCGTACGATCCTGGAGTGCCTCGTCGAGGGCCTTCATCAGGTCCACGTTCTGCACCGGTTTCCCGTCGGCCCGGCGCCAGCCGCGCCGTTTCCAGCCGGCCCGCCACTTGGTCAGGGCATTGATCGTGTACTGACTGTCGCACAGCACCCGCAGCGGTTCGTCCCGGTCGGCGGTTTGCTGCAGGAGATCGAGAACCGCCTTCAGTTCGCCCATGTTGTTCGTGCCCTGCGCCCAACCGCCGCTGGCCCAGTGGTCGTCGTCGATGTACCAGGCCCAGCCCGTCGGCCCGGGATTGCCGAGCGAGGACCCGTCTGCTGCTGCGGTGATCGTCACGGCCCGCATTGTCACACACGGCTCGGCCACCCGGATCCGGACGGGCCCGATCAGGTGGCCGCTCCTCGGGCGCGCAGGCCGCCCAGAGTACGGTTCGGTGTCACCGACCGTTCACGGTGAATCCGTGCGGGCGTCACCTCTTCGTGGAAAGTATGTTGCGTGGATATCTCCAACCCGGCTGCAACGCTGGTGCCGACGCAGACGATCGAGCGGGGGACAACCCACTCGACGAATGCCCGGGCCGCGGATCAACCCGCCGGCCGGAGCGCCGATCGGCCGACCCGTGCGGTCCCGGTCGCGACGGCACGGTGGTTCGCCGCCCGCCGGCCCTGGCGGGGGATCCTCACCACCATCGCGCTGCTGTGCATGGGGCTCGTCTTCTTCGAATCGGTCGCCGACATCCTGCCCGACGGCACGATCTTCTGGCTGGTCACCCCGTCGCGGGCGCTGATCGGTCTGGGTCTGCTGTGCGGGGTGCTGGTCGCCCCGGCCCCGTCGATGTGGCGGACGTGGCTCGACATCCCGATGGGTGTGTTGGTCGTCGCCTCGCTCGTCGCCTCCTTCGGGAACGGGGAGAGCATGTCGTCGTGGCGCTGGGTGCTCACCGGGGTGTCCTTCTATTACCTGGTGGTCATCGTGCGTCGGATGCATCCCGACACCCACCGCGCCGCCATGGTGCTCGGCCTGCTCGCGGTCGCCGTGTGCGCGCTGACCGCGCTGCGCCAGGCCGCCAACGAGACGCCCACGGGATTCTGCCGCGCCCCGCTGAGCGGCATGTCCTACAGCTGTGAACAGCCCGGCGCCCTGGTCCGGGTGATCGGGACCTTCTCCAATCCGAACCTGCTGGCCGCCTTCCTCCTGCTCTGCCTGCCCCTGGCCTGGCTGGCGGTCGACGAGTGGCTGAACCGGACCGTGCGGATCACCGGCTACCTGGTCGTCGCGCTCGGCTACCTGGCACTGGTCGACACGTGGTCGCGCGCGGCAATCGCGGCCGCCGTGCTGGGTGCCCTCACCGTCGTCGTGTTGCGCCGGCCCACCGGGCGGCGACTGCGGATCGGCAGCGTCCTCATCGGCGTGGGGTTTCTCGCCGCCGTCGTCGTCGTCCTGGTCGCCGGGGTCGGCAACCGGGCCCAGGTGTGGACGGAGGCCGTGGGACTCGCCGTGCGCCACCCGCTCGGCGTGGGCGTGGGCCGCGCCGGGGCCCTGCTCGACGAGGCGATTCCCGGCGACATGCAGTTCCAGCATGCCCACAACACGTGGCTCAACTGGCTCGTGGAGGCCGGCTGGCTCGGCTTTCTCGCGGTGGTCGCCGTCACCCTCCTGACCGCCTGGAGGATCTGGCGCAGCGCGCTCGGCGGATCGCGGGTCGCCGCCGCGGCGGGTGCGGGCCTGTTCGGCTTCGCCGTGATGAGCCTTGCCGACCACCCGGCCAATGCCTTCCGGATCGCCCTCGGGTTCTACTTCGTCCTCGGTCTGGTGATGACCAGCTCGCTGCCGGTGACCCGGCCCGGCCAGGTCATCCCGGGCCTGCTTCCTCGCGAGGAGACCCCGCCGGCGCACGATCCGGAGGCCGCCCGGCCGGTGCCGATCGGTCCCGAGTCGGTCGGCCCCGGGCCGGCCGGCCCGGTCCCCGCCGTCCCTCGGCCCGCCCGCCCCGTCGACGTCGAGCCCGCCCGCCCCGTCGGCGTCGAGCCCGCCCGCCCCGTCGGCGTCGAGCCCGCCCGCCCCGTGCCGGCGGACCCCCACCCGGCCCGACCGGCGCCGAGCGGGGTCCGGCCGGCGCACGGGATGTGGCAGCCGAGCCCCGGAGACCAGCCGCCGGCCCGCCGTCGACTCTGATATGACCCCGTCGACTCTGATATCACCCCGTCGACTCTGATATGACCATGGTGTGACCGACATCAACAGCATCGCCACGAGCCGCTCCTGGCGTGGCGGGGTCATGGTCGACAACGATGTCAGGCCCGACGAGGTGGCCGCGGCCGTCCGCGATCCGTCGACGCTGGTGTGGGTCGACCTGTTGCGTCCGCCCGAGGAGGAACTCTCCGCGCTCGTCGCCGACCTCGGGCTGCCGGCCACGGCGGTCGAGGATGCCCTCGCCCCGTACGAACGACCGAAGGTCACCCGGCACGACAACTACCTCTTCTTCACCGTGTACGCGACGACGCTGCTCGACCGCGAGCCGGGCCTGCCGACCCGGCACCGCATCCGGCTCAGCCGCGTCTCGGGCATCCTCACCCCCAAGGCCCTGGTGACCATCAGGCTCGACGCCGGCCTCGACATGGGTCAGGTGGAGCGGGTGTGGGCCGACAATCCCGACCTGCTCGGCTACGGCGCCGGTGCGCTCGCCCACGGACTGCTCGACGTGGTCGTCGACGGCCACTTCGACACCATCCAGCAGCTCGACGACGAGGCGGAGCGATTGGAGGACCAGCTCTTCGACCGCAACCGCGCCACCCGGGCGTTCATCCGCGAGATCTACGGGCTGCGCCAGGACCTCGTCGCCCTGCGCCGCGTGGTGCTGCCGATGCGCGAGGTGGTCAACGCGCTGCTGCGGCACGGATCGACCCACCGGACCGAGCTCGACTCGTGGTACGACGACCTCTACGACCATGTGCTCCGAGCCGGCGAGTGGAGCGAGTCGCTTCGCGACATGGTCAGTACGATGTTCGAGACCAACCTGTCGCTGCAGGACTCCCGGCTGAACGAGATCATGAAGAAGCTCGCCGGATGGGCCGCCGTGATCGCGGTCCCGACCGCCATCACCGGCTGGTTCGGGCAGAACATCCCGTTCTGGGGTTACGGGTCGGTGGTCGGTTTCGTCGCCAGCGTCGTCATCATCTCCATCAGCACGGTCCTGCTGTGGGTGATGTTCCGCCGCCGCGACTGGTTGTGAGGGGACCATGGGACGTCACTTCTACGCCGACGCCGACATCGCGTCGATCTATCGCTGGTTCGCCGAGGAGACCCGCGACTCGTCGCCGACCTGGACCCGGGTGTGCCGCTGGGTCGCCGATACTCCTACGGTCATCGACCGCCTGGACACGCTGCCGGGGATGAAGCGGCAGCCCCAGCTCTTCCTGGCCGGCCTGCGCTGGCTCGGGGCGCCGCTGGCACCCGGCCCGGATCTGGCGGAGTGGATCGGTGCGCACTGGGGCGAGTTGCGCACTGCGATCATGGAGCACTCCACCCAGACCAACGAGGCTGCCCGCACCGCCGGCCACCTGCCGGTGCTCGCCGGGCTGCCCGGCCCGATCGCGCTGATCGAGGTCGGGTCCTCGGCGGGACTGTGCCTGGTGCCCGACGCGTACGCCTTCCGCTATCGGATCGGGGAGGAGGCCGTCGAGCTGGGCCAGGGCCGCCCGCTCATCGACTGCACCGTCTCCGGTGCCACCCCGGTGGAATGCCGTTGGGGGCTGCCCGACATCGCCCACCGGGTCGGCATCGACATCGCTCCGCTGGATCCGCGCGACCCCGCCGTACGCCGCTGGCTCGGCTGCCTGGTCTGGCCCGGCCAGGAGGAACGGGAGGTACGTCTGCGCGAGGCCCTCGACGTGGTGGCGGCCCGCGACGTACCGGTCGTCACCGGGGACGCGCTGGAGGAGCTGCCGGCCGTCGTCGCCGACGCCCGCGAGCTGGCGCCGACCGTGGTCGTCATGCACACGGCGACGCTGTCGTACCTTCCCCGGGGCCGTCGGGCCGCCTTCGGGTCGCTGGTCGCCGGACTGGGGGCGCGCTGGCTGTCGTGCGAGGGAGAACGTGTGGTGCCCCAGGTTCGCGACCGGCTTGTCGGCGCCGACACGCGGCCCGGGTTCGTGTTGGCCCTGGACGGGCGGCCGTTGGCCCGGGTCGGCGCCCACGGCGGGTGGATCGACTGGTTGCCCACCCCGGCCCGGTAGGGCGTGGATGGGGGGTCGGGTGGGTGACATCCCCCTTCGGCGCCGCGGCATCGACGGGCACCATGGAGCCCATGATCTGGCGTTGGTTGGTCAATTCCCTGGCTGTCGCGGCGGCGACGTACTTTGTCCCGGGCATCGTCGTCTCCGCCGAGGGGACCCAGGAACGGGTCATCACCGTCGCCCTCGTGGCCCTCATCCTGGGGGCCGTGAACACGGTGGTCCGGCCCATCGTGCACGCCTTCACCGGCTGCCTGGTGGTGATCACCTTCGGCCTGTTCGTGCTCGTCATCAACGCCGCCATGTTGCTGCTGACCTCGTGGCTGGCCGCCCAATTCGGCCTCGGGTGGTCGGTCGACGGCTTCTGGCCGGCCCTGTGGGGCGGGCTCGTGATCTCCGTGGTCAGCATGCTGCTGGGAGCCTCCCCGTGGGAGCGCGAGCGACGCTAGACACTCCACCCCACGACGACCGTTCCCGCGCGCAGCACTAGCGTGTGTCGCAGGAAGTCCCCGCAGAGGAGTTGGTGACGTGCTCGTTCTGTTCGACTACGGAGAGGTCCTCAGCCTGCCCCAACAGGAGGAGGATGTCGTGGCGATGGCGCGGGCGGCCGGCATGCGGCCCGACCCGTTCTCCCGCCGCTACTGGCGGGATCGACAGGCGTACGACGCCGGCGAGCTCTCCGACGCGGAGTACTGGGATGGCATCACCGAGCGCCACCTGGAGCCCGCCGAGGTCGCGGAGCTGACCAAGCTCGATGTGGCCAGTTGGCTGCGCCTCAACGGCGATGTTGTCGTCGTGCTGCTCGACCTGATCGATCGGCAGGTGCCGACCGCGCTGCTCTCCAACGCCCCCGAGACGATCGCCGCGGCCGTCGACGGGTTGCCCGCGCTGGCCTCGATGGAGGCGCGCTTCTTCAGCGCCCGCCTGCACGCTGTCAAGCCGGACCCGGCGGTATTCCTGACGGTGCTCGCCGAGTTGGGCCGGGAGGCCGGGGACGTGGTCTTCGTCGATGATCGGCCCACGAACGTCAAGGGTGCGCGGGCGGTCGGACTGAGGGCGATCCAGTTCCGCGACGCGACCCGACTGCGGCGCGACCTGGACGAGTACCTGGGGGAGTGAGGCCGCGCCGGCCGGGCACGGAGGTCGTCCCCCCGCTCTCTGGATTCTGTACCTACTGGTATGTACACTGGGGCCGTGAGCACCCGACACTCCGTCGAACGCCCCGTCGCGGGGCGGAGCAGCGCGAGCGACCGCCTGGTCGCCGCAATGCAGGAGTGTCTGTGGGTGCGTGGGTACGCGGCGACGAGCCCCCGCACCGTCATGCAGGCGGCCGGCGTCGGGCAGGGCAGCATGTACCACCACTTCCGCGGCAAGCGTGACCTGGCCCTGGCGGCGCTCACCCGCACCTGCGACGAGATGGTCGCCGGTCTTCACGAGCGGCTGGTCGGGACGGACGACCCGGTGGAGCGGGTGGACCGGTTCCTCGCCCGCCCCCGGGCGGCGCTGGCCGGCTGCCGCGTGGGTCGGATGACCCAGGACCCGCAGGTGGTGGCCGACCCGGAGCTGCTGGCCCCGATCGCCCGTACGTTCGCGGTGCAGCGTCGGTTGCTCGCGGACGCGCTGCGCGAGGCGGCCGCCATCGGCCGACTGCGCGCCGACACCGATCCCGATGAGTTGGCTGCGGCCCTGTCGGCCATCGTCCAGGGAGCGTTCGTGCTGGGCCGCGCCGATCAGTCGCAAGCGGCGTACGACGCGGCGATCATGGGCGGTCGCGCCCTGCTCCGGGCTGCGGCGGTCCCGCCGCCCCGCACCACCCCCACTCGTGCGGCGTACCCGCCGGTCACTCCTCCTGAGAGTGCCCTGGGCGACGTCGTACCGGCAGTACCGTCAGCGACACCTACACCGAAAGAGGTATCAGCATGACCCTGCGCATCGGAATCAACGGATTCGGCCGGATCGGCCGGACCTACCTGCGTGCTGCGCTGCAGAACGACGCGGACGTCGAGGTGGTCGCCGTCAACGACCTGACCGACGCCTCGACCCTGGCCACCCTGCTCGAATGGGACTCCCTGTGGGGCCACCTGGACGGCGTCGCCGCCGGTGACGGGTCCATCGGCCTGAACGGCAAGGAGATCAAGGTCTTCGCCCAGCCCGATCCGGCAGCGATCCCGTGGGGTGAGGTCGGCGCCGACGTCGTCATCGAGTCGACCGGCCGCTTCACCGACGGTGAGAAGGCCAGGGCCCACCTCGCCGGCGGGGCCAAGAAGGTGGTCGTGTCCGCGCCGGCCAAGGGGGACGTGCCCACGTTCATCCTCGGCGTGAACGACGACAAGCTCGACCCGACCGCGGGCGACGTGTTCTCCAACGGTTCGTGCACCACGAACTCGATCGCCCAGTTGGCGAAGGTCCTCAACGATGCCTTCGGGATCGAGTCGGGCCTGATGACCACCGTGCACGCCTACACCGGCGACCAGCGCCTGCACGACGCGCCGCACAAGGACCTGCGCCGCGCCCGGGCCGCCGCCCTGTCGATCATCCCGACCACCTCGGGCGCCGCCCGGACCATCGGCAAGATCATCCCGGAGCTCGACGGCCGGCTCACCGGCTTCGCGCTGCGGGTGCCGGTGCCGGTCGGATCGATCACCGACCTGACCGCCGTGCTCAACAGGTCCGTGCCGGCCGACGAGGTCAACGCCGCGTTCAAGGCGGCCGCCGAGGGGCCGCTGGCGCACTACCTGCAGTACTCCGAGGCCCCGCTGGTGTCGCGCGACATCACCGGCAACCCGCACTCGACGATCTTCGACGCCCCGTTGACCGAGGTCGTCGATCGCCAGGTGAAGGTGCTCGGCTGGTACGACAACGAGTGGGGCTTCTCCAACCGCCTCGTCGAGTTCTCCGAACGCATCGGCGCGGCGCTCTGACGAGCCCCGACGAGTGTATCGGCGCGGCGCTCTGACGAGCCCCGACGAGCGCATCAACGCGGCCCATCCCGGTCACCGGGGTGGGCCGTCGTCGTCCGGTCCGCCCGTGTCGGCCGGCCCGTCGTGGGTGGGTGCGACGGTCGGTTCGCGGACCGGTGCTGTCCGCCCGGCGTCGATGTAGTTCTGGATCGTGGTGCCGACCCGCTCGATCAGCACCTCGACCGGGGCCTCGGTGATACCCGGGACCTGCAACACGTACCGGGTGATGCCCAGCCCGGCCATCTGCGAGGCGATCAGCGCACCGGTGGTGGCCCGCTGCGACGCATCGACGTCCACCAGCACCCGGCCCAGCAGCTCGGCCGTCAGGAACTCCCGCGTTGCCACGGCGAGTTGCTGGTGCGCCGTGGCCGCCCGGACCAGCGCGGTGAAGGCCCGCCGATTGGCCGGCGCATCCCACAGCGAGAGGAACAACGCCACCATCGCGTGGCCCCGCCGATCGGGCGGGGCCGCGCTGATCCGGCCCGCAACCTCGGCCGGATTCGCCGTCGAGTCGATCACCGCCCGGGTGAACAGCTCGGACTTCGACCCGAAATAGTGGTGCACAAGGGCGGGATCGACGTCGGCGCTCCGCGCCACGGCCCGGATGGACGTGGCGTCGTACCCCTCGGCGGCAAACAGTTCCCGGGCCGCCTCCAGGATCTGGGCGCGGGTGTCGGTCGTACCGCCGCGCGGGCCCCGGCGCCGTGGGTGGCCCGTCACCGCAACCGCACCTCCCGTGTCGTCATGGGGGCACTCTATGCGTTCCGTACGTTCGGTCCCCCGGGGATGGGAGACTGCCGCCATGACGACGGACCTCTCGCGGGCTGCCCGACTCGATCGGCTCCCGTACACCCGGCAGCACCATCGGCTGCTCATCGGCTCGGGCATCGGATGGGCCCTGGACGCGATGGACGTCGGACTGATCTCGTTCGTGATGGCCGCGCTGGCGGTCCAGTGGCATCTTGATCGCGAGACACTGTCATGGATCGGCTCGGTCGGGTTCGTCGGCATGGCCGTCGGTGCCGGCCTCGGTGGGCTGTTGGCCGACCGGATCGGGCGCCGGCAGGTGTTCGCGCTCACCCTGCTGGTTTACGGGCTCGCCACCGGCGCCGCGGCGATCTCCTGGTCGGTGGCGGCGCTGATCGTCTTCCGGTTCATCGTCGGGCTCGGGCTCGGAGCCGAACTGCCGGTGGCGTCCACCCTGGTCAGCGAGTACGCCCCGGCGCGGATCCGCGGCCGGATGGTGGTGATCCTCGAAGCCTTCTGGGCACTCGGCTGGCTGCTCGCGGCCCTCATCGGCTATCTCATCATCCCGCTCGGCGACGCCGGCTGGCGGTGGGCCCTGGCGCTCGGCATGGTGCCGGCGCTGTGGGCGATCGTGGTGCGGCTCCACCTGCCCGAGTCCGTACGATTCCTGGAGCGGCGCGGCCGTCATGACGAGGCCGAGGAGGCCGTGCGTGCCTTCGAGTCGTCCCCACCGGTGCTGGGTCGACTCTTCGCCCCGGCCGCCGAGGCCCTCCCGCCGGATGCGGCCGACGCGGCGATCCGGTCCGAGGCGGCGGTGACCGCCGGCAGCTCGGTCTGGTCCCGGCCGCTGGCCGGCCGGACGGCGGCGCTGTGGATCATCTGGTTCGGGATCAACCTGTCGTACTACGGCGCCTTCACCTGGCTGCCGACGCTGCTGGTCGGGCGAGGCGTGACGTTGACCACGTCCTTCGGCTGGACGCTGCTCATCACCCTCGCCCAGATCCCCGGCTACCTGGCAGCGGCCTGGGCGATCGAGGCGATCGGACGCCGGCTCACCCTGGCGGTGTTCCTCCTCGGCTCCGCCGTGGCCGCCGTCGCCTTCGGTCTCGCCATCATGGGAGGCGAGCCCCATCCGGCCGCGATCATCGGTTCCGGGGTGGCGCTGTCTTTCTTCAACCTGGGCGCATGGGGAGCCCTGTACGCGATCGGGCCCGAGCTCTACCCGACCGCGCTGCGCGGCACCGGGACCGGCGCCGCCGCCGCGTTCGGCCGGCTGGCCTCGATCCTCGCCCCGCTGTCGGTGCCGTGGCTGATCCGGGCCGGCGGAGAGTCCGGCGGATATCTGCTCACCTTCGGGGTGTTCGGCGCCGCCTTCCTGGTGGCCGCGGCCGCCGCCCTCGCCCTGCCCGAGCAGCGCGGGAAGGCCCTGGGCTGATCCGGACCGGGATGCTCGCGCCCGCCGTGCCGGCATGCGGTGCGTGACGACCATCACAGTTTGTTCATGTCCATTCCGTGACGGAGTCGGGTCGACCCAAAGACAAAGGTCACAATCGGATTCCATAGGCTACGCATTGCGTAGTTGTGCTTGTTCGCTGCTGCCGGGTCGCCCAAAATCGTGAGCGCTCGGCGATGCCGGGCACAGGAGATGAGATACACAGACACCGTGAGGTCGGCAAGGACGCCGGGCGCGATGTCGACCAAGGAGGGAAACCAAGTATGCGACGCACTGTCCGCGCTGCCGCCGTGGCGGCCATCGCGACGGTGTCCCTGCTGGCCACCGCTTGCGGCGGTGGCAGCAGCAACACCAGCGCTCAGACCGAGAACCAGGCCGCCGGCCAGGAAGGCGGTGAGATCACCGTCCGCGGCTGCACCCCTCAGGAAGCACTGGTGCCGTCGAACACCACCGAGACCTGTGGTGGCGACATCCTCGATACGATCACCGCCAAGCTCGTGCACTACAACGTCGACACCGCGGCCCCCGAGATGGACCTGGCCGAGTCCATCGAGACGACCGACAACCAGAACTTCACGGTGAAGCTGAAGGACGGACGCACGTTCCACGACG
>CAZGWN010000089.1:0-12712 GCA_964528755.1 uncultured Propionibacteriaceae bacterium
CCTCCAGCTCATGTCGTCGGGCAAGAAGGTCGAGTCCCGCCAGTTGGAGGTCTCCGAGTTCTCCCGACAGATGAAACTGCTCGCCAAGGAACTCGACCTGCCCGTCATCGCGATCTCCCAGCTCAACCGCAACCCCGAGAAACGCGACGACAAGAAGCCCTCGGTGTCCGACCTGCGAGAATCCGGCTCACTGGAACAGGACGCCGACGTGATCATGCTCGTGCACCGCGACGACTACTACAACAAGGACGAATCCGACCGTGTCGGCGAGGCCGACATCATCGTCGCCAAACACCGCAACGGCCCCACCAAGACCATCACCGTCGCCTTCCAGGGCCACTACTCCCGCTTCGTCGACATGCCCCACTGAGGCGTCATCCGAGGTCGGCCCCGGCCGGGGAGCCTCGTCCGTCAGTCTGCCAGCTCGGAGGGCACCACGACGGTGTCCACCAGCGCCCCGTTGCGCAGCACCGTGATCTCCAGCCGGGTTCCGATCGCGTCGGCGAACAGCATCCGCTGCAGCGACTGGGCGTCGCCCAGCGACCGGCCCTGCACCGCCAGGACGAGGTCGTGCGGCAGGATCCCGCTGGACGCGGCCGGGCTGCCGGGGACGACCTCGACGACCCTCAGGGCCGTGCGGTGACCGGTCCGCTCCACCCAGCGTGACGGCAGCGCGGCCGGCGAGGTGACCAGTCCGAGATAGGCGCGGCGGACCCGGCCGTCGTGCATGAGGGCGGCGATGATCCGCCGGGTGGTCGCATTGATCGGGACCGCCATGCCGACGCCGAGCCCGGCGACCGCGGTGTTGATGCCGATCACCCGCCCCGCCGAGTCGGCCAGCGCGCCGCCGGAGTTGCCGGGGTTGAGCGAGGCGTCGGTCTGGATGACGTCCTCGATCAGCCGCATCCCGGTCCGGGTCCGCACCGGAAGCGCCCGGCCCAGCCCGCTGACGATCCCGGCCGTGACGCTGCCTGCCAGGCCGAGTGGGTTGCCCACGGCCACCACGAGCGAACCGATCCGCAGGTCGTCCACGTCCCGATAGGCGGGCGGCGCGATGAGACCCCGATCGGCCCGCAGCAGGGCGAGATCGGCGAGCGGGTCACGTCCGGCGACCGTGACGGCGGCCCCGGTCCCGTCCGCGAACTGCGCCTCCCCCGTGCGAGCGTGCCCGACCACGTGGGCGTTGGTCAGCAGGTGTCCCTCCTCGGTGAGGACGACGGCCGATCCGGCCGCCTCGTCACCGCGGAGGTCCCGGAACCGTACGGCCGCCACGCGCGGGAGCAACCGGTCGGCCACCGAGACGACCACCCGCGAGTAGGCATCCAGCGCCGCAGCGTCGGCGGCCTCCTCGCGGCTCGCCTCGTGCTCGGCGGGATCCATGGCACACCTCCGGGTCGATCTGTTCCGGTATCAACGCGCGAATCGCCGCAGGTGTTCCGTACGCGCCCCGGGATCGCCACACTGGAGGCATGTCCGCTGCGGAGGTGGTTGTCGCGGCCATTGTCCGGGCCCGCGAGGCGGGTCTTCCGGGAAAGGAGGCACGATGACACCCGCCGGGGAAGAGGTGGGCGGGGTTCGCACCGTGCCGGCGACCGAGGGCCGGTTCGCCGACCTGACCACCATGCTCGGGCCGAAGAACCCGACGTCGTCGGTGTGCTGGTGTCTCAGCCACCGGGTCCCCGCCGCCACCAACCGTTCGCTGGTCGGCCCGGCCCGCGGCGAGTACGTGCGCGAGCTGACCCGCCGCCCGGTGGCGCCCGGGGTGCTGGCCTACGACGGTTCGACGGTGGTCGGCTGGGCCGCCGTCGCACCGCGGGCCGAGTTGCCGCTCGCCCGATCGCGGAAGATCCCGCTGGTCGATGACCTGCCGGTGTGGTCGATCTGGTGCCTCCGAGTGCGGCCCGGGCATCGCGGCCGGGGCCTCTCCCACGTCCTGCTCGCCGGGGCCGTGGCGTACGCGAAGGAGTGCGGCGCACCGGTGGTCGAGGGCTATCCGGTGGACAGTCGCGGGCAGAAGGTGGACACGACGATGGCGTTCGTCGGCACGCGGGCGCTGTTCGAGGCCGGCGGGTTTCGCTGGGCGGCCGACACCACCTCGGTCTCCGGCGGGTTCCCGCGGGTGGTGATGCGGCGGGAGCTTCGTCAGGCCTGAAGCCGATCGTCCCGGCGCGCACGGGGGTCCCCTCGGAGTTGTCGACCATAGGTTTGCCCTATGCTCCCCGCACGAGTCCGGCGACCTCAGCGCATCGACTCCCCTCAGCCCCGCATCGACGCGTCCAGGCTCATGTGCACGCGATACCGGTCGGCCCGATACCAGGACCGGACCGCCTCCACAGGTCGTCCACGGCTGCGCGACCGACGGTCGAAGACCAGCAGCGCCGCCCCCACCGGAACGTCCAGCAGGGAGGCCAGGCGCTCGTCGGCGGTGGTGCCCCACATCACCTGGTCGGCGGAGTCGATCGCGCAGTCGTACTCCTCGGCCAGCATCGCGTACACCGATCCCCGCAGGTCCCGCGCACCCAGGTCGGGGGTCAGCTCCTGGCGGATCCACTGGATCTCGTACGCCATCGGTTCCCCGTCCGCGCGGCGCACCCGTTCCAGGCACCACACGGGCAGCCGGGAGCCGAAGAACGCGAGCGCGTCACCGTCGGCATCCTCCCGGCGCAGCGACAGCACGACGGTCGAGGGTACGCAGCCGCGCTGGAGCATGTCCTGGGTGAACGACGCCAGGTGGAGGTTCGACTCCACGCGCGGTTCGGCGACGAAGGTCCCCTGCCCGCCGCGGGCGATCAGCACGCCGTCGCGGACGAGGTTGGCGATCGCCCGCCGAACCGTCGAACGACTGACCCCGAACCGGTCCATCAACGAGCGCTCCGAGGGAATCGGCCGACCGGGTTCGAGGTCGGCAATGGCGCCCCGCAGACGTTCCTCCAGTTGGGCGTACTTCGGCACCGCACCCGGCTTCAGGGGCGTCGAGCCACTCACGTGTCCTCCCGCGGGACCTCGGGACCATGCCGGCCCGGCCTGGTCCCATCCGGCCTGGTCCCATCCGCCCTGGTCCCATCCGGTACGTACCGGCCAGTGTGTCCCGGCCGGGCCCGGGCGTCAAGGGCCCGGCCCGCGCCTACCTCAGCTCGTGCGCCTCCGCGGCCGCCCGCTCGGCGGCCAGCCCGGCCCCGTAGCGCGTGAGGTACGCCTCGAATCCGGCCACGTCCTCGGGCCGGGGGGCGAGCGTGCTCAGGTCGGCTCCGTCGAAGACGACCCGGTCCAGCCAGTCGGGCAGCGTCTCGCCGCGGTCGGACACCGAGGCGTACGCCGCCAGCAGCGCCATTCCCCAGGCGCCGCCCTCCCCGGCGAGTTCACCGACGGTGACAGGGGTGTCGAGAGACGCCGCGAGGAACCGCTGCGCCACCCCGGCGGTCTTGAACAGGCCCCCGTGCGCGTACAGGCTGTCCAGCCCGACGCCCTCGTCGGTGAGCAGGATGTCCATGCCCAGCCGCAGGGTGCCGAACACGGCGTACAGATGCGCCCGCATGAGGTTGGCCAGGGAGAACCGGGCGTTCGGGGAGCGCAGCAGCAGCGGCCGACCCTCGGTGGTCGCGGTGATCGGCTCGCCGGACAGGTAGTTGTACGCCACCACACCGCCGGCGTCGGGATCACCCTCCAGCGCGGCGCCGAAGAGTCGGACGAACAGCTCGGTGCGGTCCAGCTCGACCCCGCCGATGCGCAGCGTCTCGTCGAGCAGCCCGACCCAGGCGTCCAGGTCGGAGGTCCCGTTGTTGCAGTGGGCCATCGCGACCGGCGCCCCGTCGGGGGTGGTGACCATGTCGAGTTCCTCGTGCACCTTCTTCAGCGGGCCCTCGAGAACGACCATGGCGAAGATGCTCGTCCCGGCGCTGACGTTGCCGGTCCGCGGCCGCAGGCTGTTGGTGGCGACCATCCCGGTGCCGGCATCGCCTTCCGGCGGGCACAGCGGCGCGCCGGGCTGCAGCGTGCCGGTCGGATCGAGCAGGTGGGCGCCCTCGGCGGTCAGCTCGCCGGCGCCCTCGCCGGCCGTGAGCACCCGGGGCAGGATGTCGGCGAGGCGCCAGTCGAACCCCCGATCGGCCACGAGGTCCCCGAAGGTGGCCAGCATGGACGTGTCGTACGTCCCGGTGGCCGGGTCGATCGGGAACATCCCGCTGGCATCGCCGACCCCCAGGACGTGCCGGCCGGTGAGCCGGCCGTGGACCCACCCGGCCAGGGTGGTGATCCGCGCGACCCGGCCGACGTGCTCCTCACCGTTGAGGATCGCCTGGTAGAGATGGGCGATGCTCCACCGCTGAGGGATGTTGTAGCCGAATGCCTCGGTGAGCTGCCGGCTGGCCTGCCCCGTGGAGGTGTTGCGCCAGGTCCGGAAGGCGGTGAGTTGGGCACCCTCGGCATCAAAGGCGAGGTAGCCGTGCATCATCGCCGAGATCCCCAGGCCGGCGATCCGGGTCAACTCGACGCCGTGGGTCTCCCGGACGGTGCGGGACAGATCCGCATAGCAGGACCGCAGCCCCGCCTCCACGTCGGCCAGGTCGTACGTCCACACGCCGTCGACCAGCCGGTTGGCCCACTCGTGGGACCCGCCGGCGATGGCGAGTCCGGCCTCGTCCACGAGGACCGCCTTGATCCGGGTCGATCCCAACTCGATGCCGAGGACCGCCCGGCCGGCGGCGATCGCCGCCGCGGTGTCTGCCGACTCACTCACTTGTGTCCCTCCGACCGGTTCGTGGAGCCGTCCGGATCAAGCCTCGACGGCGCTGTCGCGGCCAAATCTACGGCCACGGCCACGACCCGGGACACCCACCCCCCGGACGCGGGTGCGGGCTCGCCGTACGACGCCCTACGACGGCGGGTAGGACCTAGGATGGAGCCATGTCGACGACGCACTCCGCCGCCTCTCTGGCGGCGGACATGTTGACGCTGCACACCCGAGTGAAGGGGTCGGGCGAGGACCGCCTCGACGCGCTGTCCCGGGTCCACCCGCGCCACCGGCCCAGTGCGGAGAACCTGCTCGACTACCTTGCCCTGCGCTCGACCGACCTGCGGGCGTTGCAGCGCGACCTGGCCCGATGCGGCCTGTCCTCGCTGGGTCGGTGCGAGGCCCACGTCGACGCCACCCTGCAGGCCACCTGCCGCGCCGCTGCGGCGCTGGCCGGCGTGCCGACCCCCGACTTCGCCGCCCCGCCGGTGGACTTCGACTCCGGACCGGCCCGGCTGGACGCGGCGGCCGAGGCGCTGTTCGGCCCCGGCACGTCGGGACGGTCGACCCGGGTGATGGTCACCCTTCCCTCGGAGGCGGCCGGCCGGCCCGACCTGATCGCGTCGTACGTCGCCGCCGGCGCGTCGGTGTTCCGGATCAACACCGCCCACGACGGCCCGGACGCCTGGGCGGCGATGGCCACCACGATCCGGGACCTGCAACGCAGTTCGGGCCAACGGCTGACGGTCGCCATGGACCTGGCCGGCCCGAAGCTGCGGACCGGGCCGATCGCGCCCGGCCCGCGGGTGGTCCGCTTCCGCCCCGACCGCGACCTGCTGGGCCGGCCGGTGCGCCCGGCCACCGTCGTCCTCGTCCCCGACGTGACCCCCGCGGAGACGGCGCCGGGAACCCTGCCGGTGACCGACAGCGGGTGGCTGGCCCGGCGCCGGGAGGGCGAGGCGGTCGGATTCGTCGACACCCGCGGGTCCCGCCGCACCATGATCGTGACCGGCATCGCCTCCGACGATGCGGACGATCCCGCGGTGACCTGCCGGCTCACCGACACCGCCTACCTCATTCCCGGCATGGCACTGGAGGTGGGTGCCGACCGCACGACCGTGGGCCGCTTGGCGCCCGTCGACCAGCGGCTGCGGATCGTCGATCGGGTCCGGCTGGTGGCCGACCTGACCCCGGTCGACCCCGGTCAGGACCCGCCGATCATCGGCTGCACCCTGCCGGAGGTCTTCCGCGACACGGCCATCGGGGACCGCGTGTCGCTGGATGACGGGCGGATCGCCGGTCGGGTGGTGGCGCGGTCGGCGACCCACTTGGACGTGGCGATCACCCATCCGCGGCCCGGCGGCGTCCGGCTGGCCGCCGAGAAGGGCATCAACCTGCCCGACACCGAACTCGACCTGCCCGCCCTCACCGAGACGGACCGGGCCATCCTCCCGTTCGTCGTCGAACACGCCGACCTGGTCGACTTCTCCTTCGTCCGTACGGCCCGCGACGTGGACGACCTGCGCGCCGAGCTGGCCCGGCTCGGTCGGCCGGATCTGCCGTTCCTGGTGAAGCTCGAGACGATGACCAGCTTCCGCCACCTGCCCGAGATCCTGCTGGCGGCGATGGCCTCGCCGCACGTCGGGGTGATGATCGCCCGCGGCGACCTGGCCGTCGAGGCCGGCTACGTACGGATGGGTGAGATCCAGGAGGAGATCCTGTGGATCTGCGAGGCCGCCCACGTTCCGGTGGCGTGGGCCACGCAGGTGCTGGAGGACCTGGCCAAGCGCGGCCGCCCGGCCCGGGCGGAGGTGACCGATGCGGCGACCGCCGCCCGCGCCGAGTGCGTGATGCTCAACAAGGGCCCCTACATCCCGGTCGCGATCCGCTTCCTGGACCAACTGCTGCCGCGGATGCAGGAACACCTCGACAAGAAGGCGCACCGGCTGAGGAAACTGCACCTCAGCCAGCGCGGGAGCGATCTGTAGGGCGCGTCCATCCAGCTCAGGCGTCCGGCGCGTCGACGACGTTGCCGCCTGCCGCGACGAGGACGCCCCGGACGGCCCCCAGCGCATCCCCGAGCCGGGACAGGCTCGCGGCCACCCACGGCAACCGGGCCGGGTCGTCGCTCTCCAGCGCCCGCTGCTTCTGGGCCGGGGTCGAGCCGTACACCGTCGGCACGGCGATCCGCAGCGCCAACCGCTCCGGATCATCACCGAAGGCCTCACCCGGCAGGGTCGCCACCCCGTGGTCGGCCAGCAGGCGGCCGGCAAGATCGGCCCCGGTACGGATCCCGCGGGCGGCCGGCACCGCACGCCCCGCGGAGAAAACCGGGTAGAGGTAGAACGCCCCCGACGGCTCGGCCACCGACGCCCCGGCGGACCGGAACACCGCCGTGACCGCCCGGACCATCGTGCCGTGCAACGCCGCACTGGCACGAACCCGCTCGCGGACGACGGCCGGTTCGTCGAACGCCCACGCCGCGGCGTACTGCACCGGCAGCGCGGCCGCCGACCAGACCTCGCTTCCGAGGGTGAGGACATCGTCGCGGACCCGGCGGGCGGCCGCGACGTCGGGGACGAGCATCACCCCGATCCGCCAGCCGCCGACGGCCAGGCTCTTGCTCAGGCCCGTCGTGACGTACGTACGCTCGGGGGCCAGGCTCGCCGGGCTGAGCACGGAGTCGGCCGGGTCGTGCAGCAGGTCGCGGTAGATCTCGTCGCTGATGACGGCCAGGTCGTGGCGGCGGGCCACCTCGACGAGCGCCCGAACCGTCTCGGCCCGGGCGTGGGTGCCGGTGGGGTTGTCGACCAGGGTGAGGAGGACGGCCCGCAGCGGCCGGCCCTGCCGGGCCCGCCGCTCGGCCAGCGCATCCAGGACGGCCGGGTCGGGGACCCCGCCCTCACCGGCAGGCGTGGCGACGTGTTCGGCGTCCTGGCCGACCAGGTCCAACTGCGCGGCGTAGCTCACCCAGCAGGGCTTCGGCAGGGCGACCGCACCGCCGAGGGAGCGCAGTAGCGCGAAGAGCAGCGGTTTGCTGCCCGGCCCGACGATCACCCGGTCGGCCGCGGCGGGGATCCCGCGGCGCGTCCAATACCCGGCGGCGGCCTCGCGCAGCTCCCCGATCCCGCCGACCGGACCGTACGCCGCCCGGTCCGCGTACCTTCGTAGCTGGTCGACCAGTTCGGGCAGCACCGGGATGCTCGCCTCGCCGAACCCGAGCGCCACCGTCGGCAGGCCCGCCCCGCGGCGTCGGCGGACCTCCGCGTCGATCGCCAAGGTCGGGGAGACCCCGGTCGACAGGGGCGTGAGGCCGGTGGTGCCGGGGGTGGGAAGCGTACGGGTGGCGGCCACGACCCGTGCCGGTGCGGGCCGGGTCGGGCGCGAAGCGGTCAGGGTAGTCCGAGTGGTGTCCGGTGTCATGGCTTCCAGTCTGTTCGTCGGCTACCATCCGGTAAAGCAACGATTGACCATGCTGAGCATCGGGTGATCTGATGCTCAGCCGTTCCGGGAGGATGCCGTGCTCAGTCTCCTGCGCCTGGAGATGCTCACCCGGTTCGCGCAGACCGGCAGCATCGCCGCGACCGCGGCGGCGATGGCCTATTCCCCCGCGGCGGTGTCCGCGCAGTTGGCGACGCTGGAGCGGGAGCTCGGGGTGCCGCTGCTGGAGCGGACCGCCCGCAGCGCCCGGCTCACGCCGGCGGGCGTACGGCTGGCGGCCCGCGCCCGTCCCCTGCTGTCGGATGCGGAGGCTCTCGAGGCCGACCTGCTCGCCTCGGCCGCCGGCGTGGCCGGCGACATCACCATCAGCACCATCCCGTCGATGGCCGGAACGATCGCCCGGGCGACCTCCGACCTCGTGCTGGCCCATCCGGCGCTGCGGGTGACCGTCCTGGAGGTCGACTCCCCCGACGGGCTGACCCGGGTCCGGTCGGCGCATTCCGACATCGCCGTCGTCGACTGGGGGCGCGGCACCCCGCGCCCGGCCGGCGCGAGCATCGACGTCGTCCCGCTGGAGGAGGACCCGTACGTGTTGGTCTGCCCGCCGCATCACCCGCTGGCCGAGGGCGACGGACCGTTCGACCTGGCCGGGCTCGGGCCGTGGGTGGCGCGTGAGCCGTGGCTGTGTGCGCCGCGCGGGGCGGGCTCGAGGGTGGCGGGTGACCGGTTGCTCGCCCGGGTCGGGGTCGAGCCCCCGCGCCGGTGGGAGTTCGAGGGTCTGCTGACGTTGGCCGAGCTGGTGGCCTCGGGCTTCGGGCTGGCGCTGCTGCCCCTGCGCAGCACCCGGGCGCTGGCCGACCGGATCCACACCCGGCAGCTCTCGCCGCGCCGGTATCGGACCATCGGGCTGGTCTCACGCTCGTCGAGCCGGCAGCATCCGGGTGTCGCGGCGCTGTTGGCCGCCCTCATCGGGGCGTTCCCCGAGGATGGAGACGGGCGTTCCTCGGATCCCGCGGCCGGTGGGACGAGAACTCCGGCGAGGGGGGACCCCTCCGAACTGTGGTCATAGGTTTGCCCTATGGAGCCCGCCAGAATTACGCGGGCGTGGGATCCTCGCCCGGGTTGGTCGGGCGTGCCTCGGGCCAGTCGCTGTCGTCCGGTGAGCACTGGTTCACTCATCCGCCGTCCGATCGGACTTTTTCCGTTGAGAGCAGTGGGATCGGCGGCGTACGAGTGAATCAGTGCTCACGTCCAGATCCACATCGAGTCGTCGGCGCCCTCCGTCGGGTCGGATCGCCTCCGGTTCCCCAGGCCGCCTGGCGATCTCCACGGTTCTGCGCCGGGGGCCATAGGGCAGACCTATGGCCACCTTTCGGAGGAGTCCCCCCGACACCGAAGGGCACCCGACACCGGACGCGGCACCCGACACCCGGCCCCGCGCCCACGGGGCACCCCTACGACGCCAGCCTGATCGGGATCCGGCGTGACCCGAAGTCCCCGGCCCGCTCGCCGAACCGGCCCGCGATCGCCGTCCGGCACTCGGGGCAGCGCCCCTCGGGGGTCAGCCGGTAGCGTCGGATGGCATACCAATCCCGCTCGACGAGCACGGCCCCGCACGCCGGACAGCGGGTGGCGTCCCCGTCGCGGTCGTGCACATTGCCCGTGTACACGTAGCGCAGGCCGACATCCAGGGCGATCCGTCGACACCGGACCAGCGTCTCGCGCGAGGTCGGCGGGACGTCGAGCATCTTGTAGTCCGGGTGGAACGCGGAGAAGTGCAGCGGCACATCGGGCCCGAGTTCGCGCAGGATCCACTCGCACATCGCCCGCACCTCGTCCGGGTCGTCGTTGTGACCGGGGATGACGAGGTTGGTGATCTCGAACCACACGTTCGTCTGCGTCCGCAGGTACACGAGCGTGTCGAGGACCGGGCCGAGGTGCGCGCCGGTGAGCCGCCGGTAGAAGTCCTCGTCGAATCCCTTGAGGTCGACATTCGCGGCGTCCATCACCCCGAAGAAGTCCTTGCGCGCCTCCGGGTTGAGGTACCCCGCCGTGACGGCGACCGTACGGATCCCCTCGGTCCGGCAGGCGCGTGCCACGTCGATGGCGTACTCGGCGAAGATCACCGGGTCGTTGTAGGTGAACGCGACCGACGTGCACCGCCACTTCCGGGCCGTCCGGGCGATCATCACCGGGGAGGCCTGGTCGGCGAGCCGGTCCATCTGCCGGGACTTCGAGATGTCCCAGTTCTGGCAGAACCGGCAGCCGAGATTGCACCCGGCCGTCCCGAAGGACAACACCGAGGTGCCGGGATAGAAGTGGTTGAGCGGCTTCTTCTCGATCGGGTCGATGCAGAAGCCGGACGAGCGGCCGTAGGTGGTCAACACCATCCGGTCCCCTTCGCGGGCGCGGACGAAGCAGAAACCCCGCTGTCCGTCACGCAGCCGGCATTCCCGCGGGCACAGGTCACACTGCAGCCGGCCGTCGGAGGTCCGGTGCCACCACCGGGCCGGGTAGGCCCCCGAGCGGGTCAGCGGTACGGTCATCGCGGGTCCTCCTGCCAGGCCCGTACGGTGTAGCGCGACAGCCGCCACGAGTCACGCCAGAGGTCGGTCGGCAGCCCGGCCTTGCGTCGGAGGAGCGCGAGGAACCGGGCCGGCGCGGGCACCTCCTGCCACACCTGGGGCAGGAAGGTCGCCCGGCGAGGGCCGGCGTCGAGGACGACCCCGTCGATGCCGGGCCGCAGTTCGGCGATCGCCTCCGCCTCGGTGCGGGCCGCCATCGGCTCGGCCGGTGACAGGACCGACACCTCGATCCGGACCCGGGGCAGCTCCGCGGCGGTCAACGGGGTGAAGCGCGGGTCGCGGAGGGCCGCGTTGGCGGCGTTCGCGCGGACGTCGTCGCCGAGCGGACGGCGGGCCTCCAGCGACCCGATGCAGCCGCGAAGCTCACCGCCCTCGGTCAGGGTGACGAAACTCGCCCCCGGTGTGTCGAGCCAGTCGGGGTGGTCCGCGACGGCCGCCCGCGGTTCGCGGGCCTCGAGGCGCTCCTCGATGGCGGCCCGGGCGAGCGGCAGCAGGACCGTGCCGGCATCGTCGGGCGGGGCGAGGGGGGTGGGGTGCTTGTGGACGGTCATCGTCCATCCTCCAGGAATCCGATGCTGGCGTAGCCGACCACGCGGGCACGGTCGCCGGCGGTGTCGCCGGAGTTGCACGCGCCGTACAGGGTCGGGTGCAGGTGGTGGGCGACGGCGACGCGGAGCATGCCGTTCGCCGGGTAGGCGCCGCAGGCCTGCTCGTGGTCGAGCGGGCCGGTGAGGCCGAGGATCGCCTCGACCGTGGCCCGGTCGATTTCGCGCGCCCGGTCGTAGGAGTGGTAGTGCGACAGGTCCGAACTGATCACCACCACCGTGCCCGGTTCGTCCCACAGGGCCTCGATCACCTCGGCCACCTCACTCGCGGTGGCGTCACCGACCGCGAGCGGCACCACGTCGAAGTCGCCCAGCACCGTCTGCAGGAACGGGAGCTGGACCTCCAGGGAGTGTTCGTCGCGGTGGACCCGGGCGCTGCGCACCACCTGCGGGAGTCCACGCAGGACGTCGGGGACGGCCACCGGCACCTCGCCCAGCGGGGTGGCCATCGCGTCCGCCGCGGGCAGCGCCAACCCGACGACCGGGACGCGGTGGGTGGGACCGAGGATGACGGCGTGGTGCAGCGTGTCCCGGGCGGGCTCGAGGCGGACGTAGCCTCGGGCGGCGATCGACCCCGAGTAGATGTACCCCGCGTGCGGCACCAGGATGGCCCGCGGCACCGGGCCGGACTCGGCCCCGGTACGGGCCTCGTCGAGGAATCCGGTCACGGTGCTGGCCAGATCGGCCGGACGGGCGGGGTAGAACGTGCCGGCCACGGCCGGCGGTCGAACGGAAGGCATGAGGTTGACCTCCACCACGCTGTCGATGCGCCCCAGTCTACCGGCGTACGGCCGGGGGCGGGCCTGGACGCGGCCCGGATCTCAGCGGTCCGGGCCGTACGATCCCTGGACCGGCCTAGTGGCCGGACCGGGTCGTGCCGCGCCGCGGCGGCGCGGTGAGCGGGTCGGCCGGCCAGGGGTGTTTGGCGTAGCGGGCGCGGTTCTCGGCGCGAACCTGCGGGTAGACGTGCACCCAGAACGAGGCCAGGTCGTCGGTGATCGCCAGGGGCCGCCGGGCCGGTGAAAGCAGGTGCAGCAGGACGGCGACCCGCCCGCCGGCAACCCGCGGCGTGTCGGACATCCCGAAGCACTCCTGCAGCTTGACCGCCAGGACCGGCGGGGCGTCGGGCTCGTCGACGGGCGGGTAGTCCACCCGGATCGCCGATCCGCTCGGCACGGTGATCCGCTCCGGCGCCAGCTCGTCCAGCCGGCCCGCCTGCGGCCAGGGCACCAGCCGGCGCAACGCGTCGGTCAGGTCGATCCCGGCAGCGGGACGGCCGGCGGCGACCCGGTCGATCTCGGGGCCGAGCCAGGGCTCCGGGTCGGCCAGCAGCGCCTCGTCCGACACGTCCG
>CAZGWN010000090.1:0-12445 GCA_964528755.1 uncultured Propionibacteriaceae bacterium
GGCAGGGCGGGACCCGATAACCGAAGCACCGGTCGGCGCGCAGCCGGGTCAGCCGATGGTGGCGCAGCGAGGCCCGGAAGGCGCTCGGCCCGAAGAGCTGATCCGCGTCGTCGCATTCGTCGTCGTCGAGCAGCCACGCGCGCAGGTCCTCCATCCGGGCCAGCGTCGAGAGGCGGGCCGTACTGATGTCGGCGACCATCGCCATACCGCCGTCGTGGTCGGGTCGGGCGCAGATCTGGCGTCCCCGCCAGTCCACCGCGAAGGCGACCAGGCCCGAGGCGACATGGCCGAAGACCCGCCGGGTCCGGTCCGTGGCGCGTTGACCGGCCGGCAGGTCGTGGAAGTGCACGAGGCCCCGGTTGAAGGACATCCCGCACCACCCCCGCAGCGCGAAGGCGTGGCCGACGGGGGGAGGGGTCCAGGCCGCGCGGGAGGCCGTCGGACCGTCGGGGAGGAGCGCCATGGGCGGCACTCTAGCAACGGCCGATGACCCTCCCGGACGCGCTGTCAGCGGGTTCCGTCATGCCCCCGCAACAAGTCGCTGAAACTGGTCACCGACAGCGGCGTGTCGGTGTCGTCGACCTCCGCCGGGTCGCCGGGGGTGAACCCGGCCACCGCGTCGGGAGTGGCGACGACGAGCCCGGCGAGCTCGCTCGCGGCCCGGGTGATCCGCCGGCCGAGGCCGGTCGCCTCCTCCGGGGCCCCGAAGTCCTCGGTCGCGGCGAAGACCCCGGTCGGCACCACCACGCTGCCGAACCAGGTGAACAGCGGGCGCATGGCGTGGTCCAGCACGAGCGAGTGTCGTGGGGTGCCGGCGGTGGCTGCGATGAGGACCGGCTTGCCGGCCAGCGCGTGTGGGTCGAAGGTGTCGAAGAACATCTTGAACAGTCCGGAGTAGCCGGCCGCGAACACGGGGGTGACCGCGACCAGCCCGTCGGCGCGCTCGACCACCGTACGGGCCTCCTCCACGGCGGCCACCGGGAGGCCCGCGGTCGACATGGTGGTGGCCAGGCCGATGGCGAGCTCGCGGACCTCGATGGGGGACACCGTCAGGTCCTCCCCACGAGCGCCCACCTGGCTGCGGACGGCGTCGGAGATCCGATCGGCCAGCAGCCGGGTGGACGAGGGCGTGCTCAGCCCGGCACTGACCACCGCGAGCCGGCGGGTCATGCGTCCACCTCCTGGCGCTCGTCCTCGGTGCCGTCCTGGGTGGCGGCCCCGTCCGGGGACCCGACCTCCTCCTGGCCGGGGATGACGGCAGGGGCGACCTGGTGAATGGGGCCGTCGGGGCCCTGGGCGACCAGGTCGGCGTGGGTGGGCGGGCTGGAGGGTACGCCGTCCGGGCGACGTGCCTCGAACTCGCGACGCAGCACGGGGATGACCTCGGTGCCGAGGATCTCCATCTGCTCCAGGACCGTCTTCAGCGGCAGCCCGGCGTGGTCGATGAGGAAGAGCTGGCGCTGGTAGTCGCCGACCACGTCGGCATAGCCCAGGTAGCGCTCGATCACCTGGTCGGGGGAGCCGACGGTGAGCGGGGTGAGGTGGGAAAACTCCTCCAGCGAGGGGCCGTGACCGTACACCGGTGCGTTGTCGAAGTAGGGCCGGAACTCCCGGACGGCGTCCTGGGAGTTGGGCCGCATGAAGACCTGCCCACCGAGGCCGACGATCGCCTGGTCGGCGCGGCCGTGGCCGTAGTGCTCGAAGCGGGCGCGGTAGAGCCGCACCATCCGGCGGACGTGACCCGAGTCCCAGAAGATGTTGTTGTGGAAGAACCCGTCGCCGTAGAACGCCGCCTGCTCGGCGATCTCGGTGGAGCGGATCGACCCGTGCCACACGAACGGCGGGGTTCCGTCCAGCGGCGCCGGGGTGGAGGTGAAGCCGCGCAGCGGCGTGCGGAACCGGCCCTGCCAGTCGACCACCGGTTCGCGCCACAACCGCCGGACCAGGTGGTAGTTCTCGACGGCGAGCTCGATGCCGTCGCGGATGTCCTTGCCGAACCACGGGTAGACCGGCCCGGTATTGCCGCGGCCGAGCATCAGGTCCACCCGGCCGTCGGCCAGGTGCTGAAGCATCGCGTAGTCCTCGGCGATCTTCACCGGGTCGTCGGTGGTGATCAGCGTGGTTGCGGTGGACAGGATGAGCTTCTCGGTGCGCGCGGCGATCCAGCCGAGCATGGTCGTGGGGCTCGACGGCACGAAGGGCGGGTTGTGGTGCTCGCCGGTCGCGAACACGTCCATCCCGAGCTGCTCCGCCTGAACCGCGACGGTGAGCATCGCCTTGATCCGCTCCGCCTCGCTCGGCGTACGGCCGGTGGTCGGGTCGGTGGTCACGTCACCGATGGTGAATACGCCGAACTGCATGATGCCTCCCAGTTGAACTGTCAACTACCCTAGCTCGGGCCGAGGCGGGTGCCAAGTGGGACGTACGGGGCGGTGGGCCGACCTCGCCGTACCCGCGGCACCGGCGCCCTGGCTCACGAATTGTTTCGTCGGGTTTTCACTTCTTTGCGATCGGTTTACAGATGTGCCGAGGGCCGCACCCTATACATCCCTGAAACATAGGACCCGTAGCGTGCTCAGCCAATGGCGGTGGCTGGCGGGGTCACTGTCTGAATCCCCTCGAAACGGAGGAGCAGTATGAACGCATTCGCGACCCGGGAGTCGTTGCGTAGACGGCGAGTGCCCAAGGCCACGGCGATGCTCGTCGCGCTCGGCATGGGGGCGGTCGGTCTCGCCTCGTGCAGCGACCAGAGCGCCGGGGCCGGCGCCAGCCCGGAGGCCTCGGCCGCGTCGTCCGCGTCGACCGTGTGTGGCCCCGACGCCGCCAGCGCGGCGGCCACCCCGGCGCCGGTTTCGCCGCCGACCGAGAAGGACCGGGCTGCTAAGCTCAAGATCGGCTCGATCCTGCCGCAGACAGGCACCCTGGCCTTCCTCGGGCCGCCCGAGATTGCCGGTGTCGACCTCGCGGTCGCCGAGATCAACGGCTCGGATGCCGGGGTGCTGGGTGGCAACGTCGAGGTGCTGCACCGTGACTCGGGCGACACCACCACCGACATCGCGACCCAGTCGGCCCAGGACCTGATCCAGCAGAAGGTGGCCGCGGTGATCGGGGCGGCGTCCTCGGGCGTGTCGATGACGTTCATCGACGCGGTCACGGGGGCGAAGATCGTCCAGATCTCCCCGGCCAACACGTCGCCGGACTTCACCGATTACGACGACGGCGGGTACTTCTGGCGGACCGCTCCGTCGGATGTTCTGCAGGGCCGGGTGAACGGCAACCTCATCCTCGGCGACGGGAACGTCAATGTCGGCATTCTCTACCTGAATGACGCGTACGGCACCGGTCTTCGGGACAACATCAAGAAGGCCGTGCAGGACGGCGGCGGCACGATCGTCGGCGAGGAGGCGTTCAACGAGGGCGACAAGAACTTCGCGTCTCAGATCGACGCGCTGCTGGCCCAGGATCCCGACGCCATCGCGCTGATCGCCTTCGACCAGACGAAGACCATCATTCCCGAACTCGTCACCACCAAGGGGTTCCCCGGTGACAAGGTCTACTTCGTCGACGGCAACCTGGCCGACTACTCCAAGGACTTCGACGCGGGCGTCCTCAACTGCGCCAAGGGCACCCTGCCCGGCGTCATCGCCGACACCGACTTCCGGGCCCGACTCCTCGGCGTCGACCCGAAGCTGACCGACTACAGCTACGCGGCCGAGTCGTACGACGCGACGATCCTCGCTGCGCTCGCCGCGGTCGCGGCCAACGGGACGACCGGCGAGGACGTGCAGAGCCAGATGCAGGCGGTGTCGGAGGGCGGCGAGAAGTGCACCACCTTCGAGGACTGCGCCGCGCTGCTGGCCGACGGCACGGACATCGACTACGACGGCGTGTCCGGTCCGATCAGCTTCGATGAGAAGGGTGATCCGACCGAGGCGTACATCGGCATCTACCAGTACGGCGCGGACAACACCTACGCGGCGATCGGTTCGGAGGCCGGTCAGCTCTGATCTGAGTCCGATCGCTGCCACGGTGATCGGACGGATGGATTGACGTACGGCCGAAGGGGCCGGCGGGTCGGAGAGAGGCCCGCCGGCCCCTTCGTCGTGTGCGTCGGCGGATCGGATGCTGCCGGGCGAGGGGCGCGAGACGACGGTCGGCCGCACGGCAGCCGGACCCCCTCTGAACGCGTTGACAACGTCACAGGGAGGTATTGGTATTGCTAGCCGGTGGCCGCCTCGTGGGCTTCGATCCAGTCCTGGATGTCCTTGACGCCGATCGTGCCGGCGGCCACGCCCGAGCCGAGAGTCTCAAGCTCGGCATCGGTGAACGTCAGGGTGACCCCGTTGATGCCGAGCAACGTGAGCATGGCGAGTACTCCGGCCCGCTTGTTGCCATCGATGAAGGGGTGATTGCGGATGAGGCCGAACGCCAGACGGGCGGCTTTCGCCTCGACACCCGGATAGAACTCGGTTCCCCCGTAGCCCGCGTAGGGAGCAGCCACGGCGGAATCCAGCAAGGCCTCGTCCCGTACCCCGTCGGTGCCGCCGGTCTCGGCGAGCGCGTAGGCATGCAGAACCAGGACGTGTTCGACGTCGAGCCGCCTCACCGGGCGAGGGCCTCGAATGCGGCCCGGTGATCATCCAGGTAGTGGCGGGCGACCGCGAGCACGTCCTCGTTGCCGACCCGCTCCGACTCCCGGATCGAAGGGTAGCTGATGACGACGTAGGCAGGCTTGTTGTTGCGGGTGATGACAACAGCGCCGCTCTCATCGACCTGCCGGGCAACGAGGGAAAAGTTCTTGTTGGCGTCACTGATCGGGATGGACTTCTCAGGGTCGGCGAGCATGGCAACCTCCGCGACAGTAGGATGGATTCATCCTAGGTCGCTGCGCGGGCATGCACAACGCCACCGATCGTTCGTCGGCGTCTCGGCCCTTGCGGGAGCCGTCCCAGAGGCGAGGAGCCGACCTTGCCCGATCGGGTGACCGGCCGGGCTACCCGGCGGCGGCCCGCGCGGCCCGTTCGGCCTCCACGTCGGTGGCCAGGGTGCCCAGGTACAGCTCGATGACCTTCGGATCGTTGGCGAGCTCCCGGCCGGTGCCCGTGTAGGCGTCGCGACCCTGGTCGAGGACATAGCCACGGGCGCAGATCTGCAAGCAGCGCCGGGCGTTCTGCTCGACCATCACGATGGTCACGCCGGCCCGGTTGATCTGGGCGATGCGCAGGAAGGTCTCGTCCTGGCGTACCGGTGACAGCCCCGCCGACGGCTCGTCGAGCAGCAGTACGGACGGCTCCATCATGAGGGCCCGGCCCATCGCGACCATCTGCCGCTCGCCGCCTGAGAGGGACCCGGCGCGCTGCTTGCGGCGCTTGCCGAGCTCGGCGAAGATCGTCGTGACGAAGTCGAACCTCTCCGCGAACGCCTGGGGCCGCAGGTACAGCCCCATCTCGAGATTCTCCTCGATGGTCAGCGAGGGGAACACGTTGTTGTTCTGCGGGACCATCCCGACACCCTTGGCGACCAGCTTGTTGGCCTTCAGCCCGGTGATGTCCTCGCCGTTGAGCAGCACGCGGCCGCCGCGGATCCGGACCTGCCCGAAGATGGCCTTCAGCAGGGTCGACTTGCCGGCCCCGTTCGGCCCGATGATGCCGATCAACTCGCCGGGCCACGCCTCGATGTTGCACCCGTTGAGGATGTTCACGCCGGGCAGGTAGCCGCCGACGAGATCCACGGTCGCGAGGACAGGGACCTGGCCCGCGTCCTTCCGATCCTCTGCGTCCGTCATCGGGCGCCCTCGGCCGGGGTCTCGGAGCTGCTCTCGGAGAAGGCCTTCTCGACTGCCTCGACCAGTTGGCGCTCCTCGCTGTTGAGGGTGTCGATCTCACCCAGGTCCTGGTCGTGGTGGGCGCCCAGGTACGCGTCGACGACCGCCTGGTCGTGCATCACGTCGTCCGGCGCCCCCTCGGCGACGACCCGGCCCTCGGCCATCACGACGACCCAGTCGGAGATCTTGGTCACCACATGCATGTCGTGCTCGACGAACAGCACCGACATGCCCTCGTCCTTGAGCGAGAGGATGTGATCGAGAAGGGACTGGGTGAGGGCGGGGTTCACCCCGGCCATCGGCTCGTCCAGCATGACGAGCTTCGGCCGGGTCATCAGGGCCCGGGCCATCTCCAGCAGCTTGCGCTGGCCGCCGGACAGTGATGCCGCGTAGTCGTCGCGCTTGGCGTCCAGCTTGAACCGGGCGAGCAGCTCCTCGGCCCGGGCGGTGTTCTCCTTTTCCTGGCGCGCCCACAGCGGCTTGACGAAGGCGCTCCAGAAGCTCTCGCCGGTCTGGTCGCGGGCGCCGAGCAGCATGTTCTCCAGGACGGTCAGGCGGCCCAGCGACTTGGTGAGCTGGAAGGTGCGGACCATCCCGGAGCGGGCGACCGTGCTGGGGGACTTCCCGGACAGCGTGGTGCCGTCGAAGACGGCGGCCCCGCTGTCGGGCCGGTCGAAGCCGGTGAGCAGATTGAACAGCGTGGTCTTCCCCGCGCCGTTGGGCCCGATCAGCGCGGTGATCTTGCCCCGGGGGATCTCCAGGTGGTCGACGTCGACGGCGGTGAGGCCCCCGAACGTACGGGTGATGCCGTCGGCGACCAGGATCGGGTCGGTCTTGGTGCACCCCGGGCCCACAGGGCCGGAGGTGAGGGATGGGGGGGTGAGAACGTCAAGCACTGAACGTCAGCTCCTTCTTGTTGCCGAGGATGCCCTGCGGTCGGAAGATGACCAGCAGCATGAGTGCCAGGCCGACCATGATGAAGCGGATCTGCCCGGCCTGGGTGGTGGTGAGGAACGGCAGCCAGCCGGCCTCGATGGCCCCGTAGAGGAGGCCCTGGGTGAGAGAGAGGACGACCCAGAAGAGGATCGAACCGAGGATCGGGCCGAAGATCGTCGCGGCGCCGCCGAGCAGCATGATCGTCCAGACGAAGAAGGTCAGCTGGGTGCCGTAGTTGGCCGGCTGCACGGCCCGCGGCAGGATGAAGATGATGCCGGCGACCGCGCCCATCACGCCGCCGAGGACCAGGGCCTGCATCTTGTACGCGAAGACCCGCTTGCCGAGCGACCGCACGGCGTCCTCGTCCTCGCGGATCCCACGGACGACGCGGCCCCACGGGCTGCGCATGAGCAGCCAGACGACCACGCTGGCCAGGGCCACGAGGCCCCAACCGACGATCCGGACCCACCAGTCGTACTCGTTCATCCGCCACGGGCCGAAGCCGTAGGTGCCGGGCGGGATGGGGTTGGTGGCCTCGAAGGTGTACTTGTAGCCGGACAGGCCGTTGGCCGCACCGGTGATGTCGGTCAGGCCGGTGGTGGTGACGACGAAGCGCATCACCTCGGCCGCCGCGATCGTCACGATGGCAAGGTAGTCGGCCCGCAGCCGCAGGGTCGGGACCCCGAGCAGCAGGGCGAAGACCACGGCGGCGAGCAGGGCGGTGAGGACCGCCGCCCACAGTGGCGCACCGAAGGTGAGGGTGGCGATGGCGTAGCCGTACGCCCCGATGAGCAGGAAGGCCGCCTGGCCGAAGTTCAACAGGCCGGTGTAGCCGAAGTGGATGCCCAGGCCGATGGTGGCCAGGGCGTACGCCGCCGTGGTCGGACTGATGATCTCGCCCAGCGCCTGGTAGATGATGCTGATCCAATCCATGGTGGCCGCTCCTAACCGATCCGTTCGCGGGTGCCGAGAATCCCCTGGGGTCGAACCAGCATGACCACGATGAGGATGAGAAGGGCCGCCGCGTACTTCAGGTCGGCCGGGATGATCAGGGTGGACAACTCCACCACGAAGCCGATGATGATCGAGCCGAGCAGGGCGCCGTACGCCGAGCCGATCCCCCCGAGGGTGGTCGCGGCGAACATCAGCAGCAGGATCTGCGAGCCCATGTCCCAGGACACCTGGGTGTACATGCCGAGCATGACACCGGCGAGCCCGGACAACCCGGCGGCCATCACCCAGACGATCCGGATGATCCGGTCCACGTCGATGCCGGACGCAGCAGCCAGTCCGGCATTGTCCGAGACGGCACGGGTGGCCTTGCCCAGCCGGGTGCGGCTGAGGAAGAACGCGACCGCGACCAGGGTGATCGCGGAGATGGCCATGCTGACCAGGGTGCCCTCCGTCAGGCGTACGGAGCCGAGCACCACCGGGTCACCCAGCCCGACGTTGAGCACCTTGGTGTCGGGTCCGATGAAGAAGACGATGAGGTAGCGCATCAGCAGGGCGAATCCGATCGACACGATCATCAGCGGGACGAGTCTCATCCCGCGGCGGCGCAGCGGCGCCCACAACAGGGAGTCCTGGACCCAGCCGAAGGCGCCCCCGGCGATCAGGGCGATGACCATGGTGAGGAAGATGTTCACCCCCCACTGGCCGGCCACCAGCCAGGTGACGACCGCGCCGAAGGTGACCAGTTCGCCGTGGGCGAAGTTGTTCAGCCCGGTGGTGCCGAAGATGAGCGTGATGCCGATGGAGGCGAGTGCGATGAGCAGCCCGAAGTTCAGGCCGGAGGCGAGCCGCTGCAGCAACTGCGATCCGAAACCGCTGGTGTGCCGGGTGTCCTCGCCGATCGGAAAGAGGACGTTGACCGAGCTCGTCGTCCCCAGGGTGACCTTCCGGGGATTCTCGGTGCCCTCGCGCAGCGCTGATCCGCTCGGCAGGGTGCCGGTGTCGAGTTCGACCGAGTAGTCGCCCGGGCCGGGGACCGGGACCGTCCAGCGTCCGTTCGCCTCGCTGGTGCCGTCCCCGGTGAAGCCGTCCGGCCCGGTCACGTGCACGATCGCACCGGTGACCGGCTCCCCCTCGGCGGTGATGATGCCGCCGATCGCGTAGTCGGCGGCCGTCGCGGGCACGGCGAACGGCCCGCTCGTCGGACCGGCCAGGACTGCCAGCAGGCCGGCGACCAGGGCGAGCAGCGCCAGGGTCATCCGCCGGAGGGTGGGTGACCGGCGAGGGCCGGACCGCGACGCGAAGGGTTCGTGGAACAACGCGTGGTGTTCGTGGAACAACGGGGCGTGTCCAAGGGTCACCTGGTGCCTCCTGACGTCGGGCCGTTGCGACCCGGTCCTCGTCCCGGGTTGCGCCCGGGACGTCCTGCCAACGATGTGTCCGGTGAACGGATCTCTCCTGCGAACGATGGGGCAACGGTAAGGACCATGCGTGACGTGCGTGTTTCGAGCACATGGCCCTGCCGGGGGCCGACGGGCGGGCGGCGCGTGATTGCGGGAGAATCCGGCGCACCGGTGTTATCCGGTCGTCACATTCGGTCCCGTCGATGCGTCGCCCGTGACGCCGCGATGACACCAACCTGGCACACGAAGTTCACCGTCGGCGGTGTCGATGGCGTCCGCGGCCGCGAAGGAGGGCGACGGGGACCTCGGTCCCCTAGAGTGACGTCCATGAAGATCCTCAAGGGGCTGCTCGTCGTGCTCGGTGTGGCGGCCCTGGCCGTGGGTGGCTGGTATCTGTTCAGCACCTGGGTGGACGTGCGGGCCATGATGGCCGTGGCGAACGCGAACCGCAGCGCGGAGTTCCCCAGCCCGATCAACCAGGTCTATCTGTCCGTGGCCGGTGGCGCGTTGGGGGGCCTGCTGCTCGGCATCGGCCTGGGCCTGCCGCGCCGTACGGCCTCCGGCATCCGCAAGGAGGCGCTGCGGGCCTCCGCGGCCGCCCGCGAGGCCGAGATCCGTGGCCGGGCCGCCGACGAGCACCCGACCCAGGGGGTCTGAGCCGTGACCCGACCGCGGAGGACCGCGGGATGAGCAGCATCGGCGACGAGGACTGGATCCTGGTCACCTCGTACGCCCCCGACGGCGGCCAGGACGCCACCGTCGAGCGAGTCGTCGAGTTGTCGGATCGCCGGTTGGCCTGCTGGACCCCCGACGGCACCGGCCTGGCGGACCGGTTCGCCGCGGCGCCGGTCGTGAGCGTGCGACCGTGCTCGCGCGGCGGCAAGCCCAGACTCGACGGTGCCCTCCTGGAGGGTCGGGCCGCGGTCGTCACCGCCGGACCCGAACTGGTCGCGGCCCGCGAGGCGACCCGGGTCAAGTACGGCCTCGGCGCCCAGGTCTCGGGGGCGCTCGATCGGGCCCGGGAGTTCTTCGGCGCGGCGACCCCCGAGGCCGTCGTCCTGATCAACATCGTCGGCTGATCCTGGCCCCCCGATGGGGCACCGGTGGTTGATCCTGGCCCCCCGATGGGGCACCGGTGGATAATGCGTGGTCTGTGACGGAATTCCCACCGACGCCGCACCGGCCGGGACCGGGCTCGGCTCACCAGGGGCCGGCTCACCAGGGGCCGAGCGACGGCTCCGGCTTCGATCTGCCGGCGATCGGTCGCGGACTGCCGGTGGCCGACGCGCTGCCGGACCTCGTCCGCGCCATACGCGCCGACCGTCGGGCCGTCGTCCAGGCTCCGCCGGGCACCGGCAAGACGACCCTGATCCCGCCGGCGCTGGCCGATCTCGTCCCGGGGCGGGTGATCGTCACCCAACCCCGCCGAATCGCCGCCCGAGCCGCTGCGCGTCGGCTCGCCTCGCTGTCGGGCGCGGCCCCGGGCGATCTGGTCGGGTTCTCCGTCCGCGGCGAGTCCAGAGGATCGGCTCGGACGCGCGTCGAGTTCGTCACCACCGGTGTCCTGCTGCGCCGACTGCTCCGTGAGCCGGACCTGCCCGGCGTGTCGGCAGTCGTCCTCGACGAGGTCCACGAACGCCACCTGGACACCGACCTCGTCTTCGCCCTGGTCCGCGACCTGTTCGACCTACGTGACGATCTGACCGTCGTGGCGATGTCGGCGACCCTCGACGCGACGCTATGGGCCCGTCTGCTCGGTGCCGGGCGGGGGGCCGATCCGCTCGATGCCCCGGGCCACCCGGCGCCGATCGTCGCCGTGGCCGGAGCGGCCCACCCGCTGGCGGTCGAGTGGTCGCCGGCTCCGACCGGAGTGGCCCGGCTCGACGCGTACGGGCCGACCCGGGCCTTCCTCGATCACGTCGCCGCGACCACCCGGGCGGCCGCGGTCGCCCACCAGGACGGCTCCGTGCTCGTCTTCGTGCCCGGCGCCCGGGAGGTCGATCACGTCGTGGCGCGGCTGGCGGGCGCTGGTCTGCCGGTCCTCCCGCTGTCGGGGCGGCTCGACCCGGCCGCCCAGGACGCAGCATTGGCCGAGGGAGCCGGCCGGCGGATCGTGGTGGCGACCGCGGTGGCCGAGTCGTCGCTGACCGTACCGGGCGTACGGCTGGTGGTCGACTCCGGTCTGTCCCGTGAGGCGCGCTTCGACACGGTCCGGGGGATCGGTGGCCTGGTCACCGTGACCGAGGCCCGCTCGTCGGCCGATCAGCGCGCCGGACGCGCCGCGCGGCTCGGCCCCGGGACCGTGGTCCGTTGCTTCGCGGCCGAGGACTGGGCGCGGATGCGCGCCTTCGCGGCCCCGGAGATCCTCACCTCCGATCTCACCTCCTTCACCCTGGAGGTGGCCTGTTGGGGTGCTCCGCGCGGCGCCGGCCTGGCACTGCCGGACGCTCCCCCGGAGGCCGCCCTCGACCGGGCCGAAGATGCGCTGCGGCTGATCGGCGCCCTCGACGGGTCCGGTGCCGTCACGCCGGCCGGTGAGCGGATGGCCACCGTACCGGCCGATCCCGGACCGGCCCGTGCCTTGCTCGACGGGGCCCGGGCGATCGGTCCGCGGGCGGCCGCAGAGGCCGTCGCGCTGCTCACCCTGGACGAACGTCCTGCCGGTGGTGACCTCGCCGCCCTCGCGCGCCAGGTCCGCCGGGAGGGCCGGCTCGCCGGGACCTGGCGGAGTGAGGTTCGTCGGCTGGAACGGTACGCCGGCTCCGGCGAGAACGGTCCCGACGCCGGGGCGGGAGCCATCCGCAACATCCCGGGCGATGCGCGGATCGCGCTGATCACGGCGCTGGCGTTCCCGGACCGGCTCGCCCGTGCTCGCACCGGGGAGCCCGGCCGCTATCTGCTGGCCTCGGGGACCGGCGCCGACCTGCCCCCCGGATCCCCGCTGATCGGCCAGGAGTGGCTCGCGGTCGCGGCTCTCGGCCGAGGTCACGGGACGTCTACGCTGATCCGGGCCGCAGCCCCGATCGAGGCCGGCCGGGCCCTCGAGGTCGCGGAGGGGCTGTTCGGCGGGGCGACCTTGCTCAAGGACATCGAGACCGTCACCTGGGCGGACGGCCGGGTGAGCGGCCGGCGGAGCCGCCGGCTCGGGGCGATCGAGGTGTCCGCCACGGGATTCCGCCCCTCGGTGGCGCAGGCCCGTCCGGTGGTGGTGCGGGCGGTCGCCGAGCATGGCGTGGGGCCCGGTGGCGCCTTCGCCTGGTCCGGCCGGGCCGACGCCCTGCGCCGCCGGCTCGCGCTGCTGCTCCGTACGCTCGGATCACCGTGGCCGGAC
>CAZGWN010000091.1:0-12302 GCA_964528755.1 uncultured Propionibacteriaceae bacterium
ACGGACTTCGGACTTGCTATGAACCGGTGGACTCACCCAACCCTGACACACAGGGTGACCAGGACTGCTGCCGTTCGCGCCAATCTTTGCGAAGATCGAACTCGTCGGCCGCGTAAGTGGCTGTGAGCAACTCGAACACCGTGAGGGTGACGCCGCCCGTGTTGACTTTTTCGAACACTTGGCAGACGGCTTGTCGCGGGGTTTCGGCGCTGAGCTCGATGACTGGCATCTGGTACTGCTGGAATTGACTGGTGAACCGCTGGTGAAACTGGGATCGCAGTCGTTGGCGGTCCTTGTTGTACTCCCAGTGCTCGACGTAGGCGTCCTCCCAGTCCCACGGGTCGAAGACGGCCCGCATGGGAAACAGGCTGTTGACGTACTCTTGCTCCGGTGTGGAGACGTCGACGACCGCATTCCCGCGGAAATCTCTGATGATCCGGTCATCCGGGACAAAGATGAAGGCTTCCTCGCGGTCGCAGTACTGGTCCAGCGCCTTTTCCATGTCGACATAGAACAATCCGGAGAGCCTGCGCTTGCGCACGTCTTGAGTCTGGATCGGTCGGTCAAGCATGAGAGCTTGGAACAGAGACGTCAGGCGCTGCTGGCCGTCAAGCACAAGTCGGTCAGCCGACTTCGTCGGCACAGCGCCCTCGATCGGCCTCTCCTTGAACCTCACGTCACCTCCGGTGCGCAGCATCATGATGGTCCCGACGGGGTAGCCCAGGGAGATCGACGCGAGGAGACTCCTGATGTTGTCCATCGGCCAGACCCAGCCGCGCTGGAACTCCGGTAGTTGTGCCTTGCCGGTCCGAGCCTCCGTGAGCAGGTCCTTGAGGAACTCTTTCTCAATACCAAAGGTCTCGATCGGCATGGAACCTCCACTGACGTGAGTGCACACGGGCGGGAAGTTTCGGCCACCTCGCGGCTGGGAACTTGCGGTTCACCCGCACTGCTTGCGGGAACGGTGCTGATATACGAGGTAGGCGATGCGACCTGCCTCAGAGTGGGGGACAGGCCTGCGCGTCTCAGCCCAGTCGTCGTCGCAGCAGGCAGAACTCGTTGCCCTCGGGGTCCAGCAGGACGTGCCAGCTCTCCTGCCCGGTCTGGCCGATGTCGGCGGGGCAGGCGCCGAGCGCCAACAGGCGTTCGAGTTCGTCGTCCTGGTCGCGATCGAGTGGGTTGACGTCGATGTGCAGCCGCAGCTTGCCGCTCTTGGGCTCGGTGGTGGGGCTGAAGACCAGTGTCGGGGCCGGCCCGCCGAATCCCGCCGTGGGCCCGATCTCGATCGCTCCGTCCTCGTTGCCGAGTACGGAGTAGCCCAGCACGGCGCACCAGAAGTCGGCCAGGCGCTGGGGGTCGAGACAGTCGATGACGAGTTCGGAGAAGCGCGACGTCATGCGCCCGACCCTATCGCCATGGGGCCGGCGCCGCCCAGCCGCGACGGTCAGTCGGACTCCGCCGGCGCTCGTGGCTCGACCGACCCTGGCGTCCCGATGTTAACGCAACTAACATTGGGACATGACCCCACGTACGATCCGCCTCCTGCTCCGCTCCGGTCACGTGGCCCTCGGCGTCATCCTCGGCACCGCTGTCTACCTGCCCACCGCCTGGGCAGAGCCTCTCCGTCCTCTTCTTGCCGTGGCCGTCGTGCCCGTCCTGGCCGTCACCGGCCTCGCGATGTGGCAGCAGGCGCGCCTGCGTCGGCTGCTTTCCTCCCGCGAGCGGGACCCGCGGCGGCCGGACTCGCGAGAGCCGGCGTCCCGAGGGGCTGAGTTCAGTCCGGGAGACCACCCATGACGCATCCCGCGCCACGAACACCCAGCGTCCGCGCCCGTGCCGCGACCTTTGCCACGACACTCTCCCTGGCCCTGCTGGCCCAGTTGGCCCTGCAGTTGACCTTCCGCCAGGTCCGCCACCCCGTGCCACTGTCGGCGGCGAACCTGGAGGCCGACGTGGAGGTCGTCCGCGGTTGGTATGCCCGACTTCTCGAGCAGGGCACCTACCTGCAGATGATCCGCACCGAACTGGTCGATGTCGTCTGGGCGGTGCTGCTCGGATTGACTCTCGTGGCGATCTACCGACTCGTCGGCGCTCTGCTGCGCCAGGTCCATCCGCCGATCGCCGCGGGCCTGGTCCGGTGGGCGCCACTGGCCGTGACCGGCCCCGCCTTCGACCTGATCGAGAACGCCTTCTCCCTGGCAATGCTGACCGACCCGTACGGATTTCCGGCGTGGTGGGCCGGCGCACACGTGGCCGCCTCCTGGGTGAAGATTGTCGGCTGTGTCCTCTCGGCGCTCGTCGGGCCTACCCTGACGGTGGTCGCGCTCCGCCGGGGGAGGCGCGCCAGGGAGGCGGCGAATGACGGACAGGCCCTACCACCACCCTGACCTGCGCAACCGGCTGGTCGCCGAGACCTTGGCGACCGTCGAGCGGGACGGCGCCGGGGCCGTGACGATCTCGCGTATCGCCGCCGCCTGTGGCGTCAGTGTCGCCGCCCCCTACCGGCACTTCCCGAACAAGGAGGCCCTGCTCGGGGCGGTCGCAGCGCAGGGCTTCAACGGGCTGGGCGAGGCGCTGTCGGCCGCGGCGGAGGCGTCCAGCGACGCGCGCGAGCGGCTCGTGCAGGCGGGTGTGGCGTACGTCGACTACGCGGCGAGGCACCCGCACCTGTTCCGACTGATGTTCAGCGCCGACCTGCGCGAGCGCCAACACGTCGCCGGGCCCGCGGCCCTGGAACGCCTCACCGTCCTGGTCGACCCCCTCGACCTTCAGGTGCCCGCCGCTGTCGCCGTCCGCGCCACCTGGGCGCTGGCACACGGGCTCGCCGAGTTGCGCCTGGGCGGGATGCTGACCTTCACCGGCGATGACTCCGAGGAGCGGCTGCGCGCCGAACTCGCCACCCTGCTCGACGGCATCGCCCCCAGCCGGTAGGGACGCCTGGCCCGAGGTCGGACCGAAAACCGCGGCGAGAAGGTACGTCGGCCAAAAGAGATGCCCATGGGCCCGACCGGAGTCAGGACCCATGGGCATCTGGCCCCCTTGCGCCGTCGGGCAGCAGGGGCGCTCAGCGGGGTCAGTGTGCCAGGAACTTGGCCAGCGGACCGGTGATGGCGTACGTGCAGTCGCTCTGGACGGAGGCGAAGAGCACCCGGCCGGACTTGTTGAAGACCGGCCCGGCGAACTCACCGCGGTCGGCCAGGTCCTTGGCAAGGGGCTTGCTGCCCTGGCGCGGGGTCCAGGAGACGAGGTGACACGGGTTGTCGCCGTCCTCGGCGATCACGATCGAGCCCCACGGCGAGACGGTGATGTTGTCCGGGCTGTCGAAGTAGCCACCGGCCGGCCAGTACAGCTTCAGCGTCAGGGTCTGGGCGGCGTAGTCGTAGTACATCACCATGCCGTCGTCGAGGCCCAGGTCGATGCCATGGCTCTGCTGGTAGGAGTTCACCTGCGACTGGTTGACGTACGACAGGGTGAACCACAGGCCCTTGCCGTCGGTCCAGCAGCCCTCGACCTTGGGGTGCACGGTCGCGCCGGGGAACTGGGCCCGCAGGTTCTGCTCCTGGGCCTGGCGGTCGGCGCCACCGGCCACCCACTCCACCGGGTAGGGCTTGTTCAGATCCGACTCGGAGAGCTGACCGTAGTGCACCAGCGCCTCGCCGTTCCTGACCAGCTTGGCGGCATGCAGCACGCCGTCGCTGTCGCCGAACTGCCGGGCGATCCCGCTGGAGATCGTGGCGCCGGCCGGGGCGGTCCAGCGGTAGAAGAGCCCGCCGCCGGTGTCTTCGGTGAGGTAGGCCTGGGTCCGGTCCGGGCCGATCGCGGCGCCCTCCCAGACGGCGCGACCCCAGGCCTTGATCGGCTGGGGGATCTGCGCGGCGACGACGTCGGGGAAGACCTCGAAGACGTAACCATGGTCCTTCTTGGTGACGTATTGCTTGCCGTCGACCGAACTGGTCACCACAGCGCCGGCCTTGGTGGTGTCCTCCTCGCAGGACAGCCAAGAGCCCCACGGCGTCTCGCCGCCGGCGCAGTTGCGGATGGTGCCGGACAGGCCGACCCACTGCTGGACAAAGGTGCCGTTCGGCTTGGTCTCGACGATGGTGTTGCCGCCCATGCCGGTCGGGACGCCGTCGTCGTAGACGGTGCCGGGGACCAGCGGGACCGGCACATCGGAGTTGGCCCGGCACTCGTGGTTGCGGACCAGTCGGATCCTGCCGGGGAAGTCGAACGCCCCGGTGCCGTCGAGGTTGGACGGAGTGGTGCCGACCACGGCTCCGCCGCGGTCACCGAGCAGCGGCTCGACACCGATGGTGCCGACTCGGATCGCCTTGAAGCCGCGGGGAAGCGCGAGCTTGCCGTCGTCGGCGACGGTGGCCAGGTCGAAGTGTGCGGGGTCGGTGATTGCGCCCTTCTTCGGGGCACCAAAAGCCACGCCACCGGTGGCGGCCGTGAGGCCGAGGGCAGCGGAGGCTCCCAGCAGCGTGCGACGAGCGATGGTCATTCTCAGGCTCCTTTCGAGGACCTTCAGTGCGCCCCAGGTAAGGCGGCCGAGCAGACCGTACGATGGCCATGGCGTGACCACGAGGTAAACATGGCACGAACCCTGCCGACACACGCGTGGTCGTCGTCCGCGTCCGGCACGCGAATCCACCCCGATCCGCCCGTCGTCACCACCCGACTTGACCTGGTGCCGAGAACACGGTTTTCACTGAGGGCCCGCTGTCACTGACGGTCCGCTGTCACTGATGGCCCGCACCGACCGAGAACGAGGAACCACCCATGAGCCAGTCACCCGGGCAGACCCCGCAGGATCCACCGACCCTTGCCGAGGACCTGCTCCTCCTGCTGTTCCAGCCCGACTCCGGCACCATCGCCGGGGAGAACACGCTGTTCTACGTCCTGGCCGGCGCCGTCCTCGCCGACCTCGCCCTCGACGAACGCCTGACCAGCACCACCACCGGCCTGGGGGTCACCAGCGTGGTGGCCGTCGAGGGACGGGCGCCGGCGGAGGAGATCCAGCGCACCGCCTGGGAGTACGTCGTGGACAAGCCCCGCGCCGTGCAGACGGTGCTGCCCGCGATCGGGCCGACGCTGCGCGGGCCGCTCCTGGACCGTCTGATCGCACGCGGCGACATCCGACGGCACCGGCGCAAGGCACTGGGGCTGTTCGAGACGACCGTCCTCCGAGACGGCGGGACCGGCCGGCGCGCCCGACTCCTGCACGACGTCCGCGCGTTGCTCGTCGACGGGGCCGGGTCGACGCCGCGGACGGCTGCCCTCGCCGGACTGATCTGGGCCGGCGGGACGCTCCCGCAGTTCGACCCCGACATCCCGTGGACCTCGGCCGTCATCGCCCGCGCCCAGGAACTCGAACGCGGACGCTGGGATGTCGGCGCCGCCGCCGAGGCCGTCACGCGTACGCTCACCGCGATCATCACGAACAGCGTCATCGTCGCGACCACGGTGGCCCCGCGCTAGATCGGGTACGAGCACGTTCCGGGCCCCGGTCAGGGGATCGGCCCCTCGTACGCCATCCAGAACTCGACGGCCTCGGCGCGGGGGTGGGCCACTGCCCCGCTGGTGGCGGCGAATTGCATGACGTCCCCGGGTGCCCGTTCGACCGTCGGCCACTCGGGCAGGCCGGGGCCGTTGGGATCGCCGGTGCGGACGAAGTTGACCCAGTACGCGCTCATCAGGTCGCGCAGCCGGAAGTCGGCAGCCGTGTAGTCGGCGGCGGCATCGGCGCCGAGGTTGTCGTAGGCGTAGGCGACCTCGGCGCCGTGGTAGGCGCCGTACTTCTCAAGCCCGGGCTCCGGTGGCACGTGGGCGAAGAAGTAGAGGTAGGCGTCCGACGTACCGGTCTGGGACTGGAGGGCTGCCCAGCGGTACATGGCACGGGTCATCACCTTGTCGGTCTGCGCGCGCAGCAGGGAATCGAGCACCTGCTCCTCGGTGTCGCCCGGATAGAGCGCGAGGAAACGGTCGGCATCGGTGCCGTAGGTGTCGCGTACCGACGCGTGGTAGTCGTCGACGTCGGTCGCCGGCGCCAGCGCGAGGGCCAGGGAGGCCTCGTCGGCATTGCTCCCGGCAATGGTCGGCACGTCGAGCTGGTCGCCGGAGGCATAGATCTGGGCGGGCAGCCGATCGAGTACGTACCCGTCGACGGACGGCCGCCAGTGGCCCGCCCCGGCGTCGGCCGCCTCCAGGATCGTCTCGACCGGCATGGCCCGCATCTGGTCGATGGACGCGCCGCCGAGCTCCTGGCTCAGCCGCTCCCCGGCGCTCTCGGCCGCCTCACGGGTGTCGTACTGGTCGCCGGCGCCGGTGTCACCGAGGGTGCCCATGCAGGCGCCGCTGCCGCCGATGATGCCGTCGACCAGACCCTCCGCGAGCGGTGTCGCGCCGATGGTGCACACACTCTCGCCGCCGGCCGACTCGCCCGCGACGGTGATCCGGTCGGGGTCGCCGCCGAAGGCCGCGATGTTGTCGCGCACCCACTGCAGGGCGGCGATCTGGTCGAGGATCCCGTAGTTGCCCGACGCGCCGTAGCCGGACTCCGCGGCGAGTTCGGGATCGGACAGGAAGCCGAGCACGCCGAGCCGGTAGTTGACGGTCACCGTGATGATGTCCCCGCGGGCCGCGAGGGCCGCTCCGTCGTACAGGGGGAGGGCACCGGAGCCGGTCTGGAAACCTCCGCCGGGGAGATAGACGAGCACCGGCCGCGGATCGGCGCGGGGTGCGCTGTCTGGGCCGGCCTCGGGCGCGGCGGAGGGCGCGGCGCGTCGCCAGATGTTGAGGGTGAGGCTGTCCTCGCTCACCGGATAGGGGTTGAGGAGGGTCTGCTCCAGCGGCGCCCGGACCAGCCGCGACAGAGCCCTGGTGCGGAACGTCGTGGTGCCCTGGACGGGTACGGCCGAGAAGCGATCGGCGGCGAACACTCCCTCGCGTGGCGTGAGTGGCTGCGGCGCGCGCCAGCGCAGGTCGCCCACCGGCGGTTGGGCATAGGGGATCCCGGCGAAGACCTCGACCGTACGGTCGTCGGTGACGACGCCGGTGACCGGCCCCTCGCGGGTCATCACGGCCGCCGTCGGTGAACGATCCGCGCCGCCGGCGACGCGCGGCTGCGGAGGGGGATAGGCCAGGACGGCGGTTGCGGCGACCAGCGCGGCTGCGACGGTCCAGGTGATGATCCGCCGCAGTACCGGTCCGCGGGCCCACCACCGGGCGGTCAGGCCGATCGTGGCGAGCAGCGCCACCAGGAGAGCCCAGCCCCACCAGGGACTGCGGTTCAGCCAGGCGAGGACCGCTCCGATTCCGGCCAGCAGCACCAGCGGGATGGCGCCGTGCCGTCGCGGGTGCGGTCGGCGGTGGCCGGTCTCGGGGTGGTCGGGGGTCGTGCCGGTGGGCTGTTGTCGCTGGGCCGATGTCTCCACTGTCCGCTCCGTCCTCCGGGGCGTTGATGCCCGGTGGGCGTCAGTGAACACCGTGTGGTCGGAACACGGTCAAGTGTGCAGGGTCTGGGGACGTACGCACCAGGACGGCATCGCCGCCGGAGTCGGAGAATCACAAGGGTGGGCGCCGGGGGGCCAATGCCCCAGCGCCCACCCTTGCATGTGTGGCTTTTAGTGCCGCGCGTGCTCGGTCGGCTTGAGCAGGTTGATCGGCGGTTTCGCATTGGGGTGGAAGTTCTTCAGCAGCGGGACGTCGGTCCGCTTGACCTGCCACAGATCGGAGCTGCCCTGGCCGCCCGGTCTGCCGGAGGCGCCCACGAAGTACTTCCCGTTAGGGGTGAAGGTCCAGCAGACCTCACCTTGAGGGGTGTTGACGAGCGGGCCGAGGTTGAGTGGCTCCGACCAGCTACCTCTGTTGTCCTGGTAGGAGATCCACTCGGCGCTGACCCTGTCTGTACTCTGGTTCGGCTTGTCCGAGACAACGATGAGGGCCTTGCCATCCTTGCTCAGACCGGTCCAGTGGATGTGGTCACGGTAGGGGGTGTTGATCTTGCCGGGCAGCGGGCTCGGCTTGCCCCAGACACCGTTCACCCGCTGGACCTGGAAGATGTCGCTCTCCTGGGTGACGCCGGGGTCGTCGTGGCTGAAGTAGATCAGGTTCTCATTGACGATGATCGGGCAGTGTTCTTCACTGTCCGAAGAGTTGACGTGCGGTAGTTCGGGAACATCGTTCCAGCTCGTGGCGGTTTGCCAGACCCCCTTCACCTTGCGGCTGACATACAGGTCACCATTGAGCGAATTCGTGTAGCGGGTGAAATACAGTGTATTGCCATCGCTGGAAAGCGTCGCCTCCTGCTCGTTGAACTCGGAGTTGACTGCCGGACCGATGTTCACGGGCGTCTGCCACTTGCCGCGCACGAGCCGGGATGTGTAAACGTCGTTCCCGCCGAAACCACCCTCGCGGCTGGATGCGAACACGGCGGTCTTGCGGTCGGCGCTGAAGGTGATCTCGAAATCCGCCTGGGGCGAGTTGAGGTCTGGGAGAGGGGTTGCTTGTGATTCGGGTGTCGGCTGCTTCTTGTGGTCGCCGTGCTTCGTCTGGATGGAGGACTGCTGGTGGGCCGTCCCTGCCTTCGCGGACGTGTGTGGGGAACTAGGTGCCGCAGCGGCGGTACTGGCCGACGCGAGCGCCAGCGTGGCAGCGAACAGCAGGCTGCCCACGGCGCGCACAATTCTTGGAGCGGTCATTGGAGGGGTTCCTTTGGTCGTGGAATAGATCCGAAAAGGACGGAACAGTATCTGTGAGGGCGCGGCAGAGTCCGCGAGATCAGGACTTCTGGCGCATATCAGAATGAGCCATCCGGCACTGGGGCTCGATCAACGACTCCTGAACAGGGGTTGCCGCGGGTGCAGGGCCCGGACAACAGCCTATCCGACGGTTCAATCGCGCAGGGAATGGCCTCAACAGATCGCTGTGGCGACGCGACAGAGATCGACGTACCAACAGAGAAATGGGACATAGCGGAGCGAGTTGCGTCGATCAGTCGACACGCACATGGCCGCTCCCGTCATTCCGAGGTGGTTTGAATCCTACGATGCGTAGTTCATCCTGTCAAAGAATCGATCCCGCCCACTATGACGCCGCTGGGGTCTTCGGGCTCGTACCCTCCCGGAGGTGGGGTCGCCGTCGGGGTCGGCGGGTACCACGGCAGCAACCAGATGGGGGACCTATCCCGGAAGTGTCAGGAGCGGGCGATCACGACTGCTCGCAAGCCCCACAAGGCGTGGAAGCGGGAGCAACGTCCGTGCTGAAACACCTACTCGGCTGGAGGATGGAGGCCCCGTGACCAAGCGGTTCAGCGAGCTTGTCGACCGCGTCCAGGTTGGCCGGGTCGACGATACGCGACTCATCGGAGCGACCGACTGTGAGGCCGTGCTGGCACTGGTGGATAGAGCATCGGCCGGCGAGTCACGTCGGCCCACTCCACCCACCGCACACGCGCATTGCGCAGCGTATGCTGATATTGTGACACAAGTCGTGATCCGGCTGGACCCGGAGACCCGCCAAGCCCTGGCCCATCTGGAAGAACTGACCGGACAGAACCGCTCGGATGCCGTACGTGGTGCCATCCGAGCGGCCGAACGCGATGCCGTGCTCGCGCTGGTGCGCGAGCAATCGGCAGCGGTGCGCGATGACCCGGACGACCGTACGGAGATGCGCGCGGTCGCGGACGACCTGGAGTCGTTGCGTGCGTGGTGAGATCTACCGGCTTCGCGCGGGCCGGTCCACCCAGGGCCACGAACAGCGAGGATCCCGGTACGCTGTCGTGGTTCAGTCCGACCACCTGCTGCTGTCCACGCTGCTGGTGGCTCCCACATCTACAAGGGCACGCCCGACCGAGTTCCGGCCCCGAATCGAGATAGCCGGGACAACGACCTACGTACTGGTCGAGCAGACGACGGCAGTCAACGCCGAGACCCGCATCGGCGACTCCGCGGGCCGGCTGAGCGCGGCTGACATGGCGGCGATCGACCGCGCGTTGGCACTGGTCTTCGGATTGTTCTGACCGCACCGGCCGGAGCCCCGGCCTGCGCGCCCCGCCCGTACCATCACTTCCGTGACTGGCACTGCCTACACCGCCCTCGTGGCGGTCCAGATCGTCCTCGCCGTCGTCGTCTTCTTCGCGCTGCTGCACATCGATGCCCCGTACGGCCGGTTCGTCCGCCCCGGGTGGGGACCCACGATCCCCTCCCGCGTCGGCTGGATCCTCATGGAGGCGCCGGCGTCGGTGTGGTTCCTTGCGGTGTACGCCCTCGGTGAGCACCGCGGCCAGATCGTGCCGCTGGTCATGCTCGCGCTGTGGCAGATCCACTACGTCAACCGCGCCTTCGTGACGCCGTTCCTCACCCGCAGCAGCCGGCGCATGCCGGTCGCCGTGGCGGCCATGGCGTTCTGCTTCAATCTGCTCAACGGATGGATCAACGCGCGCTGGGTATCGGCGCTCGGCGACTATCCGGTCACCTGGCTCGCCGACCCGCGCTTCATCCTCGGAGTGCTGGTCATGGCCGCCGGATTCGTCCTCAACGTGCGCTCGGATGCGATCCTGCGGGCGCTGCGCCGCAGCCACGACGGGTACGTGCTGCCCGACCGCGGCCCCTTCCGGGTCATCACCAGCCCGAACTACGCGGGCGAGATCCTCGAGTGGATCGGGTGGGCGATCCTCACCTGGTCACCGGCCGGGCTGGCGTTTGCCGTGTTCACGTTCGCGAACCTCGCCCCGCGGGCCCTGGCCACCCGCCGGTGGTACGCCGAGACGTTCCCCGACTTCCCGACCGGTCGCAAGGCCCTCATCCCCGGCGTGATCTGATCGCTGCGGTTCCGCGGCGATCGGCTCCCGACTTCGCCGCGATCCGCCGACGCAGATGCGTCCGTACGGTCGGCCACTCCCCGCTGATGATCGAGTACATCGCGCTGTCGCGCGGCCGACCCTGCTCCCCGGCCGCGGCCGAGGGCTGCCAGTGGCGCAACACGCCTTCGAAGGTGGCGCCGAGAGCGGCGATCGCGGCGCGCGCCCGCTCGTTGCGCGCATCGGTCTTGATGTCGACCCGCGCCACGGCGAGGGTCTCGAAGGCGTGTTCGATCAGCGCCAGCTTGGCGGCGGTGTTGAACGCCGTGCCACGTACGGACGGGGACAGCCAGGTGGAGCCGATCTCCACGGCGAGCAGCCGATCGGAGCCGGGCCAGAAGCGGGGCGCCAGGTAGCTGGTGTGCCCGACGAGGCGGCCGGTGGTCGCGTCGATCTGGGCGTAGGGGGCGTAGCCGCCGTCGGCGCTGCGTGCCAGGCCCGCGGCGACGTAGGCGGCGACCGTCTCCGGGACGGGCACGTCGGCGTAGGTCACGCCATCGGCCGCTCCGACGGCGGCCTGACGCAGACCCGCCACGTGTGCCTCCGAAAGGGGCTCGAGACGGACGAGGTCATTGGCCAGAACCGGCGCGACGAGAGGCGGCATGGGCCTCATCCTGCTCCGGATCCACCCGACGCACCCGCCGGGCCCGCCCCACGGAAGGTCGTCGATCCCGCCGTCGGGGGGAGCGGCACTGATCGCCGTCATGTGCTCGAGCGGGCAGCCGGGTGACGTTGCCTGCATGCGTCCTCGTACGGCGCTGGCGGGACGCTGGAGGGGGACCCTCTCGGGGAGTGGTCATAGGGAAGCCCTATGGTGCACCGCAAAATCACGTGAACCGGCGCAGTGGCGCGGGTCGGGATAGGGGAGTCCGATAGCGGGATTTTGAGGAGACCCCCCACATGGTGACAAGTCGCCGCCCCAGGGCGTGCTCGGCTTGCCACGGACGGAGCAGGCGGCTACCCCCGACTCGACACCCGGCCAAGCGCCCGGCCGGCCGTGCCGTGCGGACGCGAGGGTACGACGAATCGTGGCCGCCTACATCCAGCTTCCTGAGGATCGAACGCAGGTGCTGCTCGACCGGACGTTGGGGCCAGCATATCCCCCTAACAATGACACTGAACGGCCGGTAGAGTGACATTGTGGACGTCGATATGTTCCAGAAGTCCTCTCCGGGGACACTTGTACCGATCTCGGGCCGGGATCCGGTACTGGGGGCGTGGCAACACCGGGCCTTCGTCCCCGACCCGTTGCCCGACAAGATGCCGCCACTGGAGCCATCGACTTTCCTGGGGGTGGCGGATGCGCGAGCAGCACTTGCCGCGCTGGACAGCACCGCTCGGCAGTTGCCCAACCCGACGCTGCTGCGGTCGCCGACGCTGAGACGCGAGGGGTCAAGTCCCTGGTAGTGGTGTATCCGTTTCGTGATCTTTCGATACGGGGTCA
>CAZGWN010000092.1:0-12247 GCA_964528755.1 uncultured Propionibacteriaceae bacterium
CATCCGGTCGGCCCGGTTGACGGTGTCGCGGTCGGTGAGCAGGACGCCGCCCCGGTCGAGGGCGGGTCGGCCGTTGGGGAAGGAGTCCTCGATGACCAGGTAGTGGACCTCCTCGGTGGTGGAGAACACGGCCAGCGGGCCGCCGCCCGGGCGGGCGACGGGCTCCAGGTCGTCGTCGGCGATACCGATGCCGCGGAGTTGGTCGGCGACCCTCGGGGACGGCACGGGGGTGATCCGGTCGACCATCGTCCAGGGAAAAGCGACCCGGGACTCGTCGGTCACATAGTCGACGAATCCCTGGTCGACGATTCCGGCGCCTTGCCAGCTTCGCGCCACCTCGGCGATCGTGGCCGCCAGGCGGGCCCCGTTCGCGGAGAAGTTGTCGGTGCTGACCAACGCGATCGGCACCGCCCCGGCCCGGTAGCGCTCCAGCAGCAGGGCGGTCGCGATCGTCATGGCGTGCCGGGGCCGACCCGGACCGGTCTCCGGGTCGGCCGAGCCCAGGGCGTACCCCTTCTCGGTGATGGCGAAGGTGACCATCTGCAGCGACAACTGTCGGAACACCTCGCGGGCCCGCTGCCAGGCCTCCGTGGTCGGTCCCGACAGGTAATGGCTCTCGGCCACGCTGCCGACGAGTTCGGGATGGATCGCTCCGTCGGCGCCCATCACGACATTGAGGAAGAGGTTGTCGTGGCGCCGGTAGACCCGGATGGGATCGGCGTGGTGGGTGTTGAGCAGCACGATGCCGGCGTCGATGCCCTCATCGAGGAGGTCTTGGGCGATCACCGCGTGCAGGCTGCGGAAGAGGTTCCCGGCGCCGACGTGCACCCAGCGCGGTGCGGCCCGGGTGGCCGCGGTTGCCGTCCGTACGTCGTAGCGGGGGACCTTCACCCCGGCGCGGGCGAAGTCATCGAGGTGGTCCAGGGCCGTCCTGGTGACGGACAGGGTCATGGCCAGGCATCACTTCGTCGACCCGGCCAGGATCGCGCGCTCGAAGTAGTTCTGGAACAGGAAGTAGACCGCCAGCGGCACCACCATCGACAGGAAGGCGCCCGCCGACAGCACGTCGATGTTGGAACTGAACGCGCGCAGTTGGCTCTGGATCGCCACGGTGATCGGCTGCGACGTCGAGTCGGTGAAGATCAGGGCCACGAGCATGTCGTTCCACGTCCAGAGGAACTGGTAGATCGTCAGTGAGGCGATCGCCGGTCGCCCCAGCGGCAGCATGAACCGGGTGAAGATCTGCAGCGCGTTCGCCCCGTCGATCTCGGCCGACTCGATCATCTCGAAGGGGATCTGGGCGAAGGAGTTCCGCAGCAGGAAGATGGCGAACGGCAGGCCGAACGCGGTGTGGAAGAGGATGACCGCATACACCGAGCCGAAGATGCCGATCCCGCCGAACATCCGCGCCAAGGGGATGAAGGCCGTCTGCAGCGGCACCGCGAGCAGCACGATGACGGCCAACAGCACCCCGTTGCGCGCCGGGAAGTCGATCCACGCCAGGGCGTAGGCGGCCAGGGCGCCGATCAGCGCCACCAGGATCGTCGTCGGCACGGCGATGACGACCGTGTTCCACAACGACTGCAGGATCGTCGAGTCGCCGAGCAGCCTCGCGTACGTCGCCAGGGTGAGGTCGGGGCGGGCGAACACCGTCCACCAGCCCGACGAGGTCGAATCCCCGAGGGGACGTACGGAGGTGAGCAACAGACCGACCGTCGGCACCAGCCAGACGACCGCGACGACGGCCAGGACGATGTTGAGCACGATCCGCCCCAAGGCGCCGCCGATCCGCTGGGCGCCGGTCCGGCGACCGCGGACGATGGACAGTCCGGTGGTGGCCATCAGCGTCCTCCCATCTGGAACCTGCGGGCGTTGAAGATCATCACCGGCAGCACCAGGACCAGCAACAGCACGGCCAGGGCGCTGCCGAGGCCCTGGTTGTTGCCGCCGCCGAAGGAGACGGTCCACATCTCCACGGCGATGACGTTGGCCGCCGGTTTGGAGGCGCCGGGCGGGATGACGTAGACGAGGTCGAAGATCTTCAGCACGTTGACGATCAGGGTGACCATCACGACCACCAGCACCGGTGCCAGCATCGGCGCCGTGACCCGGGTGAAGACCTGCCATTCGTCGGCGCCGTCGACGCGGGCCGCCTCCAGCACGCTGCGGTCGAGCGCGCTCAGGCCGGAGTTGATCATCACCATGGCGAACCCCGCCCAGATCCAGATGTAGGCGAGGATGACGACGGTGGTGATGAGACTCGACCCGAGCCACGACACGCCCTGGTAGCCCTGCCCGAAATTGGACGCGGGCAGCACGATCCGGTAGCGGGTGGCCGGATCGAGGTCGGTCAACACGTACGTCCCGTCGGGGCCGGTGCTGTCCCGCGCGGCGATACTGCCGTCGGGCGCGACGGCGTGGACCTCGATCCCGGGCAGTCCCCTCTTGCCGGCGCCGATCTCACCGTTGGTGCCGCCTCCTCCCTGGACGACGTCCAGCCAGACGGTCCCGGCGACGGCGTCCGGACCGGGGGCCGGCGCCGCGAGGGCGTCGACGGCCCGGTCGGGCACATCGTCGGCCTTGACCCCGACGAGGGGGAAGTCCTGGACGGCGCCGGGCGCGATGTCGGCCGAACTCGTGATCGCCTCGTTGAGGGATTCGATCCCGGTGTCCTGCCGTTCTCGGGCACCGGGATAGGCGGACTCGTCGGTGAACACCCCGTGCACGGCGGTGACCACGGCATTGGCCACGCCGAGCTGCGGATTCTCCTGGAACATCGTGCGGAAGATCACGCCGGCCGCCAGCATGGAGATGGCCATCGGCATGAAGACGATGAGCTTGAATGCGGTCGCCCAGCGGATCCGCTCCATGAGGACCGCGAAGATGAGCCCGATCACCGTGCAGGCAACGGGCACGACGAGCACCCAGATGATGTTGTTGCGGATCGCCGTGTACGTCGCGTCGTTCGTGAACATCGCCACGTAATTGGCGAATCCGACGAATGACCTCCCGTCCGCGGAGTAGAACGACCGGATGATCGTGTAGATCACCGGATAGACGATGAGGGCGCCGAGAAAGACCAGCGCCGGCGCCAGGAAGGCCAGTGCCGTGCCCACCTGGCCACGGGACCATCGCTTCGGGTGCCGTACGCCCGCTGTTCCGGACGAGACTGCCATCGGATCCCCTTCCGGGTCCTGGGGGTGGGGGACGGTCAGTTGCCGTACGCCGCCGCGGCCGCCTTCTCGAGTGCCTCCTGGGTGCCCGAGACGTCGTCGGGGTTCTGCAGGAAGTCGATCATGATCTGCCAGAACCCCTGCCCCTGGGTGCCGCCGAAGGCGGTCGGGGTGAGGTCGGACATGTCGAACCGCAGCGTCTGGGCGCCGACGACGGCCTCGGCGATCTGACGGGAGACGTCATCGGGGTAGAGCGAGGTGTCGACCGACTTGTTCGGGGAGGTGAGGCCGCCCGCCGGCACCCACGCCTCCGCCGCCTCCGGGGAGGCGAGGAAGGTCATCAACTCGGCGGCGCCCTTGTTGTCGGTCAGCGCCACGGCGACGTCGCCACCGCTGACCACGGCCGGCTCCGACCCGTTGACCGAGGGGAAGTCGTAGAACAGGGCGTTGCCGCCGACGGTCGAGTTCCCGTCCTCGGCGATGTTGCTGGTGACGAAGTCCCCCTCGAAGACGGTGCCGGCCTTCGGGTTCGCCCCGAACACCTCGGTCACCGATTCGGGGAACGTGCGCTGGGCCGCGCCCTGCTGGACCAACTGGTCATTGCCCCAGAGCTCGGCGAGAACGGTCAGGGCCTCCTCCACCGACGGATCGGTCCACGGAATCTCGTGCTGGGTCAATTGGTCGTACTTCTCGCCGCCGGCCGTCCGCAGATAGACATTCTCGAACCAGTCGGTGAGCGGCCAACCGGAATCCGCGCCGATCGAAATGCCGGCATATCCGGCATCCGAGACCGTCTGCAATTGGGCGAGGAAATCGTTCCAGTCGGTGGGTGTGGTGGCGCCCGCCTCGTTGTAGATGTCCGCGTTGTACCAGACTGTCGACTTGTTGGAGGCCTTGAACCAGACCCCGTAGGTGGTCCCGTCGACGGTGCCCAGGTCGACCCAATCCTGTGCGTAGTTCTGCTGGACCGCCGCCAGGGCCTGGTCCGACAGCGGCTGGGCGTGCTTGTCCGCGACGAACTGCTCGAGCAGCGCCGGCTGGCTCAGCAGCGCCACGTCGGGCGGGTTGCCGCCCTCGATCTGGGTGCCCAGCACGGTCGAGGCATTGTCGCCGAAGCTCGTGTAGGTGACGGTCGCGCCGGTCTGCTCCTCGAACAGGCCCAGCACCTTCTCGAAGTTCGCCTGCTCGGTGCCCGACCACGACGCGGACACCTGCAGGGTGACACCGCTGAGGTCGGCGGACTCCGCCGGGGCCGACGCCGACTCGCCCGGCGATCCTGCGCCGCCCCCTCCGGAGCCGCAACTGGTCAGGACCAGGGCGGCCACCGCGCCGAGGGCGAGCAGCCCCCGGCGGAAGCGCAATGGTGAACGGTTCATGTCTCCTCCTCGTTGAGCAGTCCATCCGGAATCACCGTCGATGCTACGTGTGCAGAATTCCGGCTGCAACCACTTACCGGAATACCGTGACATTCCCGTGATCGGTGGACAATATCGGGAGTCGGACATTCTGCCTGGTTGCGGGGCATTCCGGGCGTGTCGGCGGCCGGTGGTCTGACAGTGGTCCGGTCGGGCCCGTCCGGGTGCACCCGGACGGGCGCCGTCACCTCGGCTCGTATTGAAAATCGGTCTCAGGAGGCGCTAGGGTCGACCTCGCTCCCGTGTGAGATCCGCGCCGCAGGTGCGACGCCGGGAGACGGAAGGAACGCAGTGCGAATCGGGAAGAATCTCCAGGCCCTTGCCGGCGCCGCGATGGTCGCCACCTTGGCGCTCGCCGGCTGCTCGAGCGGCACCTCCCCGGCCCCGGGAACCAGCGGCACACCGGGGGGCTCCGCCGGTGCGCTCACCGTGGTCGCCTCCACCAATGTGTGGGGTGACGTCGCCGGCCAGGTCGGCGGCGACAGGATCGCCGTGACCAGCATCATCGACCGCCCCGACGCCGACCCGCACGAGTACCAGGCGAGCAGCCGGAACCAGCTCGCGCTGTCGCAGGCCCAGGTCGTGATCGAGAACGGCGGCGGCTACGACGACTTCGTCGACACCATGCTGTCCTCGGCCGACAACGCCGACGCCACGGTGATCAACGCCGTCGATGTCTCCGGCAGGACGGCCGGCGCCGGCGAGGAGCTCAACGAGCACGTCTGGTACGATTACCCCACTGTCGAGAAGGTCGCGGGGTCGATCCGCGACGCCCTGTCGGCGAAGGATCCGGACGGTGCATCCACCTACGCCGCCAACACCGAGACCTTCCTGGCGGGGGTGCGGCAGTTGACCTCTCGGACCGATGACCTGAAGTCGACGTACGCCGGCGAGGGTGCGGCCGTCACGGAGCCCGTCCCGGGCTACCTGCTCGAGGCCACCGGACTGGAGAACAAGACGCCGGACGAGTTCAGTGAGGCGATCGAGGAGGACAGCGACGTACCGCCGAAGGTCCTCCAGGAGACTCTCGACCTGTTCAGCAACCACGACGTCGTCGTGCTGCTCCACAACGACCAGGTCACCGGGCCGCAGACCGACCAGGTCAAGCAGGCAGCGGAGGATGCGAATATCCCTGTGGTCGGTGTGCAGGAGACGCTGCCGAGCGGCAAGGACTACCTGACGTGGCAGAACGACATCCTCGACGCGCTCGAGAAGGCGCTGGCCCAGAAGTGACCGACGCAACCCTGGCCGCACCGTCGTCGGTCCCGACGGGGCAGGGGTCGCCGAAGGGGCCCGGCCCCGTGCTGTCGCTGCGCGGGGCCGAGCTCACCCTCGGCGACCGCAGGCTGTGGAGCGGTCTCGATCTCGACCTGTTTCCCGGTGAGTTCGTCGCGGTGCTCGGGTCCAACGGCTCGGGAAAGACCAGCCTGTTGAGGGCCATCCTGGGGGAGTACGGGCTGTCGGCGGGCACCGGCGAGTTCCTCGGTCATCCCTTCCACCGGGGTGACCCGCGGATCGGGTACGTGCCGCAGCATCACCTGTCCGATGCGGGGGTGATGATGCGCGGTCGCGACCTCGTGGCGCTGGGGCTGACCGGCCATCGCTGGGGTCCCGGATGGCCCAGCCCGCGGCGCCGGGCCCGGGTGGACGCCCTGCTGGCCGAGGTGGGTGCCCTGGCCTACGCCGATGCGCCGGTCGGCCTACTTTCCGGCGGCGAACAGCAGCGGCTGCGGATCGCCCAGGCGCTGGCCGCCGACCCGCAACTCATGCTCTGCGATGAGCCACTCGCCTCGCTGGACCTGCGGGCCCAGGCCGAGGTGGTCGGGCTCATCGATGCCCAGCGTCGCCGGCGCGGATTCGGGGTGCTCTTCGTCACCCATGACGTCAATCCCGTGCTGGAGGTGGTCGACCGGGTGCTCTACCTCGGCAACGGACGGTTCCGGATCGGGCCACCGGACGAGGTGATGCGCAGCGAGGTGCTGTCCGACCTGTACGGCGCGCCGGTCGAGGTGATCCGCGCCGGAGGGCGGATCGTCGTCGTGGGCGCCCCCGAGCAGCCACATCATCCGGTGCCGAGGAGGGCCTGATGGACGGGATATGGGGTCAGCTTTTCAACTTCAGTGACTACGGGCAGCTGTTCGCCCTGCTGCACAACTCGGTCATCGCCGGTGGTGTGCTCGGGCTGGTCGGTGGCATGGTGGCGGTCTTTGTCATGCAGCGCGATCTGGCGTTCGCGGTCCACGGCACCAGCGAACTCTCCTTCGCGGGCGGCGCGGCCGGACTGCTGTTCGGCATCGGCGTGGTGCCCGGCGCCCTGGCCGGATCCCTCGTGGCCGCGGCCCTGATCGGGATCTTCGGAGCCCGGGCGAGCCGGCGCAACTCCGTCATCGGCGTGATGATGCCGTTCGGGCTCGGTCTGGGCGTCCTGTTCCTGTCGCTGTACCCCGGGCGCTCGGGGAACAAGTTCGGACTGCTGACCGGTCAGATCGTGGCCGTCGACGATCCGCGACTGACCGTGCTGGCCGTCATCTGTGCCATCGTGGCCATCGGCATGCTCGTCGTGTGGCGTCCGCTGCTGTTCGCCAGCCTCGACCCGGAGGTCGCCGCGGCCCGCGGCGTCCCGACGCGGTTCCTGTCCTTCGTGTTCATGATGCTGCTGGGGCTGACCGTGGCGGTCAGCGTGCAGATCGTCGGATCACTGTTGGTGCTGTCGATCCTCGTCACGCCCGCCGCCGCGGCGATGCGGCTGACCCACTCCCCGAACCGGGCGGTGCTGTGGTCGATGCTCTTCGCCACCGTGTCGATGGTCGGTGGCATCCTGCTCGCCATGGGCGCCACCGTGCCGATCAGTCCGTACGTGACGACGATCTCGTTCACGTTCTATCTGATGGCCACCGGGATCGGGGCGCTGCGGGCGCGTCGTGCGGCGTGGCAGCAGAGCGTGGTGCAGGCTACCCCCGGGCTCGGCTGATCTCGTACAGCGCGATCCCGGCCGCCACGCCGGCGTTGAGGGATTCGACCGAGGCCACGATGGGGATCGAGGCAAGGACGTCGCAGTGGTCGCGGATCAGGCGTTGCAGACCCTCGCCCTCGGAGCCGACGACGAGCACGACCGGCCCGTCGGCGCCGGGCACCTCGGCGATATCGGTGCTCCCCTCCCCGGCCAGGCCGATGATCTGGAAGCCCGCGGCGGCGTACTCGTCCAGCACCCGGGTGAGGTTCGTGGCCCGGGCCACCGGGAGCCGGGCCGCCGCGCCGGCGGAGGACTTCCAGGCGGCGGCGGTCAACTGCGCCGAGCGCCGCTCGGGGATGACCACGCCGGCAGCCCCGAACGCGGCGGCCGAACGGATGATCGCGCCGAGATTGCGCGGGTCGGTCACCCGGTCCAGCATCACCACGAGCGGCACCCCCGGCGCCGACAGGGCCCGGTCGAGCAGGTCGGCCGGGTGGGCGTACTCGTAGTCGGGCAGCTTGATCGCCAGTCCCTGGTGCACGGCGCCACCGGTGAGCCGGTCGAGCTCGCCGCGGGTCGCCTGCAGCATCGGCAGCGACTGCTCGGCGCAGATCCGGAAGACCTCGCGAACCCGGTCGTCGCGGTCGATGCCTTCGGCGACGTACACGCTGGTGACCGGGATCCCCGCCCGCAGCGCCTCGAGCACCGGATTGCGCCCGGCCACCCACTCCGCGCCCCCGGTCCCGCTCGGCCGTTTCGGCCGGGCGGCCCGGCGCCCCTCGGCGGCCTGCTTCGCCTTGTACGCCTTGTGGTAGACGCGGTCCTCGGCCTTCGGCGTGGGGCCCTTCCCGGCCAGCGCCCGGCGGCCCCGGCCACCCGAGCCGACCGTCGGGCCCTTGCCGGTCCGGCGCACCGCGCCGCGTCGCTGCGAGTTGCCGGCCATCAGCGCGCCACGCTCCACTTCGGTCCGTCGGGGGTGTCCACGACCCGTACGCCGAGGGTGCCGAGCCGGTCGCGGATCGCGTCGGCGGCCCCGTAGTCCTTTCGTGCGCGGGCGGCCTGACGCTGATCCAGCAGCGCACCGACGAGCCCGTCGACGACCGGTTCGAGGTCGCTCGCGCGGTGGTCGTCTGCCCAGGTCGGGTCGGCCGGGTCGAGGCCGAACACCCCGAGCATCGCCCGGACCGACGCGTAGGCCGCGCGGGCAGCGGCGTCGTCGCCGGTGTCGAGGGCGACATTGCCGTCCTTGACCGCCGCATAGACGGCCGCGACGGCCGCCGGGGTGCCCAGGTCGTCGTCCATCGCCGCCACGAATCCGTCGGGCAGCACCTCGGCCGGCGGCAGCTCACCGAAGCGGTCCCGGCCCCGGCCGAGGAATGTGTCGATCCGCTCCAGCGAGGCGGTCGCCTCCGCCAGGGAGGTGTCGGAGAACTCGATCGCCGACCGGTAGTGCGGGGCGAGCAGATAGAGCCGGACCGCCCGGGCCGGATAGGTGCGGGTGACCTCGCTGACCAGCGCCCCGTTGCCGAGCGACTTCGACATCTTCTCCCCGGACGCGGTGACCCAGGCGTTGTGCATCCAGTAGCGGGCGAACGGGCGCCCCGCCGCGGTCGACTGGGCCAGCTCGTTCTCGTGGTGGGGGAAGCGCAGATCGATCCCGCCGCCGTGGATGTCGAAGGTGTCGCCGAGGTACTTCCCGGCCATCGCCGAGCACTCCAGGTGCCAGCCCGGACGGCCGCGTCCCCACGGCGTACGCCACGAGGCGGTGATCGGCTCGGAGTGGTCGGTCCGGCCCTTCCACAGGGCGAAGTCGCGCGGATCCCGCTTGCCCCGCGGGTCGGAGTCCTCCGCCGGGGCCATGTCCTCGACCCGCTGTCCGGACAGCTTCCCGTAGTCGGGCCAGGACCGGACGTCGAAATAGACGTCGCCCGAACCGTCCTCGGCGACGTACGCGTGGCCGCGGTCGATCAGGGTGCGGATGAGCTCGATCATCTCCGGGATGTGGCCGGTGGCCCGCGGTTCGTACGTGGGAGGCAGGCAGCCCAGGGCGTCGTACGCCTTGTGCAACTCCAACTCGTAGTGGTAGGCGAGCGCGTACCACTCGACGTCGCGCTCGGCGGACTTGCGCAGGATCTTGTCGTCGATGTCGGTGACGTTGGCAACGATCTTGACCCGGTAGCCCGACCAGGTCAGCCAGCGGCGCAGGACGTCGAAGACGACCTCCTTGCGGATGTGCCCGACGTGCGGTGCGGCCTGCACGGTGAGTCCACAGTGGTAGATCGAGACCTCGCCCGGCACGACCGGGTGGAATTCGTGGATCTGGTGGGTCATCGAATCGTAGAGGTGGAACGTCACAGGCCCAGCCTACCGGGAAGGCTTCCCCCGTTGCTCGGCGCGTTTGCGGAGCATGTCGAGGGTGAGCACGCCCGTGCCGACCGGGTCGTTCTCCGCGGGGGTCTCCCACGGATCGGTCGGGCGCCGATCGTCGACGTCGTCGTCGACGGCCTCGATGGTCTCGGTGTCGGCGGAGCGGTCCTCGCCGGCCATCCGGCCCACCGTCAGCTCCTCGTCGGGCAGCTTGCTCATGACGTCGCGTACGTATCCCTGGGTGGCCTCCAGCAGCGGGATCTCGTGGCCGGCGGCCTCGGAGCGGTACCACCGGTAGTCGAGCATCTCGTGGTAGATCTGCGCCGGCTCCAGCTTGGAGGCGTACTCGGGCGGGACGGCGTGGATCACCGGCTCGAAGCACTCGGTCAGCCACTGGTGGGCGACCACGGCCTCGTCGACGTTCTGCTGGCCGGTCCGGGCGCGGAAGGTGTCGAGATCGTTGAGCAGTCGGCGGGCCTGGTTCTCCTCGGTGTCCAGCCCGGTCAGCCGCATCAGCCGGCGGGCGTGGTGGCCCGCGTCGACGACCTTGGGCTGGATCCGCACGGTCGACCCGTCGATGTCGGTGGTGATGTCGAGCTCGGCGACCTCGAAACCGAGCGCGTTGAGCCGGCGGACGCGCCGCTCGATGCGGTGCATCTCGGCGCCGTCGAAGACCTCGACCCCGGTCAGCTCGTCCCACAGCTCGCGGTAGCGGCCCTCGATGGTGTCGACCAACTGGGCCGGATCCAGGGCCTCGTCGAGCAGGCCGCCGGCCTCCAGGTCGAGGAACTCCCCGAACAGGTTGGTGCGGGCGATGTCGAGGTCGTGCTCGCGTTGCCCGTCGGTCAGTCGGTTGTGCATCTCGCCGGTCTCGGCGTCGACGAGGTAGGCGGCGAACTCGCCGGCATCGCGGCGGAAGAGGGTGTTCGACAGCGACACGTCTCCCCAGAGGAAGCCGATCAGATGCAGCCGGGCGAGCAGCACCACCATGGCGTCGATCAGCCGGGCGACGGTGTCGGTGCGGACACCGCGGTTGAACAGCGAGCGGTACGGCAGCGAGAACTGCAGGTGTCGGGTGATCAGCACCGGGTCGAGCGGCGAACCGTCCCGGCTGATCCGCCCGGTGACCACCCCGACCGGCTCGACAGCGGGAGTGTCGAGCCGGCCGAGGTCGTGCAGCAGCCGGTATTCGTGCATGGCCAGATGCTCGATGACCTCCTTCGCCGCGTACACCTCGTCACCGACCCGGATGAACCGGACCACGTGACGCGAGATACCGCGGGGGAGGGCCACCAGGTTCTCCAGTGGCCACTCCGCCAGCGGCACGCTCCACGGCAACGGCACCAGCCGGGCGTCGGGCTTGGCGGACAGGAATCGAGGCATCGCTCCAGTGTGGCAGCTCGGTCAATCCTCGGGACGTGCCACAACTCCGCCCCGGGGAAGGTCAGGAAATGCGCTCCGTGGTCTTGTTGGAGAACACGTGCACGTCGTCGGGATTGACGTGCAGCCGGACCTTCTCCCCGCGGGCCGGGGGGCGCCGGGTCGACAGCCGGGCGACGAGCTGCGGGGCGTCGAGCTGGCCGTTGTGGTCGCCGGCGAGGTGACCGTAGATGTAGGAGTCGGCGCCCAGCTCCTCGACCGTGGCGACGTCGAGCGGGATGCCCTCGTCGGTGCCGGACAGCTCGATCGACTCGGGCCGGACCCCGATGGTCAGGGTCGTCTCGCCCGGCGCCCGGTCGAGGACGTCGCGGGGGATCTTGACGACGTGGTCGGCGACGAGCACGCCGTCCTCGGTGACCTTCGCCTCGATGAGGTTCATGGCGGGGGAGCCGATGAAGCCCGCGACGAAGAGGTTCGCCGGCTGGTCGTACAGGGCCAGCGGGGAATCCACCTGCTGGAGGAGGCCCTCCTTCATCACGGCGACCCGGTCGCCCATCGTCATGGCCTCGATCTGGTCGTGGGTGACGTAGACGGTGGTGACGCCCAGCCGCTGCTGGAGGGCGGCGATCTGGGTGCGGGTCGACACGCGCAGCTTGGCGTCCAGGTTGGACAGCGGCTCGTCCATCAGGAACACCTGCGGGTGCCGGACGATGGCGCGGCCCATGGCGACGCGCTGGCGCTGGCCGCCGGACAGGGCCTTCGGCTTGCGACCGAGGTACTCCTCCAGGCCGAGCAGCTTGGCGGCCTCCATGACCCGCTTGTCGCGCTCCTCCTTGGGAACCTTCTTCATCTTCAGCGCGAAGCCCATGTTGTCCGCGACGGTCATGTGCGGGTAGAGGGCGTAGTTCTGGAAGACCATCGCGATGTCGCGGTCCGCGGGCGGCAGCGAGGTGACGTCC
>CAZGWN010000093.1:0-11706 GCA_964528755.1 uncultured Propionibacteriaceae bacterium
ACTGACCAACCCACCACCCACCGGTTCACACCAGATTGACAAGCAGCGAGACCACGCAATTTCCACCGATCGCTCGACGTGGTCTCGCGCTCGCCGTGGTCTCGCGCTCCAAGGGCCCCTGCATCCGCTGCTGGCAGCGGCGAGCTCGTAACGGGCGGTCGGGTGGCCGCGGTGCCCGACGAAGACCTGGTAGGGCGGCAGCAGGTGCTGGCCGTCGTCGAGGGCGGCCCGCACCATGGTCCGTTCCTGGGCCTGGTCGGTTGCCCGCACGAGGTCGCCCAGGTCACGTACGTCATGGGTGATCAGCACCCCGGCATTCCGCCCGGGCTCGGGGTCGATCCCGATCACCGGTCGCCCGTCGAGGTACTTCGCGACATTGGCGACCAGGCCGTTCTGGCCCATGATGACGGTGATGTCCTCCGGCGCGGCTCTACCGGGTCGGCGCGATCGGCAGGCTCAACCCGGCGTTGCTGCGGTGAGATCTCCGATCCCGTACCCGTTCCGGGCATCGGGACCCGGGACTGTCTTGTCCGTCACATCGCCTGCCTCATCCCGCTCGACCCGCCTACCGTCGAATGGAGAAACAGGCGTGGTCCCCGCCGTGAGGACCCGCTCATCCAGCGAGGAATGAGCCATGGCACAACCCGTCAAGCTGTCCCGCAGCGTCTACGACCTCTACATCGGCGGGCAGTGGCGCCCGGCCTCCGATGAGGCGACGCTGACCTCCACCAACCCCGCCACCGGCGAGAGACTCGCCGACATCGCCGAGGCCACCAAGGACGACGTCGATGCGGCCGCCGCGGCGGCCCGGAAGGCGTTCCCGGCCTGGGCGCAGACCTCCGTCCCCCAGCGGTCCGCGATCCTGCTGCGGATCGCCGACCTGATCGAGGAGAACCTCGACTACCTGGCCACCGTCGAGACGATGGACAACGGCAAGCCGATCCGGGAGACGACCGGCGCCGATCTGCCGTTGGCGATCGATCACTTCCGCTATTTCGCCGGCGTCATCCGCGGCGACGAGGGCTCGGCCAACGTGCTGCCGGGCAACCTGCTCAACCTCATCCTCCGGGAACCGCTGGGGGTCGTCGGCCAGATCGTCCCGTGGAACTTCCCGTTCCTGATGGGCGCATGGAAGCTGGCCCCGGCGCTGGCCGCCGGTGACACCATCCTCTTCAAGCCCTCCAGTTCGACGTCGCTGTCGATCCTCGAACTGGCCAGGCTGATCGACGAGGCCGGGATCCTGCCGCCCGGCGTGCTCAACATCATCACCGGCGCCGGCGCGAAGTCCGGGGAGTACCTGCTGCACGCCGACGTCGACAAGCTCGCCTTCACCGGTTCCACCGAGGTCGGCCACGAGGTCGCCCTGGCCGCCGCCGACAAGATCATCCCCTCCACCCTGGAACTGGGCGGCAAGAGCGCCAATGTGTTCTTCGCCGATGCCGACATGGACCTGGCGCTGGAGGGCGTCGGGCTGGGCATCCTGTTCAACCAGGGCCAGGTCTGCTCGGCCGGCTCGCGGATCTTCGTGGACAAGGCGTTCTACGACACCTTCATGGGCCGGATGATCGACGAGTTCCGGACCGTACGCGTCGGCGACCCGCTCGACCCGCAGACCCAGATGGGTGCTCAGGTCAACGAGAGGCAGCTCACCAAGATCCTCGACTACGTCAAGATCGGTGAGAACGAGGGCGCCAAGGTTGCCGTCGGCGGTGAGCGGCTCACCGAGGGGGCGTACGCCAAGGGCGCCTTCCTCGAGCCGACCCTGCTGGCTGACGTGGACAACAAGATGCGGGTCGCGCAGGAGGAAATCTTCGGCCCGGTCGGCGTGGTCATCCCGTTCTCCGACGAGGACGAGGCGATCCGGCTGGCCAACGACTCGGTGTACGGGTTGGGCGGCGGCGTATTCACCAGTGACCTCAAGAAGGCCCTGCGGGTCGCGGGTGGCATCCGGACCGGCCGGGTGTGGGTCAACACCTACAACCAGTTCCCGGCCGGCGCGCCCTTCGGCGGCTACAAGCAGTCCGGCATCGGCCGCGAGACCCACAAGGCGATTCTCGGGGCGTACAGCCAGACGAAGAACGTCATCATCAACCTGGAGGACAAGCCCGGAGGCATGTACGTGCAGGGCTGAGGGCTGACCCGCGCCAGGCGCGTGGGGAACCCCGGCGGTACCCCGGCGCAACTCAGGCAAGCGGATTGCTCGGGGTAGACAGCGTGCAATCCGCTTGTCTGGGCACCCGGCGCAACTCAGGCAAGCGGATCGCTCGGGATAGACCACGTGCAATCCGCTTGTCTGGGCTTCGGGTGCGGATGGCCTGGGCCCCGGGTGCGGATGGCCTGGGCCTTGGGTGCGGCTGCCTCGGGTGCGGCTGCCCCGGGTGCGGATGGCCTGGGCACCCGGGTGCGGTCGGTCAGGAAAGGTGTTCCGGGCCGGGATGAATCGGCGCCCGCTGCCCGGGGGCGGCGAAGGCGCCGATGCCAAGGCGTCCCGGCGTCGACGGGTGCCACGACACCGGGACGGTCCCGGCCGCCGTTGCCAGGAGCCGCTCCAGGTCGTCGGCGAGATGGGCGCGTCCGGTGGCACGCAGGTGCTCGGCGTACGCCTCGGGATCGGTGTAGAGGGTCGGGCCCTCCTGCAGGGCCGTCAGCATGGGGTCGGGCAGTGCGCCCGGTCGGCCGGCGTAGAACGTCCACCACTGCGCCAGGAGGCTGCGCATCCGGTCCATCAACTCCGGCTCGGTTGCCGAGAGGTCCCGGGTCTGGTGAGGATCCGCGGTGATGTCGAACAGTTGCTCGCCCTCCGCCCGGAACGCTCCTGGATGGTAGGTGCAGGTGTAGAGGTGGTCGCGGGTCCGGACGGACCGTTGGTAGGTGTGCGCGCCCTGCCCGAGTACGAGGTAGTCCCGCGAGACCAGGGGCTCCCCGCGCACCCCAGTGGCGAAGGACTCGCCCTGCCATCCGCTCGGTGCGGCAATGTCCAGCAAGTCGCAAAGCGTCGGGCCCAGGTCGATGTTGTACAGCAGGGCGTCGTTGTGCCGGGCGTGTTCGGGGATCCGGTCGGTGAGGCCAGGCCAGGACACGACCAGCGGCAGTCGATGCACGGCCTCGTTCGCCAGGCCGTGTTCTGCGTACGAGCCGAGTTCGCCGAAGGACTCGCCGTGGTCGGCACTGACGATGACGGCCGTGTCATCGGCGATGCCGAGTTCGTCGAGCAGGTCCAGCAGGCGACCGAAATGGTGATCCCAATACATGATGGCGCCGTCGTACCCGTTGATGAGGTGTTCGAAATCGGTGCGCTCGGCAATGGCGTCCGGCATGTTGTCCGGTACGGGGGACCGGCGCGGCCCGAAGGCGTAGTGAAGGTCGACGGCGGTCCGCGGGCCGTAGATCTCCTGGTGGGAGGAGATGGTCTCCTGATCGGGCCATGCCGGTGCCGGACCCGACTCGGCCGCCCGCTGCGTCCAATCGGCACTCTGCAGGTAGTCGGTGTGTGGGTCCCAGTAGTTCAGGTGGAGGAACCAATGATCCTCGGTGCCTCGGCGGCGGAGCCAGTCGAAGGCGACCTCGTGGATCTCCTCTGCGGTCTCGTCGGTGAGCCGATCGGTCGCCCGGATCGATTCGCGGAAGTTGCCGAGAAAGAAGTATGCGCGGTGTCGCTCGGCGAACATCGAGATCGACGCGGTGTAGTACCCGTGCCGCTGGAGATGCTGGCCGAGCAATGGTCGCTCCTCGGGGATCCCGTGGCCGGTGTCGAGCCGGAACCTGGCTGCCTCACCGGTGTGTCCGACGACGCCGTTCGTGATCCCGAACTGTCCACTCGTCAGCGCGGTACGGGAGGGTAGACACGGCGAGTCCGATGCGTAGTAGTGGTCGAAGACGACGCCACGCTCGGCGAGCCGGTCGAGGTTCGGTGTGGTCGGCCTGGTGTACCCGTAGGGCCCGGTGTGGTCGGCCCGGAGGGTGTCGACGTCGATGTACAGGATGCGCATCGGTGCTCCGATCATGGGACGGGCATGTCGGCAGCCACCCTAATCCTGCAAACCTGGTAGGCGAGAAGGTGGTCTGGTGGTGACAGGGGTTCAGAGCGCGACGGTCAGCAGCGGCTGGAGGTAGCGTCGCAGTTCTTCTGCCATGTCGACGGCCTCGCGGTCGAGGAGCCACTGCAGTTGCAGACCGTCCATGAGCGCCACGGTGGCGCGGGCGGTGCTGTCCGGATCGATGCCCGGGCGCAGTTCCCCCTCGGCGGCAGCGGTCTGCAAGGCCGTCCGGAGGGACCCGAGAACGTGGGCGTAGTGACCGATGAAGTACTCGTGGGCGGGATGATCGGGAGCGGTGGCCTCTGCCGCGAGGACGGCGTAGAGCTCGACCAGTTCCGGGGTCGTCGCGTTGAACGCAGCCAGGTCGACCGTCGCCCGAAGGTGGTCGACTCCCTCGGGCGGTGGGTCACCCATCCTGATGGTTGTTTCCCGATCACGCCAGGCCAGCACCGCCTCGAGCAGGTGGGCCTTGGACGGATAGTGGTGCAGAACGCCCGCCTGGGTCATCCCGACCCGCTCCGCGACGTCGCGCAGGGAACCCTTCCGATAGCCATGTTCGGAGAAGACCTCGACCGCCGCCCGGAGGATTTCGCGGCGGCGGCCGGCGCTCTTTGCGTACGCCCCACGCGGCGGGGCGCCAGTGCGGGGGGCATCGACGGCCTCCTCCTGTGGCCTGGGCACCCGGCCGCGCCCCCGGCCCTCCCGGTGCATTGTCCTCATCCCCTGCACAGTAGCCTGCCGCGGCCCCCAGGGTGGACCTGGACGCAGAGTTGACACGTGAGATAAGCAAAGCTAATGTCTAGGAAACCTAGTAGTCAGTAGGTTTTTGTCGGGTTGCGCGGCTATCCGTCGGCTTGGCGGCGGCGAAGGAAGGAAACCTCCGTGGTACGTACGAGGGCTGTGGTGGCAGCGGTGTCGGGTGTCGTGCTCGCGTTCGCCCTGGCGCTCGCCGGGTGCAGTGCGCCGGCGGGTGGGGACAGCGGTGGGGGCGGCGGGAGCGACGGCACCCTCACCCTGGGGAATGCGGTGGTGCCGGCGTCGTTGGCCCCGAGCGCAGCGGCGTGGGCGAATCAGGCGCCGTACCTCCAGGCGGTCTATGACTCGCTGCTGCACGAGACACCGGACCTGGGGATCGAGCCGTGGCTGGCGACGAGTTGGTCGTACAACGACGACAAGACGGTGCTGACCCTGAAGCTGCGGGATGACGTGACCTTCACCGACGGGACGCCGTTCACCGCCGACGTGGCGGCCCAGAACCTGATTCGCTTCCGGGATGGGACGTCCAGCCTGCGGTCCTATCTGGCGTTGATGACATCTGCCGAGGCCGTCGACGCCCATACCCTGAGGATCACCCTCAGCGAACCGAATCCCGCGCTGTTGACGTACCTGTCCGGGGTGGCCGGTTTGCAGGCGAGCCCCGCCACGTTCAGTGCCGCGGACGAGGCGACGCACCCGGTGGGCTCGGGGCCGTACCTCCTGGACAGCGATCGGACCGTGATCGGGTCGACGTACGTGTACACCCGCAATGAGAATTACTGGGCGCCCCAGATCCAGCATTACGGCACCGTGGTGATCAACGTCTACCAGACCACCTCGACGCAGCTGAACGCGATCCAGAGCCGTCAGGTCAACGGTGTCTCCCTGCTCGACAACAGCGCCATCGCCCAGGTCGAGGGTGCGGGATATACGACCGAGAGCCAGGTGCTGAACTTCCAGGGGCTTCTGTTGTTCGACCGGGATGGGACGATCACCCCGGCACTGAAGGATGTCCGGGTCCGCCGCGCCATCAATCACGCGATCGACCGCGACGCGATGCTCAAGGCGGTCGGCAACGGCCTGGGGGAGCCCACCACCCAGATCTTCCGATCCACCGACGCAGCCTCCTACGACCCGGCGCTGGACGACGAGTACCCGTACGATCCGGCCAAGGCCAAGGACCTTCTGGCGGAGGCCGGCCATCCCAACGGATTCCGCGTGACGATCCCGCAGGTGGCCACCGGGTCGACCGCGCTGTACGACCTCGTCAAGCAGTACCTCGGCGCGGTCGGCATCACTGTCGACTACGTCAACGAGCCGCCGAACAACCTGCTCGCCGACGTGGCCGGCGCCAAGTTCTCCATCGTCGCGTCGCTTCCGCTGCAGACGGATGCGACGGCGTGGCAGGTCGCCAATTTCAAGCTGTTGCCGAAGGCCACATGGAATCCGTTCCACACCGAGGACGAGACCGTCACCCGACTCGCGCACACGGTCCAGACCGGATCGGAGGAGGAGGCGGCCCGGGCCGGCAAGGAGCTCAACCGCTACATCGTCGAGCAGGCGTGGTTCGCCCCGTGGTACCGGCCGCAGCTGACCTTCGCGGTTGATGCCGACACATCCGTGGTCGTGCAGCAGGACAACGCGTACCCCTACTTGTGGAACATCACCCCGAAGTCCTGATCTGTCCTGTCCACCGATACCGAGGCTGAGGATCTGCCCGTGATCTCCTTCGTTCTGCGCCGGATCGGCTCCAGCGTCGTCCTGATTGCTTCTGTGACGACCCTGACCTTCTTCCTGCTCTTCGCGGCCGGCGGCGACGTCGCCCGTCGGCTCCTGGGCCCGGACGCCACCCCGGACACCGTCGCGGCCAAAGCCCACGAACTCGGCCTGGATCAGCCGGTGCTGCACCGGTTCGGTGACTGGGTGGGAGCCGCCGTGCACGGGGATCTGGGCCGGTCATGGTTCAGCGGTCAGCCCGTGACCGAGGCGATCCTGAGCCGCCTTGCCGTCACCTTCTCACTCGCAGCAGGAGCCATCCTGCTCACCGCCGTGGTGGCGACGTTCCTCGGAGTCCTTGCCGCGACCCGCGGCGGCTGGAGTGACCGACTGGTCCAGGTCCTGTCGGTGCTGGGACATGCCGTCCCGACCTTCCTGATAGCGCTCATTCTGGTGACGGTCTTCGCCGTCCGGCTGCACTGGTTCACCCCGACCGGCTATACGAGAATCACGGATTCGCCGGTGCTGTGGCTGTCATCGGTGACCCTACCCATCCTCGCGCTCGCCATCGGTGGTACGTCCGGTGTCGCACAGCAGGTCCGTGGCGCGGTCGCCGATGCGCTGCGCCAGGACTACGTCAGGACGCTGCGCAGCCGCGGAGTGCCTGAGACCCGGGTAGTTCTTCGCCACGTACTGCGCAATGCTGCCGGGCCGGCGCTGACCTTCCTCGGGCTCGAGTTCGTCGGACTGATCGGCGGAGCGGTCATCATCGAGCAGATCTTCGCCATTCCGGGCCTGGGCCAGGTGGCGGTCAATGCCACCAGCCAAGGAGACATGCCGCTCGTGATGGGCCTCGTCATGACCGTGGCGGCCTTCGTCGTGGTTGTCAATCTGGCGATCGACCTGATCCAGGGATGGCTGAATCCGAAGGTGAGGCAATCGTGAGCGAGATCGGTGTCGGTGTCGTCCCCGATCCCGTGGCGGCATCCGCCACCAGGGGGGTGGCCCGGCGCCTGCTGGGGAATCCGCTGGCGATCGGGTCGGCCGTCGTCCTGGTGTTGATCGTCGGGTCGGCCGTGCTGGCGCCGTGGCTGGCACCCCACGACCCGAACCTGCCGTCGGCCACCGACGTCCTGGCTGCGCCGAGCGACAGGTTCCTGCTGGGGGCCGACAGCTCGGGCCATGACATCCTCTCGAGGCTGCTCTTCGCCACCCGCGTCACGCTGGCCGCAGCCGCTCTCGCGCTGGTGGTTGCGGCGGTGCTGGGCATCTCCGCCGGCCTGATGGCCGGGTATGCCGGAGGGTGGACCGAGACGGTGGGAACGTGGATCGCCAGCATGCTGATGGCCCTGCCGGGGATCGTGGCGCTGCTGGCGGCCCGGGCCGTGGTCGGTCCGTCGGTGTGGGCCACCATGATCGTCTTCGGTGTACTGCTGTCGCCGATGTTCTACCGTGTCATCTACACCGCGGTGTCGGGTGTCCGCCAGGAGCTGTTCGTGGATGCGGCCCGTGTTGCCGGCCTGTCCGACGCGCGGATCATCACCCGGCACATCCTGACGGTCGTGCGGGCACCGGCGGTGATCCTGGCGGCCCAAGTGGCGACCGTGGGTATCGGGGTCCAATCCGGCCTGGCCTTCCTCGGTCTGGGCGACCCCACCGTGCCGAGCTGGGGCGGCATGCTCAACGACGCCTTCACCAGCATGTACCTGGCGCCGCTGCAGATCCTGTGGCCCAGCCTGGCGATCGGGACGACGGGGATTGCGCTGACGCTGCTGTCCAACGCCCTGAGGGATGCCTGGGAGGGGACGACCGGTCCTTCGCCCCGCCGTGACCGACGCGGGACGGCCCGACCGTCGCCGGCGGGTCGCCCCGCCGGGGTCGTCCACGATGAGGCGCCGCGCGATCGCGAGGTGCCGCCGGCCGAGCTGCTGGGCGTCACCGGCCTGCGTGTCGGGTATGTGCGGCCCGACGGGACTTCTCGGACGGTCGTCGACGGGGTCTCTCTCCAGGTGCGTCGAGGCGAGGTCCACGGGCTTGTCGGTGAATCCGGCTCCGGGAAGACCCAAACGGCCTTCGCGATCATGCGGCTCCTCCCGCGGGAGGCACAGGTCAGCGGAAGGATCGGTTTCGACGGTACCGACCTCGCGGAACTGCCCGAGCGCGAGTTGAGGCGCCTGCGCGGGCACCGGATCGGGTACATCCCGCAGGAGCCGATGAGCAATCTCGACCCGTCGTTCACGGTGGGCAGCCAGCTTGTCGAGCCGATCCGGCTCCACCTCGGGCTCGGCCGAGCCCCGGCACGGGCGAGGGCGCTCGACCTGCTCGACCGGGTGGGACTGCCCGATCCGCGGCGGGCCTTCGGCTCCTATCCGCACGAGATCTCCGGGGGCATGGCGCAACGGGTGCTGATCGCAGGAGCAGTCTCCTGCCACCCCGATCTCCTCATCGCCGATGAACCCACAACCGCCCTCGACGTCACCGTCCAAGCGGAGGTGCTCGACCTGTTGCGCGGTCTGCAAGCCGACCTCGGCATGGGCATTCTGCTCGTCACCCACAACTTCGGCGTGGTTGCTGACATCTGCGATCAGGTGTCGGTGATGCGCTCGGGGCGGATCGTCGAGACCGGCCCCGTCCGCGCGATCTTCGAGGATCCTCGCCACCCGTACACCCGGTCGCTGTTCGCTGCGGTTCCGCAGGCGGGGGTTCTGCGTGATCCGTGGGTCATGCCCGTCGTCGGGCGATCAGGGCCGGGGAGCCTGCCCGACGATGCGCGTCCGACAGCGCCTGTGGGGAAGGAGCCCGCCGATGTCTGAGCTCCTTCTCGAGGTGGACCACCTGGTGGTCGAGTATCCGCTGAAGGGGTGGCGACGGCGGGCCTTCCGGGCCCTGGACGACGTCTCGCTCGACATTCGTCCGGGTGAGACGGTCGGTCTGGTGGGGGAGTCGGGATCGGGCAAGACCACCCTGGGGCGGGCGGTGCTCGGACTGGCGCCGGTGAGCGGAGGGGCGGTCAGGTTCGGTGGTTGCGACCTGACCCGACTACCGCGGCGGGAACGGCGGCACCTGGCCTCCCGGATCCAGGTGGTCTTCCAGGACCCGTACTCCTCGCTCAACCCGGCGCTGACCATCGAGCAGATCCTCGTCGAGCCCCTCACCGCCCAGCGAGTGCCTCGGGCGGAGGCGACGGCGCGGGTGCGCCGGCTCCTGGACCAGGTGCAGCTTCCGGCCGATGCCGGCGCCCGCCTTCCCCGGGAGTTCTCCGGCGGCCAGCGTCAGCGGATCGCCATCGCCCGCGCACTTGCCCTGCGACCAGGCCTGGTCGTGTGCGACGAGGCGGTGTCCGCCCTCGATCTGTCCACCCAGGCGCGGGTCCTGACCCTGCTGCAGGAACTTCAGGAGACCACCGGCGTGGCGTACCTCTTCATCTCCCATGATCTGGCGGTCGTGCGCCGGCTCAGTCACCGGGTGGCGGTCATGCACCGCGGGCGGATCGTCGAATGGGGCACCGCCGAAAGGGTCACGACCCGTCCGACCGACCCGTACACCCGACGGCTGCTCCTGTCGGTCCCGGTGCCCGACCCGCTGGAGCAGCGACGTCGACGTGAGGAGCGGGCGCGCCTGGTCACCCCGGAGTCCTGATGCGTCGGTCGGCTCGCCCGCCGTCGCCGGGCGAGGAAGGAAACCCGTGAAAGCCATCATCCTGATGTTCGACAGCCTGAATCGGCACATGCTGTCCCCGTATGCGTACGACACCTTCGTGGACGCGCCGAACTTCGCGCGCCTGGCGGCCCGGGCGGTCACCTTTGAGAACTTCTACGCGGGGTCGATGCCGTGTATGCCTGCCCGACGCGAGTTGCACACCGGCCGATACAACTTCCTCCATCGCAGTTGGGGTCCGCTGGAGCCCTTCGACGATTCCATGCCCCAGATGCTCGACGAGGCCGGGGTGCACACCCACTTGGTGTCTGACCATCCGCACTACTGGGAGGACGGAGGCGCGACGTACCACACCCGGTACTCCACCTGGGAGCAGTTCCGGGGTCAGGAAGGTGACCCCTGGAAAGGCGTCGTCGATCCGCAGCCTCCCCGGGGTATGCTCCGGAAGCTTCGGCGGCAGGACGCGATCAATCGCGCCTACCTGCCGACGGAGGCCGAGCACTCCCAGACCCGTACGGTCGACGCCGGGCTGCACTTCTTGGAAGTGAATGCCGCTGCCGACCGATGGCTGCTCCAGATCGAGTTGTTCGATCCGCACGAGCCCTTCTTCACCAACAACGAGGCGTACCGGCAGCAGTACCCGGACCACTACCAGGGGCCCCCGGGCGACTGGCCCCCGTACGCCAAGGCCGTGGAGGGGCCGGAGGCGATCGACCACGTGCGTCATGCGTACGCCGCGCTGGTGGCGATGTGCGACCACTCCCTGGGCCGGGTTCTGGACGCCATGGATCGGCTTCGGCTCTGGGAGGACACCCTCCTGATCGTCAACACCGACCATGGGTTCCTGCTGGGGGAGCACGGATGGTGGGCCAAGTCGGTCATGCCCTGGTTCAACGAACTCGTCCATCTGCCGATGTTCGTGTGGGATCCGCGCACGGCCGGTCGGGGAGCCCGGCGCGGAGCGCTGGCTCAGACCATCGACATCGCACCAACGGTGCTGGGGTGGTTCGGCGTGCCGCCGACGCCCGACATGCAGGGGCAGGACCTGGCCGCCGTCCTCGAGGACGACCGGATCATCCATGACGGTGCGCTCTTCGGCATTCACGGCGGACATGTCAATGTCACCGACGGACGTTACGTCTACATGCGTGCCTCAGTGACCGCCGACAACCGACCGCTCGACGAGTACACGCTGATGCCGACCCACATGCGGGCCCGATTCGGCGTGGCCGAGCTCACCGCGTGGGAACCGGCCGAGCCGATGTCTTTCACCAAGGGAATCCGGACCGTACGGGTGCCGGCCACGGGACTGTCCAGGATGTCGAACCCTTGGCTGCACGGCACACTGCTGTTCGACCTGGAGTCCGACCCAGCCCAGGAACACCCGATCATCGACGACGAGCAGGAGCTGCGCATGTTGGGTTTGCTCCAGCAACTCCTGTACGCCGCCGACGCTCCACGCGGCCAGTTCGACCGGCTCGGCATCAGTAGTGCCCCTTATGGTGGTGTAACCCGCTGGTGACCAGCCCGTCGGCCTCCG
>CAZGWN010000094.1:0-10709 GCA_964528755.1 uncultured Propionibacteriaceae bacterium
GGAGGCCGACGGGCTGGTCACCAGCGGGTTACACCACCATAAGGGGCACTACTGCCCGGTCTCGTCCTGATGGCAATCTCCGACACCGAGACGGGCGATACACACAGTGGGGTGTCCGCATCCGCACGTTCTTCACGTACCGACGGCCTGGGCTTGGCCGATTGGGCCCCGAGATCGAGCAGCGCGTCGGTGTCGAGCAGGATCGTACGGCCGCCTCGGATCACGCCTCCTCGCCCCACAGCGCAAGTGCCTCGGCGCTCAGGGGGCGTCCACGTCGCCGGGAACCCGAATCTGGCCGGCGAACTGGTCGAGCCCACGTGTCGGCTCGGGCTGGGACAGGACTGCGACCGGCCGTCCGTGGCTGGTGATGGCGATGATCCCACCCTCGCCGACCTCGGCCCGCAAGGAGTTGAGCCTGGCCTCGGTCGTGGTGACGATGTTCATGCGCAACGTTGCGGTTCTTCGGACCAGCCCGAAAGGTCCGCCCGGGGCGACGCGCGACCGGGAGACCAGGACCGGGACCGGGAGTCGAAAGATCTCATCGGCCACACCAGGTTTCAAACGCGGCGTGTCGACACGCCGCGTTTGAAACCTGGTGTGGCCGATGGCCGCCCCGACGCCCGCCTCACCGCCGATGGTGCATGAGCTGGCGAAGGATGAGGAAGCGCAGCAGGGTCGCCAGCGCGTTCGCCACGAAGAGCACCGACACCTCCACCCAGCGATTCGCGTCCACGCCGGTGACCTGGAGCAGCAGGAGGGACCCGCTGGTCAGACCCCAACCCAGGGCGAACGCACCGAGTCCGCCGAGCTGGTCGCGTACGACGCCGCGCCGCTCGCTGATCCCGAAGGTGAACCGACGGTTCGCGGCGGTGTTGAGCACCGCGGTCACGATCAGCGACACGAAGTTTGCCGCCTGCGGCCCCATCGGCCCCCGCAACAGTACGTACAGCACGGAGAAGGCCAGGGTGGAGGCCACCCCGATCATCGCGAAGCGGAGGATCTGGCCGAGCAGTCCCCCACCGGCGCCCCCACCCGGGCGGTGGGCGGTCAACTCCTCCCGCAGGGCGGCCAGCGGGATCTGCCCGGAGACCAGCCGCCGGGCGACCCGGGCCATCCCGCGCAGATCCTCGGTGGCGGTGGCGAGGATGTCGACGGTCGATCCGGGATCGTCGATCCAGTCGACGGGAACCTCGTGGATGCGCAGCCCGGCCCGCTGGGCCAGCACGAGCAGCTCGGTGTCGAAGAACCAGTTGCGGTCCTCGACGTACGGCAACAGGGTGCGGGCCACCTCGGTACGCATCGCCTTGAAGCCGCACTGGGCGTCGGAGAACCGTACCCCCAGAAGCCCGTGCAGCAGCAGGTTGTAGCTGCGGGAGATGAACTCCCGCTTCGGGCCACGGGTGACCCGGGAGTCGCGGGTGAGCCGCGACCCGATCGCGACGTCGGAGTGGCCGGAGACCAGCGGCGCCACCAGCGGAAGGAACGCCCGCAGGTCGGTGGACAGGTCGACGTCCATGTACGCCACCACCGGCGATTCGGAGGTCGACCAGGTCAGATGCAGCGCCCGGCCACGGCCCTTCTGAGGCAGATGGATCGCGCGGACGCCGCCGAGTTCGGCGACCAATGCCGTGGCGACCTGCCAGGTGGTATCGGTGCTGGCGTTGTCGGCGATGGTGATCGTGCACGGAAAGGGGATGTCGCTGACCAGATACGCCCGAAGCCGACGGACGCAGGGGCCGAGGTCGACCTCCTCGTTGTAGACGGGTACGACGATGTCGACGACGCTGCCGGGAGTCGGCCGGCCGATCCGGATGATGCCCTCGGTGGCCGGCACATCGGCGGGTACCGCGGGAGAAACGACCGTGGCCATGACGGCTGTCCTTTCGTTCGGGCCCGAGGGATTCGTCGGGCCGGGTGGGTTCGGGCCGGGTAGATTCGGACCGGGTAGATTCGGACCGGGTGGGTTCGGGCCGGGAGTGAGGGAGGTCATGAGGCGGGCTGGGTGAGGTCGTAGACGGTCGTGGAGCCGACCGTCTGGGCGGTGTAGTTGGCCTCCACCCAGGAGGCGATCTCGCTGGCGGCATTCGAGCCGCCGTTCTGCTGACCGCCCATGCCGCCGGCGATGAAGTAGTGCACGCGACCCTCGGCGACGTACTGCTGGAACTGCTCGAGAGTCGGCGAGGGGTCGGATCCGTTGAAGCCGCCCAGCGCCATCACGGGTTCCTCGGTGGCCAACTGGTAGGAGGCGGCGTTCTGCGAGCCGACGGCGGCAGCGACCCAGGTGTAGTTGTCCGCATCGGCCGACAGCAGCGTGGCGGCCTCCTCGCTGACGTCTGCGCCGCCGAGGATCCCACCGCCGGCGCCGCCGAAGCCGCCCTCGGGCCGTCCGGTCCCGGCGGGCATCTGACCCGTCCCGGTCCCGCCGGGAATCTGACCCGCGCTGCCCTGCGCACCTGTTCCGGCGCCGCCCTGGGTGCCGGTCCCGGTGCCGCCGGGAGCCTGACCGAGGCCCTGCGGCATCTGGCCCGTCCCGGTCCCCTGGCCGCCGCCGAAGCCTCCCTGGCCCGTCCCGGTCCCTTGACCGCCGGGGCCACCCTGACCGTCCTGGCCGCCGAAGCCGCCCTGACCGCCGGGGCCGCCCTGACCGCCGGGGCCACCGCCGCGTCCGCCCTGCACCGGGCCGGCCGTGACGATCGAGCCGGTGTGCGGCGTGGCCGCGGTGTTCAGGGAGTACGAGGCCGGGCCGGCCAGCGCCGCCACCACCGCGACGCCGGCGACGACCGCCGCCAGCGGGCGACCCAGCCGGGGCAGCAGGATGATCCCGGCCGCACCGATCGCGGCCAGAAGGCCGACCGGCAGCCGCAGCGCGGCGTAGATCCCGGTGGCCTGGCTGAGCAGGACGATGGACCAGACGGCGCTGCCGAGAAGCGCGGCGGCCAGCACGATCCGCGTCCACAGCTTCTGCCGTTCGCCCCACAGGGCCCAGGCGCCCAGCGCGAGGGTGGCGCCGATCTGCGGGGCCAGCGCAACCGTGTAGTAGTCGTGGTAGATCCCGGCCATCCAGGAGAAGACGACCATGGTCACCACCAGCCAGCCGCCGAAGGCGATGATCCCGGCCCGGACGAGGTCGGTACGGGCCCGTCGGCCGAGCAACACCAGCGCGGCGATGCCCAGGACGAGGGCGGCCGGGATCAGCCAGGACACCATTCCGCCGGACACGCCGGAGAACAGCCGCAGCGGGCCGGTCTCGCCCCACATGCCGCCGCCGGCGCCACCGCCCATCCCGCCACCGGTCACCGAACCGGTCTCGTTGCCGGTGATCCGGCCGAACCCGTTGTAGCCCAGGGTGAGTTCCAGGATGGAGTTGTTCTGCGAGCCGCCGATGTAGGGCCGCTCGGAGGCCGGGACGAGCTCGACGATCGCGATGTACCAGCCGGCCGAGACGACCATCGCGCCGAACGCGTACAGCAGGTGGACGATCCGCTTGGCCCAGCTCACCGGGGCGGCGACGGCGTACGCGGCCACGAGCGCCGGCAGGACCAGGAACGCCTGCAGCATCTTGGTGAGGAAGCCGAGGCCGACCACGGCGCCGGCGGCGATCAGCCAGCCGGGCCGGCCCTTCTCGGCGGCCCGCAGGGTGAAGTACGCGGCCAGCACCTGGCAGAAGATCAACAGCGCGTCGGGGTTGTTGAAACGGAACATCAGCGTGGCCACCGGGGTCAGCGCGAAGACGGCCGCACCGAGCAGCGCCGCCACGTGTGACCGGACCGTCAGGGGGGTCCGTACGCCGCCCGAACGGGTGGTGAACAGCCGGCGCAGGGTCGCGTACAGGACGCCGACCGAGGCCACGCCCAGCAGCGCCTCGGGCACCAGGATGCTCCACGAGCTCAGCCCGAACAGCCGTACGGACAGGCCCATCAGCCACAGCGAGGCCGGGGGCTTGTCGACGGTGATCGCGTTGCCGGCGTCCAGCGAGCCGTAGAACCAGGCCTTCCAGTCCGCCCCGCCGGCCTGCGCGGCCGCGGAGTAGAACGAGTTGGCGTAGCCGGAGGCGCCGAGGTCCCACAGGTAGAGGACGGCGGTGCCGACGAGCAGGGCGGCCAGGCTCGCCCACGCGGGCACCCGGCCGATCACGGCGGATTCGGCGGCCGGGCGGGAGCCGCCGGTGCCGGAGGCGCGGCGCGGGGCGGTGTCCGCGGCCGGGCCGAGGGTGTCTGCCGGAGGCCGGGCACCGGCGGGGTACGCCTGCCCGGTGTGCGAGGTGTCGAAGCCCAGGGGGGCACTGTTCGTTGTCATGCCACGACTGTCGGCCGGGTTGGTGTGCCCGCCAGCTGCACAGTCTGTGCTGCTTCTGTGCGCTGTCGCGCGGGCCGGTCCTGTGCTGTCGCGGGCGCGCCCGCCCGTACGTCTCACAGCCCGCACACAGACTCGGCACGTCCCCGGCACACCGACCCGCGATCCACTGGGGGTCATGTCCGGCCTGCCCGGCCACACGCACCTGCCCGTGCCGGCGGCTCCGCCTAGACTGGCGGACAGTCCCGGCCGGGCCACCACCACACCAGCGGGAGAGGGAATGACCACGCACGACAACTTCTCCGCCCTGACCGACGCCCTGCCCAAGCTCGCCCATCCGGACGGCTCGCCGATCCGGGCCCTCGTGGTGGACGACGAGCCGCTGCTGGCCGACCTCGTCGCCATGGGCGTACGGATGTACGGGTGGGAGGTCCGCACCTCCCACGACGGCCTCGACGCCGTCGAGCAGGCCCGCACCTGGGCCCCGGACGTACTCGTCCTCGACTGGATGCTGCCCGGCATCGACGGGGTGGAAGTGCTGCACCGGGTCCGGCAGCACTTCCCGGAGGTGCCGGCGCTGTTCCTCACCGCCAAGGACACCGTCGAGGACCGCATCACCGGCCTGGTGGAGGGGGGCGACGACTACGTCACCAAGCCGTTCGCGATTGAGGAGGTCCTGCTGCGGCTGCACCGGCTCGTCGAGCGGTCGGGTGCGGCGGCGGCCGACTCCGCCGAGATGGTCGTCGGCGACCTCGTCCTCAACGTCGACACCCGCGAGGTCACCCGTGGCGGGGACCCGATCGACCTGACCGCGACCCAGTTCGAGCTGCTGCGCTACCTGATGGAGAACGCGAAGGTCGTCCTCACCCGCGCCCAGATCCTCGACAACGTGTGGCACTACGACTTCGCCGGGCAGGCGAACATCGTCGAGCTGTACATCTCCTACCTGCGCAAGAAGATCGATGCCGGGCGCGCTCCGATGATCCACACCGTCCGCGGCGTCGGGTACGTCCTGCGCCCGGCCGGTCGATGAGCGTCACGGGTCGATGAGCGACATGGATCGGCGCACGTGACGGGGTCGATGCTCGCGAAGGGTCGCGCCCGCGCGCTGCCGCTGACCACCAAGGTGGTGGCCGCGATCGTGGCGATCCTCACCGTCACCCTCGCCCTGTTCGGCACGATGGCGGTGGCGGCCATGTCCCGCGACCTGTCCGTCCGGCTCGACAACGCGCTTGCCGAGGCGGTCGCGCGGTCCCTGACCTACGCTCGGCCGGGTGACCACGACGCGGACAACTCCGACCGCAATCCGCTCGACGCGCCCGGTCAGCCGGCCGGGCTGTTGTCGCTGGTGATCGCCGACGGCCAGGTGGTCCGCGCCTCCTACCGGGCGCCCGACGGGTCGGAGGCGGCACTCCCGGACGCCGATGTCGTCGCCCTCACCGAGGCAGATCTGCTCGCCGATCCGGAGCCTGCCGTCCGCATCGCCCCCGACAGCGCGGTCGTCTCACGCGGCCACGCCACCCGGAACGTACGTCTGTCGATCGGCGAGTACCGGGTGGAGGCCGTCACCGTCCTCAAGCTCGACCTCAACTCGATCCGGATCGTGGTGACCGGCCTGCCGACCGGTTCGGTCACCGGACCGGTCCGCGCGCTGGCCGCCACGGAGGCGGTGGGGGCACTCGCCGCACTGCTCCTCGCCGGCGCGGTGACCTTCCTCGTGGTGCGGCGCTCCCTTGACCCGCTGGAGCGGATCTCGGCGGTGGCGACCGAGGTGGCCGGCCTGCCGCTGCGCAGCGAGCAGGTCAACCTCGCCGACACCCGGGTCCCGGCCGACCTGTCCCAGCCCGGCACAGAGGTCGGCAATGTCGGTCACGCCCTGAACCTCATGCTGGAGAACGTCGACGACGCCCTGCGGGCCCGGCAACGCTCCGAGGCGCAACTGCGGGCCTTCGTCGCGGACGCCTCGCACGAGTTGCGCACGCCGCTGGCCGCGATCCGCGGGTATGCCGACATGATCCGGCTCACCGAACCGCTGTCCGACCAGGGTCGTACGTCACTGGCCCGGGTCGAGTCGCAGACCGACCGGATGACGTCCCTGGTCGAGGACCTGCTCATGCTGGCCCGGCTCGACGAGGGCCGGACCCCGAAGTTCGTCGACCTCGACCTCGGCGAACTGGCCGTCGAGGCGGTGATGGATGCGACCGCCGCCGGCCCCGACCACGAGTTCTCCTGCCGGGTGCCGGACGAGCCGATGACTGTCCACGCCGACCGCCGACAGCTGGCCCAGGTGGTGGCCAACCTGCTGTCCAACGCCCGCCGGCACACCCCCGCCGGCACCCGGGTCGACGTCTCGGTCGACGGCGAGGCGCCCGGATGGGTCCGCCTCGTCGTCCACGACGACGGGCCCGGGATCGAGCAGTCCTTCCTGCCGCACCTGTTCGACCGCTTCGCGCGTGCCGACACCCAACGGACCGCCGGCGAGGGCAGCACCGGTCTCGGGTTGGCCATCGTGCAGGCCGTCGTGCGGGCCCACGGCGGCAACGTGGCGTGCACCTCGCAGCCCGGGGACACGACCTTCACGGTGATGCTGCCGCGTCGGTGACCCCCGGCCGACGCCCCGCCGACCGTCACCGCCGGCCGGCGCCCCGCCGACCGTCACCGCCGGCCGGCGCCCCGCCGACCGTCACCGCGGGCCGGCCGTCACTTTCCCAGGAAGGCCCGAAGCAGCGGGGCCCCGGTCGCCGAGCCGGACTCGCCATCGGCGACGTAGACCGCCACCGCCAGATCCCCCCGGTAGCCGATCATCCACGCGTGGGTGGCCGGCGGGGTGGCCGTGCCGTACTCGGCGGTGCCGGTTTTGGCGCCGTCGAGCACCCCCGACATCCCCCGGGCGGTGCCCTCCTTGACGACCGCGCCCATCATGGCGCGCAACTGCCCGGCCTCCTCGGCGCTCAGCGCGGTCGCGTCGGACGTCGGCCGGTGCCCGTCGACGAGCCAGGGCAGCACCGTCTGCCCGGAACGGACCGATGCAGCCACTCCGGCCATCGCCATCGGCGACACCTCGACCAGGCCCTGGCCGAACATCGCCTCGGCATGCCCGACGGTGTTCTGCGCGGCGGGCACCGACCCGTAGAACGCGGGGAAACCGACATCGTGGTCGCGGCCGACCCCCAGGCTTGCCGCCGCATCGGCCAGTGCCGCGTCGTCGACCCGGTCCGCCTGGCCGACGAAGGCCGTGTTGCACGAGGTGGCCAGCGCATCGGTCAGGGTCATCGTGCCGACCCGCCCGGACGGGAAGTCGGAGTAGTTCTTCAGGACGCGTCCGTCGACGGTGGTCGTGGCGGGGCAGTCGACCGTCGAGTCGGGTGAGAGTCCCGAGCGGAGCAGCGCCAGCGCCGAGACAACCTTGAACGTCGAGCCCGGCGCGGCCCGCCCGTACGTCGCGGTCGGGTTCGATCCGTCGGCGCGAGCCGTGGCAGCGGCCAGGATCTTGCCGGTGGGCGCGTCGACCGCGACGATGGCGGCCGAACCCTTGACCTTCGCCAGCGCCTTCTCGGCCTTCTGCTGCAGGTTCACGTCGAGTGTCGTCTGCAGGGCGACCCCGGGCGTGGGCGCCGCGTTGAACACCGCATGGGGGTCGCTGACCTCGCCCGCGGGGATCCCTCTCGGGACGATGATCACCCGGTCGCCGGGCGTCCCCCGCAGTTGATCGTCGTACCGCTCCTGCAGCCCGCCGACGCCGACGCTGTCGCCGATCCGGATCGTGCCACCCGAGGCGTCCGCGCGCTGCTGGTCGGCGGTGCCGACGGTGCCGAGCAGCCCGGAGGCGAATGTCGCCGTCGGCGCCAGCGGGCGCCTCCGGTCCAGCACTCGGGCGCCCGGGATGTCCAGGAAGCCGGCGGCGACCTGTGGGGTGTCGGCGCGGATGGTCAGCGCCTCGACAAAGGCCTGCGGCCCGGCGGCCGTGGCGCTCCTGGTGTAGCGGTCGGCGTCGATGTCCAGCGCCTTGGCGATTGCCCGCGCCGAGGCCTCGACCTGCTCGGCCCCGACCGTCGACTTGTCCAGACCGAGCACGAACACCTGGCGCTCGGCGACGATGGGGGTCCCGTTGGCGCCGAGGATGTTGCCCCGCTGGGCGGCGATCCGTCGGTGCACCAGGCGGGTCCGGTCGGTCAGCGAGGGGTGCACCAGGGTCGGCAGCCAATCGACCTGCCACTCGCGTCCGACCCGGCGCAGCGTGGCGGTGGTGCCGTACTCCCAGGTGCCCGCCGGGAACGGCCACGCCAGATGCAGCGGCACGGTCGCGGTGTCCCCATCGACCTGTACGTCGCCCGGGGTGACCTCGGGGCGGATGCCGTCCATTCCCGAGACGATCTCGGAGTAGTCGGCCGTCGGGTCGGTGCCGGTGGTCGCCACCCCCGCCAGATACCCGGACTCCAGACCGGTCACCAGCCCCGTCAGCGCCCGGTCCAGGGCCGGCCGGGGAAGTTGGCAGCCGGCCAGCACGGCCACCAGCATCAGGGTCAGGGCCGTGGCGAGGATCCGTCGGGCACCCCCACCGGGGTCCCGCCGGACAGGACGGGAGCAGAACTGGTCGGCTCGGCGGATGCGCACAGGGGAAGTCTGGGCCCGCGGAAGGTTGCGGTCAACCGGCGCCGGAGCGGCGTCGGCCGGGCACCCTCAGCGGCTCAGTGCCCGTGGGGGCGTACGAAACACGCCGGCCCCACCCAACCGGACCCCGCCGCGGGGGTCGGCGGTGAAGAAGCGGGCCCCGGCCGGCGCGGACAGGGCGTCGTCCAGCCGGGCCGACAACTCGTCCACCTGACGGTTCAGGTCATCGATGGTGTCCTGCATGGCGAGGATCCGGCGGATCCCCTCGAGGTTGATCCCCTCCTGCTGGCTGAGGTGCTGGATCAGCCGCAGCCGGGCCACATCGCGGGCCGAGTACCGCCGGCCGCGCCCGGCGGTGCGCCGGGGCGACACCAGCCCCATCCGGTCATAGGTACGCAGCGTCTGCGGATGCATGCCCGCCAGCCGCGCCGCCACCGAGATGGCGAACAGCGGAGTGTCGCGGTCGATCTCGGAGGGCAGGCGTGCCGAATCGCTGACCATGACGGCCTACCCGCTGAACAGCACCGTCCGCGGGTCGGGTTCCCCCGACTCGCGGGCATAGGTCTGCAGGGTCTCGCGGGCCTGCGACGAAAGGTGGTGCGGCACGGTCACCTCGACGGTGACGAGCAGGTCCCCGGTGGTCCCGTCCCGCCGCGACACACCGCGCCCGCGGACCCGGAAGGTCCGCCCGTTCGGGGTGCCGGCGGGGATCCGCAACCGGACGCGCTGCCCGTGCAGTGTCGGGACGTCGATCTCGGCTCCCAGGGTCGCCTCCGCGTACGTCACCGGGACGGTCACGGTGAGGTGGGACCCGTTGCGGCCGAAGACCCGGTCGGGACGGACGTGCACGTCGACGTACAGGTCGCCCGCCGAGCCGCCGTTCTCACCGGCCGAGCCCTTGCCGCGCAGTCGGATCCGCTGGCCGTCCTCGACCCCGGCGGGGATACGCACCTGCATGGTCCGGGTCGATTTCGCCCGGCCGGAGCCGTGGCAGACCGGGCAGGGGTCGTCGACGATGAGGCCGCGGCCCTGGCAGTCGGGGCACGGCTCGGTGACCTGGAAGACCCCGCCGGACGTGGCCGTACGGACGCCGGACCCCTGGCAGGTCGGGCAGACCCGCGGCGTGGTGCCGGCCTTGGCACCGGTGCCCGAACACGCGGCACACGGCGCGTCGGACACCATCTGCATCGGCACCGTGGTCCCGTCGACGGCGTCGTCGAAGTCGATGGTCACCTCGGCCTCCACGTCGGAGCCGCGGCGCGGGCTGCGGGTGCTGGTCCGCCGGGCCGACCCCGACCCGCCGCCGAACAGCCCACCGAACAGGTCGGACAGGTCGCCCAGCCCCCCGGCCCCGGCGGGGCCGGCGTTGCGGAACAGGTCATCGGCGCGGGACCCGCCGGCGCTGCCGCCGCCGCGGTTGAAGTGGAAGCCGCCCCCGAGCAGGCTGCGCTGCTGGTCGTACTCCTTGCGCTTCTTGGGGTCGGACAGGACGTCGTTGGCCTCGGAGACCTCCTTGAACCGCTCCGCCTTCGCCTCGTTCCCGGGGTTGGCGTCAGGGTGGTTCTCCCGGGCGAGTTTGCGGAAGGCCTTCTTGATGTCGTCCTGCGACGCGTCCTTGGGGACGCCCAGGACTTTGTAGTAGTCCTTCTCAAACCAGTCCTTGGTGCTCATGGCGCCCCCTTCGCTTGCTGCTTCTGATCGTCATCGCGGTCTCCCGACCGGTCGTGGGGGGGGGGGGGGGGGGGGGGCGCCCCCCCCCCCCCCCCCCCCCACACACACCCCCCCCCCCCCCCCCCCCCCCCCCC
>CAZGWN010000095.1:0-9704 GCA_964528755.1 uncultured Propionibacteriaceae bacterium
CGGACTTCGGACTTGCTATGAACCGGTGGACTCACCCAACCCTGACACACAGGGAGACGCCGGAGGGCCGGCCGTTGTCGTGGAAGAAGGATCTCAAGACCCATGAGCGGCGCAAGAGGGCGGCGGCTCTCTTCGCTCAGGTGACGAACGGGGTCAAGGTCATCTACGTGTGCTCGCACAAGGGCATGAACCGTCCGGACAGCTACGTCGCAGACACGGAGAGATTCTACAACTACGTGGCCGCGTACACGTTCGAGCGCGTCCTCATGTGTGCTGATGACTGGCCTGGGGCGAGTCAGAGGGTCAACATCAGATTCGGCCAGGTCAAGGGGATTGACGACGAGTTGACCCGCAACTACTTCGAGCTGAAGAGGTACGGCCAGCAGTGGCACGGCCTACCATGGGGCGCGTTGGCGTCATTGAAGTGGGTGTCTGCAGACCAGTATGAGATGAGCCAGGTCGCGGACGTCTACGCAGGATTCATGAAGGCATCGGTGTGGCCGGATGAGTTCGGTGCAACGGAGGGCGCCTACATTCAAGCGATCTGGCACCAAATACGTCGCGCTCATGGATGCGCGCTGGGGTTCGGGATCAAGGGGATGCCGGTCCAGGAAGTGTTCACAGGCCAGGATTGGTGGACGTGCCCGTGCAAGACGAGCCGAGGGGCCGCCAAGTGCCCCCGGGGGCCGACCAACTGAATGGTTGAGCTGGCAGCAGCTCCAGTCTCCCCGGCGGGCGCCTCACGGCCCCTCTCTATAACTACTATGCACAAGAGCTGGTTCGGGCGCAAGAGGATATTGAGATGCGAGGTGGTCGGGATGCCTGAGGTCCCGCCACCACGGGCAGCAGTACCCCGAAGCGTCCAACCCGAGGCTGTCGTACCGCTGTCCTAGTCTTCCGCCTCGTGGGGGAGCGGGGGTGCTGGAGGGTCGACCGGGCGGTGCTGCCTGCCGGCGTGCAGGCCGTGACGCACTTCGCCCGCCACGTCGTCACCATCGACCGGCGGCTGACCAGTGCTGAGAAACGGTCGGCGCTCGCGCACGAGGCCGAGCACATCAGGCGGGGGCCCGTGCCAGACCTTCCCGTGCTGGACGCCCGCGAGGAATCGATCGTCGAACGGTCCGCCGCCAGGGCGTTGATCGGCGTCCGTGAGCTGGGCGACGCGCTCATGTGGGCACACGGCCCGGCCGAGGCCGCCGAAGAACTGCAGGTCGACGTTCAGCTCCTCACCGTACGGCTGGAGCATCTCCACCCGGCCGAACGCGCCTACCTTGCCCAGCGGATGGAAGGACGCTGCGATGGCTGTTGAGGACACCTGGCTGCTCGCCGACGGCGTCACACCGTCGAAACGATACGGCCGAGGAAGACGGTGGCGCGTCCGCTGGACTAATGCGGCCGGCGAGCGCCGGGCGAGGTCGTTCACCCAGAAGAGGCCGGCGGAGCTGTTCTGGCACAAGCGGGTTGTCGAGTCCGACACCGGCGAACCGGATCTGCGGACCGAGCTGGACATGGGGGAAGCGACCGGCATGTGGCTGGACGGGAAACGCGGCCTGAGCGAGAGGGGGCTGGAGGCGTGTGACCTTGCCGCAAGGACCGTGGACCGGTCGTGGGCGGGCACGATGGTCGCCGACGTGACTCCGTCGGACGCGGCCCGCTGGGTCGGGTCCCTGACCGGGTCACCGTCCCGCAAGCACAAGATTCTCCAGGCGTTCCGCGGAGCTCTCCAGGCGGCGGTGCGTGACGGCTATCTCGAGTCGAACCCGGCTGCCGGCCTGGCCGTGGCGAAGGAAACCCCGCGGGAGGCGCACTTCCTGACCGTCGCCCAGCTCGCCATCCTCGCCGAAGCCGCCCCGCAGCGGGACCGGCCGATGGTGTGGTTCCTCGGCACGACCGGCGTGCGGATCGGGGAGGCGTGTGCGCTGAACGTCGGTGACGTCGACCGGGCTCGACGGCGGGCCAGGATCCGCACGTCGAAGAACGGGCAGGCGCGAGACGTGCCCGTCACCTCCGCCGTGCTGGACATGCTCGACCTCGACCGCCCCGCGGGGGATCCGCTGTTCTGCTCCCCGGGCGGGGCGAGAGTCGACGTGCGCAACTGGCGGAGGACTGTGTTCGGCGCGGCCCGTTCGGCGGAGGGGCTGCCCGCCGGGCTGGTGCCGCACGATCTGCGCCATACCGCCGCGAGTCTGGCGATCGCGGCTGGGGCGGACGTGAAGGTGTTGCAGCGGATGCTCGGGCACAAGTCGGCGAAGCTGACGCTCGACCGGTACGGGCACCTGTTCGACCGGTCCCTCGACACGGTGGCGGACGCTCTCGGCGGGCTTGTCGACCGGTACCGTTTGGGTACCCCCGGCTCGCACGGCGGCCCGGCCGACCCCGCGTGATTGCTGGGGATGCGGTACCGGCCGGTACCCCCGCCACAAACCGCCGCCGGACGTGTTCCGGCCGGTCAGGACAGACAAAAGAACCGCCCCGATCCCGCGCCATCGCGTGGGATCGGGGCGGTGCCCTGTGGTGGAGCCAACGGGACTCGAACCCGCAACCCCCTGCTTGCAAAGCAGGTGCGCTACCAATTGCGCCATGGCCCCGACGTACGAGTGGTACCCGTACGCATGCCGTCCCACGCTACGCCACGGGGGGCTCCCATCTCAATCCGGCGGGGCCAGCTCAGTCCGGTTCGGCCGCGCCGGCTCGCCATCCCCGGGACAGCCTCGGTCGTCCACCGTGGCCGGCTCCGCTCGCCCCCGCAGGGGCGCCGGACCTATTCTGACTGTCATGTGGTCTCAGGGTCCGTACGCCGATCGCGGGCCGCGGCGACCCCGAAAGCGGTTGTCACCGGGCGATCCGATCGGCCGGGGGCGGAGATTCCGCCGACCCGACCACCGCTGGCAGACACGTGAGGACGCGCATGGCTGATTGGACTCCAACCCCCCGCCGGGCCGCGCCCGACGATCGCCGGGCACCGTCCCGGACCACTCGGCGGGAGACCTCGCGTCGCCGTCCGCGCCGGCCGATCTGGCAGCGGGTCCTGGGCGTCTTCGGGATCCTCGCCCTCGTGCTCGTCATCGCGGGGGGCGGGACCTTCGCGGCGCTGTGGACCAGGACGGCGATCCCCGACCCCAACGCCGACTTCCAGACCACGACGACGTACCTCTACTACGGGGACGGCAAGTCGGAGCTCGCGGACCTGGCGGTCCAGAACCGCACCACCCTGACGTACGAGGAGATGCCGCAGGCGATCAAGGACGCGGCGATCGCCGCGGAGGACCGGACCTTCTGGACCAACCCCGGCATCTCGCCGCTGGGCATGGTGCGGGCCCTGCTGGCGATCGCCGGTGGCGGCGAGATCCAGGGCGGATCCACGATCACCCAGCAGTACATCAAGCTGATGTACCTGTCGCCGGAGCGCACGGCCGAGCGGAAGCTCAAGGAAGTCTTCATCGCGATGAAGCTGAGCCGGCAGATCCCCAAGGAACAGATCCTCACCGACTACCTCAACACGGTCTACTTCGGCCGCGGGGCCTACGGGGTGCAGGCGGCCGCGCAGGCGTGGTTCGGCAAGGACGCCGCCGATCTCACCGTCGGCGAGTCGGCGCTGCTGGCCGCGGTCGTGCAGAACCCGGGCATCCTCGACCCCCAGGTCGACCCGGACAACCAGAGCCGCCTCGAGCAGCGCTACCACTACGTCCTGGATGGCATGTTGGAGGCCGGTTCCATCACCCCGGCCGAGCACGATCAGCAGTCGGCGCAACTGCCGGAACAGCCCGAGGTCAAGACCTCCGCCCGGTACGAGGGGTCGAAGGGCTTCCTGGTCAACATGGCCGAGCAGGAACTCGCCGAGCTCGGGTTCAGCGACGCGCAGATCAACGGCGGCGGACTGCGGGTCACCACGACCTTCGACAAGAAGGCGCAGGCCGCGGCGGCGAAGTCGGCGCAGAAGTACGAGGACGCGGCGGCCGAGGGGCAGGACAACGCACGCAGCGGGATCCATGCGGCGATCGCCTCGGTCGACACGAGCAGCGGTGAACTCATCGCCGTGTACGGCGGCGACGACTTCGTGAAGAACTCCCGCAACTGGGCCACGACGGCGCGGATGACCGGGTCGACGTTCAAGACCTTCGGAGTTATCGCCGGCCTGCGCGACGGCTTCACGCTCAAGTCGGTCTTCACCGGCAACACCTTCACCCCCAAGGGGGAGTCCGAGCCGATCCGCAACGAGTTCCACGAGCAGTACGGGGCCGTGTCGATGTTGAAGGCGACCGCCGACTCGATCAACACCGCCTTCGTCGACATGGTCTCGCGGATGGAGGACGGACCCGACAAGGTGATGAAGGCCGCCACCGACGCCGGCGCGCCGAAGGCCGGCGGGTGGGACGCGTACAACCGGGTGGTGCTGGGCTTCGCGGAGGTCAGTCCTGTCGACATGGCGAACGCGTACGCCACGCTGGCCAACGACGGGCAGCGCCACGATGTCCACGTCATCCGCGAGGTCCGTGACGCCGACGGGAACGTGCTCTACGAGGCCGACAAGAAGGCCGACCAGACCATCGAGTCCGACATCGCGGCCGACACCACCCACGCGCTGACGTCGGTGGTCAACGAGGGGACCGGGGCCCGGGCCTCGCAGCTGGGTCGGCCGGTCGCCGGCAAGACCGGAACCGCCGGCGTCGACGACGACATTCGGGCGGCGTGGTTCGTGGCGTACACCAAGCAGGTCTCCACCGCCGTGATATACGTCGCCGGAAAGGACGGCCAGGGTGACCTGGACAACTACCGGCAGCCGGGGACGAGGACGTTCTTCGGTGCCGGCTATCCGGCGATGACCTGGCTGGACTACATGGAGGTCGCCACCGACGGCCAGAAGGTCGAGGACTTCGCCCCGCCGGCCTGGGTTCACAAGGAACGCAAGTACAAGGCGCGGCAGAACCCGCTGCCGGTCACCCGCGCGACCGCCAGTGCGGGCACCGACTCGACCACGGGGTCGGACGGCTCCGGGAAGACGACGAAGCCGAAGGCGACCACCGGCTCCGGCGGCGGCACGACGAAGGCCACCACGGCGCCGACGACTGCCCCGACCACGGGTACGGGTGGCGACGGCGGCGACGGCGGGAACGGCTCCCCCGGCGGCTCCGGTTCCGGCGGGTCGGATTCGGGCGGGTCGGGCTCGGGCGGCGACTCGGGCTCGGGCGGCGACTCGGGTGGGTCGGACTCCGGCGGCTCGGGCGACACCGGCGGGAGCGGATCCGGCGGTACTGATCCGGGCTCCGGCGGGGATTCGGGATCCGGTTCGGACACAGGATCGGGCTCCGGGGACACGGGCGGTGGTTCGGGCTCCGGCGACTCGGGCACCCAGCAGCGCAGCGCCACGAACGGCAGCACCGGTGGCTGACCCGGTCGCGCGGGCGCGCCGGGCCCTGCCGCCCGAGCCCGAGGCCGTCGATCCCCTCCCCGTGGAGCGCGAGTCCCCGCTGCGGGAGGATCGGCCGCCTCCGCCGCTGTGGTCGACCGACCTGGCGATCGTCGGGGCGGCATGGCTCGCCAGCCGCGGTCTGATCGTCATCATGTGGCTGCTGACGATGGTCCTGAAGGACCGCAGCTTCATCGACGTCGTCGGCAACTGGGACGTCCAGCATTTCGCGACCATTGCCCGCCAGGGGTACGCGTCGGATCCGCAGGAGATGGCGTTCTTCCCCGGCCTGCCGATCCTGCTGCGCGGCGGGCTGGCGCTGGGCATCCCTCCGGAGGTGTTCGGCGTCATCCTCGCGATGGTCGGGTCGGCGCTGGCGGCATGGGCGCTGATGCGCATCGGTGGGCCGTGGGCGGCGGTGCTGTGGCTGTTCGCGCCGACCGCGGTCTTCACCACCGTCGGGTACACCGAGGCCCTCTTCTGTGCGGCGGCGTTCTGGGCCTGGCAGCGTGCCACCACCGACCGGTGGGGTCAGGCGGCGGCGCTCGCGGCGGCCGCGGCCACGTTGCGGGTGTCGGGGCTGTTCCTCATCGGCGCGTTGGGGCTGCTCGCGCTGAGCTGGCCCGCCGTCCGCGGCCGGCCGCTGGGCGTACGGATGCGGGCCGCGGCGACGCGGATCGGCTGGCTGGCGCTGCCGGCCGCGGTGATCGTCGGGTACGCCACCTACCTGTGGGCCCTGACCGGATCGTGGACGGCCTGGTACCACGCCCAGGAGGTCGGCTGGCAGCGCACCATGACCTGGCCGTGGGACTCGGTGGCCTACACCGTGGAGGTGATCCTGCCCGGCGGGTACGCCGACCAGATGGGGTGGGGCACCGTGTTCCGCTTCGAACTCGTCTCGTTCGTCGTCGGGTTGCTCACCGTCGGCTGGATGATGCGCCGGCGCCGCTGGGCCGAGGCCGGCTGGGTCGGCGTCCAGATCTTCGCCTTCTCGCTGTCGCAGTGGCTGATGTCGGTCAACCGGGCCGTCCTGCTGTGGTTCCCGACCTGGCAGGTGATGGCCGAGGTCGGCACCCGGCGGCCGTCGACCCGGTCGGGCCGGGTCGTGCAACATGCGCTGACGATCGGCTGGGGGGCGATCAGCGTGGCGGCCATGCTGTGGTGGACCTGGATGTTCGGCACCGGCGCCTGGTCCAGTTGAGCGTGCCCGGTCGGCTCAGGGCGCCATGATGGGGTGAGGGCAACCGGAGGAGGTGACGATGCGTCAGCGGGCGTCGATCCTCCACCTGGATCTGGACGCGTTCTTCGCGTCGGTCGAACAACGCGACAAGCCCTCGCTGCAGGGTCGCCCGGTGATCGTCGGCGGACTCGGGCAGCGCGGGGTGGTCGCGACCGCCTCGTACGAAGCCCGGGCCTATGGCGTGCACTCGGCGATGCCGATGCACGAGGCGCGCCGCCGCTGTCCCCAGGGGAACTTCCTCGCCGGCCGGTTCCGGGTCTACCGGCAGGCCAGTCGGATCGTCATGGACATCCTGGAGGACATCAGCCCGCTGGTCGAGCCATTGTCCATGGACGAGGCGTTCGTCGATCTGGCCGCGTCGGCGCACCCGATCGACTTCGAACCCGCCGCGCTGCGCTCCTTCGCCGAGGAGGTCCGGGCCCGGGTGCGGGCGGAGACCGGGGGGCTGAGGGCCTCCATCGGTTTGGGTACGTCGAAGTTCATCGCCAAGGTCGCCTCCGAGGTGGCCAAACCCGACGGTGTCCATCTGGTCGTCCCGGGCACCGAGGTGGCCACCATCGCGCCGATGTCGGTGCGCGCAATCCCCGGCGTGGGGCCGGCGACATTCGACCGACTGGCCCGCCTCGGCGTCGGTACGGTCGCCGACCTGCAACAGGCGTCCGAACACGAACTCGTCCGCGAGTTGGGCCGGGCCGCCGGCACGGGCCTGTACGCCTTGGCGCACGCCCGCGACGATCGGCCCGTCACGGCCGAGCGGGAGGCGAAGTCGATCTCGGTGGAGGACACCTTCGACACCGACCTCGTCACCCGCGAGCAGATGAGCGAACGGATCACCCACGACGCCGCACTGGTTGCCGCCCGGGTGCGGTCGGCGGGGGTGTTCGCCCGGACCGTCACCCTCAAGGTGCGGTTGCACGACTTCACCACCTGGACCCGGTCGAGGACCCTGGAGGGTGCCACCGACAGCGCCGAGGTGATCGCGGCCGAGGCACTCGACATGCTCGCGGGGATTCAGCTCGATCAAGGGGTGCGACTGCTCGGGGTCGGCGTGGCGGGTCTGGTCGGCGTCGCCCAGGACCGACTCTTCGAGCTGCGCGAGGACCACGAGACGCTGACGCTGCCGACGGTGGTGGAGGAGGGACCCGCGATGGACCCGGCCACCGACCCGGCCTGGCAGCGCCGCCCGCCGCGCTGGCTGCCCGGCGCAGACGTCGTCCACGACAAGTGGGGGCCAGGCTGGATCTGGGGCAGCGGGCTGGGCCGGGTGACCGTACGGTTCGAGACGGCCGAGACCGGGGTGGGACCGGTGCGGACCTTCGCGCTGGACGATCCCGCGCTGCACTTGGTCATCGGGTGAGGGACGGCCCCGATCGGCGGCCTCGAGTGGGTGGCACGAGCCCGATGTTGTGCTCGGGTGCACGGCCCCGGCCGGCCGAACTCCGTGGTGGTGGGCCGCCGTGGGCCCCCGGCACGCCGTCGGGCTGCATCCCCGCACAGCTGTTGAATCTCCCTTGACACGCTTCGCGCGAAGATTTTAACCTCGTTTTATTAAACGCCTTTCTTGAACTCTCAGGCCACAACGTAGTGGCCGGTTCCAGGTCGCAAGGGTGCGAAGGTTGGGAGCAAGTATGGATTCGGATCGCTTCTCACTGGCGGGCAAGGTCACAGTGGTGACCGGTGGTCGGCAGGGCATCGGCAAGGTGGTGTCCCACCAGCTCGCCGAGCAGGGATCGGATGTGGTGATCGTCGACAAGGCGGACGCCACCGAGGTGGCGGCGGAGATCGCCGCGAAGCATGGTGTCCGCACGATGGCCGTGTCGTGCGACGTCACGGACCCGGATGGAGTGGCCCGGACCGTCGATCGGGCCGCCGCCGAGATGGGCACACTGGACCTCCTGTTCAACAACGCGGGTATCTGCCTGCACAAGCCGGCGCTCGACTGCACGCCGACAGACTTCACCACCGTGGTGAACGTCAACCTGAACGGCATCTTCTTCGTCGCCCAGGCCTTCGCCCGCTACCTCGTGGCGCAGGGCAAGCCCGGCAACATCGTCAACACCGCCTCGATGTCCGCCACCATCGTCAACACGCCGCAGGGACAGGCCTCGTACAACGCCTCGAAGGCGGGCGTCAGGCACCTGACCAAGTCCCTGGCCGTCGAGTGGGCCCCGCTCGGGATCCGGGTGAACTCGATCAGCCCTGGCTACATGAACACGGAGATGACCGGGAACGTCCGTGAGGACTGGCGACAGCTCTGGACCGACCAGATCCCGTTCAAGCGCATGGGCAACCCGGACGAGTTGGCTGGTGCCGTGATCTACCTCCTGTCGAACGCCTCGACCTACACCTCCGGCGCCGACCTCATCATCGACGGTTGCTTCGTCGCCGTCTAGTTCGCACACGCGGGAGTGCGCTGCGCGATCCGCGCATGGACCCGGCCCGCACCGGGGAGCCGACATCCCGCGTCACCGCACCCACTTTCGCTTCGAAGAGAGAGCAACTCCCATGAAGAAGATCGGCATCGTCGCGGCCCTCGTGGCCGCGGCCCTGTCCCTGGCCGCCTGTAGTGCGGGTGCTTCCGGCACCGCCCAGTCCGGCCAGGCCAAAGAAATTTGGTACTCGACCAAGAACTCCACCGAGCAGGTCCATGTCGCGATGGCCCAAGGCGTCACGGACGCCGCGACGATGCTCGGCTACTCCGGCAAGGTCGTCGTGGCCGAGGCCGATGCGGCCAAGCAGAACGACCAGCTCAACAATCTCGTGCAGAACATCGCGCCGGCCGCGATCGTGGTCAACCCGTACGACAGCGACTCCGTCAGTGACGTGCTGGGCCGGGCCCGGGACGCGAAAATTCCCGTGGCTGTGATCGACAACAAGGCCAACAACGCCCAGGTGGATGTCTCCGTCCTCTTCGACTCCAGGAAGTCCGGCGAGATGGCCGGTGAGAAGGCTGTGGAGATGCTGACCGAGAAGTACGGTCAGCCCAGGGGCGTCGTTGTGGACCTCTACGGCGAGGTCGTCTCCCAGGTCTTCAAGGACCGGGCCGAGGGCTTCGAG
>CAZGWN010000096.1:0-9458 GCA_964528755.1 uncultured Propionibacteriaceae bacterium
ATCCCCGCTCATCCGGGTGGCCCCGGCGCGTCGCTCGAGGAACCAGCGCAGCGGACAGCGCAGCAGCGCGTCGAGCCAGCTCCCCGACACGTGCACGGGTTCGTCCCGCGGGGCGAGCGGACGGTTGGCCCGGGTCCGTTCCCGCGCTGCCCACCAGTGCTCCGGCCGCGCCGAGCGGATCGGGGTGAGCCGGGCCAGGACGTACGCCGCCTGCTCCCGGGCCGACGGCGACGCGGCCGGGTCCGCGCCGACGGCCCGCAACCGAGGCACCAGGGTCGACGGGTCGGCCGACGGCCCCTCGGCCCGGGGGTCGTCCGGCACCGGGGGGCAGCCGGTCTCGGCGAGGAATCGGGACGGCAATCCCGTTTCCCCGCGTGGGTCCTCCACCGCGGTGAGGATCAGCACGTCGCGTGCCCGGCCACATGCGCGGTGGAACAGCCGCCGTTCCTCCGCCACCAGCTCCCCGACCGAGGCCGGCGGACATGGTCCGTCCGGCCCCATCCGGTCCAGGGCGAGCAGTCCGCCCGGGCGTCCCAGGGCCGGCCAGGTGCCCTCCTGCAGCCCGCAGATGGCCACCAGGTCCCATTCCCCCTCGCCGCACCGGTGAGCGGTGACCAGCTCCACCCGGTCACGGCGGATCCGCCGGCTGCCGCGGACATCGGCGGGGATGGCCTGGCCCTCCACCTGGTCGAGCAGGTCCTCGGCGGCGGGCCGGCCGCGCCGGTCCCCGGCCCGGGTGGCGAAATCGAACAGGGCCAGCACCGCGTCGAGATCCCGGTCCGCCCGTTCGATGTCAGGACCCGACCCGGTCGCCTGACGGCGGAGCCGGCGCGGCCAGTCCGTGCCGTCCCAGGCCGCCCACAACGCCTCGACGGCGCTGCCCCCCTCGGCCAGCACCTTTGCGCAGGCGGCCACCGCCGAGCGAACCCGCTCGATCCGCTCGGCCACCCGGGGCAGCCCGTCAGATCCCGCCGCGAGCGCCCGGCGATGGCGGCGCAGGTCCATCGCATCGACCTGGCCCAGCGGTCCGCGGAGGAGGTCGTCGGGCAACTCCCGGTCCGGGTCGGCCAGAGCGCATCGCAGCACGTCGAGCAGCACCCGTACGGCCGGCTCGTGGGACAGCGCGGTGTCGTCGGCGGGGACGAGCGGAATTCCGGCTCGCTCCAGCCGGCGGCGCAGGGCCGCCTCCTCGGGGCCACGGGTGCGCACGATCACCGCCATCCGGCCCCACGGCACGCCGTCCTCCTCGTGGCTGAGCCACAGCCGGGCCGCAACAGCGGCGGCCTCCCCCCGCGGCCCCGGACAGATCACCGCCTCGGCACGGCCGGTGCGACCGCGGACCGGGTCCGGGACGAGGCGCCCCGGCAAACCCGCGGCCTGCGGCATCCGGCCGGTGGTAGCCGCCACGACCGCCGCGACCGCATCGGCGTGACGATGGTCCTCCCCCAGCACGACGACGGGGGCGGCCCGACCTGCCGGGTCGGCGAAGAGGGCCGGGAAGGTCCGGACCGCCCGCGGATCGGCGCCGCGGAAGCCGAACACGGACTGGTCCGGATCGCCCGCCGCGACGAGCTCGGCCGCTCCGGTGGGTGGCACGAGGGCGCGCAGCAGCCACAGGTGCGCCGGGACGGCGTCCTGCAGGTCGTCGACGAAGACCGCGTCCCATCGGGCCCGGATCCCCTCCCCCGAGGCGGGATCGGCGAGGAGGATCCGCACCCGGTGCACCATCTCGTCGTAGTCGACGACCCGCTCCAGGTCGAGCACGTCGAGGTACTCCTCGAACAGGGCGGCAGCCCGCACCCACTCCGGCCGGTCCGCCGTACGGCCCCGATCGGCGAGGTCGGCCGGATCGAGACCGAGCTGGCGGGCCCGCGCAAGCAGCGCCCGCAGGTCGCGGGCGAATGCACGCGTGCCGACCGCCTCCGCCACGTCCGCCGGCCACGGTGCCCGCGACCCGGCGAGGATCTCGCGCAGTCGCAGCTCCTGCTCGGGTGCGGTGAGCACCCGCCACGGCTCGGCCCCGTGCGCCCGGCGGAACACCTCGTGGCAGAACCCGTGCACGCTGAACACCGGCACCCCGGTCACACCGCCGGGCAGCCGCGCCGCGATCCGGTCGGCCAGCCTCCGCGCCGCCTGCCGGGAGAATGTCAGGACCAGCACGCGCCGCGGGTCGAGCCCCCGGTCCCGGACCCGGGCCACCGCCGCGTCGACCATCAGGGTGGTCCGCCCGGTGCCTCCGGCCCCCACCACCAGCAGCGGTCCGCGGACGTGCTCCAGCACACGGGCGCGCCCCGCGTCATCCGGTCCCATGGTCGTGTCTCCTTCCCTCGGCCACCATGTCACCACGGGGCACCGACACTTCTCCCGACCGGCCCCAATCCTCCGCCCACAGCGAACGTCGGACCGTTCCCGGGCCCGGGTGTGGCACGGTTGACCTCGGCATCACGGCCCGACAGGAAGGCAGCATCGTGGAGATCAAGATCGGCGTGCACAACCTCGCGCGCGAGGTGACGGTCGAGCTCGACAAGACGCCCGAGGAGATCAAGGACGCGTTCCAGCGTGCGCTCACCGACAAGTCGGTGATGTCGCTGACCGACACGCACGGCCGGGAGGTGCTCATCCCTGCCGACGCCATCGCCTACATCGAGATCGGCCAGCAGAACGCACGCCCGGTGGGATTCGGGATCCTCTGAGGGGGTGCCGGCGACGCGCCCGTGACAGGACGGAACGCCGTCAGGCGGAACGTTCCGCCAACTGGGCTACACTGGTATGGCCGTTCGTCCCCCCCCCGGGGGGCCGCGGCCATGACATCCCGGGCGTGCCGAGAAAAGGAGCGCGTCCAGCAGGACGCCACATCACCGGCCGGGTCACCGGACCCGCCGGTCCGCGTCCGCGAGTGCAAAGGCAAGAGCCCTGACTGACACCACCCAGAAGACCTTCGCCGACCTCGGCGTCGACCCCGTGTACTGTGCCGCGCTGGCCGATCACGGCATCGTCCATCCCTTTCCGATCCAGGAGATGGCGATCCCGATCGCGCTGCGCGGCACCGACATGGTCGGCCAGGCCCGCACCGGCACCGGCAAGACCCTCGCCTTCGGTCTGCCGCTGTTGCAGTCGCTGGACCTTCCCGACAGCGAGGAGGCGGCCCACGGCACCAGCCCGCAGGCCCTCGTCGTCACCCCGACCCGGGAGCTGGCCCACCAGGTCGGTGGCGACATCGCCTCCGCGGCCGCGCACAGCCCGACCCGCATTCTCACCGTCTACGGCGGCACCCCGTACGAACCCCAGCTGGACGCCCTCGCGTCCGGTATCGACGTCGTCGTGGGGACACCCGGCCGGCTGCTTGACCTCGTCCAGCGGCGCGCCCTGAACCTGTCCCGGGTCCACGTGGTGGTCCTCGACGAGGCCGACGAGATGCTCGACCTGGGCTTCCTGCCCGATGTCGAGCGGCTGCTGGCACACAGCTCCAAGGACCGCCAGACCCTGATGTTCTCCGCGACCATGCCGGGGCCGATCAAGGCGCTGGCCAACGCGCACCTGCACAACCCGGTCAACATCCGGGCCGAGCACACCGAGGACGTCCAGACCGTCCCCGCGACCGACCAGTACATCTACCAGGCCCACCCGCTGGACAAGCCCGAGCTGGTCGCCCGGGTCCTCCAGGCGGCCGGCCGCGACCGGGCGATGATCTTCTGCCGCACCAAGCGGCAGGCCCAGCGGGTCGCCGACGATCTGTGCGAGCGCGGTTTCGCCGCCGCGGCGATTCACGGGGACCGGACCCAGGCAGCCCGCGAACACGCGCTGAGCCGCTTCCGTGACGGGGCCATCGACGTCCTGGTCGCCACTGATGTCGCCGCCCGCGGCATTGACGTCACCGGAGTCACCCACGTGATCAACTACGAGTGCCCCGAGGACGCCAGCATGTACGTGCACCGGATCGGCCGCACCGGCCGTGCCGGCGCCCGCGGCGTCGCGGTCACCCTCGTGGACTGGGCCGACGTCACGCGCTGGAAGGTGATCAACAAGACCCTCGGGCTCGACCTGCCCGACCCGGTGGAGACATACTCGACCTCCGAGCACCTGTTCACCGACCTGGGTATCGACCCGGAGGCCGGAAGTCGGGTCGGGCCGCCCCGTCCCACCAGCGGCACCGCCGGGCATCGTGGCGGTCCCGCGAAGGCCCCCCGACGCCGCCCGGCCGCCACCGCCGCCGACCCGCATGCGGACGGTCCGCATACGGACGGCACACACCGCCGGCACCGCCGGCGGCATCGTTCCCACCGCAGCAGCGGTGAGGAGACATCCCCGACCACGGAGCCCTGACCCGGCATGAATGCCCTCCCCGCCACGGTGCCCATCGAGGGCACCCTCGTCGATGTCGACGACGCCACTTCCCTGGCACTGCACACGTGCATGCCCGACGACCAGCGCGGAGTGGTCGTCCTGGTGCACGGCCTGTTCGGGTCCAAGGAGGACTTCGACGCCGTCCTTCCGCGGTTGGCCGGGCAGGGGTTCGCCGCCTGCGCCCATGACCAGCGGGGCTGCTACCAGAGTCGGTCGGCCGGACCGTTCGACCTGGAGACGCTTGCCGAGGACGTCGTCGCCCTGGTGGAAGAGATCGGATCCGACATCCCGGTGCACCTCGTCGGACAGGGTTTCGGCGGGCTCGTCGCCGGTCGCGCGGCGCTGTTGGAGCCCGAGTTCTGGGATTCCGTCACCCTGGTCTGTTCCGGCCCCGGCGGGATGGGCATGACGCCCGCCCTGGCCCGGGTGCTTCGGGAGCTGGCCGAGGGCCGCCCGCTGGTGGAGGTGCGGGCCGGCTTCCTGGCGGAGACCGGGTCGGCCGACGACCTCCCGGCCGATCAGGTCCGGACCCGGCTGGAGTCCACCTCCCGGGAGGCCGTCGAGGCAATGGTCCGCGCCACCGCCGAGGCGCCCGACCGGACCGCCGAGCTGCACGCGACGAGTCTCGACTTCCACGTCCTGTGGGGGGAGAAGGCCGACGCCTGGCCGATCTCCCAGCAACTGGCGATGGCCAAGGCCCTGCAGACCCGGCCGGTGGTGCTCAAGGGCTGCGCCGACCACCCGGCCGAGGACCGGCCCGAGATGACCGCCCGCGCGCTCGTCGACAGCTTCCTGGAACTCGACTGACCCCGTCGGATCAGCCCATCAGCTCCCGCAGCCGGGCGTAGACCTGCGGATCGGTCGTCCGGCAGCCGAGGGCATTGTTCCGCTTCCCGGTGCCGTGGTAGTCACTGGATCCGGTGGCCAGGGCACCCGCCCGCCGGGCCAGCCGGTGCAGTTCGGCCCCCTCCGCCGGGCTGTGCTCGGGGTGATCCGCCTCCCAGCCCGCCAGCCCCACCTCCAGCAGGTCGAGCAACCGTTCCTCCCCCAGCACCTCCCGTGACTCACGTCCCCACGGATGGGCCAGCACCGGCACGGCCCCGGCGCCCCGGACCAACCCGATCGCCGCACTCACCTCGGGGGCATAACGGTCGACGTACGCCGGGCCACCCTCGGCGAGATAGTCGGCGAAGGCCTCGTCCCGGTCCGCCACGTACCCCGCCGCCACCATCGCGTCGGCCAGGTGCGGCCGGCCGATCGACGGAGTGCCGTGGGCTGCCGCCGTGACCGCTTCCGTCGACAGGGGCAGCCCGAGCGCGGCCAGCTTCGCCAGCATGTCCGGCACCCGGGTCCGCCGCGCGGTACGGACCCGGTCGAGTTCGGCCAACAGGGCCGGATCTGTACGGTCACCTCCGTAGCCGAGCAGGTGCACCGCGCGCCCGGCGGACCCGCAGGAGATCTCGATGCCGACGACCACCTCGAGACCCGCGGGGGCGGCACGGCCGGCCCGGTCGATCCCGTCCCAGGTGTCGTGGTCTGTGAGCGCCACCACGTCCAGGCCGGACCGGGCCGCGGCGGCGACCAGTTCCTCGGGGCTGTCCGTGCCGTCGGAGACCGAGGAGTGGGTGTGCAGGTCGATCCGCGCAGGCGACGTCATGGGCACATCGTAGGAGCCCCGATGAGAGGATGGTCCCATGCACATCTCCGCCACCGCGCATTTCCCCGCCGACCCCGCCCGGGTGCAGGCCATGCAGACCGATCCCGACTATCTGGCCGCGGTCTGCCGCGCCAGCGGGGCGACCGGCTTCGATGTGGCGGTGCAGGGCGATCGGACGACGGTCACCCGCCGGATGCCGGCCCCCGACGTGGCCCGGCGCTTCGTCGGGGACACGATCACCGTGGTGGAGACCTGCGAGTGGCTGCCGCCCCGGTCCGACGGCAGCCGGTCGGCCCGGATCGGGGTCGAGGTCCCCGGCGCTCCGGGAGGGATGACGGGCAGCGCCGAGCTCGCCGCCGACGGCACCGGGTCCACCCTGACCGTCACCGGCGAGCTGACCGTACGTGTGCCGCTGGTCGGCCGCAAGCTCGAGCAGGCGGCCGCGCCGGCCGTCACCGCCGGCCTGTCGGTGCAGGAGAAGGTCGCCCGGGACTGGCTGTCCTGAGGTCCCGACTCATCCCTCGATGTCGTCCAGCTCACCGGGGGCGTACCACAGCAGTTCCTGCTCGTCCAGGATGTTCCGCGCGCCGGCGGCGTCCCCGGCAGCCAGGTCGGCCCGGGCCCTGTTCACCACCGGCACAGCGGCCGGCTCGTCCACGAACAGTGCGCTCACCTGTGCCCAGCGAACCTCGCCGATCCGCACCCGCCCGTCGTCGGGCATGCCGGTATCGGTGACCCGATCGGCCCCGACCCGGGCCGCCACCACCCACCGGGCGCCGGATCCGCCCCGGGCCAGAGCCTCGTCGGCGGCCGCGCGCAGCGCACGGTAGTCGGCCTCCTCGGCGTCGTCACGATCGTGGGGGTCCAGGCCGAGCCCCGCGGCGAAGGCGTCGGTGGCTGCCCGCCCCTCGGCGTCCACCAGGACGCCGGAGTCCCGCATGGCGATGACCATCCGGCGGTCGGCCGGCAGGTAGACGGGACGGGTCTCGTGGGACGCAGGCATGTCCTCAGGCTAGCGGGTGGTGTCCGTCGGCCGAGTTGTCCACAGATGTGTTGTCCGGGTCTTGGCGACCCGGTGTGCCTCCCGGACAGTGGGAGCATGTTCACCCAGCTACCCGAGTCCCGACCGCCCGTCCTCGATCGCGGTCATCCCGAGATCTCCGTCGTGCCTGTCGGCCAGGGCGGCCTGTTCGACCTGGAGCCCGTCGCCCTGCCTCCGGGACGCGACCCGGCGGTGGTGATGGCCCGGGCGGGGTGGGCCTGCGTCCGGGCCCTGCTCGACGTGACGTCGGGCCGGCGCGGGCCGGCGCAACTGTCCCGGTGGGCGACCGAGGACGTGGTGGCCGACCTCGCGCTGGTCGCCCGGGCCATCCGCCGTCAGGGACTCACGCCCGGCCGGCCGTACGTCCAGCCACAACCGGCGGCGGCCGAGATCGTCCTCCCGTGGCGCACCGACCGCCCCGGCCGGGGCGGTCTGCGGGTGATCACCGCCCGCGCCGAACCATGGTCGGACCGGTGGCGCTGCACCCACCTGGGCTGGATCGCCGTGCCGGCCCCCGACGAGAGCTGAGGCCTCGGGTCAGTTCTTGCTCGCCCGCGCCTGACGGCGCCGCTCCGCCCGGTTGCCGGCCGGCACCTTCGGCTGCTGGCTCTCCGCAGAGCCGTCCTCGGCCGGGCCGGTGTAGGCCAGGGCCGGCTGACGCGGCGGGGTCACCGAGACCGACGGTGCGGAGACCACCCCGGCCCCGACCGGCGCGGTCGCGCCGACGGTCGGCCGGGTCGCGCCGGAGACCTCGACGTGGAAGAGGTAACCGACGACCTCCTCCATGAACGCGGCCATCATCGCGCCGAACATCTGCGCACCCTCCCGCTGGTACTCCACCAGCGGATCGCGCTGTGCCATCGCCCGCAGCCCGATGCCCTCACGCAGGTAGTCCATCTCGTACAGGTGCTCACGCCACTTGCGGTCCAGCACGGTCAGCAGCACGCGGCGTTCCAGCTCCCGCATCGTCTCCGCACCCAGGGCCTCCTCCCGGGCGTCGTACGCCCGGCGGGCGTCGGCCTGGAAGTCCTCCACGAGCTTGTCGGCGGTGAGGTTCGGGTCGTCGTACTCGGCCCGGTCCAGGCCCACCGGGTAGAGGGTCCCCATCTGCTTCCACAGGCCGTCCAGGTCCCAGTCCTCGGCGAAGCCCTCGTCGGTGGCCTGACGGACGTACCCCTCGACGACCTCGTCGGTCGCCTGCTTGAGCCGCTCCGACACGTCGGCGCCCTCGAGCACCTTGCGCCGGTCGGAGTAGATGGCGTGCCGCTGCCGGTTCATCACGTCGTCGTAGCGGAGCACGTTCTTGCGCATCTCGAAGTTCTGCGACTCGACCTGCTCCTGGGCCTGCTGGATCGCCCGCGACACCCGCCGATTCTCGATCGGCTGGTCGTCGGGGATGTTGAGCGCCTGCAACACCCAGTCGACGAGATCGGACTTGAACAGGCGCATCAGGTCGTCGCCCAGGGACAGGTAGAACCGCGACTCGCCCGGGTCACCCTGACGGCCGGACCGGCCGCGCAGCTGGTTGTCGATCCGGCGGGACTCGTGGCGTTCCGAGCCGAGCACGTACAGGCCGCCGAGTTCGGTCACCTCGTCGTGTTCGTCGTGGCTGCGTTCCTCGAACCTCTTCAACTCCTCGGGCCAGGCCGCCTCGTACTCCTCGGAGTTCTCCAGCGGGTCGATGCCGCGGCCCTGCAGCGCCTTGTCGGCGAGGAACTCGGGGTTGCCGCCGAGGATGATGTCGGTGCCACGGCCCGCCATGTTGGTGGCCACGGTGACCGCGCCCTTGCGCCCGGCCTCGGCGACGATCGCCGCCTCACGTTCGTGGTTCTTCGCGTTCAGCACCTCGTGCTTGACGCCCGCCTTCGTCAGCAGCGCCGAGAGGATCTCCGACTTCGCCACCGACGCGGTGCCGATCAGCACCGGCTGGCCCGCCCGGTGCCGCTCGACGACGTCGGCCACGATGGCGTCGAACTTCGCCGCCTCGGTCCGGTAGATCAGGTCCTTCTGATCGGCCCGGATCATCGGCTTGTTCGTCTCGATCGGCAACACCGACAGGCCGTAGATCTTCTGGAACTCGGATTCCTCCGTCTTCGCGGTGCCCGTCATGCCCGCGAGCTTGTCGTACATCCGGAAGTAGTTCTGCAGCGTGATGGTCGCCAGCGTCTGGTACTCGTCGCGGATCTCGACGCGCTCCTTGGCCTCGATCGCCTGGTGCAGGCCCTCGTTGTAGCGCCTGCCGGGCAGCGTACGTCCGGTGTGCTCGTCGACGATGAGCACCTCACCGTCGAGGACCACGTAGTCGCGGTCCCGCTTGAACAGTTCCTTGGCCCGGATCGCGTTGTTGAGGTAGGAGATCAGCGGCGTGTTTGCCGACTCGTACAGGTTGGCGATGCCGAGTTCGTCCTCGACGAC
>CAZGWN010000097.1:0-9281 GCA_964528755.1 uncultured Propionibacteriaceae bacterium
CATCTCCAACATGCCGAGCGGGGTGATCAACTCGCTGGACGCCGACTACACCACCGCCGCGGTCAAGATCAAGGGGTAGCACAAGCAACGCCGACCGGGGCCCGCCGGACCGTGATCCCCACCCCGACCGCCGTCGGTCGTCTCACCTGGGGTTCACCTGCCCGGATGGTCCCCGGTCGGTTCGCTACGCCGGTGACGTCCGTCCGGCTCGGGCCCCGGCCTCGCGCAACTGCTCCAGGACGTACCGGACGGAGCGGCGTTCCGCCTTGTCGGGACGCAGCATCGCCGAGACGTAGCGGACCGCGGGGACACCGTCCAACTCGCGCAGGACGAGCCGATCACCGGTCGGGGTGGTGAACCGCGGCAGGATCGCCAGGTCGTCCCCGGCGGCCACGAGGGTCTCGATCAGGCGATTGTCCCGGAGCCGTTGCCGGATCCGCAGGTGTCGACCGGTGACGCTCTCGACGGCGAGCCGGACGGTGTCGAAGGGGTAGCCGATGGGCACCCCGATCCAGTCGTCGTCGAGGAGGTCGGCCGGCCGGACCCGGGGCAGCACCGCCAACCGGTGGCCGGCCGCCATGGCGACGTCGAGCGGTTCGCGCGCCAGGGTGGTGACCGCCAGACCGTCGGTTCCGGCCGGTCGGCGTCCGGTCAGGGTGTGTCCGATGACGATGTCGACGTCGGCAGCCAGGTCGGCGAACTCCGCCTCGGCGACGTCGTGGTCGTGCAGCACGAGATCGATCCCGGTGCCTTCCAGGGCCCCGATGACGTGGGAGAGCAGGAAGGTCGCGGCCGACGGCAGGGCGGCAATCGCGACGGTGCCGCTCAGATCCTGGTGGAAGGCGTCCCAGCGGGCCTGGACCCGTTCGAGGGCGGCCGCGACCTCGGTCCCGCCGCGGGCGAGGATCCGCCCGGCCTCGGTCAGACGCACGCCTCGGCCGGCGGGCTCCACCAGGCGCACCCCGAGATCACGCTGGGCCGTCCGGAGCTGTTGGGAGACCGCCGACGGGGTGCGGAACGTCGCCCGGGCCACCGCGCTCAGCGTGCCGTAGTGCTCCAGGTCGCGAAGCAGTTCCAGGTGACGCAACTCCATGAAGGGACCCTACAGGCGAGTTTCAACAACTGTCAGTTGTGCTTAAGGATATGGGCGGGCGAGGATCAGTGCCATGCCGCTGCGCCACGCTCTTCTCGCCGCCCTCGTCGCGCTCATCTGGGGGGTCAACTTCGTCGCGATCCACGCCTCGCTGACGCAGTTCCCCCCATTCCTGCTGGTGGCGCTGCGGTTCACACTGATCGCCGTGCCGACCATCCTCCTGGTGCCCCGACCACGGGTGCCGCTCCGCTGGCTCCTGGGCTACGGCCTCGGCTTCGGCACGCTGCAGTTCCTCTTCCTCTACTGGGGCATGGCCGCCGGGATGCCGGCCGGGCTGGCGTCTCTCGTCCTGCAGGCCTCGGCGCCGTTCACGGTGATCCTCGGCGCCGCCTTCCTCGGCGAGCGTGTCGGTCGCCGCGCCGTGATCGGCACCGCGGTCGCCATCGGCGGCCTGGCGGTGGTCGGTTGGGACCGGGCGGGAGGCGCCGCGATCATCCCCTTCCTGCTCACCCTCGCCGGCGCGCTCGGCTGGGCCATCGGCAATGTGTGCAGTCGCCAGGCCCAGGCGCCCAACCCGCTGCACCTCACCCTGTGGATGTCGGTGGTGCCGCCGCTGCCCATGTTCGCCCTGTCGGTGCTGGTCGAGGGACCGGACCGCATCGCGTCGTCGCTGGTCGGTGCGTGGTCGCCCGACGCGCTCGGGGCCTTGGCCGGACTCGGCTACACGGTCGTCGTGGCCACCATCGTGGGTTCGGGAATCTGGACCTGGTTGATGTCGCGATACCCCGCCGGGGTGGTCTCGCCGTTCTCGATGCTCGTCCCCGGGTTCGGGATCGCGGCATCGTGGCTCACCCTCGGCGAACGCGTCACGATCCCGGAGGTGCTGGGGGCGGCGCTGGTCGTGGCGGGTGTGCTGTTCGGCTCTGCCCGCCGGACAACCGCAATACCGACAGGCGTTCAGCCGCGCGGGAAGGTCGACTCGATCGCCAGGTAGTGGTCCCGCAACGCCGGATAGTAGTCATCCCAACGCACGGCCTGCGGGTCCGCGCCGGCGATCGCCGCACCCAGCCGATCCAGGTAGAACTCCCACCCGGGGCCGATGTTCTCGATGCCGACCGGGTCGGTGAGCAGGTGGCTGAGCGCCACCTCGGTCCGTCCGGACCCGTCGGCCGGACCGACCTCGAGGATCAACCGCCAGCCGCCGACCTCGTCGGCCGTGCGGACCTCCAGCAGCCGCGGGGGCTCGCATCGCTCGATGGTCACCACGCTCGCCGGTACGTCCTCGCCCTCGGCGGTCATGGTCAGTCGCACCGAGCCGGTGGCCGGGTCGCCCTCGTACGGTCCGATCCACCTGGCGGTGCCCTCGGGCCGGCTCACCAGCCCCCAGATGTCGTCGGCGTCGGCGTCGAAGGATCGGGTGATGACGAGGGCCTCGCCCTCGGGTCGGGTGCGATGGGTGCCGGTCGGTCGGGTCATGGCTGACTCCTGGTCGGGTGCCGGGGACCTAGTCGTTGAGCTGTTCGGGATCGGGACCGACGCGCCGGCCGTTCTCCAGGGTGGCGAGCTGCTCCAGGTCGGTGCCGTCGAGGGCGAAGTCGAAGACGTCGATGTTCTGGCGGATCCGTTCGGGGTGGACGGACTTCGGGATGACCACGAGTCCGTTCTGCAGGCTCCACCGGATCAGCACCTGCGCCGGCGTACGACCGTGCTTGGCGGCGACCCGGGCCACGACGGGGTCGCCGAGGAGGACGTTGACGCGGGTGACGCCGGCACGATTCTTGCCGCCCGGTGTTCCGCCGAGCGGGCTCCACGCCTCGGTGACGATGCCGTGGTCGGCGTCGAAGGCGCGGGTGACGTACTGGGGCAGGTTCGGGTTGAGCTCGATCTGGTTGACCGCGGGGACGACCGTGCCGGAATCGAGGATCGCCTGCAGATGGCTCGGATTGTGGTTGCACACCCCGATCGCGCGAGCCCGGCCCGAAGAGAGAATCGTCTCGAAGGCCCGCCAGGTGTCCAGCAGCTTGCCGACCTTCGGCATCGGCCAGTGGACGAGGTAGAGGTCGACGTAGTCGGTATCCAGCCGGCGCAGACTCGCGTCGAACGCGACCAGCGTCGCGTCGTAACCCTGGTCGGAATTCCACAGCTTGGTGGTCAGGAAGATCTCTTCGCGTGGCACCCCGGCGGCCGCGATCCCCCGCCCCACCCCGCCCTCGTTGCGGTAGAGGGAGGCCGTGTCGATGTGGCGGTAGCCGGCTTCGGCGAGGGCAAAACGGACGGCCTCCTCGGCCTCCTCGTCACTGGCGAGGAAGACCCCGAGACCGAGCCGCGGCATCGCCACGCCGTTGTTGAGCGTCACGTTTGGTACGGGTGCCGCAGGCACGGGCCGTACGGGTGCCGCGGCCGTCGGGCGGGATGGGTGTTGGGGCGAAGTCATGGGAGGAAGAACACCCTTCTCGTGGGGATCTCGGGTCCTGCCGTGATCCTAGTCGTCACGCCGGGCCACCACCGGGCCGCCGCGACCCCAGGTAGCTGTCCACGACCGCCGTGCCCAGGTCGTCCAGCCGGGGGCACACGGTGTGCCCGTCGACCCGCCGGGCGAAGGCATCCACCAGCCGGGCCAGGCCCGGGTCCGTACCGAGCCGGAAGAAGGTCGTGCGCGCGCCGAGACGCCGGGATGCATCCAGCTCCTCGACCGTACGGCCGATGGTCAGCGGGTGCGGTGGGTAGTCGAACCACACCTCGCCGCCCTCCTGCAGGTGCGCGGTCGGCTCGCCGTCGGTGACCACCAGCAGGATCGGCTGGGCGTCGGGGTGGCGGCGGAAGAACCGATTGGCCAGCAGCAGCCCGTGGTGCAGGTTGGTGCCCTTGTCCCAGACCGAGTCCAGGCCGACGAGCTCGTCGATGTCCATCGCCCGGGCGATCCGGGAGAACCCGATCAGGGTCAGTGCGTCGCCCCGGAACCGGGTCCGCAGCAGAGTGTGCAGCGCCAGCGCCGTTCGTTTCATCGGGACCCAGCGCCCCTCGATCGCCATCGAGAAACTCGTATCGACCAACAGGGCAACGGCCGCCCGGGTGCGGGCCTCGGTCTCGGTCACCTCGATGTCGTCCAGGGTGATCCGCACCCCGTGGGCCGCCGACCCACCCGCGCCGACCGTACGCAGCACCGCGTTCGTCACCGTACGGGTCGCCGCCCACGGTTCCGTGTCGCCGAACTCCCACGGCCGGGTCGCCCCGGTCGGTTCACCGAGCTGCCCGGCCAGGCGGGCGTCGCGCTGTCCCGGCCGGGACGCCAGCCGGCCGGCGAGATCCCGGACAAGTTGGCGGCCGAGCTCACGCAGGGCCCGGGGCGAGAGCCGCAAATCCCCCTCCGGGGCCCGCTTGAGGTAGCCGGAGTCCCGCAGCGCCCGCTCCAGCTCGCCGAGGGCACGCGCGTCGACCGCCGCCTGCGGGCCGAGCTGGCGGGCCAGTGCGTCGAGGTCGATGTCGTCGATCGACGAGCTGCGATGGGACTGGGCGAGCTGGTCGGAGAGGTTGTCCAGGTCGGACAGGTCCGACAGCACTCCGGCGCCCTCCCCCAGCTCCAGGCCCTCCTCGCCGCGGAAGTTCTCCGACCCGTCCCAGTCCTCGCCGGGCCGCAACGCGCGCAGGTTCTGGTCCATCCGGGAGAGCTGGTCGAGCAGGTCCGGGCTGCCGAAGGCCTGCGCCGACAGGCTCATCAGCTCCTCACGCTGCTCGGGTGTCATCGAGTTGAACATCCGCTGCGCGGCCGCACTGCGGGCAGCCAATGCGTCCAACAACTCCTCGATGTCCCGGGGATGCTCGGGGAAGAGGTCGCCGTGCTCGGCCATGAATTCGTCGAAGTCGGCCTGGGTGTCCTCACCTCGGCGGTGCTTGTCGAGGAGTTCGTTGAGGTCGCGCAGCATGTCCGATATCCGCTGCCGGTCCGCATCGGTGGCGTTCTCCAGCGCCTGCTTCATCCCGGCGAACCGCTGGTCGAGCAGCTCGCGGCCCATCAGGTCGCGGATCTTGTCGTACGCCTCCCGGGCCTGGGGACTCTGCCAGTCGTGGCCCTTCAGGGCCTCGACCGCGGCGGCGGTCCCGTCGGGCAGGGTGTCGAGCTCCAACTGGCGGAAGGCCCGATCGTCCTCGTCCATCATCGGGTCGCGGGCGAGCTGTTTGCGTTCCTCCAGCACCGCGGTGTCGAGCAGGTCGCGGACCTGCTGGAGCGTCCCGTCCAGCGAGTGGCGATTGAGCAGGTCGCGGCGGCGCTGGGCGATCCGCCGGCCGAGGTCGTCCAGCCCGGTACGTGCCCGGCCGCCGCGGCGCAGGAACTCCCGCATCGCGCGCTCCGGCGACGTACCGGCCATGACATCGCGCCCGATGGCGTCGAGTGCCTCAGAAAGGTCGACCGGCGGGGCCAGCGGGTCACCGCCGGAGTAGCGCAGGTAGCGGCTCATGGGGAGTCCCCCTCAGTGGTGGGTGATGCTCATCCGTAGATCGTCTCGGGGCCGTCGGTCTCCTTGCCGATCCGCCGGGCCAGGTAGAGGCCCTCCAGGGACAGTTCGATCGCGGCGGCCGCCTCGCCAGGCGAGCCGGCTCCGAAACGGTCGGTGATCTCGTCGTACAGCCCCGACTCGCCCAGCGGCGGCAGTCCGGCGAGGAACTCCTCGGCACCCATCTGCAGGCCGGTGGTCACCGTACGGCCCCGTTCCAGGGCGGCGACCAGGAGGCCGAGGTCGATGCCGCGCATCCGCTCGCGGACGCACGCAGCGACAGCCGTCCGCAGCAGGTGGGACAGGATCTCGTTCTCCCGACCCTCCTCGCCGGTCTCGAACTCGACCTTGCCGCGCAGCACGTCGACCAGGGTGTCGAGGTCGACCGGGCGGGCCACTGCGGTCTCCTCACCGCGCACGGTGGCCCGGCGCAGCGCGGAGGCGGCGACGGTTTCGGCACCGGTGATGGCGAACCGGGCGCTCACCCCCGAGCGCTGGTCGACCGCCGGCGACTCGCGCAGGGCACGGGTGAAGCGGGCGACGATCTCGATGATCGGATCGGGCACCTCGGCGACGAGGTGGGCCTCCTGGCGCACGACCGCAACCTCGTCGGTGAGTGCCGCCGGGTAGTGGGTGTGGATCTCGGCGCCGAAGCGGTCCTTCAGCGGCGTGATGATACGGCCACGGTTGGTGTAGTCCTCCGGGTTGGCCGACGCGACGAGCAGCACATCCAGGGGCAGCCGCAGCACGTAGCCGCGGATCTGGATGTCGCGCTCCTCCATCACGTTGAGCAGGGCGACCTGGATGCGCTCGGCGAGGTCGGGCAGTTCGTTGATCGCCACGATGCCGCGGTGGGAGCGGGGCACGAGACCGAAGTGGATGGTCTCGGGGTCACCGAGATGGCGCCCCTCGGCGACCTTCATCGGGTCGACGTCACCGATCAGGTCGGCCACGCTGGTGTCGGGCGTGGCGAGCTTCTCGGCGTACCGCTCGCTGCGGTGCCGCCAGGTCACCGGGAGGTCGTCGCCCAGTTCGGCGGCGCGTCGGCGCGACTCCGGGGTGATCGGGTCGTACGGGTGCTCGCCCAGCTCGGACCCGTCGATCGCGGGAGACCACTCGTCGAGGAGACCGGTGAGGGTGCGCAGCAGCCGGGTCTTGCCCTGGCCGCGTTCGCCCAGCAGCACGATGTCGTGGCCGGCGATGAGGGCCCGTTCCAGCTGCGGGATCACCGTGTCCCGGAAGCCGTGCATGCCCGGCCAGGGGTTCTCGCCCCGGCCGAGCTTGGTCAGCAGATTGGCGCGGATCTCCTCACGGACCCCACGCAGCCGGTGTCCGGACGCGACGAGTTCGCCGAGCGTACGCGGGGACGGCGGGTCGGATGCGATCGTGGTCACGCGCCCACGGTAGCCGCGGATCGGCATACACAACAGGGCTGCGGGAGTCGGGGCGGGTCGGTCACCGCATCAGGGTCTCGACCATCACCTGCCAGGCCGCCTCGATGTCGGCCCCGGGCGGGAACCGGCCGGCGATCTCCAGGCTCACCAACCCATGCGCCCAGGCCCATGCCGCGCGGGCCCGGTCGCGGTGCTCCAGATCCTCACCGAACAGGCGCAGCAGTGGCGCCATCGCCGCATCCTCGGCGCCCGGCGGAAGGGCGGCCCGGTCGAGTGGTCGGCCCGTCATCAGCCGATAGAGCTGCGGACGTGCCAAGGCCTGTTCCCGGTAGGCCCGGGCGTACGCCGCCAGCGTCGCCGACCGGCCGTCCCCTTCACCGGACTGCGGGACGGTGGACAGCGCGGTCGCGAAGGTGGCGAACCCGCGCGCGATCAGCGCGTTCTCGATGTCCTCCCGCCCGGAGAAGTGCTTGTACAGGCTGGGCGGTCTGACCCCGGCCGCCCGCGCCAGCACACCGATGCCGAAGGCCTCGACGCCCTCGGTCTCCAGCAGGTCGGCGGCGAGGTCGAGCAGGTCCTCCCGACGACTCACGCGTCCTGTTCGCGGGCAGCCCCCGCGGGCACGTACGGCCGACCGACCGGACGGATCGAACCGTCGGGGGCCCGCAGGCCGTAGCCGACGACCCGATCGACCGCGATGTGGGCCAGCCAGGCCAGTCCGGCGAGGAAGACCTCCAGCCCGGGCCGCAGCCCCCAGCCGAATCCCGGGATCGGGACGACCAGGCTCGCCCCGATGAGCGCCACCGGCAACCACCAGGCATGCGCCACGTTGTAGAGACGAACGCGGTCGGGACGGAGCCGGCCTCGCTCGGCGAAGGCACCGATGAGGCTGAGGTCGGGCAGGATCGCGAAGACGACCAGGACGGCGATCGCCACGCCGCCGTACTTGGCGCCCTCGAAGACCGCGAAGCCGACGAGGACGAGGGCCAGGACGCCCCAGGAGATGCGGATCAGGTTCATGTGGCTAATAGTATTAGCCACATGAGTGGAGCTCAAGGCTCACCGATCGGACGGACGTGAGCGGACGGGTGCGAGCGGACGTCGGATACTCCGGCCAGGAAGGCCCGGGCCGCCGCGCTCGGGTTGAAGTCGCTCCAGGCGAGGTACTGGATCCGGCTCGGACCGCCGCTGACGGGGACGGTCCGCAGGCCCTTCCCCGCCGGGACGATCACCGGGGAGAGCAGCGCGACGGCGAGGCCGCGGCGAACCAGGCCGAGCATGAGGTCGGTGCCCGTCACTTCGAACGTCACGTCGCGGTGCAGTCCCGCCGCCCCGAACGCGCGGTCGGACTGGGCCCTGCCCGGGGTGCCGGTCGGGAAGTCCACGAAGGTCTCGTCGGCCAGCTCCGCCAGCCCGACCCGGCGCCGGCCGGTCAGCCGGTGTCCGTCCGGGATGACGGCGACGAGGTCTTCACGGGACAGCTCCCGCCACGCCACCCCCGTCGGCGGCACGGAGGCGGGCAGGCCGAGGACGGCGATGTCGAGGTCGCCGGCCCCGATCGCGGCCATGAACGCGTTGCTGTCGCCGGTTCGCAGCCGGATCCGTACGGCCGGATGGTCCCGATGGAAGTCGGCGAGGGCGGCCGGCAGGTCGAGGGCAGTGACGGTCGGGATGACGCCGAGGGCCAGGGTGCCGCGGATCCGGCCGGCCGCCGCGGCGGCGTCGGTCGCGGCGCGTTCGGCGGCCTCCAGGCTCGCCCGGGCGGCCGGCAGGAACGCCTCACCGGCAGGGGTGAGCGCGACCCGGCGGCTGTTGCGGGCGAACAGGGTCACCCCGAGTTCGGACTCCAGCGCCTTGATCCGGTGGCTGAGCGCGGACTGGACGACGAAGCACCGCTCGGCGGCCCGGGTGAAGCTGAGTTCCTCGGCCACCGCGACGACGTACCGCAACTGCTGGAGTTCCACCGATCCATCGTGTCCGCTCATGGCTGTGATGACAACCATGTGTTTTTCTCATGAGAGCTGAGCGTGGACCCTGGTGTCATGACCCCGACGACCCTGGCGGCTGCGCCGACGACTCTCTCCGCCCGCGCCGGCCGGACCGCCCTGACGGCGATCGGCCCGGCCGTCTGGGGCACGACCTATATCGTCACGACCCAGCTCCTGCCTGACGGTCACCCCCTCTTCGCCGCGCTGGTGCGAGCGCTGCCGGCGGGCCTGATCGCCCTGGCGATCTCCCGGACCCTGCCGCGCGGATCGTGGTGGATCCGCAGTCTCGTGCTGGGGGCGCTGAACATCGGGG
>CAZGWN010000098.1:0-9119 GCA_964528755.1 uncultured Propionibacteriaceae bacterium
AGATCATCAAGGCACTGTCCCGGCAGGCCGAGGTGCTCATCCTCGACGAGCCGACCGCCGCGCTGACACCTCAGGAGACCGACGAGCTCATCGCCATCATGCGCGAGCTGAGAGCACAGGGCACCTCGATCGTGTTCATCACCCACAAGCTGCGCGAGGTCCGCGCCGTCGCCGACCGGATCACCGTGATCCGGCGCGGCAGGGTCGTCGGTCGGACCGGACCGGAGGCCTCCGAGACCGAGCTGGCCTCGATGATGGTCGGCCACACCATCGCCCTCGGCGTGGACCGGCCTCCCGCCGCGCCCGAACCGGGCGGGCTGGAGGTCCGCGGCCTGACCGTCCTCGACGAGGCGGGCCGGGTCGCTGTCGACGGGATCGACCTCGACGTCGGCCGCGGGGAGATCGTCTGCGTCGCCGGGGTCCAGGGCAACGGACAGTCCGAGTTCGCCGAGGCGCTGCTCGGGCTGACCATCCCGGCCGCCGGGACCCTCACCCTCGGCGGTCACGAGCTGACCGGCCGGACGGTCAAGCAGCGCCTGCACGCCGGCGTCGGATTCGTCCCCGAGGACCGGTCGACCGACGGGATCGTCGCCCCGATGAGCGTGGCGGAGAACCTGGTCCTCGACCGCTACGACCGCCCGCCGTTCGCCCGCGGGCCGGCGATGAACCTGCGGGCGGTGCACGAGAGCGCCGAACGGATCGTCGGCGAGTTCGACATCCGCGTCGGGGATGTCGACGACCCCGTGTCCACCCTGTCCGGCGGCAACCAGCAGAAGGTGGTGGTGGCCCGCGAGATGTCGCGGGAGTTGCACCTGCTGGTCGCCAACCAGCCGACCCGCGGTGTCGACGTCGGATCCATCGAGTTCATCCACCAGCGGCTGGTCGCCGAACGAGATCGTGGCACCCCGATCCTGGTCATCTCCACCGAGCTGGACGAGGTGCTCGCCCTGGGCGACCGGATCGCCGTGATGTACCGCGGGGCGATCGTCGGCGTGGTCGAATCCGGCACCGACCGGGATGTGCTCGGGCTGATGATGGCCGGGTGCGACCCGCAGGAGGCCCGCCGGCAGGCCGCCGAGCACCACACCGAGTTGTACCGGGCCGATGTCGACGGGACCCGGCCCGACCCGGAGGAGGAGCAGTGAGCGAACAGCCGTCCGAGACGCGCCGGGACGCCTTCTGGCGGGACCTGCTGGGAGGCTCGGCGATGGTGTCGGTGCTGGCGGTGGTCGTCGCACTGCTGGCGGGCGCGGTGCTCATCGCCATCGCCGACGAGGGGACCCGGACCGCGGCCGGCTACTTCTTCGCCCGGCCCGGCGACACCTTCGTGGCGATCGGGCGGGCGGTCGGCGGGGCGTACGGGGCGATGTTCCGCGGGGCGATCATCGACCCGCAGGCGACCAGCGCGGCCCGGGCGATCCGTCCGATCACCGAGACGCTGGTCTTCTCCGTCCCGCTGATCCTGGCCGGGCTGGGGATGACGCTGAGCTTCCGGGCCGGGATGTTCAACATCGGCGGCCAGGGGCAGTTGATCCTCGGCGCGATGTTCGCCGCCTGGGCCGGATTCTCCCTCGACCTTCCGGTCGGGCTGCACCTGCTGGTCTGCGTGGGCGCCGCGATCATCGGTGGTGGCCTGTGGGGCTTCCTGCCGGGCATCCTCAAGGCCCGCACCGGCGCCAACGAGGTCATCGTGACGATCATGCTGAACAACGTCGCCGGGCTGCTCATCGCCTTCGCGTTGACCACCCAGGCGTTCCGGGTGCCCGGGTCGCCGTACCCGAAGTCGCCGCCGGTCGCCGACGACGCGCTGTTCCCGAAGCTGCTCGGCCCCGGATTCCGCCTGGATGCGAGCTTCCTGCTGGCGATCGTGATGACGGTGGCGGTGTGGTGGCTGGTGGAGCGCTCCACCTTCGGGTTCGAGCTGCGAACCGTCGGCACGAACCCGGCCGCCGCGCGGACCGCGGGCATCTCGGTGGCGAAGGTCACCGTCCTCACCCTGACCCTGTCCGGCGTGCTGCTGGGGCTGGCCGGCTCCTCCCAGGTCAACGGCACCCAGCCGGTGCTGACCGAGGGGGTCGCGGCCAGCTACGGCTTCGACGCGATCACCGTGGCGCTGCTCGGCCGCAGCCGGCCGTGGGGAACCTTCGTCGCCGGCCTGCTCTTCGGCGCGTTCAAGGCCGGCGGGTTCCTCATGCAGTCGGCGTCGGGCACCCCGATCGACATCGTCCTGGTGGTGCAGTCGGTGATCGTGCTGCTGATCGCCGCCCCGCCACTGGTGCGCTGGATCTTCCGGCTGCCCACGCCCGGGGCCGGCCGGCGCCGTCCCCGCCGGGCGCGCCGCACCCTCGAGGAGGCAGGAGCATGAGTGCACCATCGAGCACCGTGACGGCACCGGCCGCCCTGCGGCCGGTCTCGTGGAAGACGCCGGGCGCCGGTGCGGTGGCGACCGCCCTGCTGATCGTCCTGGCGGTGACCGTGCCGGGCGAGTCGACGATCTTCCAGGTGTCGCGGCCGACCGATCTGTTCGCCATCCCCGACGTCACGGTCCCGGCCCTGCTCGGCCTGCTGGTGCTGACCGTGGCCGCGGCCGCCGCGACGGTGGTCTCCGTCCGCTATGCGTTGGCGCGGCGGCGGTCACCGATGTGGATCGGGGTCGTCATGGGCGTGGCGTTCGTCCTCGGCTTCCTGGTGTGGGCCGGTGCGGGCCGGACCACCGTGATGCCGCTGACCACGATGCTCGCCGGCGGGCTCGCGCTGTCGGTCCCGCTGATCTTCGGCGCGATGTCGGGTGTGGTCTGTGAACACGTCGGGGTGGTCAACATCGCCATCGAGGGCCAGTTGCTCGCCGGTGCCTTCCTCGGCGCGATGATCGCGTCGGTCACCGGCGTGCCGTCGCTGGGGTTGATCGCCGCGCCGATCGCCGGGCTGCTGGTCGGGGTGCTGCTGGCCCTGTTCGCCGTCGAGTACCACGTCGACCAGATCATCATCGGGGTCGTCCTCAACGTGCTGGTGATCGGCCTGACGAACTTCTTCTACTCCACCGTGATGACCCAGAACGCCGAGGTACTCAACGCCCGCCAGCGGCTCCCCGACCTGCCCATCCCGCTGCTGGGCCAGATCCCGATCATCGGGCCGGTGCTGTTCCGGCAGACGCTGCTGGTCTACCTGATGTTCGTCATCGTGGTGGTGCTGCAGATCTGGCTGTTCCGGTCGCGGTGGGGGCTGCGGCTGCGTTCGGTCGGCGAGCACCCGCGCGCCGCCGACACCGTCGGCATCGACGTCGGGCGGACCCGGTGGCTCAACACCCTGCTCGGGTCGGCGCTGGCCGGGCTCGGCGGGGCGTACTTCACCATCGGGTCCGGCCTGGCGTTCGGCAAGGAGATGTCGGCCGGCAACGGCTACATCGCGCTGGCCGCGATGATCCTCGGCGGCTGGAACCCCAAGGGTGCCGTCGCCGCGGCGCTGCTCTTCGGCTTCTCCCGCAACATCGCCAACACCCTGTCGACGATCGGCTCCCCCGTGCCCTCGGAGTTCCTGCTGATGATCCCGTACGCCGTCACGATCCTTGCCGTGGCCGGGTTCGTCGGGCGGGTCCGCCCGCCGGCCGCGGAGAACCAGCCGTACGTCAAGTGAGTCGTACGGGCCCGCGGGGACCTAGGATGCGAAGCGAGCGGATGCGGCGACGTCAGGAGGCATGATGAGTGACTTCGAACACGAGGCTTCGGAGTTCGACCGGTTCGACCCCGAGGACCTACCCGAGGACGAGCGCGTCGTCTACACCGACGAGCGGCCCGAGGACCTCGACGACACCGAGGAGCCGATCAGCGACGAGGACGGGGAACTCCCCGCCCAGTGAGGCCCTGTCGTCGCGCGGGGCGGCCCGGTCGGCGTCAGTCGACGATCTTGCGCCAGCACTTCTTCAGGACCGCGTAGAAGGCAGCGCACTCGTTCGGGTCGGGCGAGTCGGGGCCGGCCAGCGGGATCGCCAGGGTCTTGCCGTCGGTGAAGAACAGGTCCCAGGTCACCGGCCAGCTCCACAGGTCGCCCTCCACCCGGTAGGACTTGCCCTTGAGCTTGACGACCTCCTCGGTGGTGGTGGCATCTACCGCGCCGGAGGAGAGCAGCCCGACGCCGGCCAGGGCGGCCAGCGGGCGTACCCATGCCTGGGTGACCAGGCCGTCGCCGGCATCGGCATATCCCTCGACATAGGCCAGCAACGAGTCGTCCAGCAGCCAGGACAGTGCCCACCTGGAGCCGTTCGGTACGGGTTGGGCGACGACCAGGGCGGCGGTGATCCGCGAACCGGTGGCCAGTGACCAGGCGGCGCGGACGAGGGCCCGAGGCGCTGTCACGCCGTGGGCGGATTCGGTGGACACAGGAGTGAGGTCGCCGATCTCGGCAGGACTGAGTTCCATGGCGCCATTGTCCCCCGGGTGGGGGCAGGGGGTCGCACCGCGACCATGCGGTCGTGCTATCGGGCAGACACGGCGCACAGCCCGAGTTGCGCCACTTGGCTGATCTTCGTACCCTACGGCGCACCGTCGTGGCGGGAGCCGCATGGGCTGCCCCGGCCATCGCCGTGGGAGGTGCTCTGCCGGCGATGGCGTCGTCGCCGTGCGGGACGATCGACTTCAAAGATCCGACGACTTTCACGTGGCACAAGGACAACGTGAGTTCGGCCACGGCGACGGCGTCGGTCGGGGGGCAGACTCAGACCGTTTCCTTCGCTTCGACGATTTCGGGCTATGACTACTCGGGCCCCACCTCGACGTTCGACGGCACCAACTTCGATTCGCTCTATTCCTATGGTGGCGTCCTGTTGCATCAGACCCGCGACGGCTCCGGCTCAGGGTGCCGTGGCGGTGTCGCCGGCGGGGACTCCGGGTACGGGCAGACCGTGACCATCACCTTCAGCCCCGCACCGGTGAAGGACGTGGAACTGACGATCAGCGGCTTCACGTGGCCCGGGAACGGCGATCCGAACTACCGCGACGCTGTCTACATCGCGAGCCCCGCGTTCCAGGTCGTCCGTCGCGGCAGCTACATCGTCCAGGACTCCGCCGGGACGGTTGAGGACCCGTTCCAGCCGACGCGGGCAACAGCAGACAATGCAGGCGCAGACACGTACAACGCGGTAACGGTCAGGTTCAGTGGCAATGTCTCCACCATTAGGCTGCACTACTGGGACAACCGACCGGGCGACTCCTGCGACGGCAAGAGCGGCGCGAACATCCAGGGCGTCTACATCTCGGGTCTGAAGTTCTCGACGGAGGCCTGCCGCTAGGCAGTGAGCTTCTCGTTCGCGGCCTCGGCGGCACCTCACCCGCCCCGGTCGCCACTCGCGGCGCTTCGGGTTCGAACGACGAGATCAGGATCGTCCTCCGCACTCGGCGTCAGGTCACGCTCGACTTGCACCGTCGAAGCACCGGTGTAGGCTCAGCCACGGCTGTGTCGACTATGCCTTCGTACGGCGTTCGCGGGTGTATGCGGTGCAGTTGTGGATGCCGGTTCGCCGGCGTGGGAAAGGTGGCAGGACGCCTGGTCAGAGGCCGCTTCTGCCCACGGGGGATCAAGTGAGGACATGTCGTGACTGACGGAACCGCAACGAAGCAAGCAAGCCACAACGCCCACGGAGTGCGGCGTCGGACCCTCGTGGCGGGGGCCGCCTGGTCGGTCCCGCTGGTGGCCGTGGGCGCCACGCCCGCGTTTGCCGGGGTGAGCCAGTGCACCGTGACGGAGGGTCTCACCCTCGGACCGAGCACCATCGTCCCGGTCGATGCTGTGTGCCGGCGGTACGCCGAGTCGGGCGACCTTGGTGTGCCGCGGATCCGGGTGGGCTACGGCAGGGCCTACCTCCCGGAGTACATCGAGATCTGCAACTGCACCCACGACCCCGCGTGGTATCGCTGGCGGGAGACGGACGGCCTGTCCAACTTCCAGATCGAGGTCGACGGCCGTCACAACGACCAGAACTCGTCGACGGCGGGGTACCGGCCGGCGTTCAAACTCAACCCCTTCGACCAGGCCGGGGCCTGCCAGCGGTTCGTGCTGACCTACCGCACGTCGGCTCGTCGCCCGAGCTACACCGGATCGGGTGTTCCCACCGATCGCGATGACTACGACTCCGTCGACATCACCTTTGTCCTGCAGCGCAACCCGCGCACCGCTCAGCCCGGCCAGAACGACCCGGGCTGGGAGACGGTCAAGACCCTCCAACTCGACGATGGAAAGGTCTGGCGCACGACGGGCCGAATCAACTTCGACAACTGCGACTCTCAGCCGTCGTCCGCCGAGTCGGAGGGTCCCAAGTCCGCGTCGAAGCGCGGTGACTGATCAACCGAACCTGGATGTGGGTGTCGACGCCAGTGTCGGCACCCACATCCATCTGCGGGTCCTCGACACGAACTGCTCGGTGGAGGTGCGCAGCCCCGAGGCCGCCGACCAACTCCGCAAGGACTGGAGTCGGTGCCTCGTCCAGGCTCCCGACGCCGACGTGCCCAGCATCCTCGCGACGGACTCCACCCTGCCTCTGTCGCCCGAGATCCGGTACCGGCTGGTCGCCACCCTCACCGAGCGGGCGATAGCGGCTCTGGCGGGAAGAGTGCTCATGCTCCATGCTGCCGGGCTGGCCGACGACGAGGGCCGCGTGACCGCCGTCGTCGCGTCCTCCGGTGCGGGGAAGACCACCCTGGCGCGCACCCTTTGCCGAACACACTTCGGCTACGTCACGGACGAGACGGTCGCCATATCGGACGGGTTCGACGTGCTTCCCTACCCCAAGCCGCTGTCGGTCATCCCGACGGGGGGTGCGCCGGACGCCACGAAGGAGCAGTTCGGCCCGGATGTCCTCGGCCTGCGGCCGTGCCCGAAGCGCCTTGCCATTCATCGGATCGTCCTGCTCGACCGCCGACCGGGCATCGTCACTCCCCATCTCACCCCGCTCGGCTACGCCGACGCCCTGGTGGAGCTGATCCCGCAGACCTCGGCCTTCTTGCAGCTCGATCGGCCACTGGTCCGGCTGTGCGAGTTGCTCGATCACTGCGGAGGTGCGTATCGGCTGAGTTACTCGGACGCTTCACAGGCCGCCGGGCCGCTCGCTGAACCCGGCAAGGCGGGCGACCAGCGGGCAGCCTCCTGGGCTCCCTTGTCGTCCCCCGTGGCAGCCACCTCCGTGACGCGGGGCTGCTACCGGTCCGCTCCCATCACGGACGGAGTGGAGGTTGCCGGCGGAGAGGCCATCCTGATGGCGAGGTCGCGCCCCGTCCGGCTCGGTCCCGTGGGCCTCACGATCTGGAAACGAGCCGCCGTCCCCGCCTCTTTCGAGGACCTGCTGAACGCCGCGGTCTCCGAACACGGGGTGCATCCGGCTGCCCCGACCATGGTCGCGGACGCGGTACGCACGATGGTGGCGGCCGGTGTGCTCTGCGGGCCTGGGCCGACGGTCTAGCGCCGTCGGAGACTCCTCGGGATCCAGGGATTCGGCCCGCTCCTGCCACACCGGCCGAGTGCTCACCCCTGGGCCGCACGGCCCCGACGTTGCGCATCAGGGTCGTTCATCAGGACGCCTGCCTCGAGGAGTTCCCCACAGATGCGGTGGAGGTGGGGCTCGATCTCCTGGGCAGCGACGCCGTACCGATCACCCAGGTGCACAATCGCGTCCTCGACGGGCATGGCCACCACGGCGTCCCACACGGCCGCGGCAGTGTCCTCCAGCACCAGGATCGGCCCGTCGGGCAGCACGCCGAGGACCACCCGGTCATCGGTGGCGATCACGGCGACCCGGTCGGTGGGGCGATACCTCACCGGCGATCCTCCTGTTCGCCGCGTCGGGTGATCGCGCGGTCGCGTACGGTGCTCGCCAACTCGCCCGCGGCGCGCCGGAGCCGTGCCACGTACGCCCCGACCAACTCGCCGCGAGACAGCGGCCGGCCGCGATCCATCTCCAGGTGGGCGCGGTTGACCCTCAGACTGCGCACCAGGACGCCGGCCTTGGCCCGACATCCACGCGCGGCCACGAACCGGCCGCGCCACTCCCCCAGCCGTGACCCGTGACGCGTGAACGCCGCCCACAGCGCCCACTCCGGTCGGTCGCGTACGGCATCCAGGTGCCCCATGGCGGCGGCGAAGCCGACCTCGGCGCCCAGATCGGCGACCAACTCCCGGATCTCGTGGCGCATCTCCGGATCGGCCTCCGCCCAGGCCAGGTCCATGTCGCCGGCGGCGCGCGGGGAGTCGCCGCGGGCCGCGTGCAGCATGAGGATGAGCCGCTGCGCGGTGAGCGAGGGCACGGGGCAGGCCCGCCCGGCGATGTCCGTCAGCGTGTGATCGGCCCACAGCCGGTCGAAGGTCTCCTCTCCGTCACGCATCCCGGGAAACCGGCGGTGCACGTCGACGTACCCCCAGGCGGGGTGCAGCCAGGTACTCGCGTGCTCGAACGGCGACCCGTCGCCGAAGTCGGTCACCCGGGACCACTCGTACGTGTCCAGCGCTGCCACGAAGTCGCGGATCCGGGAGGGCCGCACCCAGATGTCCGCGTCGGTCGAGAGCCGGGGCCCGCGCGTCAGCGTCGCATCGAGCGCGGGCCCCTTGAGGTGGAGCACCTGGATGCCTGCACGCTCCGCGAGCCACTGCAGGGCGGCGTGCCCGAGCTGGACGCGTTCCCAGGTGGACACGGTCGCGACGGAGGTAGTCATCGGCGGCATCCTACGCCGACCCGGAGCGGTGGCCGGGCGACTCGGCGGTTCACCGAGCGGGCCATCCGAGCATCTTCTCCGCGCCCCATTTTTGGAAACCGACCGATCCCGACGAAGGAAACCGGGCTGCTTGTTCCACGGATATACCGTCGGCTCGCGGTGAATTGATTCAGCGCCCGGTCCGATCATTTCCTGACCGGACCGGGCGCTGTGGTAGCCCCGACGGGATTCGAACCCGCGCTACTGCCTTGAGAGGGCAGCGTGCTAGGCCGCTACACAACGGGGCCCCAGCTATCGTCGTCGCGCGACAACCCGAGAAAGTCTAGCAGAGAGGCGATTGTCGCACCAATCGACATCCGCCGACTTTCCGCGCTGGGGTACAAGGACTCGAACCTTGACTAAGTGAACCAGAATCACTCGTGCTGC
>CAZGWN010000099.1:0-8665 GCA_964528755.1 uncultured Propionibacteriaceae bacterium
CGTCTACGGGATCGCCGTGGACGCCTTCGATCCGGCCGCGGTCCAGCGCCTGCTCACCGCCAAGCGTCGGGGCCGGACCATGCCGCCGCCGGTGCTCATCGGTGACGAGGCGGTGCTGCCGGCCCTGGCCGAGGACATCCCCGACACCGCCCACGAGCTGGTCGCCCGGCACTGGCCCGGCCCGCTCACCGTCATCTGCCGCGCCCAGCCGAGCCTGCGGATGGACCTGGGGGAGACCCACGGCACGATCGCCGTCCGGGTGCCGGACCTGGACCTGACCCGGGACGTGCTGCGCCGCTGCGGTCCGCTCGCCGTCAGCAGCGCCAACATCAGCGGGCGACCGCCGGCGATCACGGTGGAGGAGGCGGTCGATCAGCTCGGCACCGATGTCGCGCTCTACCTCGATGGCGGCCCGACCCCGGGACCGGTGCCCTCCACGATCGTCGACTTCACCCGGGATGCCGCGGGGGAGGTGTTGCGTGAGGGGGTGCTCGACCTGGCCACCTTGCGCGAGACCCTGCCCGACATCCGGCCGGCCGGCTGAGCGATGCGGGAGTACCTGCTGGTCCTGCTGGTGGCGATGGCCGTCACCTACCAGATGAGTGGCTGGTGCCGACGGGTGGCGATCCGGTTCGGGGCGGTCGCGAAGGTCCGGGCGCGTGACGTCCACGTCGTGCCCACCCCATACTTCGGCGGGGTGGCGATGCTGCTGGGGGTGGCGGTCGCCTTCCTGCTGGCCATGCAGCTGCCCTTCCTGGGGCGTCACGAGATCGTCCGGCACGACGCCCTGTGGATCCTCGTCTCGGTGGCCATCCTGTGCGCCGTCGGGGTGCTGGACGACCTGCTCGACATCAGCGCCATCACGAAACTGGCGGGGCAGACCCTGGCGGCGGGGATCGCTGTCCAGGCCGGGGTACGGATGCTGTGGATCCCGTTGCCGGACCGGATCGTGTCGCTGAGCACGGCCGCCTCGATCGCCGTGACCGTGTTCTTCGTCGTGCTCTGTACGAACGCGGTGAACTTCGTCGACGGGCTCGACGGACTGGCCTCCGGTGTGGTCGGGATCGGTGCGGCGTCGTTCTTCGTCTACTCCTACATTCTCGCGGTGGAGCAGGACCTCGTCCGCGCGACGACCGCGAGCGTGGTGTCGGTCACACTGGTGGGCGTCTGTCTGGGATTCCTGCCGCACAACTTCCACCCGGCCAAGATGTTCATGGGCGACTCCGGATCGATGCTGCTGGGCTTCCTGCTGGCCATCTCGACGGTCAGCCTGACCGGACAGTTCGACTCCTCGAAGCTGGAGGCGGGCGGGGACCTGCTGCCGGCGTACCTGCCGCTGGTGCTGCCGATCGCCATTCTGGGCCTGCCCCTGCTCGACCTGGTGCTGGCCTGGGTGCGGCGGGCCAATGCGGGCAACTGGTGGTTCGTCGCGGACAAGGGCCACCTGCATCACCAACTGCTCAAACGCGGTCACTCCCATGTCGGGGCGGTGCTCATCATGTACCTGTGGAGCGCGGTGCTGTCCTTCGGCGTGATGACCTTCGGCCTGACCCAGCGGCTGTGGGTGGGCATCACCTGGTTGGTGGTGGCCGTCGTGGTGGTCATCGTGACGGTCGGCCCGACCGGACAACGGATCCGGGACCGGCTGAGGCGGCGGGAAACGGCACGGCACAAGTAGCCCGGGGAAGAGATTGTGCTAAGTTTCACAAGCCGACGCCGCGTGGGTGTCGCCCCAGATTGACCGCGAGAGTGGTGCCCGGACGGGCGGGGCCGCAATGACGAGGGAGTGGACGCAGCCGGAGATGAACGCTGCCATGGCCGTGGAGGAGACCCGCGGGCCGGCCCACCCGGCCGCCCGGTTCACCCGTCGGCTGCTGACCGCCGGCCTGGTCGGTGGGCATGTCGCCCTGCTCGGCTCGGCTGTTGCGTTCGCCGTGATCGGTGGGCCGGTGGCGGCCGCGTCGGCCGCCGTCGGCTCGGTGGTGGCCATCCTGTTCTTCGTGATCGGCCAGGCCGTCGTCCTCCGTTTCGCCGACCGCCCGGGGGTGGGTCTGTTGCCCGCTGCGGTGGTCTCCTACGGCATCCGGGTCGCCGGGCTGGGGGCCGCCCTTGCGGCGTACGAACAGTCCGGTGGGCAGGTGCTCGACCGCACCGCCACCTCACTCGGCCTGATCGCGACCGTGCTGGCGTGGACGACCGCCGAGGTGGTCAGCTTCGCGCGGATGCGCATCCCGGTGTACGACCTGGCCGGTGAGTGTGACATGGATGACATGGCTACCGGCCGTGCCGAAGGAAAGTGACGGGCCCGGATGGCAACTGGTAAGGTCCCAAGCGCAGTGCAGGACGAGGAGGTCGACCGCGTGCACACCCGGCATTCCGAGCCCGGACCATCCGACAATTCCGCGTTTCCGCCCGGCGAACCGGTGGGCATGGAGACCGGGTACCGCATTCTTGCCTACATCGCCGCCGGGCTGCTTTTCTACGGCGGCCTCGGCTGGCTGGGGGACCGGCACTGGGGGACGCATTTCCTGCTGCCCATCGGATTGGTGATCGGAACGGTGCTCTCCCTCTACGTCATCATCCGCCGCTATCAGGCCGACCCGCACAGCCCGCAGAAATGAATCCGGACGACATGCACGACATCGACGATGAGGAGGAACGGTGGGTCCGTTGACACTGCCGACCCTGGTCGGGGCGCTGGTCCCGCTGGCGGGTGAGGGGCACACCTACCAGACCCCCGGGGTGAGGGATTTTCGCTACTTCTGCCAGGCTCGTGAGGCGGGCGAACTCGGGCCGAACGATCCCGGGAACGTGGCCGGATGCACCTTCGGCGTGGACTGGCTGAACAAGCCGTTCTGGCAGGCCGTCATCGGAGCGGCTCTGGTGATCGTGCTGTGGTGGCTCGCCGCCCGCAAGCTCAGCCTCGTGCCCGGCCGTGGCCAGTTCTTCTGGGAGTACGTCTACTCCTTCGTCCGCAACGGCATCGCCCGCGACATCCTCGGGCCGGAGTACCGTCGCTATCTGCCCTACCTCCTCGGGTTGTTCAGTTTCCTGCTGGTGAACAACTGGTTCGGGGAATTCTTCCTGTTCATGCTGCCGACGTTCTCCAACATCGGCTACGCGTGGATCCTGGCCATCATGTCGTTCGTCATCTACATCGGTGCCGGCATCCGTACGCACGGCGTGGGGGGCTATCTGCGCCGCTCCCTCATCCCCGAGGGTGTGCCGGTGTACCTGTGGCCGATCATCATCCCGCTGGAGTTCCTCTCGAATTTCATCACCCGGCCGCTCACCCTCGCGCTCCGACTTTTTGCGAACATGTTCGCCGGCCACCTCGTGGTCATGGTCTTCGTGGTCGGTGGTGCCTTCCTGCTGACCTACCCCGGGAATGCCTTCTACAACATCTCGGGCGCGGTGTCGATCCTGTTCAGCTTTGCCATCCTCTTCCTGGAGTTGTTCATCGGCCTCCTGCAGGCCTACATCTTCACCGTGCTGACCGCCCAATACATCCACTCGTCCGTCGCCGAGTCGCACTGACCCGGCGGGCCCACCCCAGTTTTCTTCTCACTGCATCCCATCCCCTGAGAAGATCATCCGAAAGGAACCCACATGGAAATCACCGGCAGCATCAACATGATCGGCTACGCCCTGGCGACCCTCGGCCCGGCCATCGGTGTCGCCTGGATCTTCGCCTCGGTGATCAACGGCACCGCCCGTCAGCCCGAGGCGCGCAGCGCCATGCTGAGCACGGCCTTCATCGGCTTCGCCGTCGTTGAGGCCCTTGCCATCATCGGCATCGCTCTCGCCTTCGTGCTCTGAGGATGATCCGGATGGTGCCGATGGAGATCAACCTCGGCCCGCTGCTGCCCACCCATTTCTCGGAGCTGATCGTCGGCTTCGTGTTGATGGTCCTGGTCTTCCTGGTGATGTGGCGGTTCGTGGTCCCGGCGTTCGAGAAGATGTACGCCGAACGCTCCGCCGCGATCCAGGGAGGCATGGAGAAGGCCGAGCGGGCCCAGGCCGAGGCGCAGGCCGCGTTGGCCGACTACCGGTCCCAGCTGGCCGAGGCCCGGACCGAGGCCGCGCGGATCCGCGAGGACGCCAAGAACCAGGGCGCCCAGATCATCGAGGAGATGCGGGCCCAGGCCAGTGCCGAGTCCGAGCGGATGATCGCGGCGACCCGGTCGCAGGTGGAGGCGGAGCGTCAACAGGTGCTGGCCGAGTTGCGCGGAGAGGTCGGCACGTTGGCGACCTCGCTGGCCGGCCGCATCGTCGGTGAGTCCCTGGAGGATGACGACCGGGCGCGGCGTACGGTCGAGCGCTTCCTGGCCGACCTGGAGCAGCAGACCGAGGCGGAGAAGGCATGAGCACGACGGCGGGCACGGCGGGAGCCGAGGACGCCAGACTGGCCGTCCTCGACCCGATCCTGGACCGGCAGCAGGCCCACGCCACGCTGGCCACCGAGCTGTTCGAGGTCGTCGACCTGCTCGGGTCCGATTCCGCCCTGCGGCGCGCGGTGACCGACCCGGGTGCGGCCGAGGAGGCGCGCCGGGGTCTGGTCACCGGGCTGCTCGGCCGCCGGATCTCCGCGGAGGCGCTGGCCGTCGTCCAGGACGGGGTCGCTCGGCGCTGGCAGAGCGCGGGGACGCTCCTGGACGCCCTGGAACGTCAGGGGATCCGGGCGGCCCTGGCCCACGCGCAGGCGGAGGGTCGGCTGGACCGGGTCGAGGACGAGCTGTTCCGGTTCGGTCGGACGGTCGCCGGCGATGACACGCTGCGGGAGGGGCTCACGGACCGCTTCCGGCCGGCGGAGACCCGGCGCACGCTGGTCGACGCCCTGCTGGCGGACAAGGTCGCGCCCGAGTCCCTCACCCTGGCCCGCCGCGCGGTGGGCTTCCGGGAGGGCGGCTTCGACGCGGCGATCGACCTCGATCTGGAGCTCGCGGCGGCCCAGCGCCTCAGGGTGCTGGCCACCGTCCGGGTTGCTCGGCCGCTGAGTGCCGACCAGACGGAGCGGCTGGCGCGGGTGTTGGGCGCGCAGCTCGGCCACCCGGTCCGGATGCTCGTCGTGGTGGACCCCCAGGTCCTCGGCGGCGTACGTGTGGAGGTCGGCAACGAAGTGATCGACGGAACCGTGGCCGGACGACTGGCCGAGGCCCGGATGCTGTTCTCGTGACGGCTGCGCGGTCGGCCATCCCCCGAGAAGCCCGGAACCCCAACTACGACACGCACTGACATCGAGAACAAGGACGCAGAAGATGGCGGAACTCACTATTCGTCCGGAGGAGATCCGGAACGCCCTGGACCAGTACGTCCAGCAATTCACTCCGGAGACCTCCTCTCGTGAAGAGGTAGGCACGGTGGTCACCTCCGGTGACGGCATCGCCCGGGTGGAGGGGCTGCCCTCGGCGATGGCCAACGAGCTGTTGGTCTTCGAGAACGGCACGCTGGGTATCGCGCAGAACCTGGACGCCCGTGAGATCGGCGTGGTTGTCCTCGGCTCCTCCGAGGGAATCGACGAGGGCCAGGTCGTCCGCCGGACCGGGGATGTGCTGTCGGTGCCGGTCGGCGAGGGATACCTCGGCCGGGTCGTCGACGCGATGGGGAACCCGATCGACGGGCTGGGGGAGATCACCGGGATCGAGGGGCGACGGGCCCTGGAGATCCAGGCCGCCGGCGTGATGGACCGTCAGGAGGTCCGCGAGCCGTTGCAGACCGGGATCAAGGCGATCGACGCCATGACTCCGATCGGCCGCGGTCAGCGACAGCTGATCATCGGTGACCGCAAGACCGGCAAGACCGCCATTGCCCTCGACACGATCATCAACCAGAAGTCGAACTGGGAGTCGGGCGACCCCAAGCAGCAGGTGCGGTGCATCTATGTCGCCGTGGGCCAGAAGGGCTCCACCGTCGCCGAGGTCAGGGGCCGGCTGGAGGCCGCCGGGGCGTTGGCCTACACCACCATCGTCAACGCGCCGGCGTCCGATCCGGCCGGCTACAAGTACATCGCCGCGTACTCGGGCTCGGCCATCGGCCAGCACTGGATGTATCAGGGCAAGCACGTGCTGATCGTCTTCGACGACCTGACCAAGCAGGCCGAGGCCTACCGCGCGATGTCGCTCCTGCTGCGTCGGCCGCCGGGTCGTGAGGCGTATCCCGGCGACGTCTTCTACCTCCACTCCCGGCTGCTGGAGCGCTGCGCGAAGCTTTCCGACGCGCTGGGGGGTGGCTCGATGACGGGTCTGCCGATCATCGAGACCAAGGCGAACGACGTGTCGGCCTACATCCCGACGAACGTCATCTCGATCACCGACGGCCAGATCTTCCTGCAGTCCGATCTGTTCAACGCCAACCAGCGACCGGCCGTCGACGTCGGGATCTCGGTGTCCCGGGTCGGTGGCGCCGCGCAGACGAAGGCGGTCAAGGGGGTGTCGGGCACGCTCAAGATCGACCTGGCGCAGTACCGCGACCAGCAGGCCTTCGCCATGTTCGCCTCCAGTCTCGACGATGCGACGAAGCGTCAGCTCGAGCGTGGCGCTCGACTGACCGAGCTGCTCCGCCAGAAGCAGTACCAGCCGTATCCGATGGAGGAGGAGGCCGTCTCCATCTGGGCCGGCACCACCGGCAAGTTCGACGATGTCCCGGTGACGGACGTGTTGCGGTTCGAGGGGGAGTTCCTCGACTACCTGCGGCGCAGCACCGACCTGCTCACCGCCATCCGGGAGTCCAAGAAGCTCGAGGACGCCACCAAGGAGGGACTGGATCAGGCCCTGGTCACCTTCCGCCAGGAGTTCCGGACCGGCGACGGGCACCTGCTCGGCACCGAGCCGGCGCCGGAGGAACTCGAGGAGGACGACGTCCACCACACCCAGATCGTCGTGAAGAAGGGCTGACATGGCCACGCTCCGCGAACTTCGTGACCGGTCCCGGTCGGTCCAGGCCACGAAGAAGATCACCCGGGCGATGGAGCTGGTCGCCGCCTCCCGGATCCGCCGGGCCCAGCAGTCCGCGGAGGCCGCCGTGCCGTTCACCCGAGAGCTGAACCGCGCGATCCAGGCGGTGGCCAGCCGGGGCGACCTGAACCATCCGTTGCTGGTCGAGCTGGAACACCCCCGGCGGTCGGCGGTGCTGCTGGTGACCTCCGACCGCGGCCTGGCCGGCGGCTACTCCCACAACGTGCTGCGAGCCGGCGAGTCGGTCCGCGGGTACCTGACGGAGAAGCACCACCGGCAGATGGACGTGTACGTCACCGGCCGCAAGGGGATCGCCTACCACGAGTTCCGGCAGCGGCCGATCAAGCAGTCCTGGGCGGGCTTCTCGGACAATCCGCGATTCCGCCAGGCCCGGGAGATCGCCGACACGCTGCTGGAGGCCTTCCTCACCCCGACGGAGGAGGGTGGCGTCGATGAGATCTTCCTCGTGTTCACCCGCTTCGTGTCCCGGGTCCGCCAGGTCCCCCAGGTGTTCCGGTTGCTGCCGCTGGAGGTTGTCTCCGAGGAGGAGGCGGCCGAACGCGCCCACGACGGTCGCCGGATGACCGAACTGCACAAGGCGCCGGTCTTCCAGGAGAACCGGGTCGAGAGCCCCTTCGACTTCGAGCCCAGCCCCGAGGCGGTGCTCGATCACCTGCTGCCGCTGTACGTCGGCAACCGGGTGTACTACGCGCTGCAACAGGCTGCCGCATCCGAGCTGGCCGCCCGCCAGGCGGCGATGAAGTCGGCCACCGACAACGCCAACGAACTGATCCAGACCCTGACGCGTGAGGCGAACACGGCGCGTCAGGCGGCGATCACCCAGGAAATTACCGAAATCGTGGGTGGCGCCGCCGCGCTGTCCGAGAGCGCGTGAGAGCGAAGTGAGTGAGAGTATGACTGCCACAGCAGAACAGAATGCCGAGGTCAAGCGCGGGACCGGACGGGTGGTCCGGGTGATCGGGCCGGTCGTGGATGTCGAGTTCCCCCCGGATGCGATGCCCGAGATCCTCAATCAGTTGACCCTGGATGTCGAAGTGATGGGTGACCGGCGGCGGATCCCGCTGGAGGTGGAGTTGCACATCGGTGACAACACCGTCCGCACCATCGCGCTCAAGCCGACCGACGGCATCGTCCGCGGCCAGCGGGTCGTCGACACCGGATCGCCGATCTCGGTGCCGGTCGGTGACGTCACCAAGGGCAAGGTCTGGAACGTCACCGGCGACTGCCTGAACGTCGACCCGTCGACCTTCGAGGTGGCCGAGCGCTGGCCGATCCACCGCGATCCGCCGCCGTTCGACCAGCTCGAGTCCAAGACCGAGCAGCTCTACACCGGAATCAAGGTTCTGGACCTGCTCACCCCGTACGTCAAGGGCGGCAAGATCGGCCTGTTCGGCGGCGCCGGTGTCGGCAAGACGGTGCTGATCCAGGAGATGATCTTCCGGATCGCCCACAACTTCGGCGGGACCTCGGTGTTCGCCGGAGTGGGGGAGCGGACCCGTGAGGGCAACGATCTGATCTTCGAGATGGACGAGGCCGGGGTGCTCAAGGACACCGCGCTGTGCTTCGGCCAGATGGACGAGCCGCCGGGCACCCGCCTGCGGATCGCGCTGAGCGGGCTGACGATGGCGGAGTACTTCCGCGATGTGCAGGGCCAGGACGTGCTGCTGTTCATCGACAACATCTTCCGGTTC
>CAZGWN010000100.1:0-7986 GCA_964528755.1 uncultured Propionibacteriaceae bacterium
GACCCCGTATCGAAAGATCACGAAACGGATACACCACTACCAGGGACTTGACCCGACCAGGAGAGAGTCCAGCGGCAGGTTGTCGGGTTGCTGCCTGATGGCGATCGGGTTCGGTCCCGACGAGTGGAAGCGAGAGCGCCATGAGCCGCAGTGTCTATCGGATCGATGTGATTCGCGAGGGACGGTGGTGGACCATCCCCGTCCCCGAGGTCGACTACACTACCCAGGCTCGGCATTTTGATGAGGTTGAGGACATGGCACGTGACCTCATCGCCGGCGACACCGAGCCCGACGGCTTCGACGTGGACGTGCACATCGCCACGCCGGTCGATGTCGGCGCCGACCTTGACCGGGCGTCAGAACTCGAGCGAGTAGGGCAGCAAGCCGTGACCCGGGCGGCCCACGCCCGTCGCGAAGCCGCGCGCAGGCTCCGGCGCGAGTACGGCATGAGCGTGATCGACATCGCTGCGGTGCTCGGTATCAGCCGCGATCCTGTCTACCAGCTGCTCGACGAGCGTGAACAGCACAGGGTCACGGTCTGACGCCCGGCCAAAGCGGATGTTCCGCCGACCCGGCTGGTCGCGTACGGCGCGTACCCCGGGGGTGGGGAGCGTGCCGTGGGCGCCCAATGCCCGCAGTTCGGTGGCTTCTCGACTCAGCAGCCCGGGGACGCGGGAGAACTTGATCACCACGGGCGTCGGTACGGCTCGGACGAGGAAGACGCGAGCGTAGAACCCGCCGCCCAGCGTGGTAACGGTGGTGGGGGTGCCGATCCCTGCCTCCGTCACGACCGTACGGGCCAAGCGCCTCAGCCGGTCGTCGGTGTTCCCCATGATCGGCAGCCTAGCGATCGCTGCGGACGGGTCCCGACTCAGATGCACATCGCGGGGCCGAGTTGCTTCGATTCCCTGCTCTCGTCGGTGGTGATGGTGGCGATGCCGCAGACCCGTGCCTCGACGTCCGGCTCGATCATCAGCGGGGTGTAGAGCGACTGGACATCGAAGGCGGAGCGCTCCTGATTGCGGCTGCTCTCCAGATCGATCGCCGGGTAGATCAGCATGGACAGCTGGTTGCCGCTGGCCTGACCGTCGTAGCGCGTCACCCGGCCCCACACGGCCATGCACGCGTTGGAGTACATCATCTGTACGAGAACGTCCCCGTCCTCACGCTCCTCGCTGGCGGCGATGACCGCGTCCTCCCGGCAGACGGTCTGCATCGGGTCGACGCCGTCGGCATGGGGGAGGAAGCCGCCGGTCGTGCCGACGGCGTCCGGTGAGGTCGCCGGACGCGATACTGTCGCGTGCAGGACGGTCCCCCAAACGGCTTAGGTGAGGGCCGCGGCGAGCACCGCGCTGGCTGCGGCGATGGCGACGGCTGCCCGGACGGGGACCGTACGCCGTGCGGGCCGTACGGGAAGTGTGGTGGCCGGCGACGCACCCGGGGCGAGCGCCGCGCGGCGTTCGAGCCAGGTGATGGGATCGGCGCCGAGCGCTTCGGCCAGCAGGCCGACGGTGTTCTGGGTGGGCAGCTTCTTGCCGGCGAACGCGTCGGAAATGACGGTCTTGGAGATGCCGGTCGCCGAGGTCAGCGCGGCGAGCGTCGGATTTCCGGCCTTCGCCCGGAGGCCCCGGAGGTCGGACGCGAACGCGGCGACCGAGTCCTCGGCCATCCTGTGTGGACCGTCGGGCGGGTCGACCGTTGCGCCGTTCGCGGGACGGGGGGTGCTCGTGGGCATGTGGGCTCCTCCGGACTCGTCTCTCCACGCGTGCAGCACCCGCCTCAGGCGACCGGATCGCGAGCGCGTTGGGCAGGACCCATGATGCCGAAGTCGTCGGCGCTCCGCCCAGTCGGGATGCGGGAGCGTCCGTCTCACGGAGTTGTCCGGGTTTTCCGTTCCGGGTCGGAACGGCGACCGGAAGCGGCACGGCGACGCCATTGTGGAGATTCGATACGTCTCCGGGACGGCGCGGGGGGCCGCCCCGGAGACGCTTTCGCGCAGAGCCTTCGCCCACCGGTCCGCCGCCACATCCGCCACCACGTGCAGGAGTCCATGTCACATGCCTATGAGCCACACCGATGTCCTCGCCGTCATCCGGCAGCGCAGGCACGGTTCGCCCTGGAGCACTTCCCAGCGGCCGCCACGTCGCCGGCCGGCGCCGCGGGCGGCTCGATCTCCCGGGCAGCGGAGGTCGCCGTGGCGATCGTCGGTCAGACTGCACGGATGAGCATCCGGGGCTTGGTCGAGGGACTCCTCGGTTGAGGAGCGAGCCCCGGCGAAGGCGTGGCCGACAGTGCCGGGTCGATCTAGGCTGACGCCATGACATCAGCACCGCAGGCCCCAGCGAGCGAAGTGACGATGCGCCGGCGGGGGAGGATCCTGCGCCTCGCCGCAATCGGCCTGCTGCTCCAGGCGACTACCGGATGCCAGGGCGGGGTCGGGGCCGGTGACGAGCCGGTGTCGGCGGCCGGCACCTGGGGCCGGGATGGGGCGGGACAACCGCAACTCGTGCTCGAGGAGGACGGGCGGCTGCACGGGACCGATGGGTGCAACCGGCTGATGGGGAGCTGGCAGGAGGACGATCGGCAGATCGTCTTCGGGGAGGTGGCGACCACGATGATGTACTGCGAGGGCGTCGACACCTGGCTGTCCGGCCTGTCCACCGCGACGATCGACCGGTCGACGATGCACATCGCCGACCGGGCCGGCAACGAGATCGGCACCCTGGAGCGGACCGCCTGAGCGCACCCGTGGGCCGAGGCCCGGCACGGGTGCGCCCTTCGCCGTCAGCGGGATCGGGGCGGTTTCAGCCGCCGGATGCGGAAGTCGGTGAAGGCGAAATGACTCCACGTCGTCCGCAGGGCGAAGTGGCCGGCAGTGTAGGGGTCCGGGTCGGCGTAGTCGAAGACGAGGCGTCCGTTGACCCACCACTGCTGGGTCGAACCGTTCGAGGCGATCTGTACGCGGTGCGGACGGTTCGCAGTCAGGAGCGGCTCGCGATAGTCGAAGATGAGGGGCCGTTGGTCGGGGTCGCCGACGTAGCGGCGCAGCCGGGTCGTGGTGTTGCCGTTGGCGCCATAGCCGACGTAGTAGGTCCGCAGGTAGTTGTACTCGGCCAACTTGCCCCCGCGGGCCACGGCGAAGATGTCGTCGGGGGATCGGACGTCGACCGCATTCCAGAAGTTGTTGAGGTCCGAGACGCGGTCGTTGGCGCCGCCGGCGGAAATCGGGGTGGCGGTGTACTCGAGCAGATAGGGTCCTTGCAGTGCGCGGCGGAACCAGAGGGTTGCCCCTGCCGGCACGTCGACCTCCAACCTGCCGTGCCTGGCGCTGACCTGGCCGCCGTCCTCCAGTTCGACGGCCCACTGGCGCAGGCCCCGGGTGAACTCGTCGTGGGCGATCACGCCTCGGGTCTGCCAGGGACCCGGTCGGTTTGGTTCCGCGCGTGCTTCGGAGAGGGGCAGAGCCGCGGTCAGGCCGATGCCGGCGGCAAAGGTGGCGAACTGGCGTCGTGAGATGTCCATGGGTCACGCTCCTGGGGCCACGGTGACGTGCGGTGCGGGCACCTTGCGTGTCTCGTAGCCGAGGTAGTAGTCGGGGTAGGTGGACTGCAGATAGCCGCGCACGGTCCAGCCGAGGCGGTAGGTCGGATTCTGGGCCGGGGTGTAGAGGCGGGTGCCGGTCGGGGCAGTGGTCGAGTAGAGCCGCAGCGCGGTGTTGTCGGAGGTCTCGGCAAGGATCTCCTCGCGCCAGTCGCCGAGGACATCGCCGTAGAACGGGACGGCGTTGCGTGGTCCGGGGGTCACGCCGGTCGGCTCGAAGAGCCTGGTCGTGCTCTCGGTGTCCGGGTCCCACTTCTCCACCCAGGTGAAGTCCAGCAGCTCGGCACCGGTATCGCCGTCCCACCAGATCCGGAAGTTCACCGACGGCGTGGTCGACGAGACCCGACCGTCGTGCACGTTGTAGACGCCGGCGCCGGGCCTGGTGACGTCGGCGGTGGAGGTCCAGAACTCTGCGCCTCGGTGTCGCGGGTCGATGTCGGCGGCATTGCCCCGGCCCACGTCCAGATCCGCGTCGCTGGACGGGTTGTCGGGGTGGGCGCCGGTGAGCAGCCGCTCACCGGTGGCGGCATCGTAGTAGTACCACGGGAACTGCGAGTAGACCCCGAGCTCGCTCTGTTGGATGGCGAATCCTTCCAGGCCAGGACGGGACGGATCGAAGTCGCCGATGTCGAACCGGTCCCCGTGGCCGGCGCCGTCGACCACGTAGCGCAGCGACCCGTCGCTGCCCACCACGTAGTTGCCGTCGGCGATGTCGTCCTTGCCGTCCCCGTCCACGTCGACCGTTCGGATCTGGTGGAAGCTCGTCGCGCCGCTCGACGGGTCGACGACGTACTTCCAGATCGGGGTCAGGGAGCCACCGGCCAGATCCCAGGTCTGGAAAAGGGTACGGAACGACCCGCGCTTGGCGCCCACCCGGGTGACCAGCTTGGTGACCAAGGACGGGTGGACGCCGTCGAGGTAGGCGATCCCGAACTGGCCGCCCGAGGGGCCGTCGGCGACGAAGTCAGTAGGCAGATGGCTGCGCGCGCGCTCGGCCCCGGTGACACCGTCGATGACCGAGACGTACTGATCGGCGGCCGACGGGGCCTGGACCGTGTGGCCGTCGGCGAAAGTCGTGCCGGCGGCGGTGTGGACGAAGACCTCGGCCTTTCCATCGTTGTCCAGGTCGTAGACGGTGACGTTGTCGTCGTTGCGGTAACCACCGATGGCTGTGGAACCGCTGATCGCCGCCGGCGCCGGATCGTTGGCGCCATTGCCACCGAGTTGCTCCAGGGACGCCGGACCCAGGTCGACCCGCCACAGACGCTCCCCCGCCAGCGTGTAGGCCTCCAGCAGGTCGGAGCCGCTGCGGTCCTTCGACAACCGACTGACCACGAACTCGTACTGGCCGTCGCCGTCCAGGTCGCCGGGCCAGGCGTGATGCACGTAGTAGCCCTCGGCGTCGGCCAAGGGGATGTCCAGGTATCCCTGGTCGAGGGTGAGTGCCGGCTTGCTCGCGGCCTGCTCCTTGCCCCGGACGACCGCCCGAACCGTGTAGGTCCCCGGCCGGGCGCTCGTGTCGAGGAAGGTGGTCGAGTCCTTGAGCGGACCCTTGGTGAGCCGCCGGCCGTCCTTGTAGACGTGGAATCCGACCTTGGCGCCGGGCCCGTCCGCCTCGGCCGCCAGCAGCCGCCAGCTCAGGAAGGTCCCGTCCTCGGTCGCCACGGCCACGAGGCCACGATCGAGGTCCTCCACGATGCGGGCCGGAGCGTGGTCGTGGCGGGGCGGTCCCGCCGACGCGGGCACGGCGGTCACTGGGACGAGAGAGGTGGCCAGGGCCACGGCCGCCAGTCCGGCGGCAGCCCGCCGCGGATGTAGGAGCGGCTGCGCCCGTCCGCGGCGGGGCCGCCGTGAGAACGCCGAGATCGGGGACGCGGGGGCAGGTGTGGGCATGAGCACCTTCCATAAGCATAGGTTTATGTCCCCATAAAGCTAGCTATATGGCAGGGATTGTGTCAACCTCAGCACAGTGTGCCGAATAAACGAGATCGGCGCCCTGGGCGGACCGGCTGCGGCGGACCCGGGCGCTCCCACGGCGTACGCGCGAGCACCCGTTCAGTACGGTCAGCGGCGCACGCGGTAGCTCAGGTGGAGCACCCGATTGCCGTGAATCACCACGTCGGGATCCTCCAGCAGGTGCTGCGCGGCGACCGACCCGAAGTAGCGCTTGCCCGACCCGAACACCACGGGCGCGACGTCCATGCGCACCTCGTCGACCAGGCCCGCGGCCAGCGCCTGGCCGCCGACGTCGCCTGCGGCGACCTCAACCACGCGGCCGTCGGCGAGTTCCTGCGCCCTGGTGATGGCTTCCTCGATGCTGCCGACGAAGTGAAAGGGTGCGTCGGGATGCCAGCCCTCGGGCCTGCCCCGATGGGTCACCACGACGACATGGTCGACCCCGGCCGGAGGCGTCCCATCCCAACCGTCGGTCAGGTCGAAGACATGGCGGCCGGCGATCGTCACTCCGATCTCGTTCCAATAGGGCCGGATGTGGTCAAAGGACGCCTGCGACACCTTCAGGACGCCGCTGTCATCCAGCGGCACGTCACCGTTGACCAACCAGTCGAACAGCGGTCCGGGATCGTCGTTCTCATCCGCGACGAAACCGTCAACCGACACCGAGGCGTTCATGACTACCTTGCCCACGGGATTCTCCTTCGCTGGGGATAGCGCCAAACTAATGAGTCGCGCGCTGTCGGTCTTGTAAGAAATCAATCGGCCGGCAGCGACCAGCCGTCCAGCACGCTGCCGGGATGCTCACGCAGGAAGCGCCGCCGTACGTCGATGTACTTGGTCGGCGTGAGCCCGGTGAACTCCCGGAACTCGTGGCCGAAGTGGGCCTGGTCGAAGTAACCTGCACCGGCGGCCAGCTCGCCCCAGTCGATTGGTTCGGCGGGGTCGACCGCCAGCATGGTGGAGGCGAAGCGTTGGGCGCGGGCCAGCCGTTTCGGCGTGACACCGATGAGCTCTCGGAACCGGTGAGCCAGATGAGTGTTGCTGATACCGGCCGCGTCGCTCAGCTCGCCGATCGACACTGCCCCGCCGTTCGCCATGATGACGCCGCCGATGTGGCGAACCAGGCCCAGGCCCGCGGTTTCACGCAGTCGTCGTATCAGCTCATCCCCCAACAGCGTCAGCATCTCGTGCGGTGCGGCCGCTGTGGCCAGCCGGTCCCGCAGCTCGGTGACGGCGGGCCGCCCCCAGACCTGCTCGATCGTCGCCGGCCGGTCTCGTAGCTCGGCTGCGGGCATCGGCAGGAACGGTGCCAGGCCCCACGGCTTGATGTGTGCGCCGACGGAGCGGGTCGGGGATGGGTAACCGAAGTCCCACGCGCGGGTGGGCATGGCGACCACGCAGCCGTCGGCGTACTCGGTCGTCTCGATGTCGTCGCCGCCGCGGATGCGGAACGGCGCCCCGATGTTGACAATGAGCAGCGTCGCCGGGGCCGGCGGCAGCATCAGCCGGGCGTACGGCGGCGACCCCTCCAGGTAGTAGAGGTCATCGATCAGCCCGTCCAGCGGCGGTCGGGGCGCTGCGGACACGTACTCCATGCGTGTGAGTATCCCCGAGGAGGCCCATCCCGGCACGAGAACGGGTGCCTGTCGCCCAACCATCTCGGTCGTGACAGGACCGATCCGCGCGGGACCAGGCGCGGCACTCACCGCCGGGTGCGGTCAGAAGGGCCAGATCAGGGGCACCCACAGGACCGCCACCGCCAGGAAGAGCACGAGCAGGGGCAGGCCCAGTTTCCAGTAGTCGGTGAAGTGGTAGTTGCCGGGTTCCATCACCAGGGTGTTGGCGGGGGTCGCCACCGGGGTCAGGAAGGAGGCGGCGCCGGCGACCGCGAGCGCCATCATGAAGGGCAGCACGGACGCCTGCAGGTCGGTGGCGAGCCCGGTCGCGATCGGCACCATGATCAGGACGGTGGCGGTGTTGGAGACGAGTTGGCCGAGGACCATCGTCAGGACGCAGATCGCCAGCAGCGCCAGATAGGGGCTGGCGCCGCCCACGGCGGCGAGCAGTCCGGTGGCGACCAGATCTGCGGCCCCGGTGTTGGCGAAGGCGGTCGACAGCGGGATCATGCCGGCCACCACCACGACGGTGGTCCACGAGACCGACCGATAGGCCTGGGTCGGCGTCAGCACGCCGGTCAGCACGATCATGCAGGCCGCCAGGAGGGCGGCGATCACGGGCGGCACGAGCCCGCCGGCCAGCAGGACGACCATCGCAGCCATGACGCCGATCGCCCGCTTCGCCCCCTTCCCGAACGGCACCGCGCGGCGCAGGCGGGCAGGATCGTCGACGACCAGTACGTCCGGGCCCGCGGTGTGCCTCTGGAGGTCCACCCAGGGGCCGCGCAACAGCAGGGTGTCGCCCGCCTGCAGG
>CAZGWN010000101.1:0-7946 GCA_964528755.1 uncultured Propionibacteriaceae bacterium
TGACCCCGTATCGAAAGATCACGAAACGGATACACCACTACCAGGGACTTGACCGGACGAGCCGATCCCCCTGGTGATGACACGTGGGTGCTGGCGCGGGATCCGCGTTGACGGGACCGGCGGCGGCAGAGTCGAGGAGCATCAGAGGGCGGCGAACAACTCCCAGAAGGGGCCATGGCGCGTGCAGACCCGCTCCTCGGCTTGGTGGAGGCCGAGCGTCGGGGCGGGCGGGAGCGTTTCCGCAGGCCGCATCTGGCGAACGATTCCGGAGACCAACGGATCCTTCCGCGGTGATTCCCGGTGCTACCACCAGCGATGACGATGCCTTCGGCAGTCAGGAAGCCCAGCGCGGGATCGACGGGGTGCCCGGATGAGCCAGCCGATCCCCGTGCGATCGCCAGGGCGGGACACGATCTGCCTGGCGACGTATTCGTCGTGCTCGTCCGGGGCGATGGATTTGTGCCACCTGCCCATCGCCGTCGCGAAGCCGTCTGGGGAGATCGCCAAGGTTCGCCCGGCGCCATGCGCGTAGAAGTAAGGCTCCGAGGCGATGGCCTTGGCGGAGTAGAGCACAAAAATCTCGGACGGGGCGTAGGCGACGTTCCGTGACCCGCCGCCGAGTGAGCAGAGCAGACGGGACAGCCGGAGCATCCTGCACTGGAAGCCAGGGAGATCGGTGAATGCCGGACAGTGTGTCGACCGGCGCAATCCGATCCGCCTCCAGGCCGAGTTGCGCCACAGAGCGAACCAAGCGGCGCCACGATCGGTGCCCACGTCATGTTCCTTCCTGCCGTCATGCAGGGGCGCTGGCCGGTGCTGCCGCTAGGACGCGCGGTGCGCGTGCCTTTGCTATCGGGCGGTGTCTGCTGTCGCGTCGTGGCCGCCGTCGTGCCGGCAGTGTTCGGCTGCGGCCACGTCGTCCTCCAACGTGGCGACCAGGTTCCGCAGCAGCCCCAGGACCTCGCCCGTGCGCACGGTGCAGACGCGCCGTGTAGCGACCTTCTGGACGCTGATGAATCCGACCTGCTCCAGGATCTTGATGTGATGCGAGACCGCCGGGCGGGAGAGCGGCGAGCTGTCGGCGATCTCCCCGATGGTCTGCGGACCCTGCTGGATGAGACGGACCAGAATGGCCTGCCGGTGGGGGTCCTTCAGCGTGTCGAACAGGGGGATACACGCATTGAGGACGTCGATGCTGGGAATTCCGCTCGGCAGGGACGCGGCGGCAGCCGATGCGGGCTCGCTCATTTGTGGTTCCCCGTCCGCCGGGGGAGCAGGGCTCCGAGCCCGTGCTTCCGGACGGTGAAGAGCAGTGCCGCCAGCCCGTCGGCACGCTGCGAGACCTGTTGGCCTCGCGCCAGCCGCTGCATCTGCAGCTCATACCAGCTCACGACGAGCACGCCGCCGAACGCCTTGTCGAGCATTGGGATCTTCGTGGTGATCCATGGCATCTCGACACGCCCGCGGAAGCCGTCCTCGATGATCCGGTTGGCCAGGTCCGGCACGTGCACGAACGGCCGGGCCACGCCCACGAAGCTGACGATGCCGTCGCTGACGGCATGTTCCATGTCCGCCGCGGAGCGGAACCCGCCGGTGAGAGCCACCGGAGTGTGCACCAGGTCTTTGAGCTTGCGCGCGTAGTCGGCGAAGTACACCCCCCGCTGCTCATCCTCGGCGTTCCCGGAGATGGTCTCGATCGCCGGCTTTTCGTAGGTACCCCCGGAAACGTCGATCACGTCGACGCCGATTTCGGAAAGCTTCGCCGCGACCCTCAGCGAGTCCTCCTCCGAGAGACCTCCGGGAATCCCGTCAGACGAGTTCAGCTTCACCGCGATCGGGAATCCGTCGCCGAGCTCCTCCCGCATGCCCTGATAGATCTCGACCAGGAACCGCGTGCGGTTCTCCAGAGAGCCCCCGTACTCGTCGGTGCGCTGGTTGTCCAGCGGGGAAAGGAACTGATTGACCAGATACCCATGGGCTCCGTGGATCTCGACGCCCGTGAACCCCGCCTTCTTCGCGATCCTCGCCGTTGTCACGAATCGCTGTTCGATGACCCGGATCTCATCGACGCTGAGCTCCCGCGGCGGCACGAAGAAACGCCCGTAGGCTCCGGAGATCGGCACCGCGCTCGGAGCGACCGGATGGGTGTTGATCGTGCTGGGCGACTGTTTGCCGGGATGGTTGATCTGCATCCACAGCTGGGTTCCGTGCGCCGTGCCCGCCTCCGCCCATTGGCGCAGGATGGGCAGATGCCGCTCATCCTCGACGGCGACGTTGCCCGGCTCCCCGAGCTGGCCGGGATCGACCATCACGTTCCCGGTCACCAGCACCCCGGCACCCCCGTCGGCCCAGCGACGGTACAGGCGCACGTGGTCGGCCGTCGGGGCGGCGCCCCGCGTTCCGAGCGCTTCATTCATCGCCGACTTGTAGAACCGGTTCTTCACCTCCACACCGCACGGCAGAGTGAGCGGCTCCGCGAGCACCTGGGTCTTGACCACCATGACACATCATCCTTTCGTCGAACAGTCGAAGCATATCAATGCTTCGATATAAATCGCTCCGCGACTGCGTGCTGACTGCACTCGTCGCAGAGGCGGCGTAGTCGTCTACCCGCGCCCGCCGGCGCGCCGCGGGATCAGGGCGGCCACACCATGCTGACGGAGCGTGTAGGCGAACGAGGCGAGCCCGAGATTGCCCTGCAGACGGGGCTCCCGGCCGCGGGCGAGGCGATGCATCTGCAGCTCGTACCAGTTGTTCGCGAGCATGAAGCCCAACGCGTGGTCCAGGATCGGCAGGCCCGTGGAGATCCATGGCAGGTCGACGGCGGCGCGGTCTCCATGGCCCACGATCCGGTCCGGCAGGTTCGGAATGAGGACGAGGGCCCTCGCGATGCCGACGAGATCGGCGAAACCCTCCCGGATGGCGCGCTCCATGTCGCTCGGAGACCGAAACCCCCCGGTGAGGGCGACCGGGCTGCCGACGAGCTCCTTGAGCCGGCGCGCGTAGTCGGCGAAGAAGACGCCGTCCCCTTCCGTGCTGTCCCCCGACCCGGTCTGCATGAGTGGCTTCTCGTAGGTGCCGCCTGAGATGTCGATCACGTCGACGCCGAGCTGCGACAGCCTGGCGGCGACCTGCAGCGAGCCCTCCTCGGAGAACCCGCCGGGCCTGCCGTCCGAGGAATTGAGCTTGACAGCAATAGGGAAGTCGCCGCCGAGCTCCTCCCGCATGCCCTGATAGATCTCGACCAGGAACCGCATGCGGTTCTCCAGCGACCCCCCGTACTCGTCGGTGCGCCGATTGTCGGCCGGAGAGAGGAACTGGCTTCCGAGGTAGCCATGGGCGGAGTGGATCTCGACGCCCGTGAACCCGGCCTTCTTCGCGATGCGGGCGGTCGTGACGAACCGACGCTCGATGACGTGGATCTCGTCGATGCTCAGCTCGCGAGGTGGGATGAAGAAACGGCCGTTCGACCCGGCAATGGGCACGGCGCTCGGGGCCACCGGGTTCACATTGATCGTGCGCGGCGACTGCTTGCCTGGGTGGTTGATCTGCATCCAGAGATTCGCCCCGTTGGCAGTGCCCGCCTCCGCCCACTGGCGCAGGATGGGCAGATGCCGCTCATCCTCGACGGCGACGTTGCCCGGCTCCCCGAGCTGGCCGGGATCGACCATCACGTTCCCGGTCACCAGCACCCCGGCACCCCCGTCGGCCCAGCGACGGTACAGGCGCACGTGGTCGGCCGTCGGGGCGGCGCCCCGCGTTCCGAGCGCTTCATTCATCGCCGACTTGTAGAACCGGTTCTTCACCTCCACACCGCACGGCAGAGTGAGCGGCTCCGCGAGCGCCCGGGTCTTGACCGCCATGACACATCATCCTTTCGTCGAACAGTCGAAGCATTGAAGTGTTTGGACTCTTCGATGATACACAGCGTCCTGGAGGCAACGTCGGGCGTCTTGCGAGGCGTCGCCCCAGGCGCGAGCGCCGCTATCATCACTAGTGCTCGCGCGCCTCGCACGTGGACCGGTGCGGCACTGGCGAGACGGCACAGCGGTGGTGAAGCGCACATGGAGCCGTGACAGCGCACGGCCGGCCGGCGCCGGAGCAGGCCGGCAGGGTAGACAGAGAAGGGCAGAAGGAGGCGACGTGCGAGTATTCCTCACCGGCGCCTCCGGCTATATCGGCTCGGTGGTGGCGGCAGAGCTGATCCGGGGCGGGCATGACGTGGTGGGGTTGGCGCGCTCGGAGCAGAGCGCGGCCCGGGTGGAAGCGGTCGGGGCGACACCCTTGCGGGGCACGCTGGACGACACCGACCTGCTGGCCGAGGCGGCACGTGCCGCCGACGGCGTGATCCACACTGCTTTCAAGCTCGACGCCGGCCTCGACACGCCAGAGGCGATCTCGACCGACCGCCGGGTCATCGCGACCTTCGGCGAGGCCCTGTCCGGCAGTGACAAGCCCTTGGTCGTCACCTCGCCGACGCTGCTGAGCGCGAGACCGGTCGGGCGCCCGCGGCCGCTCACCGAGGAGTCCAGGGTGTCGCGTCTGCGGGCGTGGCTCATCAAGCGTTCGGCGAGCGAACCGGACGCGCTGCGCTGGGCTCGGCGAGGCGTGCGGGCTGTGATCGTGCGCCTCGCCCCGCTGGTGCACGGCCCTGGTGACACTCGTGGCTTCATCCCCACGCTCGTCCAGTCGGCTCGTGCTGCGGGGCGGTCCATCTATGCGAACGCGGGCCGCAACCGCTGGCCGGCCGTGCACAATCTCGATGCGGCGCGGCTGTTTCGCATCGCGCTCGAGAGCGCCCCGGCAGGATCCGTCGTCCATGGCGTCGGAGACGGCGGCATTGCCCTGCACGAGATCGCCACTGCGGTCGGCCGTAGTCTCGGCCTCCCGGTCGCGAGTGTCCCGGCTCGCGAGGCCAGGGAACGCATACCTCGCCTCGCCCGGTTCCTCACCCTCGACCACCCCGTGTCGAGCGCACGCACCCAGAAGCTGCTGGGCTGGAAGCCCAACCATCCGGGTCTGCTTGACGACATCGCACGCGGGACCTACCGCGACGTGTGAGCCGCTGCCGTCGTCCAGGGCCGATCGGGCGCGAGACCTGCCACGTGAAGCCCACCGAAGCGACGGTGTCGACGACTCTTCTCGACGTCGCACAGGATGCTTCCCAAACCTCCACGCATCGATGTGCCTCGGCGCTTGCACAATCCGACCGAGCACGTCCCATCGCACAATCGAAGACGAGTCTCGGCGACATGAAGATCTACGACCTCACGTACAACGCTCTCCCGCCGGACGGCATCGAGCACCGCATCGCGCACATCGTCGGAGGCGGCATCGCCGGGCTGGCGGCGGCCTCGACCAGGCGCATCGGCACCGGACCTTGCGAGTCGAAGGCGGATCCATCCCTTGCCGTTCCGAAGCAGCCAACTGTGTATCCGCAGGTTCAGGAACCAGTGGTGCGGTCCCACTCAAACGCTCTCCAAGCGAAGCAGGAGCGGCACGTGTATCGGCTTTGCCGAGGCAATCGCCCGGCCAGGCGATCAGACCGGATGACGACGCTGGCATCCTCAACGACGGCGCGAACGGTCTTGGGATCGACGCCGATACTTCTCGCGACCGCCCGGAGCGACATGCCGTTCCGGGACAAGCGGACCATGTCGGCCGCCTCGGCTTCCTCCAAGCCCAAGACCCGGCGTAGCGCGTTCCGCCGTCGGAAGTGTGCGAAGACCGTCGCCCGGTGCACGCCGCCCGGCGCGCATCCCGGAACACCCCACGATTCCAGCGGGTGACAAGGGTCTGCACCTTCCGGGGAAAGTTCATCAGCGCCTCACGGAGGGACCCCAGACGGTTCTGGTGTGAGCCTTCGACCAAGGGACCAGGTGGTTGTTCCGCATTGCCCGCTTGCCGTTTGGCGGGCCGGCTCGGGTGAGCGCATCGGTGTACTCGCTGTCGCGCCGCCCTGCCAGTCGGGCCAGCACGTCGGAGCGGTCGTTCATGAGCCGGTCGGGCTCGGCGAGGATCATCCCGGAGATGATCTCGCGGCCGACGGAGCCGAACTCACCTCGGATCTGGACACGTTGTCGGGGTCCGGTCTCTGAAAGCAAATTCCGCACCGCCGCCTAGCCGATGCGGCGGTGATAGGCCGCCATCGCGGTGACGAAGGCGGCGACGAGGATTCCGGCGCACCATGCCACAGCGGTCCAGATGTCGTTGCCGACGGGCTGGGCGGCCCAGAGGCTGCGGATGGCGTCGATGATCGGGGTGCTCGGCTGGTGCTCGGCGAACCAGCGCACCGGGCCGGGCATCGACCCGGTTGGGACGAACGCGGAGCTGATGAACGGCAGGAAGATCAGCGGGTAGGAGTAGACGAGAGCGCCGTCGGCGCCCTTGGCCGTGAGCCCGGGGATGACGGCGACCCACGTGAGCGCGAGCGTGAGCAGCGCGAGCATGCCCGCAACCGCGAGCCAGGCCCCGAGGCCGGCGGGGCTGCGGAAACCGATGATGAGGGCCACCGCCATGACCACGAGCAACGAGACGAGGTTGGCGACCATGGAGGTGATCACGTGGGACCACAGAATCGCCGAGCGGGCGATGGGCATCGTGTTGAAGCGGTCGAAGATGCCGCTCTGCAGGTCGGCGAAGAGCCGGAAGGTCGTGTAGGAGATGCCCGAGGCGACGGTGATGAGCAGGATGCCGGGCAGCAGGTAGTCGATGTACGTGCCGCCGCCGTCGCCCTGTCGGGTGTCGATGGCTCCGCCGAGCACGTAGACGAAGAGCAGCATCATGGCGATGGGCATCACGGCGGTGGTGATGATCGTGTCGAGGCTGCGGGTGATGTGGCGCAGCATGCGGCCGGTGAGCGCAGCGGTATCCGACAGCAGATGCGGGGCCATCAGTGGATCTCCTTCTTCGTGTCCGTGGCGACGAGGGCAAGGAAGACGTCTTCGAGGGTGGGCCGGCGTTCGACGTACTCCTTCTTCACGGGAGGCAGCAGCGCCCGAAGACCGGCGAGGGTGTTGTCGGCGATGATGCGTCCCTCGTGCAGGATGGCGATGCGGTCGGCGAGACGCTCGGCCTCTTCGAGGTACTGGGTGGTGAGCAGCACGGTCGTGCCGCCTTTGGCGAGCCGCTCGACCGTTGTCCACACCTCCTGACGGGCCTGCGGGTCGAGACCCGTGGTCGGCTCGTCGAGGAAGACCACCGCGGGGTCGCCGATGAGACTCATGGCGATGTCCAGGCGCCGACGCATCCCTCCCGAGTAGGTGCCAGCGCGGCGCGCGCCCGCCTCGGTGAGATCGAACCGTGTGAGCAGCTCGCCGGCGATGTCCCCCGGCTTCGAGCAGACTGCGCGATGTAGCGCGTGCGGCTTCCGGAAGCCGTACGACAGACGGACCTGGGCCTGCAGCCCCAGCGCAGCGAGGATCGTCGGCCAGGGGCCGGGGCCACGGTTCAGTGGGCGGGACTTGGGGATGGTGAGAGAATTGTCGACATGGTTGCGGTCTTCTCGGCCTCCAGCGTCGACCTGGGCCTGTCCTCGGGGGCCGAGGCAGACCTGGTCGCGGCGCGCGAGGGAGACGAGGCGGCGTTCGCCCGCCTCGCGGCCCCGCTTCGTCGGGAACTGCACGCGCACTGCTACCGGATGCTGGGATCGTTCCACGACGCCGAAGATGCCGTGCAGGAGACTCTGGTGCGGGCGTGGAAGGGGATTGCCCGCTTCGAAGGTCGCAGTTCGCTGCGTTCGTGGTTCTACACCGTCGCGACCCGGGTGTGCCTGGATGTCGTGAACTCACGCAAGCGACGGGCACTGCCGATGGACCTCGGTCCGGCGTCCGACCACACCGTGCTCGACTCCGCCCCGCTGACAGACGTGGACTGGCTCACGCCCTATCCCGACGCGCAGCCGGAGGACCGGACGGAACGGCGAGACACTCTGGAACTGGCTTTCG
>CAZGWN010000102.1:0-7820 GCA_964528755.1 uncultured Propionibacteriaceae bacterium
GGCCGGAGGCCAGCACGTGGTCCAGGCCACCCGACCCGATGTCGTACGCCCAGCCGTCGCCGCCGAGAATCCACACCGACCGGCGGATCAGGTGGTCGACGACCGAGCGCAGGTCGTCGACCTTCGTGGCGAGCCGCGCGTCGTCCCCGGCGCGATCGGCGAGTTCGCCGAGGCGGACCTTCAGTTGGTCGACCCGGGCCCGCTGGGCGGCGAAGTCGGACTCGGAGAACTGCGGCGCGTCGAGCAGGGCGTCGACCAACTGCGGGCCGATCTCCTCCCGCAGGTCGGCGAGCATCGCCCGCGCCTGCCGGGCGTGGACGTCGGCCGCCAGCCGCAGCCCGAGCCCGAACTCGGCGTTGTCCTCGAACAGGCTGTTGGACCAGGCCGGCCCGCGCCCGTCGGCGTTGGTCGCCCACGGCGTGGTCGGCAGGTTGCCTCCGTAGATCGAGGAGCAGCCGGTCGCGTTGGCGACCGTGGCCCGATCACCGAAGAGCTGGCTGAGCAACTTGACGTACGGGGTCTCGCCGCACCCGGCGCAGGCGCCGGAGAACTCGAACAGCGGCTGGAGGAACTGCGTGCCCCGTACGGTCCCGAAGTCCACCCGGGTGCGGCTGTTGACCGGCAGGGTCTGGAAGAACTCGATGTTCTCCTTCTCCTTCTCGATCCGTGGCAGCACCGGGGTGAGGTTGATCGCCTTGCGCTCCGGCTGGCCCAGCGGGGAGACCGGGCAGGCCTCGGTGCACAGCCCGCAGCCGGTGCAGTCCTCGGCGAAGACCTGCAGGGTGAACCGGGTGTTCGGCAGGCCGGCCGCGCCCAGCGGTGCCGACTGGAAGCCTTCGGGCGCGTCGGCGAGCAGCTCCGGTGCGTAGAACTTCGACCGGATCACCCCGTGGGGGCACACGATCGAGCAGTTGCCGCACTGGATGCAGGCCTCGGGATCCCACTCGGCGACGATCTCGGAGACGTTGCGCTTCTCGTACTTGGTGGTCGCCGACGGGTAGGTGCCGTCGACCGGCAGCACGCTGACCGGCAGGGTGTCGCCGCGGTCGGCCATCATCACCGAGGTGACGGTACGGACGAACTCGGGAGCCGAGGCCGGGATCGGGTTGCGGAATCCGTGATCGGTGGTCACCCGGCCGGGGATCTCGACCCGGTGCAGATGCTCCAGGGCCATGTCGACCGCCGTGTGATTCTTGCGGACGACCTCCTCGCCCTTGCGGGAGTACGTCTTGGTGATCGAGTCCTTGATCCGGCTGATCGCCTCCTCGCGCGGCAGCACCCCGGAGATCCCGAAGTAGCAGGCCTGCAGCACGGTGTTGGTCCGCTGGCCCATGCCGGCCTTGCGGGCGACCGCGGTGGCGTCGATGACGTACAGGTCGATGTCACGCGCGAGGATGGTCTCCTGCATCGGTCGCGGCAACTGGTCCCAGACCTCCTCGGCACCGTACGGGCTGTTGATCAGCAGCACCGTCCCGGGTCGGGCGTGCACGAGGGTGTCGACGTTTTCCAGAATCGACCAGTGGTGCACACCGATGAAGTCGGCCTTGGAGATGAGGTACGGCGCGTCGATCGGCTTCGGCCCGAACCGCAGGTGCGAGGTGGTCCGGGACCCGGACTTCTTCGAGTCGTACACGAAGTAGCCCTGGGCGTACCGGTCGGGATCGGAGCCGAGGATCTTGATGGTGTTCTTGTTCGCCCCGACCGTGCCGTCGGCGCCGATGCCGTAGAACACCGCGCGGCTGGTCTCGGTGTCCTCGAACTCCAGCTCAGGCTCGTACGGCAGGGACAGGTGGGTCACGTCGTCGTCGATGCCGATGGTGAAACGGGGACGCGGGTGCTCGGCCAGCAGCTCGTCGATGACACCGGAGACCATCGCCGGGGTGAAGTCCTTGGACCCCAGCCCGTAGCGGCCGCCGATGACCAGCGGCATGGTGGGCCGCTCGCCGCGGGCGTACGCCTCGCCGAGGGCGGTCATCACGTCCAGCAGCAGCGGCTCGCCGCCTGCGCCCGGCTCCTTGGTCCGGTCCAGGACGGCGATCCGGGTGGCGGTCTGCGGGATCGCGGCGAGCAGGTCGACGGTCGGCAGCGGACGGTACAGGCGCGGGTAGACGACGCCGATCCGACGGCCGGCCCGGTTGAGCACGTCGGCGACCAGCGCGGCGGTTTGCACACCGGAGCCCATCAGCACCAGCACCTGCTCGGCATCGGGGGCGCCGTAGTAGTCGACCGGGTGGTACGTCCGACCGGAGACCCGGGCCAGATCCTCCATCGCGGCGGCGACGATGCCGGGCACGGCGTCATAGAACCGGTTGGCCGACTCGCGGCCCTGGAAGTAGACGTCGGGGTTCTGGGCGGTGCCGCGGATGAACGGGTGCTCGGGGTCCAGCGCGCGGCGGCGGTGCTCGCGGACGAGTTCCTTGGGGACCAGGGCCCGCAGGTCGTCGTCGGAGAGCGTCTCGACCGTGTTGAGCTCGTGGGACGTACGGAAGCCGTCGAAGAAGTGCAGGAACGGGACCCGCGACTTCAGCGTGGCGATCTCCGCCACCGCCGCCATGTCGTGGGCCTCCTGCGGCGAGCTGGAGGACAGCAGGGCGAAGCCGGTCTGGCGGACCGCCATCACGTCCTGGTGGTCACCGAAGATGCACAGGCCCTGGGTGGCCAGCGAGCGCGCGGCGACGTGGAAGACCGTGGAGGTCAGCTCGCCGGCGATCTTGTACATGTTCGGGATCATCAGCAGCAGACCCTGGGAGGCGGTGAAGGTGGTGCTCATCGCGCCACCCTGCAGCGCCCCGTGGATGGCGCCGGCGGCGCCGCCCTCGGACTGCATCTCGATCACGCTGGGGACGGTGTTCCAGACGTTCTTCAGACCTCGGGCCGACCACTCGTCGCACAGCTCGGCCATGGTGGACGAGGGCGTGATCGGGTAGATCGAACACAGCTCGTTGAGCCGGTAGGCCACCGATGCGGCGGCCTCGTTGCCATCGATGATCTTGCGCATGGGTTGTCCTCAGTTCCTCGTCGAAGCCTCGTGCGACTGGGCTGCGGTCGTCAGGTCGGGCGGCAACGCCACGCCCTCGGGGACCATTTCGATCGCGTGCACCGGGCACTGCTCGAAGCAGGTCGCGCAACCGGTGCACTTGTCGTAGTCGAAGCGGTAGCGATAGCCCTTGCCGAGTTTGACGACGGCATCCTCGGGGCAGGCGCCCAGGCAGCCGTCGCATTCGAAGCAGTTGCCGCAGGAGAGGCACCGCTGGGCTTCGAACAGCGCCTGGTCGGCGGACAGGCCGCCGACGATCTCACCGAAGTCGCTCAGCCGGGTCTCCGGGTCGAGCTCGGGCTGGGTGCGCTGGGAGTCGGAGTCGCGGAAGTACCACAGGTGCAGCTTGTCGAAGGTCGCCTCGGGGTGCTTGGCGGGCCGCGCGATGTGGCCGCCGGTGAGGTAGACGTCGATGTTGCGGGCGGCCCGCTTGCCGTGGCCGGTCCCGACGGTCACCGTACGCTCCGAGGGTACGGCGTCGCCGCCGGCGAAGATCCCCGGCACATCCGACATCAGCGTGGTCGGGTCGACCTGCAGGGTGTCGTCGACGAAGCGCAGCCCCGCGATGTTGTGCAGGAAGCCGGTGTCGGGCTTCTGCCCGACGGCGAGGATGACGGTGTCGGCGCTGAGCTTCTCGAACCGGCCCGTGCCGTGCGGGCGGCCGTCGGCGTCGAGTTCCATGATCTCGACCGTGAGGTCGTCACCGACCTCGGTGATGGTCTGCAGCCAGTTGATCTTCACGCCCTCGCGTTCGGCCGCCTCGGCCTCCTCCGCGTGGGCGGGCATCTGTTCACGGGTCCGCCGGTAGACGATCGTTGCCTCGTCGGCACCGAGCCGGCGGGCCGTCCGGGCCGCGTCCATCGCGGTGTTGCCGCCGCCGTAGACGGCAACCCGGCGGCCGATCCGGGGACGTTCGCCGCCGGCGACGTCGCGCAGGAAGTCGACCGCGTCGACGATCTTGGAGGCGTCCTGGGCCGGGATGTCGACCTTCTTGGACAGGTGCGCGCCGATGGCGATGAAGACCGCGTCGAAATGGCCCTGGGTTCTCTCGGCCGCGAGGTCGTGCACCGGGTGGTTGCAGGTGATCGTCACGCCGAGGTCGACGAGCCGGTCGATCTCGGCGTCGAGGACGTCACGGGGCAGTCGGTACTCCGGGATGCCCCAGCGCATCATCCCGCCGGGCAGCGTCGAGGCGTCGCGGATCTCCACGGTGTGGCCCAGCTTGGCCAGGTGGTAGGCGGCCGACAGGCCGGAGGGGCCGGCCCCGATGACGAGGACCCGCTTGCCGGTGGTGTGCGTCGGCTTGTCGAAGGTCCAGTGGTTGGCGATCGCCTCGTCGCCGAGGAAGCGCTCGACCGCGTGGATCGACACGGACTGGTCGAGGTCGCCGCGGTTGCAGGCGACCTCACAGGGGTGATAGCACACCCGCCCGTGGATCGCCGGGAAGGGATTGTCGTCGGTCAGCCGGCGCCAGGCCTCCTCGGCCCGACCCTGTTTGATCAGGTACAGCCAGTGCTGGATGTTCTCCCCGGCCGGACAACCGGCGTTACACGGGGGGAGCAGATCGACGTATACGGGCCGGCGGGTGCGTTGGGGTGTCACGCGTCCCGTGGTGGCGCCGAGATCGGGGAGCGGGGTGACGTCCTTGCGACTCTGCATGCGCTCAGATTACTACCCTGCGTCGTACCCGGGCGTGGGGGTCCTTGCCAATCCGGGACAGTGATGGTAAGGGTGGCCTTGCCGCTTCCGCTCGGCGCCCTGCCGGCCGACTGGCAACCCACCGGCAAAGCTGCCAGGATGGCTCGGTGCTGACGCGCTACCGGGAGATCCTCACGCTGCCCGGCGCGTGGCAGTTCTGTGTGGCCGGTGTCGTCGCCCGGCTGCCCGTGGGGATGACCGGGCTGTCCATCGTCATGCTGATCTCCATGACGTACGGCGTGTACGGACTGGCCGGGGCCACCACCTCGGCGTACGTGCTGGCGATGGCCGTCGGCACGCCGAGGATCGGCCGGCTGGTCGATCAGTGGGGCCAGGCCCGGGTGATGGTGCCGTGCTTCGGGATCTCGGCGGCCGCGCTGGGGGCACTGGCGGCCGCCGGTGCCGCGCAGGCGCCCGGCGGGGTGCTGGTCGGACTCGCGGCGATCGCGGGCGCCAGCCAGGGCTCGATCACCTCCCTCATCCGGGCCCGCTGGACCTACGTCGCCCGCGACGCGCGGCAGTTGCACACGGCGTACGCGATGGAGGCGTCCCTGGACGAGGTGTCGTTCATGCTCGGTCCGGTGCTGGCGACCTGGCTGGCGACGATGGTCGCGCCCTGGCTGCCGCTGGCGGTGGTGGCGGCTGTCCAGGCGATCGGCGGATGGTCCTTCGTCTGCCAACGCGCCACCCAGCCGCCACCGGCGGGTGCCGCGGGCGCGGGCCGGTCGTCGCTGCTGCATCGCCGGCTGCTGTGGGTGCCGCTGGCCACGTACGCCCTGCTGGGGGTGATCTTCGGCGGGGTCGACGTGTCGACGGTGGCCTTCGCCACCGGGCTGGGACAGGCCGTCGCGGCGGGTCCGGCGCTGCTGGTCTTCTCCCTCGGCTCGTTCCTGGCCGGTTTTGTGTACGGTGCCCGGACCTGGCCGGGTCGGACCTGGATGCACTTCGTGGCCGGGACCGTGCTGATCTCGCTGGGGACCGGGAGCTTCTTCCTGGTCGGGTCGGTGCCGGTGCTGGCGGTGGTGATGTTCATCACCGGGCTGACCCTGTCGCCGACCTTCGTCGCGGCGCAGACCCTGGTGGTCCGGATCGTCGGCACGGCCCGGGTGACCGAGGGGATGGCCTGGATGGCCACCGCGATCAACATCGGGGTGGCGGCCGGCTCGTCACTGGCCGGTATCGCGTTGGACCGGGTCGGATCCCACGGCGGCTTCGGGGTCTGCCTGGCCGGGGCGATCGGCGCTCTGGTCGTCGCGGTGGTGTCCGCGCCGGTGCTGCGCCGACGCGTCGGGACCTAGCGGGGCGTATCCGGGGGAGCAGCCGGGCTCGGCGCAGCATGACGGACAGCGCGACCGGCAGTGCGACGATCGGTCACACGACCACCGGCCCCACGACAACCGGACCTGACAACCGGACCTGACAACCGGACACCTGCCGGGCCGGACGAGCCCGCAGCGACGCGGTCAGCGTAGGCGGCCACGTACGGCCGGTGCTTCACCGAGCCCGCAGGTGTTGCCGACTGGCGTGAAGCGGGTGCGGCAGTCGCGTACGCCTCCCGGGGTCCTGGGAGGCTCCCGGCGTACGGCCGGGAAGGTCACTCCTCGTTGGCGGCGCGCTTGAGGGCGGCTCCAGGGGTGAGCTTGACAGCCCTCTTGGCTGCGATCTCCATGGTCTCCCCGGTGCGCGGGTTGCGCCCGCTGCGGGCCGCGCGCTCGACGACCTCGAGGGTCAGCAGGCCGGGGATCTGGACCTTGTCACCCTGTCCGGCGGCGTCCAGCAGGGTGTCGTTGAGAGCCGTCAGAGCTCGGTTCGCCTCTTCTTTGCTCAGCCCGGCGCGCTCGGCAACGGCGGCGACGAGTTCGGTGCGGTTCATGAATCTCCTTCGGTGGTGTGCCCGGACGGATCCCGGCGGGGTCCCTCGCAGTATTGCGCTGCGTTCTGACACAACGCACATGCCGTATCAACGCAGGATGCTAGTGACAGCCTGAATCGCTGGCAATGGAAAACGGCGTAGACACGCCGTTGTGGCACGGCGATCGTGGCGCGAAATCGCGCGTCGGGAAGCGGATGTGCCTCTGGCGGCCCCGGGGAGCCCCCGCGAGGTATCGGCCGTGCACGCGGCCCCGCGCCGCGGCCCGGACTAGCCTGGCGCCATGAAGATCGTCATCCCGGTCACCCCCGACGGACAGGTCGACCCCCGCTGGGGACGTGCCCCACGGGTCGCGGTGGCCACGGTCAACGACGGATCGATCACCGATTGGCAGGAACATGCCGTCGGCTGGGACGTGCTGCACGACGAGGGAACGGAGGGCTCGCACCACGCCCGGGTCGTCCGCTTCCTGCGCGAGCAGGGCATCGACGCGGTAGTGGCACGCGGCATGGGCGGTGGGATGGCCCACACGATCAGCCGGATGGGGCTGCCGATCCTGCCGGCCCCCGACCCGGACGCGCGGACAGCGGTCGTACGGGCCGTCGCCGGCCAGGGCTGAGGGGCCCGAGTCTCACCGGAGGGCCGCCGCCCTCGCTAGGCTCGGTGTCATGGCAACCGTCTTCACCCGCATCATCAACGGTGACCTGCCCGGGAATTTCGTCTACCGCGACGACACCGTGGTGGCCTTCCTCTCGATCGGTCCGGTCGCGCTGGGCCACACCCTCGTCGTGCCGATCGCGGAGATCGACCAATGGGTCGACGCGCCGCCGGAGCTGTGGGCCCACCTCAACGAGGTGGCGCAGCTCATCGGCCGGGCCCAGAAGCAGGTGACCGGAACGCCACGGGTCGGCTATCTCATCGCCGGGTTCGAGGTGCCGCATCTGCATATCCATGTGTTTGCCGCGCACGACATGAGCGGATACACGCTCGCGAGCAGGGCCGACATCTCCGAGGAGGAAATGGTCGACGTGGCGGCCCGCCTGCGCGGCGCGCTGCGCGAGTTGGGCGCGGGGGAGCACGTCCCCCAGGACTGAAGCTCCGCATGTCCGTGCCCCGCATGTCCATGCCCCGCATGGGGGTCGGTGGAAATTGTGGGGTCTCCCTGGCTGGCAGTCTGGTTGTGAACCGCCTGTCAGGAGATGTGATGCCAGTTCG
>CAZGWN010000103.1:0-7460 GCA_964528755.1 uncultured Propionibacteriaceae bacterium
CATACGGTTAGCGTAGGACAACGCACCGACAAGACCGCACCGGGTGGCGCAACTCACACTCGGCATCGCGCCCGGACGAGGGATGCAGTGTGGCGCGCGTGCCATATCTACGTACTGCGTAGTACTCCGTTGTTCGTTGCTCTAGGATGGCGTCATGCCGAACCTGGGGGACCTTGAGCTGCAGGTCATGGAGGTGCTGTGGCGCACGGACCATGCGATGTCGGTCAGGGAGGTCCTGGCCGACCTGACCACGGGCCGCGAACTCGCCTACACCACCGTCATGACCGTGCTCGACAGACTGTCGAAGAAGGGCCGGGTGACGCGCGAGCTCCAGGGCCGCGCCTGGTACTACCGGCCGGCCGAGTCCCGGGCGTCGCTGATGGCGGCCGAGATGATCGCCGCCCTCACCGGGACACCCGAGCAGCGCCGGGCCGCCCTGGGGGAGTTCGCCCGCCAACTCGGAGAGGAGGACGCCGCGGCCCTGGGCGATCTGCTCGGCGAACGCCGCCCCGTCTGACCCCGTCCCTGACCACGCGTCCGGATCCCGCACCGGTTGGGTTAGGGTGCGGGCCATGGCCATGCCCCGGATCCGTCTCGACCCCTTCCTGATGGCGATCGTCGCCTCCGCGATCGTGGCCACCCTGTTGCCGGTACGCGGCGTGGGTGAACCGATCCTCGCCTGGGCCCAGCGCATCGGGGTGTTCGTCCTCTTCTTCCTGTACGGCGCCCGGATGCACCCGCGCGAGACCTTCAACGGACTGCGGAACTGGCGGCTCCACCTCACCATCCTCGGCTTCACCTACGTGGTGATGCCACTGATCGGGCTCGGGTTGGCGGTGCTCGTGCCGACCGGGATCATCAGCCCGGCCCTCTACACCGGGCTGCTGTACACCACCCTGCTGCCCTCGACGGTGCAGTCGTCGGTGACCTTCACCTCCATCGCCCGGGGCAACGTCGCCGGCGCCGTCATCTCGGCGTCGGTCTCGAACCTGCTGGGGGTCTTCCTCACCCCGCTGCTCGTGCTGGCGCTGATGTCGACCACCGGCCACATGGGGGTCCAACCCGAGGCGATCCTCGACATCGCCGCCCAGATCCTGCTGCCCTTCATCCTGGGACAGCTGTCGAGGCGCTGGACGGCGTCGTGGGTGACCCGGCACCGCTCACCGCTGCGGCTGGTCGACCAGGGGGTGATCGTGCTGGTGGTCTACTCGGCGTTCTCCGCCGGCCGGCGTGAGCACATGTGGCAGACGGTGCTCTGGTGGCAGATCCTCGCGCTGGTGGGGGTGTGTCTGGTCGTCCTGGCCGTCATCCTGTCGCTGACCTGGTGGACAGCCGGACGGCTCGGCTTCGCCCGCGGGGATCGGATCGCCATCCAATTCTGCGGGTCGAAGAAGTCGCTGGCCACCGGTCTGCCGATGGCCGCGGTGCTGTTCGCCGGCCAGCCGATCGGACTGATCGCCCTGCCTCTGATGATCTTCCACCAGGCCCAGTTGATGGCCTGCTCGGCACTGGCCCAGCGCTATGCGAAGTCCGCTCCGGAGGAGGATCCCGCCACGTCGTAGCGCGCGAACACCCAGTCCCCGCCCTGCCACAACTCCTGCAGTCGCGCACGGACCGGTGGGTCGTACGTGTCTCCGGCGACGATGCCCGGACCATGACCGCCGACGGCGATCGGGGACAGCGTCACGAACAGTTCGTCGACCACGCCGGCGCCGATCTCGGCATGCAGCACGGTCGGCCCGCCCTCGGACAGGATCCTGCTCGCCCCGCGTGCTCGCAACGCCTCCACCACGTTTGTCGGGGCGGGGTGGCCGTCGGGTCCGGCGGGAACCTCGACCAGCCTGGCGTACGGGGCCAGGGCCGCCCGACGGGCCGGATCCGCCCCCGGGCAGGTGAGCACCCAGGGCCGGTCGCCCGGGCTCGCGTCGGCGAAGGCGGGCAGGGCCGGATCGAGGTCCAGCGCACCCGAGACGACCGCCAGCACCGGATGGGGGGCGCGATCGACGGCGAGCCGCGCATCCCGGATCTCCCGGGGAAGCTCCAGGACACCGTAGCCCTCGGCCCGGATCGTGCCGGCACCGACGAGAACCACATCGCTCCAGCCGCGCAGCGCGGTGAGCATCGCCTGATCGGCGGGACCGGTCAAATCGCCCACCCGACCGCCGATGGTGGCATGTCCGTCGAGGGAGGTGACCATGTTCGCCCGTACCGCCGGCCGGTCGCCGAGCAACTGCATCAGGGCCAGTGGGTCGAGTGCGGGCCCCGCGATCAGTCGGACGAGTTCGCTCATCTCCGCCTCCTTCGGCGGGTCGTTCCCGGGCCGGCAGTCCCGCCGGGTCCCTATCGTACGGGTCGGGCACGGACTACCGTGGAGGCATGCTGGTGGCCTTCTCCGTAGCCCCTTCGGGGGGCAACAATCCCGACGCCTCGTTCCACAAGGCGGTCGCCGCGGCGGTCCGCATCGTCCGCGAATCCGGACTGCCCAACCAGACCGACGCCATGTTCACCGTCCTCGAGGGCGAATGGGACGAGGTGATGGATGTCGTCAAGCGCGCCACCGAGGCCGTCCTGGCGTACGGGCCGCGGGTCTCGCTCGTGCTCAAGGCCGACATCCGACCCGGTCACACCGGGGAGATCACCGGAAAGGTCGCCCGCGTGGACGCGGAGTTGGCCTCCGGCGACTGATGGGGCCGGGCCTGGTCGGCTCGGTCGGCCGGGGGCCCGTCGGCGGTCGGCCGGGGTCCCGTCGGCTCAGTCGCGCAGTGCCCGGAAGCTCCGCAGCCGCAGGCTGTTCGTCACCACGAACACCGAGCTGAAGGCCATCGCCGCGCCCGCGAACATCGGGTTGAGGTAGCCCAGCGCCGCGAGCGGGATCATCGCCACGTTGTAGCCGAATGCCCACACCAGGTTCCCCCGGATCGTCCGCAGCGTCGCCCGGGAGAGCCGGATCGCGTCCACCGCGCCCATCAGGTCGTTGCCGACCAGGGTCAGGTCGCCGGCCTCGATCGCGGCGTCGGTCCCGGCGCCCATCGCGATCCCCAGGTCCGCGGTGGCCAGTGCGGCCGCGTCGTTCACGCCGTCGCCGACCATCGCGACGGTCCCCCCGGCCCGTTGCAGCTCGCGTACCACGCGGACCTTGTCCTCCGGCAGGACCTCGGCGCGGACGTCGTCGATGCCGACCTCGGCGGCAACGGCCGCCGCCGCGGTCCGGTTGTCCCCGGTGAGCAGGACCGTCCGCAGGCCGAGCCGGCGCAGCGCCCCGATGGCCCGCGCCGATGAGGCCCGGATGGTGTCGGCGACCGCGATCGTCCCGATGACCCGATCGTCCACGGCGACCAGGACCGCCGTACGCCCGGCCGACTGCGCTTCCGCCATCGCCACCGAGAGCGGATCGGGGACTGCCAAGCCGGCGGAGGCCATCAGCGCCGGCCGCCCGACCAGCACCGTACGTCCGTCGACGGTGGCTCTGACCCCGTGACCCGGGATCGCCTCCACGGCCTCCGCCCCGGGAAGGTCGGACCCGCCGGAGACCTGCTCGGCCGCCGCGGTGATGGCTCGCGCGATCGGGTGTTCCGAGCCCGACTCGGCGGCCCCCGCCGCCCGCAGCAGCTCGACCCGTTCGGTTCCTGGGGCGGAGACGACGGACGCGACGCCCATCCGGCCCTCGGTGACGGTCCCGGTCTTGTCGAGGACCACGGTCTCGACCCGTCGGGCCTGTTCCAGGATCTGCGGGCCGCGGATGACGATGCCCAACTGCGCGCCCCGGCCGGAACCGACCATCAGCGCCGTCGGTGTCGCCAGCCCGAGGGCGCACGGGCAGGCGATGATGAGCACCGCGACCGCCGCCTGGACCGCGGTGCCCGGCGCAGCTCCGACGGCCAGCCAGACCGCCAGGGTCAGGGCCGCGAGGACCAGCACGACGGGCACGAAGACGCCCGACACCCGGTCGGCGAGCCGCTGCACGGGGGCCTTGGTGGCCTGGGCGGCCTCGACCAGGGCGGCGATCCTGGCCAGGGTCGTGTCGGAGCCGACCCCGGTGGCGCGAACCACCAGCCGTCCGTTGGCGTTCACCGCCCCACCGACCACCCGGTCCGAGGGCCCGATCTCGACGGGAACGGACTCGCCGGTGAGCAGCGACATGTCGACCGCGCTGACACCGTCGGTGACGGTCCCGTCGGCGGCAACCTTCTCGCCTGGACGGACGACGAACAGGTCGCCGACCGCCAGCTCCTCGATCCCGACCCGCTCCTCCCGGCCGTCGCGCAGGACGCTGACCTGCTTGGCTCCGAGTGCGAGCAGGGCCCGCAACGCCGAGCCGGAGGCATGCTTGGCCCGGGCTTCCATCCACCGGCCCGCGAGCAGGAAGGTGACGATCGCGGCCGCCGCCTCGAAGTAGGTGGAACCGTCGCCGCCGTGGCGCTCCAGGCCGATCCCGTCCGCCGGCATCCCGGTCCCGGCCATTCCCGCGCCGCCGGCGCCCCCGAACAGCAGGGCGTACGTGGACCAGCCGAAGGAGGCCAGCACGCCCAGGCTGACAAGGGTGTCCATGGTCGCCGCACCATGACGCAGGTTGATCCACGCGGCGCGGTGGAAGGGCCAGGCCCCCCACGTGACGACCGGGATGGTCAGGACGAAGGCGACCCACGGCCAGCCCGCGAACTGCACCGCGGGCACCATGCCGAGCACGATCACCGGGATGGCGAGGACCGCGGAGACCACGAACCGCACCAGCCATCCACGGGCGCCGGACCCGTCGTCCCCGGAGGTCGGTCTCGTCCGGGTGATGCGGCGCGGTGAGGCGTGGTAGCCGGCATGTTCCACCGCCTCGATCAGGCGGTCCGTGCCGATCCCGGCCGCCGGATCCATCTGGACGTCCGCGACCTCGGTGGCGAAGTTGACGGTGGCCCGCACGCCGTCGAGCCGGTTGAGCTTCTTCTCGATTCGTGCCGCGCACGACGAACACGTCATCCCCTCGATGTCGAGGCGGACATGGTCGCGGTGGCTCGGCTCCTGCGGCGCGACAGGCATCTGGACGGACATGCATACCTCCCGGGGGTATCTTTCGAAGAGAGTACACCCCGGGAGGTAGGCAGATCTGGGGGGCCCCGGGCCGACTTCCCGCGGGCGTCCCCGGTCGGAGCGGAGACCGGCCCACGCCGGCCTCCCGATTGGGGTCAGGCCACGCTGACGGTGTAGTCCCCGGCCTCGTCCACAGCGGCTTCGATAGCACTGAACGGGACCTCGGTGGCGGACGTCACGGTCAGCGCGCCCGAGCCGAGGTCAACCTTCACATCGGAGACGCCGTCGATGGCGCCGACCTCCTCCGTGACGGCGTGGACGCAATGCCCGCAGGTCATGCCCTTGACGGTGTACTGGGTGGTGCTCATGTTCTCTCCGGAGTTGTCGATCAACTGAGCCTCCACGGTACGTCCACCGGGCGCAACATCCGACGCCGGGGTCCGGCCGGGCGTCGGATCCGTCCGGCTCAGGACCGGACGAGCCGCGCGATGGCGGCCGACGCCTCGGCGAGCTTGTCCTCGGCCTCCTGGCCGCCGGCCTCGATCGCGTGCGTGACGCAGTGCGACAGGTGCTCGTCGAGCAGCTTCAGGGCCGTCGATTCCAGCGCCTTGGTGACCGCCGAGACCTGGGTCAGGATGTCGATGCAGTACTGGTCCTCCTCGACCATGCGCTGCAGGCCGCGCACCTGACCCTCGATGCGCCGCAACCGGCGGATGTAGTCCTGCTTGTGGTCGGCGTATCCCCAGGGATTGGACGTCTCCCCGCTACAGCAGCTCGGCGCGGCCGGATTGTGGTGGTGCGCCAGCTCCGCTGTCTCACCGGCCAGCACCGACTCCACCGACACCAGTCCGGTGGCACCATCGCCGCACCCGCATCCGGTCGCCCCGGTCTCGGTCTCCATCTCACACGCTCCTTCGGATCCGACCCGTCGCGCCCGGCGGGATGCCCCGGAGCTGTCCGGACGGATCACACCTGGCATCCATCATGCCCACCCGGCACAAGGTTCGCCGCCGGTCTCGGCACCCCGACCGACAGCGTACAAAGTTGTACACAGACGGTGTGGATATGCCACACCTGGGAGCCCCTGTCAAGATGACCAACCGGTGACCCCATTGGTCCCATCGTACCGGCGAAGAACTTTTCGTCCACTGCCTGTGCACCCCGTCATCCCTTGTCACAGGGCAATTCTGGAGGGATCTCGACGAGCGTGCACAGCGCCTTCCACATCTTCGGCCCGATCGGCCGGAGTGTCTCCACAAGACCTCGCCGATTGTCCACAAGACCTGTTGACAGCGCGCTTGGCGCCACCCCCACGGCGGTCTACCGTGGTCGCCATTCGGGTCCGCCGAGGGCCGCCGGGAGTTCTGTCAGACCTGGCCTCTACCGTCGGAGGAGTTCCGCCGGAGACGTACGTGTGGGAGGGCAGGATGGGAGTCATCGACCTCGAAACCCCGCGACGGCCGGACGGCCGTGAGCCCTCCCCGGGGCCCGACCGTCAGCCGCCGCAGGATCTGGTCGCCGAGCAGAGCGTGCTCGGCGCGATGATGGTGTCCAAGGACGCCATCGCCGAGGTGGTCGAGGTCGTCCGCGGCGACGACTTCTACAAGCCGGCCAACGAGGCGATCTTCGACGCCATCCTGCACCTGTACTCGGTCGGCGAACCGGCCGACGCGATCACCGTCGCCGAGGAACTCACCAAACGCGGCGACATCAGCCGGGTCGGTGGACACGCGTACCTCTACGACCTCGTCGCGTCGGTGTCGGTCGCGGCCAACGCCGGCTACTACGCCCAGATCGTGCGCGACAAGGCCGTGTTGCGCCGACTCGTGCAGGCCTCGATCAAGATCGCCCAGCTCGGCTACAGCGCCCAGGGCGACGTCGACGACATCGTCGACGAGGCCCAGGCCACCATGTATCAGGTCGCCGACCGCCGCGCCGCCGAGGACTACAAGCCGCTGGAGCAACTGATCGAGCCGACCATGGACGAGATGGAACTCATCGAGTCCCAGGGTGGCCTGATGAGCGGCGTGCCGACCGGATTCGCCGAGCTCGACGAGCTGACCTCGGGTCTGCACTCGGGGCAGATGGTCATCATCGCGGCCCGACCCGGGATGGGCAAGTCGACCCTGTGCCTCGACATCTGCCGCTCCGCCTCGATCCGACACGGCCTGACCTCGTGCATCTTCTCCCTGGAGATGAGCCAGACCGAGATCACCATGCGCATGCTCTCGGCCGAGGCCTCGGTGCCGCTGTCCCACATGCGCGGCGGCACCATGACCAGCGACGAGTGGGACCGGGTCTCCAACAAGGCCTCCCTGATCGGTTCGGCACCGCTGTATGTGGACGACTCCCCGAACCTCACCATGATGGAGATCCGCGCCAAGGCCCGCCGACTCAAACAGCAACACGACCTCAAACTCATCGTGCTCGACTACCTCCAG
>CAZGWN010000104.1:0-7133 GCA_964528755.1 uncultured Propionibacteriaceae bacterium
GATCATCGGATCGGGGTTTCACCCTTGGTCGGGGCGACAGGACTCGAACCTGCGGCGAGTCACCTGCATAACCCCCGTCTGACAAGCGTCGATGCGGTGCCCCCTTGGGCCCCGGGCACCACTTGGGGCTTATCTGGGGCACCAGAAATGCTCGCCGACCTGTCGCCCCCAGCCTTGGCCTGACAAGGCCTTCGCCCACCCCGGAGACCGATCGCGGAGGCTGGATTGTGAGGCGAACCGCACGCAGCTGGCCGTAGATGTGCGCGCTTCTGTCGGAGGTTACGCGATGACACTGAGACGCAGGGACGCAGCAACCGCCGGCCTGTCCCCCGCCGGACTCCATCGCGCCGCCCACACCGGAGGCTACGAACGCATCGCCCGAGGGCTCTACCGGCCCGCCCACGCCCCCACCGCCGACCCCGACTGGATCGAAGCCGCCACCCGCCGCCCCGAAGCCACCCTCTGCCTGACCTCCGCGTTGGCCCACCACGACCTGATCGACACCCCGCCACCCTCGACGTCGCGATCCCCCGCGGCCACCGCACCCCCGCCACCACCGGCGCCATCACCTGGCAAGACTTCGACCGGGCCACCTTCAGCCTGGGCCGCATCCAGATCACCATCCCCGACACCCAAGAGACCATCGGCCTTTACACCGCCGAGCGCAGCGTCGCCGACGCCTTGCGCCTCCGCGGCACCATCCGCTACCAACTCGGCCTGGACGCCCTCAAGGAATGGCTCCACCACGGCGGCAAACCCGCCCACCTGCTCGACCTCGCCACCCAACTCCCCCGCACGAGACAACCCCTCCTCCAAGCCCTGCAGGTGATCCTGTGTGGAGCGAACAGGCCTTCGAGGTCGACGTCCGACCTTCCTCATGGTCAGCGGGCCAGAGAGGGGACGGGCACCGGCGATTGCACGGTCAGCGCGTCCGGGATGGGGACCTCGCCTCCAGTCACTGCCTCCCAGCGCGTGGGGTCCGTCTGAACCCGGATGGCACTTTCCAGAGCATCGAGCGCGCAATCGGTGATGGTCGGAGCTGGCTGGGTGGTCTGCAGAATGAGGTCTGCGGCGCCGATGACACGCTGGCCCGTGCTGCGGAGGATGTCGGCGAGGTCACGCTGTTCGGTCACCGCGTTGAGTGCCCAGCCGGCGACGTAGTTGAAGGTGTACTGGCTGGAGTCGAGGCCATGGGCGCTGGTCACCATGTACGCGACCGATTCGGCTTCCACTTCGACGATTCCGCGGCAGTCGCGGCTGCCCTGGTCCTGGTGGAGGAGCACGTGCCCGGCTTCGTGGGCCAGGGTCTTGACAGCCTGGGCATCATCGACGTCGTCGCGGACCATAACGAGCCGCTGGCCGAAGTCGGTATAGCCGTTCGGGCCACCGAGGTCCCCGCCGCGACGTACGTCGAATCCTCGTTCACCCGAGTTCCGCAGTTGGTGGGCATTCGGGCGGGTCTGAGCGAGCATCGATGCTTGTCAACGCGATTCGGTGGTTCCGGAACGGTTGAAAACGGTGGGCACACGAATTGTCGTGTCGGGCTTGTGTTTACCGCGGGGGACGCGGTGGAGTGGTGGGCATGTACTTGCGGACCACGCAACGGCGGAACAAGGACGGCAGCATCGTCCGGTACGTGCAGGTGGCGCACAACCGGAAGGTCGACGGGGTCACCCACGCCGAAGTCCTGTTGAACCTGGGCCGGGAGGATCGCCTGGACCGGGACGGTCTGACCCGGCTGGTGGCCTCGATCAACCGGTACCTGGGCGAACCCGCCCCCGCAGCGTTGCCCGGCGACGCCGCCCAGCTGGTCGGTGACCACCTCCACGTCACCGAGTCCCGTCCGATGGGGACGGTGTACCTGCTCGACGGGTTGTGGCGGATGCTCAGCGTCGATGACGCGCTGCGGAAGGCGCTGGGCCCGCGAAGGTTCACCACCGACGTGGAACGGGTGTTGTTCGCGTTGGTGGCGAACCGGGCGATCGATCCGATGTCGAAGCTGTCGGCCGCGGAGTGGGCCTCCCACGATGCGGCGATCCCCGGCCTCACCTCGATGGATGACGATCAGGCGTACCGGGCGATGGACGTCCTCATCGAGGCGGACGCCCAGGCCAAGGTGCAGGAGGCCGTGTTCTTCGCGGTGGCGAACCTGCTCAACCTCGAAGTCGACGTACTGCTGTTCGACACGACCAGCACCTACTTCGAACGCGACACCGAAGAAGAAGGCGACCACGCGTTCCGCGTGTACGGCCATTCGAAGGACCACCGCAAGGACCTGCCGCAGATCGTGATCGGCCTGGCCGTCACGAAGGAAGGCATCCCGGTGCGGTGTTGGTGCTGGCCCGGCAACACCACCGACGTCACCGTCCTCCCGCAGGTGAAGGACAGCATGCGGGACTGGCGCCTGGGCCGGGTGGTCACCGTCGTGGACCGCGGCTTCTCCTCCGAAGCCAACCTGCAGTATCTGAAACGGGCGGGTGGGCACTACATCGCCGGGGAACGGATGCGGGACGGCAGCCCGCTGGTGGAAGCCGCGTTGTCGCGGCAGGGTCGTTACTCCCAGGTCCGCGACAACCTGCGGGTGAAGGAAGTGAAACTCGACGCCGCTCCGGACCGCCGGTGGGTGATCTGCCACAACCCGTCCGAGGCCGAACGGGACAAGACCCAACGCGACACCGCCCTCGAGCATGTGCATGCCGAGTTGGAGCGAATCAAGGCACTCCGCGAACGAGCCGCGAAGACCCCTGCGAAGCCGGCTGGGAAGGCCACGGTCAAGGCGACGGGCAAGCCTGTGGAGCCGGCGCATGTGAAGGCCGAGTGTGCCCTGCGGGACCATCCCGCCTACGGCCGGTGGGTCCGCCAACAACCCTCCGGCCGGTTGGTCATCGACCGGGCGAAGGTGACCGCGGAGGAACGCCTCGACGGCAAGTACCTGCTGTCGACCTCCGACCCCGACCTGACCCCCGAGGACATCGCCCTGGGCTACAAGAACCTCCTCGAGGCCGAACGCGGCTTCCGCGACCTGAAGTCCACCCTCGAACTCCGGCCGGTTCATCACCATCTGGAACCGCGGATCCGCGCCCACGTCCTGCTGTGCTGGCTCGCCCTGCTGCTGATCCGGGTCGCCGAACGGTCCACCGACCTGACGTGGCGGCGGATCGCGATCGAGCTCGGCCGCGTCCACGCCGTCACCCTCACCGGGAGTGCCGGCAGCGTCGTCCACGTCACCCCGCTCAACACCACCCAAACCGGCATTCTCGCCGCCTGCAAGGTCACCCCGCCCCCCACCGTCACCACCCTCACCCCAGCCTGACAAGGCAAAACGGCGCTTCTGGTGACCTGCGGACGCGTGGGCACACGACCCCACGCACCCAAACCACGCGTTCGACCTAGTCAACCCGCCAATTCAGGCGATTCATCTGCCCACCAACTGCGGAACCCGGGGTTCACAAAGGAGGTCTTGCAGTCGATCCCAGAGCCCTGTGGGGGCTTGTCCAGTCAGGAGCAGAGCATCGCCGATCTTGGGGTTGGGCAGCGGAGGACCGTCTGTCTGACGGATGTCGAACACCGTGACAGGCTTCGTGCCGACGACGTATGTCTGGTGCACGGCGCGGCCCTCGTCGTCGCGCACAGGTTGGCCGGCGTCGTTGAGGCGTGGCTCGCGTCGGGTGATCGGGGCGAGAACCTTGATGCCAGTCTCGCCCCGGCGCACCTGGCGCCCCATCGCCTTGAACGCCTGATAGCCGGCGACGTGGGTCGCCTGCGGGTCCTGAAGCATGATCAGCAGGCTGTTCCCGAACGAGTAGCGGTGGAACTGGCTGGAGAACTTCAGCCACTCCTGCCACGCCCTCGGATCGTTGAGGGCGAGGATGCCATCGCTCAGCTGGGCATGGAGCTTGTCCAGCGTCGCCTGCCGAGCCTCCGCTGTCGCCGCCCGCTCCGCCTCGCTCACAGGCCTCCGATACCCGACCATCAGCCGCGGCCTTCCCGCAGGGCGGCGACGAGGTCAAGGATCGCCTTGACCGCCTCAGTCGGCGCACCGGAGTCCGCAAGTCGGCGAGCCTGACCCAGAGCGTCCTCGACGATGAGCGGAACGTCCGCGAGACGAGCCTCCGCCCTGTTGGCGACCCCCACCGTCCTCGCGATCCCAAGCGCGGATGTGTCCTCCTCTTTTACGGCGTCGATCGTCCGGGCGGCCCGCCTCGCGCAGCGCACCTGGGCCAGTGGCCGCTGCGGCCAGACGTGCCCCTCCGCGTCGGTGATTCGTGCTGGGTCCTCACCGACGTCATACCTGCCGGTTCGTCGGATCTCACGCGGCATGCGACTTCCTCCTGTCTCATCTGTCAGCCAGTCACTCCGCATAACGGATGCCGACCACAGACGGTGGACAAATTCGGCGGCCGCGTGGTCCTGTGCCTCTGCGCTCGCGACTTCCGGACCTGGCTGGCCGTGACCCAAACGACGGCCGGCCGTGGTGACCTGCGCCACCCGCGTTCCTAACCCAACACCGACAAGGTGTCGCCCTGCGACTCGGCGACCGATGCTGGCCCGTATGTCGCCGACGGTCCCGGACGCGCTGAGCGTCGACGCGCCGGAGCACCGCAGACCCGTGATTCTCATGACATCGCTCACCTGCTTGATGAGCGTGCGTTCACTCAAATGCCCAGAGTCGGGCATCGACCTCGGAGACTCTGACCGGGGTCGGGCCCCATCGAGGTAGCCACGATCGATGGTGACCCGAGGCGACTGCTGACCCTGGGTCTCCGGCGGGGCGCGACTGGCCTGACCATGCTGTTGCCGCACCGGCTGCCCCCACGACCTCACCGCAGCCGTCAGGGAGCCGAGCGCCGCGATGAGTCATCGTCGACGGTGACCGTCCGGCCCGGCCGGACCTCGGCGACTGCCGGGGCCAGCCGTCGGACGCGGGGGCGACGGGTTCAGTGGAGGTCGGGTGGTACTGACTGTTGTTGTCCGTTGTCTTCGAGGGTGGCGTCCCCGGTCACGTGGACGGGATGGGAGAACGTCCAGTCGCCGCGGACGCGCAGGGATCGTGCGTCGCGCAAGGAGGGGACGATCTGGACGCGTTCGTCGAACTGGTTGATGGTCTTGTAGTGGCGTGGGTCGAGGTCGATCCCGGGGAGCTTGGGGAGGTCGGTGACCAGCCGGGCGTCCTCGGCGAGGGTGAACACGTCGGAGCGGAGCAGCATCAGTTCGTTGGTGGTCTTCACGGGGAGGAACCGGCCGCGTTCGACGACGATGGCACGAGCGCCGGGGAAGACCTCGATCGCGGCCCCCATGGCGGTCTCGAGCTGGAGGGTGCGGGGGGACGTGGGGTCGGTGGGATCGACGGTCTTTTCGTTGCGGATGAGGGGCAGGCCGAGTACCGGCCCGGACTGGCTGAGGCGGTCGTGGAGGCGTTGCAGGTCGAGCCACAGGTTGTTGCAGTGAAAGTATCGGTGGCGGTGTTCGTCGGTGAAGTAGTGCATCTGGTCGGCCGGCGTTTGGGCGGTGTCGCGGAGGATGAGTTGGCCGTCGCTGCGGCGGACGGCGAGGTGTCCGCCCTTACGGTCGTTCGCGGTGCGAAGGCACACTTCGGCGGCGTAGGGGGCGTCGGTGGCGGCGAACCAACCCGCTAGGCGCGGGTCGGGTGCGGCGCCGAGGTTGTCTCCGTTGGCGATGGTGAGGTACCGGTAGCCGCGCTCGAGCAGGGCGTCGAGGACGCCGGAAGACGCGAGGCGGGTGTACACCTCGCCGTGGCCGGGTGGGCACCATTCCAGGGTTGGGTCGGCGGGCCAGGTCACGGGGACGAGACCATCGACGCGGATCTTGGGTTCGGCGCTCTGCAGGAAGTCGACGGGTAGCCCGTCGGCGGCGAGGTCGGGGTACCGCTCGAGGTGGTTGAGGGTGTCGGCCCGGGTGCGGAAGCTGTTCATGAACAGCAGGGGGAGTCGCACGTCGTAGCGCTCCCGCGCGTGGCGGACCTGGGCGACGATGAGGTCGAGGAAGGTTTGCCCGTCGCGGACGGGGAGCAGGGTCTTGGCGCGGTCCAGGCCCATGGAGGTGCCGAGGCCGCCGTTGAGCTTGATCATGACGGTCTGGGCGAGAGCGTCGTGTGCCTGCGTCTCGTCGACGTCCACGTCTGCGAGGCGTTCGACGTCGGTGAGGGGGCTGATCGTCTCCTCGGGGATCAGGCCGGTCTCGCCGGTGGCGGCGAGGCGGTAGTAGTGCGCGAAGACCGTGCGGGCAGCGTCGTCCGCGCCAGCGGCACGCATCTTTTCCAGGGCCTGGGCCAGCCCGGGCTCGGTGGGTCGGGTGTCGTTCATCGGCGGGGTCCTCTCGATTGCGCCTGCCAGGCGCTGGCGACCATGTCGGTCAGGGTGTGACGCATCGCCCAGTCGAGGTCGCGGGCGGCCCGGTCGCCGTTGGCGACGATTCGGGGCGGGTCGCCGGCACGGCGGGGGGCGACTTCGGGGGTGAACTGGATGCCGGTGACGTCGGCGATCGCGGTCATGATCTCGGCGACCGAGACCCCGCTGCCACTGCCCAGGTTGTACGCGGCGTCGACGGGGGCGCCGGCGGTGAGCCGCTCGGCGGCGGTCACGTGGGCGAGGGCGAGGTCGTGGACGTGGAGGTAGTCGCGCACGCACGTGCCGTCGGGGGTCGGGTAGTCATCGCCGAAGACGCGAGGCGTCCTGCCCGCGAGGAGTGCGTCGAAAACCAGCGGGAACAGGTTGTGAGGGCTGGTGTCGTACAGGTCGGGGTAGCCCGACCCGACGACGTTGAAGTAGCGCAGCGACGTGTGCGCCAGCCCGGTCGCTTTCGCCTGATCGGCGAGCAACCACTCCCCGATCAGCTTCGACTCACCGTAGGGCGACTGGGGGTCCTCGGGGGTGTCCTCGGTGACCAGGGTGACGTCGGGCGTCCCGTACACGGCCGCGCTGGAGGAGAACACGACCTTGCCGACGCCCGCCCGCTGCATTTCCTCCAGCAGGACCATGGTGCCGACCACGTTCTGCCGCAGGGTGTGCAGCGGACGCTTGACCGACTCGCCGGCGTACTTGAAGCCGGCGATGTGGATCACGGTGCGATGGCCAGACTGTTCGGAGGGGTACGGGCACCGTCCACGCTGGGAA
>CAZGWN010000105.1:0-7114 GCA_964528755.1 uncultured Propionibacteriaceae bacterium
CCGGCAGGCGGCCAGCGTCCGGACGAACTCCATCAGCGTCGCGCCGGACCTGGTGAACAGGCCGGTGGTGATGACGAACTCGCCACCCTTCAGGAAGTCGACGTTCTGCAGGTCCTCCGCCAGGTAGACCCAGGACGGGCTCCGGTCCAGACCGGTCCCGCCGCCCCGCAGGTCCATCCGGTACGCCGAACGGGCGCGGGCGTAGATCGTACGGACGGATGTCGACATGGCGAGCTCCTTTCGGGAATCATCCGCGGGACATGTGCCGGGAGAACATCCGGGCGGGGATTCTCTGTGACCGCCGTACCTGGGCAGATGCGACGCCAGCACCGATGATGGTGGGAATCGCGGCACCGAGAGGACCACCGCCAACCGCCACACAGGAGCCACCGCCATGCTCAGGGAAGAACTTCCTCGGATCGTCACCGACACCCTGCCCGGGCCACGCGCCGCCGAGGTGATCGCGCGCCGGGCCCGGGCCGTCCCGTCGGCCGTCCGGTGCAGCTATCCCGTGGTCATCCGCCGTGGCGAGGGCGCGATGGTCGAGGACGTCGACGGCAACCGCTTCGTCGACTGGGTGGGCGGGGTCGGCGTCCTGAACATCGGGTACTCCCACCCGGAGGTCGTCGCCGCCGTCAAGGCCCAGGCCGACGACTACTTCCATGCGATGGCCAATATCGTCACCCATGAAGGGTACGTCTCCCTCGCCGAGGCGCTCGCCGAGCGCGCCCCCGTGGTGGGCGAGCGCCGACGGACGTTCTTCGCCAACAGCGGCGCCGAGGCCGACGAGAACGCGGTGAAGATCGCGAAGGCCTTCACCGGGCGACCCAACATCATCGTCTTCTCGGGCGCCTTCCACGGCCGGACACTGCTGACCATGGCGATGACCGCCAAGAAGGCGTACGCCAAGGGGATGGGGCCCTTCCCCGACGGCGTGTACCGCTCGGAATTCCCCTACCTCTACCGGGCCCCGGGCGCTCTCGAGGGGGATGCGGCGATCTCCTACTACCTGGACCGACTGGAGGAGACCTTCGAGAATGCGTCGCTGCCGGAGCAGGTCGCCGCGATCGTCGTCGAACCCGTCCAGGGCGAGGGCGGTTTCATCCCGGCGCCGCCGGCCTGGGTGAAGGCCGTCCGCGAGATCTGCGACCGGTACGGCATCGTGCTCATCGCCGACGAGGTGCAGTGCGGGTATGCCCGTACGGGACGGCTCTTCGCCAGCGAGTACTGGGCGGAGAACGGCGTACGTCCCGACATCCTCACCGCCGCGAAGTCGATCGCGGCCGGCATTCCGCTGAGCGCCGTCGTCGCCCGTGAGGAGATCATGGAGTCGGTGCCGGCCGGGGTGATCGGCGGCACGTACTGCGGCAACCCGCTCGCCTGTGCGGCCGGGCTGAAGGTGCTGGAGATCATCGAACGCGATGACCTCGCCGGCCGGGCGATCCGGATCGGCGAGACGGTGATGGCACGCTACCGGGAGTGGGCGCAGCGCTTCGACGTCATCGGGGACGTGCGCGGTCTCGGCGCCATGGTCGGCATCGAGTTCGTCAGGGACCGCGCCACCAAGGAACCCTTCTCCGAACTGGTGACCGGCCTGGTCGACGAGGCCGCCCGGCACGGCCTGCTGATCGAGAGCGCCGGTACGTACGGCAACGTGGTGCGCTTCCTCGCCCCCCTGGTCATCACCGACGGGCAGGTGGACGCCGGGCTGGACATCCTCGAGAAGGCGCTCGTGTCGCGGCTGGCGAAGCTGCGGGGCTGAGGGGCGGCAGCGGGCCCGGCCAGGTCCGCCTCAGATCACCCGCCCCGGGGTCAGGATTCCCAGCGGATCCAGAGCGGCCTTCACCGCCCGGTGAACGGCGAGTGCGGTCTCGTCGAGCTGGACGGACAGGAGGTCGTGCTTGCGGATGCCGATCCCGTGCTCGCCGGTGACGGTGCCGCCGAGGCGGACGGCTTCCTCGGCGATGCGCCGGGCGGCCGCCGCCGCACGGGCCCGGCCGCCCTCGTCGTCGGCGGGCAGCATGATCACCGGGTGGATGTTGCCGTCCCCGGCATGGCCCGCGGTGGCGATGCTCAGGCCGGAGGCGGCCGCCACCGCGTCGACCGCCGCCAGGATCTCCACCAGTCGGCTCGGCGGAACGGCGACGTCACAGACGATCAGCGGGCCGAGCGCCAGCATGGCGGGGCTGACCAGGCGCCGGGCGGCCAGCAGCCGCTCGCCCTCGCCGGCGGAGGCCCGCACGACGCTGGTCGCGCCGTGGTCCGTCCCGCCCAGCACAGCGCTGACCACATCCCACTGGCCCTCGACATCCTCCCCCGCCAGCCGCCCGATGAGCACCGCAGCGGACCCGCGTTCCAGGCCACCGGGCCGGTACGCCTCCAGTGCCTCGATCGTGGGGGCGTCGAGGAACTCCAGCACCTCCGGGGTCACCGGACTGCGCATGATCGCCGACACGGCCGCGCCCGCATCGGCCACCGTCGCGTACGCGGCCCGGAAGGTGACCGGTGCCTCTGCGGGCAGCGGGAGAAGCCGGAGGGTGGCGGCGGTGACGACGCCGAGCGTTCCCTCCGAGCCGACGAAGAGCCCGGTGAGGTGGTAGCCGGCGGTGTCCTTGCGGGTCCGGCCGCCGGTACGGATGATGCGCCCGTCGGCGAGGACGACCTCCAGACCGGCGACCCAGTCCCGGGTGACCCCGTACTTGAGACAGCGCAGCCCGCCGGCGTCGGTGGCGATGTTCCCGCCGATCGTGCTGGACTCGAGGCTCGCCGGATCCGGTGGATACATCAGCCCGTGGGCACGGGCGGCACGGTCCAGGTCGGCCGTGACGACCCCTGCCTCCACCTCGGCCACCCGGTCGTCCGGATCGACGCCTCGGATGCGGTCGAGCCCCGCGAGCGACACGACGAGGCCGCCGTCGTACGCGTTGGCCCCTCCCGCCAGCCCGGTGCCGGCTCCGCGTACGGAGACGGGCACGCGGTGTCTGGTCGCCCATCGCAGGGCAGCGCTGACATCCTCGACGGTCTCGGCCAGCACGACGGCGACCGGCGTGCCGGCCGGGGCGCCCGAGGTGTCGCGGCACCACGACGCGACATCCTGCGGGTCCGTCACGACCCGGCAGGACACGGAGCCGACAACGTCGTTCACCGGGAGAGCCATGGACCCACCCTGCCACTGCACCGAACACCGCGGGCACACGGCCCACGCGGCACCGGGTCGAAGCCGGCGTCGTCCACGGACGCCCCGCAACTTATCCTCCCCATAAGCGCTACGGTGTCCGTGGGCCGAACGCCCGTCGATCCCCGCCCAGCCAGGAGGATTCCCGTGACCACCGAGGTCGTCACCGCGCGCGAGTTGGCCGCGCAGCTGATCCGGATCGACACCACGGCCACCACCGCGGGCGAGATCGACGGTCTGCGCCACATCGCCGCTCTGGTCGCCGACCGCGACGACCTGGTCGCAGATTTCCCCCCGAACGAGGCGGGTGAGCCGGCCGCGCTGATCCTCCGTCCCCGGCAGGTGTCCGGCGACGTGCTGGTGCTCAGCGGCCACGTCGACACCGTCCCCGCCGATCCGGCCGGATGGGCAAACGACCCGTGGAGCGGGGTCTCCGTCGACGGGTGGCTGCACGGACGCGGCGCCTCGGACATGAAATCCGGCCTGGCGGCGCTCGTCACGGCCTACCTGGCCGCGCCGGCCGGCACCCGGGCGGTGCTGGCGGTGAGCCGCAACGAGGAGAGCGGCTGCCAGGGTGCCCCCGACGTGGTCCGCGGCCTGCGGGCCGCGGGGCTGCACCCGGCCGCGCTCATCGTCGGCGAGCCCACCGACGGCCGGATCGTCCTGGGCCACAAGGGGCCGCTGTGGATCACCGTCGGGTCGACCGGCCGGGCGGCCCACGGTTCGACCCCTGAGCAGGGCGACAACGCCATCGTCAAGCTCGCCACCGTACTGGCCCGAGCCGAGACCGACCTGCCGTTTCGTACGCATCCGGGCCTGGGTCGGGAGAGCGTCAACATCGGGACCGTCCGCGGCGGCACGATCCGCAACATCGTCCCGGATCGTGCCGTCGCCGAGATCGACCTGCGCACGGTCCAGCCCGATCCCGAACCGCTGCTGGACTGGTGGCGTACCCAACCGGGGATCTCCGACGTGACCGTCGACGTCCACCTGCCCGCCTTCTGGACCGAACCGACCGACCCGTGGGTGGCGACCCTGCCCGCGCCGGTGTCCGGGGAACCGGTGGGGTTCGGCACCGAGGCGGGGCCGCTGGCCGCCGAGTTCGGCATCGAGCACGCGGTGATCTGGGGTCCGGGACCGACCGACCGGATGCACGTGCCCGACGAGGCGGTCCGACTGGAGGCCATCGACGACGCGGAGGCCGGCTACCTGAAGGTCCTGCGCGACTGGCGGGGCTGACCCGGTCCGCTACGGCGCCAGGTGTGCGAGCTCGCTGACCAGCGTGTCGTCCAGCGAGGCCGGCCAGGGGAACAACCGGGCGGTCTCGCGCAACTCGGCCAGGCCGTGCAACCCGACCCACAGCGCCGCCGCATCCCGGTCCGGATCGGCGCTGGTCGACACCCCGGCCCGGGCACACTCCCTCACGGCGTCGACGAACACGGCGAAGGCATCCAGGCCGACCGTACGGAGCCGTGCTTCGTCCTGCGGATGGGCGACCAGGGCGGCCGTGGCGTCCCAGACCCCGCCGAACATCAATCGGTAGCGCGCCGGCTGCTCGTGGGCAAAGGCCAGGTAGCGCCGACAGATCGCCCGCAGCCGATCGGCCGGCTCGCGGTGGTCGTCGCGGGCCCGGCCGAGCATGTCGACGAGATCGGCGAAGGCCCGCTCGACCACCACCAGCATGATGGCGTCAAGATCCGCGAAATGCCGGTAGATCGACGGCGCCGCGATCCCGGCGCGACCTGCAATGGAACGCAGCGTCACTGTCTCGCCGTGGGCGAGGAGATCGTCGACGGCGGCCAGGATCTCCCCCCGCAACCGCGCGCCCTCGCCGCGCGGATTGCGTCTCCGCTCCGCCGGGTCAGTCACCGAGCACCACCACCTTGCCGGTCACGGTACGCGACTCGGCCAGTTCGAACGCCGCGACGATGTCGGAGAGCGGCAGCCGCGCCGCGATCTGCGGTCGGACGGCGCCGACCCGGGCCAGGTCGAGCACCCGTGCGTACGCCTCCCGTTGTCGGCGGATGAAGTCCTCGTGCCGACGCTGCCCGGACCAGAAGTTGTAGAAGTGGGCGGTCCGACCGTTCGGCAGCATGTTCCACACCAGCAGCCTGCCGATGAGTGCCAGGACGGGAAGCCGCGAGTTGCCCTCGTCGTCCTTGGTGGCCGCGGTGCCGTACGAGACCAGGACGCCCCCACGGCGCAGGAAACTCCACGAGGTGGCCAGGCCGGGACCGCCGACGTGGTCGAACACCGCATCGACACCCGCCGGGGCGAGCCGGCGGACCTGCTCGGCGGCATCGGCGGCGTGGTGGTCGACCGGCTCGACGCCGAGGGTGCGCAGGCCGTCGTGGTGGCGGGGAGAGGCCGTACCGATCACCCGGATCCCGGCGTGGCGGGCGAGCTGGACCAGGACCGTGCCCACTCCCCCGTTGGCGCCGAGCACCACGACCGTTCCGCCCGGGCGGGCCCGGGCGACCTCGTGCAGCATCTGCCAGGCCGTGATCCCGTTGACCAACAGGGCCTCGGCGTCGGCCGGGTCCAGGTCGTCCGGCACCGGCAGGAGGTCCGCGGCCGGGACCTGCACCCGGTCCGCCCATGCCCCCGTCTTGGTCACGGCGGCGACCCGCCGCCCGAGGAGCGAGCGGTCGACGCCTTCGCCGGTCTCGACCACCGTCCCGACGACGTCATAGCCGGGGACGAAGGGGAACGGCGGCTGGTCGTAGTACTTGCCGCGCCGCATCTGCTGCTCGGCGAAGGAGATGCCGGTGGCCTCCATCCGCAGGAGCACCGATCCGGGACCGGGTGGCGCCGGCGTCCGCGGACGGATCTCCAGGCCGGACGGCTCGACCGGTCCGGGCAGGACGACTTCGATCGGGAGGGCGGGCGGGGTGGTCGGCATATTGCTGGGCATCGGGACTCCCATATGAGGTAACGGATGTTCGCTTACGCATGAGAGCTTAGCTCGCCGGGCAAACAGCCGTAAGCTCACGGGTGTCGCGGTTTCGGCGCGGTCCACAGTCGGGTAGGGGGGACCGTGCGGGAGATGCCGGCACATGACGACGCCCCGCCACTCCGGGAGGAGCGGCGGGGCGGTCGGGGACGTACGGCTGGGGCCGTACGAGCGGGGTGGTCAGGCCTGCTTGATGGCGGACACCTCGAACTCGAGGGTGACCTTGTCGGAGACGAGCACGCCACCGGTCTCCAACGCGGCATTCCAGGTCAGGCCGAAGTCCTTGCGATCGACCGTGGTCGAACCCTCGAGGCCGACACGGACATTGCCGAACGGATCCTGCGCCTCACCGGCGAAATCGAAGTCGATGGCCACCGACTTGGTGACGCCCTTGATGGTGAGGTCACCGACGACGTGCAGCGTGGCCGCATCGGTCGCGGTGACATCGGTGGAGACGAAGTCGATGGTCGGGTACTTCCCGACCTCGAAGAAGTCGCTGCTGTTGAGGTGGGCGTCGCGCTTGGCTTCGTTCGTCGTCACCGACGCGGTCTGGATGTGGACCTCGATCGACGGCTCGACGAGTCCGGCCTTGGTGGTGGCAGTGCCGGAGAAGTCCGTGAAGCTGCCCCGGACCTTGGTCACCATCGCGTGGCGGGCGGAGAATCCGATCAGGGTGTGGGACGGGTCGAGGACGTAGGTGCCCTCGAGCTTCAGAAGCGGGCTGTCGGAGGGGATCGTGGCGGTGGCGCCGGAGTTCTCGTTGCCGGACTTGCGGAAGAAGTTGGCCATGATGTCTCGATTCGTCATAGGACCTAGTTGATGGTTCAACCGTACAACGGGGCACTACTCGAGGCAAACCGGCCGGCCGAGCCGTGCCGGAAGCGGGGTCACCACCTTTGCGCGTCGGCCTCATCGCGGTTCAGGCCATCGGACCCATCGAACCGCCGGAGACGATGGCGCGAGACCGCCGGTCGGGGGGCACGGAG
>CAZGWN010000106.1:0-6876 GCA_964528755.1 uncultured Propionibacteriaceae bacterium
GTGGAGTGGTCAGGCGAGCGAGTTGTTGCCGGTCGAGTGACCCAGGCGGACCGCCGATGCCCGCCCAGGCACCGGCTGAGCCCCCGACCGAGCAGACGGCGTCACACGCTTGGTCGTCCCACCTCCCCGATCGCCTGAATCGCACGCCCCAGTGACGGCGGGACTTGCCGTTGCCAACCATCGACCTTGACGATCTCCTCGGCAATTCGCCGAGAGTCTGATTCCTTGTACTGGCCACTTGAGTCCCGAGCACTTCTGCGGGTCAACCGCTGGAGGCGCTCCTTTGGATTCTTGACGGTCTCCGTATCCCCAGAGGTGCGTCTGGTTCCCTCCTGCCATTTCTCGTGGACCTTGGCCAGAGCTGACGGATAAGCCATCCACCAGGCCTCGATCTCCTGCACGGGGACGATGCCGCGGACGAAGACAGCCAGTGCCTCGCGGTCGTGGCGACTCTCCCCGAACACCATGACCTCGGCCCGGCGACCTCGCGTCCGCGGATAGCGGGAGGTGCCCCTCTTCCCTGAGACCGGTGTGCTGTCACGCCCCACGCGGGACTCCGTCGAGCACGCCAGCAAACCAAAGCTCTCCTGCGCCCGGTCCGCGAGCGGCATCCACGGCCCTTTGTATCTCCGCGCTGCCGACCGCGGGAATGACCGATTCACCCGTATCCGGGTCCCGGTCGCAGACGATGATCTCCTCTGACGCCAGCCTGTTGACCAATGTCGGCGAGTGGCTGCTGATCAGCAACTGTGTGCGCGCCGAGGCAACCCTCATCCGATCGACAAGCACGTCGAGGGCATACGGATGTAGCCCATTGTCCACCTCCTCAATCGCCATGACCGGCGGAGGGTTCACCTGGTGAAGAGCCGTCAACAGTGCCAGCATTCTGACGGTCCCGAAAGAAGCATCAGCCAGATCGTATGGGCGTCTTGCGCCGCGTTCGGCGATCTGAACGACGGAGAAGGTGGAAGGGCCGCCCTGCTGACGAATCTCGATGTCAACGAACCCTGGGAGGCAGCCCTTCATCTCCTGTAAGAGTTCGGCGTATCCTTCGAGGTTCTTGTCCCGCAAGTCCTCAATCACCGCCGCAAGGTTGGCGCCGCTGGCCTGCAATCGATTCGTCGGGACTTCAGGGACGTCGCGAGTGCGAGCAGGACGGATGATGCGATTGACATTCAACTCAAGAACGACAAGCGATTGGAGAAACTCCGCAAACTTGGCTACTCCTCCCATGTCGTCCTGCTCAGCCTTCACCACCTGCGCGGCAAACAGGCCGGTCGTCTGGGCAGAGCCCAAGGTGAGCAACGGTTCAGGTCCTGACTCCTCGAGCTCTCGCGCAGTGATCTTGGCGCCACTCACTTTGATTTCTCGGCGTCTTCCCTGGCCCTGCGATCGTTTGAAGCGGAAGACTTCGGTGCGGGTGACCCGCGCCGTGTCCCGGGGCCGGGAGAACTCGAGTTCGTACTCGTCCGGCGCGCTCCGTGAGGCGTGTTGCGTGGCCACGCCGCTCACGGCGACCTTGACCGGGTCACCCACCAGTGTGTCCTTGGCGTCTCGGTGCACTGCCCGGAAGCCGCCGAACTCGTCGAGGGCCCGGACAAGATCGAAGCGAGCCGTTGTGCTGAGAAACCGGATCGCAGACAGAACATTCGACTTCCCAGACCCATTCGGGCCGATGAACGCCGTGAGCGGGCTCAACTCGATATCGAGAGAGCGCACCGACCGGTAATTTTCCAGGGTCAGGTGCGTGAGCCGCTTCTGGGTCACCATGCGGCGAGTCTAGCCGGATTCGCTGTAACAGGCCCGGGCCCTCGTTCCCGAGTCCTTCCCGCTACTCCCGCGGCCGCAGCCGGGAGGTCGGCATCGGCGGGGCCGGGAGCGGTCGTGGCGTACCGGCGGGAAAAGCACCGAAGAGCGCCGGCTTGCCGGCATCTCTCGGGTCGGCCGGCTCGAAACCGAGCTCGGCCTGGTAGCGCCGGCGGAACTCGGCGATCTCGTCGTGGTCGCGCCCGACGAAGTTCCACCACATGACGATCTGCTCTCCCAGCGGCACGCCACCCAGCAGCACCACCCGCGACCCCTCGGCCGCGGCCCCGATCACCAACGTCTGCGACCCCGGCGGCACGTACGCGAGCGATCGGCGCGCGACAGCGGCCGAGTTCACCGTCACGTCGCTGCTCTCGGCCAACACCGCGTACTCGAAGTCGGCCCGCACCTCCAGCCGCACCGAGGCACCCGGGTCCAGGCGCAGCTCGGCGCCCAGCAGGTCGGGGGTCCGGGTATCGACCGGGGAGACCGACCCGAGCAGCTCACCGATGAAAACCCGCGCGGTGACGCCTGGCGCCTCCACCGGCTCGGGCACATAGTGGACAAACCCGTGGTCGCTGAACCGAGTCGCGTCGGGCAGTGCGTACCACAACTGCACCCCGTGCAACGTACGGGTGTCGGGATCGCTGATCTCCTGATGGGTGATGCCGCTGCCAGCCAGCATCAGGTTGAGTTCACCGGGCACGACCGTGGCGGCATTGCCCGCCGAGTCGAGGTGCCCGATGCGCCCGTCGAACAGCCACGACACGGTGGCCAACCCGGTATGCGGATGCCTCGGCACCTCCATGCCGCCGGTCACCGAGACGTCATCGGGCCCGTAATGATCGAGGAAACACCACGCGCCCACCAGCGACCTGCGCCGCTGTGGCAGGGTCCGGTGGACCGTCATCGCGCGGATTCCCCCCAGCGGCACGGGCCGCGGCTGCAGGACCTCCGTCGCCGTACGGGGCTGGTCGGGCGCCAGCACCTCCAGGTCGGGGCGGGCGTCGAGGTTGCTCACGCCCCAAGTCTAGGGGCGACCCGGCAAGCGTGAGCACTGTCGCGGCCGACTCAGGCGCCCAGCCACCCCACGTCGGCTCCCTATGCACCATAGGTATTTTCCTCATGGGCATAGGCTCACGCCGTGACCCGTACGAAACTCTCCACCGCCGACGTCGTCGACGCCGCCGTCGTGCTGGCCGACGAGGACGGCCTCGACGCCGTCTCCTTGGCGGCGATCGCGCGCCGACTTGGCGTCCAGACCCCGAGCCTGTACTCCCACGTACGCGACCTCGCCGCCCTGCGCGACGCGATGACCGAACGGGCGCTGGGCGAACTCGGCGCACGGATCTCCCTGGCGATCGCCGGGTGCTCCGGGGGGGAAGCCCTGCACGGGTTCGCCGACGCGCACCGCGCCTTCGCCCGGGACTGCCCGGGCCGATGGGAGGCGCTGCAGCGACGAGCGGGCGAGGCCGTGGCGGCCTCGCAGGCCGCACGCACCGTCGTGGCACTGACCAGCGCGGTGCTGCGCGGATACGCGCTTGCCGAGGAGGAGCATGTGCACGCCATCCGCCTGATTGGCAGCACGATCAACGGGTTCATCACCCTCGAAGCCCGCGGAAGCTTCGACCACACCAACCCCGCGCCGGATGCCTCCTGGCAGCGGACCGTCGAAGCTCTCGACACGCTCCTGCGCCACTGGCCGACCGACACGACCCACCCCGAGGAGACCCGATGACGACCACCACCCCCCTGACACCCGACCTGGTGCGGGGCCACGAGTTCCTCGAGCCGACTGCCCGCGGGCTGCGCCCGCACCGGCTCCCGGCGTGGGTGACGGACCAGTTCCCCGACCAGCGGCTGATGGCGATGGAGGCCCAGCCCGCCGGCGTACGGGTCGCCGTGGTCACCCGGGCGCGCAGCATCGGCCTCCTCACCCACCCCACCCGACTCGCCTACCGAGGTCTGGACAGACCACGCGGCAGCATCGACCTGGTGGTGGACGGTGAGCTCATCGCGAGCGATCCGCTCACCGGCGGCGACACCCTCGAGACCGACCTCGGGACCGCTCGGACGACTCTCACCGCGGGGGCGCCGCACCTCAGTCATTTCGCCGGACTCCCGGCGGGTGAGAAGTCCGTGGAGCTGTGGCTGCCGCACAACGAATCGGTGGAACTCCTCGAGCTTCGCGCTGATGCCTCCCTCGCCCCGGCACCGCCGACCGGTCACCGCTGGCTGCACTACGGCAGCTCGATCAGCCAGGGATCCAATGCCGCCACACCGGCCCGCACCTGGCCCGTCCTGGCGGCCCGGGCGTCGGGGGTCGATCTGCGCAATCTCGGCCTGGGCGGCCATGCCCTGGTGGACCCGTTCATGGCGCGGTTCATCCGCGACACGCCGGCCGACCTGATCAGCCTCGGCATCGGGATCAACGTGGTCAACGCCGACGCCATGCGGCTGCGGGCCTTCGTCCCGGCGGTGCACGGCTTCCTCGACACCATCCGCGACGGGCACCCCCGCACGCCGCTGGTGGTCGTCTCGCCGATCCGCTGCGACATCCACGAGAACACGCCCGGACCCGGGATGTTCGACCCGGCCAGTTTCACCACCGGACACGTATGGTTCGCCGCCGCCGGACAGCCGGGCGACACCGAGCAGGGCCGCCTCACCCTCACGGTGATCCGCGAGGCGCTTGCCTCGATCGTCGCGCAGCGGGGCGACGCCCACCTGCACTACCTCGACGGGAGAGCGCTCTATGGTCCGGCGGACACCGCGGCCCACCCTCTGCCCGACGCCCTGCACCCCGATACCGCCACCCACGAGCTGATCGGCACCCGCTTCGCTCGCTACGCGTTTGCGGCCGGCGGACCTTTCGCCACGACCTGACGCCGTACGGGTGGCCCAGAGGTGGGGTCCCCCGGGCCCCGGCTTCAGTAGGATCACCGGCATGACGCCCCTCGTTGTCCCGGGCCCGGACGAGTCGGACCGACCGTCCGCCGCCCGGGTGCTGCGCCTCCGCCCGAGCCGGAGCGAGCCCTGATGTCCGACGCTCAGCCCGGCCTCTCCCGACGCACCCGCCTGCGGATCGCCGGTCTTGCACTCGCGACCGCCCTGGTCGGGGGCGTGATCGGCATCGCCGGCGGTGTGCTCATCAGTGGTGCCCCCGGGGCCTGTGACACCCGCCGGGTGGCGGCGAACGCGCTGCCGGCCGTGGTGACCATCGCCGTCAACGGCTCCGGCGGGGCCGGTTCGGGCAGCGGCGCCATCATCAGCACCGACGGCCTGATCGTGACCAACGACCACGTCATCGACGCCGCCGCCCGGTCGGGCACGATCGACGTGTTGCTCACCGACGGGGACCGTGAGCGCGCCACCCTGGTCGGCACCGACCCGCTGACCGACCTGGCGGTGCTGCGTATCGACCGCACCGACCTGCCGACCCTGACCATCGCCCCCCGCGAGCCGCTCGACGTCGGCCGGCCGGTGGTCGCCCTCGGCGCGCCCTTGGGGCTGTCCGGGACGGTCACCAGCGGCATCGTCAGCGCGGCCAATCGCAACGTGCCCGTACCGACGGCCGATGGGGGCACCACTGTGCTGATCGGGGCGATCCAGACCGATGCGGCGATCAATCCGGGCAACTCGGGCGGCCCGCTGGTGGCCTGCAACGGCCGGTTGATCGGCGTCAACACCGCCATCTCGACCGTGCCCGGTGAGGACGGCAGCGGGGGTGGCGGCAGCGTGGGCATCGGCTTCGCCGTGCCGGCGTCGACGACGCGACGCATCGTCGACGAGATCGTGGCCACCGGCAGGGCGAGCCATCCGTGGCTGGGGGCGGCCATGGTCGACGTACCGCCCCGGGTCGCCGCCGCATTCGGGACCGAGCGGGGACTGTTCGTCCAGGAAGTGCGCAACGGCGGCCCGGCGGCCGCCGCCGGCCTCCAGGCCGGCGACCTGATCACGTCGATCCAGGGCGGACCCGCGACCGGCATGGCGCTGAATCTGTTGCTGCTCACCGCGGCCCCCGGTGATGAGGTGACGGTGGACTATCGTCGGGACGGGACCGCATCCTCAGCCGTCATCACCCTGGCCGAACAGCCCGGATAGACGTCCGGCCGCCGAGACCGCCCGGGCCGGCACCGCGTGGCGCCACGGACGCGCATGATCGCCGGTGACACGCTCCACCGGTCGACAGGCAAGGAGGCAACGGAACCATGTCCATCCCCCTCGAGATCTCCGGTGGCCTGTTCGGCGTAAGTCCGGTGATCCTCACCTTCGTCATCCTGCTGCTGTCCGTGATCGCTTTCATGTCCGGGCGGGTGCCTTTGGGCATCGTGGCGCTCGGCGTCGTGGTGGCCCTGTGGGGCACCGGCGTCCTCACGCTGCCAGAGGCGCTGGCCGGATTCGGCGATCCGACGGTGATCTTCATCGCCGCCCTCTTCGTCGTCAGCGAAGCCCTCGACTCCACCGGGATCACCGCCTGGGCCGGCGAGCAGGTGGTCGAACACGGCGGTCGGCAGCGTGGCCGACTGATGATCGCGATCTGCCTGCTGGTCGCGGTTCTCACGGCGTTGATCAGCGTCAACGGCGCCGTCGCGGCGCTGATTCCCGTGGTCGTCCTGGTCGCGCTCCGCGTCGGCCTGCCACCCAGCCAGATGCTCCTGCCGCTGGCCTTCGCCGCCCACGCCGGCTCCCTGCTCGCGCTCACCGGCAGCCCGGTGAACGTCATCGTCAGCCAGGCGGCGGCCGACGCCGGGGCCCGCCCGTTCGGCTTCTTCGAGTTCGCCTTGGCCGGGCTGCCGATCCTGGTCGGCACCGTGGGCATCGTGGTGCTGTTCGGGCGGCGGCTGCTCCCCCACCGGGCACCCACGGTGTTCCTGCACGATCTGAGCGGCCTCACCCAGATGTTGCGTGAGCAGTACGCACTGGCGGATCAGACCGAGCTGGTCGGGCCGCACGCCGGCGTCGCCGAGGTCGTCATCCCACCCCGGTCGGAACTGATCGGCCTCCATCTGTTCCCCGGCGTCGCCACCCCCAGTGGCGACCTGATCGTCCTCGGCCTGCAGCGCGCCA
>CAZGWN010000107.1:0-6809 GCA_964528755.1 uncultured Propionibacteriaceae bacterium
GGTCAAGCAGCAGCTGGCCACGATGGGGCTGGCGCTCAAGGACAGCGCTCCCGGCTTCGACCCCTACACGTACGCGGGTGCGGGCGGGGACGACGAGGACGACGACACCGACTTCGCCGAGACCGAGCAGTACTGAGAACTGGAGAAACCAACCATGCCAACCCCCACCAAGGGCCCCCGCCTCGGCGGCAGCGCGACCCACGAGCGGATCATCCTGGCCAACCTGGCGAGCCAGCTGTTCGAGCACGGCGCCGTCGTGACCACCGAGACGAAGGCCAAGCGCGTCCGCCCGCTCGCGGAGAAGCTCATCACCAAGGCCAAGCGAGGTGACCTGCACAACCGCCGGGTGGTGTTGAGGACCATCACCGACCCCAGCGTCGTGCACACCCTGTTCACCGAGATCGCTCCCGCGCTGGAGGGCCGCGACGGGGGCTACACCCGGATCACCAAACTGGGCAACCGGCAGGGCGACAACGCGCCGATGGCCAAGATCGAGATCATCGACGAGAAGGTGACGCCGAAGGGCGCCCCCGTGGCTGCCGAGGCCGAGACGTCGGCGGTCGAGTCCGTCGCGGCGACCACCGTGGCCGACGCCGCCGATGCCGTGGACCTGCCCCCGGCTCCGACCGAGGCCGAGGCTGAGGTTCCGGAGGCCGCTGAGGTTCCGGAGGCCGAGGCTGAGGTTCCGGAGGCCGAGGCTGAGGTTCCGGAGGCCGAGGCGTCCGGGACTGCTGCCGGGGCTTCCGAGACCCCCGCCGAGGATTCCAAGGCCTGACCCGGCCGCCCGTTCTCGACAGCGGGCACGCCCCCTTTCACCTGCTACACGTTGACCCGTGGCAGGTGAAAGGGGGCGTGTCACTTCTCGGACCTTCGGATGCCATGACTCCGCGGACCGTGGACGTGGATGCCGGGACCCGGCTCTGCGACGGGCACCCCGCCATCCGGTGTGGCCTCAGGGTCGACGGAACCGGGTTCCCTACCGCGTCACCGCTGCACCGGCGGCGACTGCCCGACCGGCCGCACGGGCCTGCTCCTCGGCGGTGGCGCGCATCTCGTCGGCGATGTCGGCGAACCTGTCCAGCGCAGGCGTCACCCCGACGAGGGTGAAGGAACGGCTCACCACACGCAGGTCGGTCCCCCAGACGTCGCGCACGATCCGGACCAGCCAGTCGGTCGAGTGGTCCCATCCCTCGCGCGGCGTACCGGGGGCGTAGTTGCCGCCCTGGACGGTGACCAGCACGGTCGGCTTGCCGGCAATGATGCTGGCTCCACCCGGTGCCAGCCGCGGATCGGTCATGGCGAGGTCGACGTAGGTCTTGAAGTGCTGCGAGACCCCGAAGTTGTACAGCGGCACGGCGAAGAGCAGCGCATCGGCGGCGTCGAGCTCGTCGGTCAGGGTCGCGGCCAGTCGCGTCGCCGCTCGCTGGGCGTCGGACCACGACCCGGGTTCGAGGGGTCCGGCCGTGACGGCCTCCCGCCAGGCGCCTGCGGGGACGGGGTCGGTGCCGATGTCACGGCGAACGATCGACCCCTCGGGGGTGTCGGCAAGCCACGCGGACGCCGCGAGATCGGCGAGGGCCCGGCTGGCCGAGGTCTGCGGGGCGATGCTGGCGTCGAGTCGGAACATGGAGGGCATGAGTGATCCTTGACTGTCTGACGGGCGCGCCGAACACCCGTGCGGGGCATCCGGGCCACCCTGCACGGTTACGTCGAGTAACGTTGTACCCTTGCGACGTCAGGCACAGCAAGTGAACCTTGGGAACACCGAGGTAATCATCGCGCGGACGAGGGAGGAAGCATGGTGGATGGGGACCGGGAGACCGGCCGATCACCACGGACGACACCACAGGCCGTCCCCGACCCCGCCGGCCCTCCCGGCACCCGGTCGATGTCCAGCATGTGCGCCGGCCCGCGGGCGGAGCTGTTCCACAGCCTGATGGCCCGGCTCGGCGACCGGTGGACGATGGTCGTCATCGGCGTCGTGGGGGAGCGGCGCCGCCGATTCGGCGAGATCGCGAGACTCATCCCCGGCATCTCGAATCGGATGCTCACAGTCGCCTTGCGCTCCTTGGAGCGTGACGGGCTGGTCTCACGGACGGTGTACGCCGAGGTGCCACCGCGGGTGGAGTACGAGCTCACGGCGCTGGGCCGGTCACTGGTCGGGTTCGCGGTTGCCCTGGGCGGATGGGTCGAGGCCCACGAGGACGAGATCGGGGCCAACCGGCGCGCCTACGACGCGCGCACCGGCACCGACGGAGCCCCTCCGGTACGGTGAGAGCGGCAGCCGACGTCGGCGATCGGAGGAGAGGCAGACGTGGAGGGTCGTTACCGTCATTTGAGGATCGCCCAACTCGCGAATTTCGTCGGCCCCGAGTCCGGCGGCATGCGAACCGCCATCAACAACATCGGTACCGGCTACCAGCAGGCAGGCGCCGAGCGGATCCTCGTGGTGCCGGCCCGCCGGGACGGCTACGAGGAGACCGAGAACGGGATGATCGTCTATGTCCGGGCGCCGCGGATTCCGGTGAAGTCGAACGGCTACCGGATGATTGCCGCGCCGGCACGGGCGCTGGAGGTCCTCGACCGGTTCCGGCCGACGAGCGTGGAGATCTCCGACAAGTGGACCCTGGCACCGATCGCCGGCTGGGCCACCTCGCGAGGGATCGGGTCGATGCTGTTCAGCCACGAACGCCTCGACACGATGGCCAGCCTCTGGCTGCGCGGCCGGGTGAACATCTCGGCGTTCGTGGCGCACCGCAACCGGACCCTCGGGCGGCACTTCGACGCGGTGGTGGTGACCTCGGACTTCGCCGCGCAGGAGTTCCTCCAGGACGGGGTCAATGTGACCAAGGTGCCGCTCGGGGTTGATCTGGACATGTTCCATCCGCGGCTGGGGCACCCGAGCGATGACGGCATACTCAAGCTGGTCCACATCGGGCGGCTGTCCCGGGAGAAGTCGCCGCAACTGGCGATCGAGGTCGGGCTGGAGCTGCAGCGCCGTGGGATCCCGTTCCGGCTCGACATGTACGGGTCCGGGCCGGACGAGGAGGAGATGCGCGCCCAGGCCGCCGGCGCGCCGGTGTACTTCCACGGCTATGTCAAGGACCGCAGCCAGGTGGCCCGGCACTACGCGCAGGCCGATGCGTCGCTGTCGGTCTGCCCGGTGGAGACGTTCGGGCTGGCGGTGCTGGAGGCGCTGGCCAGCGGCACGCCGGTGCTCACGGCAGACACCGGAGGGGCGAGCGAACTCATCGACCAGACCTGCGGGGCCACCGCGCCGCCGCGCGCCGATGCGCTGGCCGACGCGCTGGTGGAGCTGATGGGCCGGCCCCGCGAACCGGTCCGGGCCGCGGCCCGGCGCCGCGCCGAGTGCTATCCGTGGTCGGCGACGGTGGAGCGGATGCTGGAGTTGCACGCTCAGCTGGCCCACGACGCTCCGTACGCGGCGATCAAGCGCGGCATCCTGCGCCGGCGTCGCCCGCAGGAGTGGATGGATTCCTGGCAGAGGGAACTGGAGTGAGACCGGGGCGGGTCCCCCGAAGGAACCCGCCCCGCCGTCGTACGGGAGGTGTGGTCAGACCAGACCGGGGGTGTGCGCGGCGGCCTTGCTGAGCCGGGCATCGACCTCGGCCCAGTTCACCACGCTCCACCAGGCGTTGACGTAGTCGGCCTTGACGTTCTTGTACTGCAGGTAGAACGCGTGCTCCCACATGTCGAGCAGCAGGACCGGGATCTGCGCGGCCGGCAGGTTGTTCTGGTGGTCGTAGACCTGGAACAGGCGCAGCTGCTGACCCAGCGCATCGTACGCGAGCAGGGCCCAGCCGGAGCCCTGCAGGCCGAGGGCGGCGGCGGTGAACTCCTTCTTGAAGGAGTCCAGGCCGCCGAACTGCTCGTCGATGGCGGTCTTGATGCCGCCGGCGTACTCGGTGCCACCCGGGGCCAGGACGGTCCAGAAGATGGAGTGGTTGACGTGGCCGGCGAGGTTGAAGGCCAGGTCCTTCTCCAGCTTGTTGATGGCGCCGAAGTTGCCCGTCGAGCGGGCCTCGGCGAGCTGCTCGAGCGCAGTGTTGGCGCCCTTGACGTACGTCGCATGGTGCTTGCTGTGGTGCAACTCCATGATCTGGGCCGAGATGGCGGGCTCCAGAGCGTTGTAGTCGTAGGCGAGGTCGGGAAGCTGGTAGGTCATGCTCACTCCTTCACACGACGGTATGCCCGTCGATGCCGGTGCTTATGAGACGTGGTCCACACTACCGAGGCGGCGGACCGGATCAATCGGATTCGTCGTCCTGCGGGACTTCGTCGGTGCCCGGCGGGAGCGCGCGGGTGCTCGAGAACACCCGGAACCCCTTGGCGCTGGCGATCCGCTCGGTGTCCCAGCCGTGCTCGTCCAGCCACCGCTGGAGTGAGTCGGCGCCGAGATTGCGGCCGACGACCAGCACCGCCCGACCCTGCGGGGTGAGCCGGTCCAGCCAGTCCAGCAGCAGGGTGTGCAGGGCGTCCTTGCCGATCCGGATCGGCGGGTTGGACCAGATCTCGTCGTACGTCGCGTCGGGCTCCACCTGGTCGGGGGTGAGCGTACGGACCCGGTCGGCCACCCCGTACGCGGCGGCGTTGAGCCGGGTCAGCGCGAGGGCCCGTTCGTTGACGTCGATTGCATCGACCCGCAGCCACGGGCATTCGACGGCCAGCGCGACCGCGATCGGCCCCCATCCGCAGCCCAGGTCGGCGACCCGGGTGATCTCCTCGGTGGGCGGGTCGATGGTGCGCAGCAGGACGCCGGTGGCCAGGTCGAGCCGCTCGGCGGAGAACACCCCGTTCGCGGTGGTGAACTCGTAGTCCCGGGCCCAGATCCGGGCCTGGATCCGGCGGCGCTCCTCCGGCCCGGTCGGCGTGATGAAGTAGTGGTCAGCCGTCATCGCATCCCCCGTCGCAGTCGCCTCCCGGTAGGGTACGGACCCGCCGGGCCGCGGCGGCCCGATCGGTCAACGCGTCGTCGGGAGGATAACCGACCTCCTCCAGGGTCAGGCCCGCGGCCGGCATCACGGTCACCGACGGGTGGCGTACGGGGGAGTCACGGACCTCGCGCAGCCACGCGAGATCGCGTCGCCCGGTGCCGACCGCGACGAGCGCCCCGATCAGCGAGCGGACCATCGAATGGCAGAACGCGTCGGCGCGGACGGTCACCTCCACCGTGCCCGCTCCCGGGAACGCGGTCCGGCGGGTGGAGATGCACTCGAGCAGATTCCGGATGGTGGTGGCCCCCTCGCGTGGCTTGCAGAAGGCGGCGAAGTCGCGCAGTCCGACCAGTTCGGCGCCGGCCGCACCGAGGGCGTCGAGGTCGAGGACCCCGCGGACCGGGGCGATGTGGCCGCGCAGCAGCGGATCGGGGACGCACGCCTCGTCGGCCAGCCGGTAGACGTAGCGCCGCCACTGTGCCGAGAACCGGGCGTCGAAGCCGGCCGGGGCGGGCACGACGCGGGTGACGACGACATCGGGCGGCAGCACCCGGCGCAGCCGGCGGGGGAGCGTGTCGACGGGGGCGTCGGCGGGCAGGTCGACGTGGGCCACCTGGCCGCGGGCGTGTACGCCGGCATCCGTACGCCCGGCGCAGGTCAGGGCCGGAGTCTCCGGCAGGCGGAGGACCTGGCCGAGCCGGTGTTCCAGGACCCCTTGGACGGTACGGCGGTCGGGCTGGCGCGCCCAGCCGCTGAAGTCCGTGCCGTCGTAGGCGATGTCGAGACGCCAGCGGCTCATGGCTGCTCCGGGCCGGGGCGGCGGTAGGTGAGGTCGACGATGGGCCGTCCGGCGTCGAGGCCGCGCTGCTCGAACCGGGTGATGGGCCGTTCGGGATAGCGGGGGGCCGAGGGGAGGCCGGGGTGGGTGTCGGTCAGGCCGGGGCAGGCGTCGAGCACCTCGCGCATCGTCTCGGCGTAGTCGGGCCAGTCGGTCGCCAGATGCCAGCAGCCGCCGGGGGCCAGCCGGTCGGCGACGAGGGCGGCGGTGGTCGGGTTGACCAGCCGGCGCTTGTGGTGGCGAGCCTTGTGCCACGGATCGGGGAAGAAGGTCAACAGCCGATCGATGCTCGCCGGCGGCAGCCAGTGGCGCAGCGCGTCGGCTCCGTCGGCCTCGACGATCCGTACGTTCCCGACCCCGGCGCGGGCGAGCAGGCCCAGGGTGCTGGCCACCGACGGCTTGAACACCTCGAAAGCGAGATAGTTGGCTTCGGGGTGGCCTGCCGCGATGGCGGCGCAGGCCTCGCCGTTGCCGGTGCCGATCTCCACCCACAGGGGGGCTCGGCGCCCCCACAGGGTGACCGGGTCGAAGGACTGGCCCGGTGCCACCGAGGTCGAGGTCGTCCGGTGTGCCAGTGGCACCACCCAACGGTCGTGCCAGGCGTCCCAGTTGCGTTGCTGGGAGGGATTCATCCGGGTGGAGCGGCGCACGAACGAGACCACCTCGCGGGGAACGCGGGGGCGGGCGGCGGCACTCATGGGGGAAATATACGGCCGGGGGGTCGTGGAGCCGACGACTGTCGGTGCCCGCCCGTATCCTGGGAACGGTCCGGCAGAGCGCCGGCCGCCGCCCCGGGAGGGACATGATGCGAACCCTGCTGAACATCATCTGGCTGGTCTTCGGAGGATTCTGGCTCTGGCTCGGCTACATGGTCGTCGGCATCCTGGCCTGCGTGTTGATCATCACGATCCCGTTCGGGATCGCGTCGTTCCGGATGGCCGGCTACGCGCTGTGGCCGTTCGGCAGGACGGTCGTGGAGTTGCCGCGGGCCGGCGTCGGCTCGGCCCTGGCCAACG
>CAZGWN010000108.1:0-6746 GCA_964528755.1 uncultured Propionibacteriaceae bacterium
GGGCCCGGCCGGTGCCTTTCTGGCGCCACGGCTTCTTGCCGCCGCCGGACACCTCGCCGCGAGTCTTCACCTTGTGGGTGCCCTGCCTGGCGGCGGCCAGCTGGGCCGTCACGACCTGGTGGATGAGGGCGATGTTGGGTTCGACGTCGAAGATCGCCTCGGGCAGGTCGGCGGTGCCGACCTTCTCGCCGCCGGCGTCCAGGACATCGATGGTCAGGGTGCTCATGCGGCCTTCCCTTCCTTGGCAGCCTTCTTGACGGCGCTGCGGAGAACGACCAGACCACCCTTGGCGCCGGGGACGGCACCCTTGACGAGGATCAGGCCCTTCTCGGCATCGACGCCGTGGACGATGAGGTTCTGCACGGTCACCTTGTCCACACCCATCCGGCCGGCCATCCGCAGCCCGCGGAAGACGCGACCCGGGGTGGAGCAGCCGCCGATGGAGCCGGGCGAGCGGTGCTTGCGGTGGACGCCGTGCCCGGCGCCGAGGCCCTTGAAGCCGTGCCGCTTCATCACGCCGGCGGTGCCGTGGCCGCGGGACACGCCCGTGACATCGACGATCTCACCGGCCTCGAAGAGGTCGGCGGCCAGCTCCTGGCCGAGCGAGTAGTCGCCCGCGTCGATCGTGCGCAACTCCATCAGGTGCCGGCGCGGCGTGACGCCGGCCTTCTCGAAGTGCCCGGTCTCGGGCTTGTTCACCTTGGCCGGCCGGATCGCGCCGAAGCCGAGCTGGACGGCGGAGTACCCATCGGTCTCGGGGGTGCGGACCTGGGTGACCACACACGGGCCGGCCTGGATCACGGTCACCGGGACGACCTTGTTGTCGGCGTCCCAGACCTGGGTCATGCCGAGCTTGGTGCCCAGCAACCCTTTCACCTTGCGTTCAGTGCTCATGGTTCAGACGTCCTCAGAGCTTGATCTCGATGTCGACACCGGCCGGCAGGTCGAGTCGCATGAGCGAGTCGACCGTCTTCGGCGTGGGGTCGATGATGTCGATCAGCCGCTTGTGCGTACGCATCTCGAAGTGCTCGCGGCTGTCCTTGTACTTGTGCGGAGAACGGATCACGCAGAACACGTTCTTCTCCGTGGGCAGCGGCACCGGGCCGGCGACCTGGGCACCCGTACGCGTCACCGTGTCGACGATCTTGCGCGCCGAGGAGTCGATGACCTCGTGGTCATAGGCCTTCAGCCTGATGCGGATCTTCTGTCCCGCCACAGTTCGTCCTTACTTCTCGTGCTTCGGCGGCCCGCTCGGGTGAGCGTTCCGGTCTGCGGTTCTTCTGTCCTGCCGCCGGCTTCCCGGCCGCTCCTGCCCGCACCAGCGGGTCGGATGAGCGACCCACGCGGTCGGGCGTGTCGCGGCACCCGGACAGACGAGGCCCCTGCGGGATCCTCATCGTGTGTACCGGGTCAGCGCTCAGGATCCGAAGCCTTCCGGGGGTGCGATCGTGGCGATCGCCGCCGTGGGACTCCCGACCCGTGGACACTGGCCGGACATCACGTATCACTGCCCCGGAAGGGGGCGAACTCCCGCGGGATCGGGCCGGACTCAACCGGCGATCCGCTGTGCGGAGACCCTATGGAATGGAGATGACACGTGCTGCCCTGTCGGAGCAACCCCACTATGTTGTCATGCTCCGGCCCGGACATCAAATTGCGGTGCTTCCGCCCCGGCTCCGCGGTCCGCTAGGGTGCGGCACGTGGCTGACATCTCCCCCACCGCGACGGCGTCCCGGCTTGCCCTCGTCACTCCCGCCGGCGGGTCCGCGGACGTCCCCGCCGACGTCCTGGCGACGGCCCGGGCCCTCTTCTCCGCCACGCCGACCGAGCGGATCCGCCGCGACACCCACTGGACGGCCCACTACCTGACCGGGCCGACGGGTGCGCCGCCGGACACCCGGGCCCTGCCGGCGGAGCTGTCGGTGGCGGCCGTACCCACCGACCTGCTCGACGGCCCGGGCCTGGTCGTGATGGACGTCGACTCGACCTTCATCACCGCCGAAGTGGTCGACGAGCTCGCCGGGGTGGCCGGCACCCGCACCGAGGTGGCCGCGGTGACGGCCCGCGCGATGCGTGGTGAGATCGACTTCGCGGAGAGCCTGCGGGCCCGGGTGGCGACCCTCGCCGGGATCCCGGTCGGCGTCCTGTCCGACCTCGTCGGCCGGCTGGCGTACAGCCCCGGGGCGGCCGAGCTGGTCGCGGCCGTACGGGCCCGCGGCGGCCGGGTGGGGCTGGTCTCGGGCGGCTTCGTCGAGGTGATCGGCCCGTTGGCGGCGCCGCTGGGCATCGACCTGATCGCGGCGAACCGACTGGAGAACGTTGCCGGGCGGCTCACCGGCCGGGTCGTCGGGGAGATCATCGACGCCGCCGGGAAGGCCCGCCACCTCGCCGCGTTCGCGCAGCAACTCGGCCTGCCGATGTCCCGTACGGTGGCGGTCGGGGACGGCGCCAACGACATCGCCATGATCGAGGCGGCCGGCCTCGGGGTGGCCTACTGCGCCAAACCCGTGCTGGTCGAGCGCGCCCCCGCCCGAATCACCTTCGCCCGGCTCGACGCGCTGTGCGGTCTGCTGGACCTGTGAAACTCCTCAGGGAGTGGGCCGGCGGCCCCCGCGGATCGGGGACGGGCACCGCGGCCCGGTAGGATACCCGGGGACTGGATAGAAGGGAATCCCTCCGTGCCCACTCCCCGTTCGACCTACCGCCTGCAGATCACGCCGGAGTTCACCCTCAGTCACGTGATCGCGATGATCGACTACCTGTCGGACCTCGGCGCGGACGCCCTCTATCTCTCACCCCTGCTGACCTCGACCTCCGGCTCCGAGCACGGCTACGACTGTGTCGACCCGACCCGGGTGGACCCGCAACGCGGTGGCGAGGAGGCCTGGGCGGAGGTGGTCGATGCCGCACACCGGGCCGGGATCCGGATCGTCGTCGACATCGTGCCCAACCACCTCGGCGTGGCCCGGCCCGAGGAGAATCCGAGCTGGTGGGACGTCCTCAAGCGGGGCCGACAGTCCCCGTACGCCGCCTGGTACGACGTCGAGTGGGAGCGTTTCCCCATCCTCGTCCCGGTGCTCGGCGACGAGGGCGAGGACGGGATCACCCTGCTCGAGGGCGAGGACGGCCCGCAACTGTGCTACGAGGGGATCCGTTACCCGGTGGCCGACGGCAGTTGGTCACCCGGCGAGTCGGCGCGGGTCGTGCACCGCCGCCAGCACTACCGGCTGGTGTCCTGGCGTCGGGGCGACGCCGAACTCAACTACCGCCGTTTTTTCACCGTCAGTGGCCTGGCCGGGGTGCGCGTCGAGGATCCTGAGGTGTTCCGCGCCACCCACGAGCGGGTCCGCCGCTGGGTCGCCGACGGACAGGTGGACGGGCTGCGGGTCGACCACCCCGACGGCCTGGCCGACCCGGGCGGCTACTTCGTCCGGCTACGCGACCTCGCCCCCGACACCTGGATCGTCGGGGAGAAGATTCTCGAGCCGGAGGAGCGGCTGCCGTCCTGGCCCATCCAGGGCACCAGCGGCTACGACGCCATGTGCGATGCCGGGGCGGTCTTCATCAACCCGGCCGCGGAGAAGCAGTTCTCCCGGATCTACGCGGCGATCACCGGCGATACCGTGACCTTCGCCGATCACGTCCTGGAGGGCAAGCTCACCGCCGCGTACGACCTGCTGGAGGCCGAGCGGCGCCGGATCGCCCGGCTCGCGCCCGAGGTCGACCAGGAACAACTCGCCGACGCGCTGGCCGAGATCGCCGCCCGCTTCGAGGTCTACCGCGCCTACCTGCCCCACGGCGACGGCTACCTGGTCGAGGCGCAGCACGCCGCGGTCAGCGCACGACCGGACCTGCGCACGGTCGTCGACGCGGTCGCGGCCCGGCTGCACGACCCCGACGACGAGATGGCCGTACGGTTCCAGCAGTTGTGCGGCGCAGTGATGGCCAAGGGTGTCGAGGACACCGCCTACTACCGCTACTCCCGGTTCATCGCGCTGAACGAGGTCGGCGGTGACCCGGCCACCTTCGGCATCGAGGTCGACGAGTTCCACCGTCGGATGGCCGACCGGCTGGCCCACTGGCCGGAGTCGATGACGTCCCTGTCGACCCACGACACCAAACGCAGCGAGGACGTCCGGGCCCGGCTGGCGGTGCTGTCGGAGATCGGCGACACCTGGGCGCCGTTCGCCCAGGCCGTGGTCGAGCGGATGGACATCGGCAATCCGTCGCTGGCGTACCTGCTCGCGCAGACCTTCATCGGGGCGGCGCCGATCACCCGGGAGCGGATGCACGCGTACGCCACAAAGGCGATGCGCGAGGCCTCCGACGACACCGGCTGGGCCGACCCGAACCCGGCCTTCGAGAAGTCGGTGCACGAAGCGATCGACCGGGCCTACGACGAGCCGGCGATCCGGGAGCGGATGGCCCGGCTGCTGGAGGTCGTCACCCGGCCGGGCTGGTCGAACTCGCTGGGCCAGAAGCTGGTCCAGATCACCATGCCGGGCGTGCCGGATGTCTACCAGGGCACGGAGCTGTGGGACGACTCACTGGTCGACCCCGACAACCGCCGGCCGGTCGACTTCGCCACCTGCGCCGACATCCTGCGCAAGTCGTACGCGCCGCCGATCGACGCGAGCGGTGCGGCGAAGACCTGGGTGGTCTCGCGGGCGCTGCGCCTGCGCCGTGACCGGCCCGAGCTGTTCACCGAGTATCGACCGGTGAGCGCCGAGGGGCCGGCGGCCGACCACCTGCTCGCCTTCGACCGCGGCGGGGCGATCACCGTGGCCACCCGCCTGCCGTACCGGTTGATCCGCCGTGGCGGCTGGGGCGACACGGTGATCCACCTCGACGGCACGTACCGCGGCACGCTGCACGGGCGTACCTGGTCGGGTACGGTCGAACTCGCAGATCTGCTCACCGACTATCCGGTCGGATTGCTGGCTCGGATCTGAGAACCCGGGCCGAAGGAGGCGGACGTGACACTGCGCGTGGACATCTGGTCGGACATCGCCTGTCCCTGGTGCTACCTCGGCCGGCGGCGGTTCGACGCGGCGTTGGCACAGTTCGGTCATCGCGACGACGTACGGGTCACCTGGCGGTCCTACCAGCTCGACCCCGACCTGCCCGAGCGCTACGACGGGTCCGAGGTGGACTACCTCGCGGCCGCCAAGGGGATATCCCCCGACCAGGCCCGCACCGCGTCCGAGACCGTCATCGCACAGGCCGCCGCCGACGGCCTCGACTACCGGTACGACCGGCTCGTGCCGGCGAACTCGCTGCGCGCACACCTGCTCATCCACCTGGCCGCGGCCACCCCGGGCATCGATGTCGGCGCGGTCGTCGAGGATCTCTTCGCCGGGCATTTCACCCGCGGGGAGACGATCAGCGATCCCGACGTGCTGGCCGCGATCGGCGTACGCCACGGGTTGCCGGCCGAGGCGGTCCGGGCCGCGCTGACCGACCCGGCGTTGGCCGCTCGGGTCCGCGGCGACATCCAGACCGCCCGCTCGATCGGCATCACCGCGGTGCCGTTCTTCGTCCTGGAGGACACGTACGCGGTGGCCGGCGCCCAGCCGACCGCGGTCTTCGCCCGCGCCCTGGAGCAGGTGTGGTCCGAGTCCCATCCAACCCCGCTGATCAGCGTCGAACAGTCCGGTCCCGCCTGCGGGCCCCAGGGGTGCACCTGAACCCGGGTACGACAAAGGGGCCCGCTCGGACGAGCGGACCCCTTCGTTCGGAGGATCAGGTTGTCACTTGATGATCCCCTGAGCGAAGCTCACTTGATGATCCCCTGAGCGAAGCTCACTTGATGATCTTCGTGACGTTCCCGGCGCCGACGGTCCGGCCACCCTCACGGATGGCGAACTTCAGCCCCTCCTCCATGGCGATCGGGTGGATGAGGTTCACGGTCATGTCGGTGTTGTCACCGGGCATCACCATGTCGACACCCTCCGGCAGCTCGATGGTGCCGGTCACGTCGGTGGTGCGGAAGTAGAACTGCGGCGAGTAGTGGGAGAAGAACGGCTTGTGCCGGCCACCCTCCTCCTTGGTCAGGATGTAGACCCGGCCGGTGAACTCGGTGTGCGGGGTCACCGAGCCGGGCTTGCAGACGACCATGCCGCGCTGCACGTCCTCCTTCTTGGTGCCACGCAGCAGCAGGCCGACGTTCTCCCCGGCCTGACCCTCGTCAAGCAGCTTGCGGAACATCTCGACACCGGTGACGGTGGTGGTCTGGGTCTTGTCGTGGATGCCGACGATCTCGACCGTCTCGTTGATCTTGATCACGCCACGCTCGATCCGACCGGTGACCACGGTGCCACGACCGGTGATGGTGAAGACGTCCTCGACCGGCATGAGGAACGGCTTGTCGATCTCCCGGACCGGGGTCGGGATGTACTCGTCGACCGCGTCCATCAGGTCGAGGATGGACTGGGTCCACTTCGGGTCGCCCTGGAGCGCCTGGTACGCCGACACCTGCACGACCGGACAGTTGTCACCGTCGTACTCCTGGGAGCTCAGCAGCTCGCGGACCTCCATCTCGACGAGCTCGATCAGCTCCTCGTCGTCGACCATGTCGCACTTGTTCAGCGCGACGACCATCGCCGGCACGCCGACCTGACGGGCGAGCAGCACGTGCTCGCGGGTCTGCGGCATGGGGCCGTCGGTGGCGGCCACCACGAGGATGGCGCCGTCCATCTGGGCGGCACCGGTGATCATGTTCTTGACGTAGTCAGCGTGACCTGGGC
>CAZGWN010000109.1:0-6652 GCA_964528755.1 uncultured Propionibacteriaceae bacterium
GGATCAGGAAGGCCTCGACCGCATGCATATTCGCGTTGCCACCGCGGTAGTCCTCGGCGTGGGTGAACGTCTCGTCCCGGTCGTCGAGGTACATCTGCTCCCGCTCCGACCAGAAATACCGCTCCAGGGTGTCCACGGCCATCTCGAGGAGTCGATCCGCGCCGGGCACCTCGGCTGCCACGGCACTGGCCGCCCCCAGCGCCACGAAGGCATGGGCATAGGCCGACTTCGTACGGTCCTGCACCCCCGGCCCCTCGTTGGGGACGGCCGCGTACCAGCCGCCGTGGACCGTATCGTGCAACGGTCCGTCGACGAGCCGATCCACGCCGTGGCGGACCAGCGTACGCGACCCCGGACGACCCAGAGCGGTCGCGGCGGCGTAGGTGTGGACCATCCGGGCGGTGATCCACAACTGGGTCCCCATCTCGACCCGCAGGCCACCATCGCCGGAGATCCAGCCGAAACCGTTCGGCACGCGGGCCCGCCGGCCGAACTCCAGATTGCGGTCGAGCTCGGCCTCCAGCCACCGGTTGTGGGCCGGCGTACCGATCCAGTTGAGCATCCCCGATCGTTCCTTCCCCCGACCATCATCCGTCGATCCGCGCCAAGGCGGCATCGACCTCCTCCTGGTCCGGCACCCCGTCGCGGGCGGTACGCGCCCGGCAGGACAGTCCGGCCACCACGTTCGCCCGGCGCAGCGCCGCGGGCCATCCGCCACCCGCGAGCAGACCGGCCAGCAGCGCGCCGTGGAACACGTCGCCGGCACCCAATGTGGACACCACTCGCCCCACGCCACCGTACGCGGGGGAACGGGCGTGCCCCGCGACACCGGGCCGCGACCCGCGTGCGTACCCGGCACCCTCCTCGTCCCACCAGGCCTCGCAGCCCCGCGGCCCGTCGGTGGCGACCACCGCGTGGACACCCTCCGCGAGGGCGCGGGACGCGGCGAGATCCGCATCCTCGGTTCCGTACCGGGCCACGAGGCTCGCCCGCGTCGGGGCGAACAGATCGACTACCGCCAGGTCCAGCCCCTCGATCGGTGCGTTGCCGGCGTCCAGCGACACCCGCGGACGTCCACCGGGCCACCCGGCGGTCGGCTCCGTGAGCAGGCTCGCCACCGCCCGGTAGCCGGCGTGGTCGGCGTGGATCCAGTCGGCCTGCCGCGCCAGCTCCCCTGCCCCGGGGGTGAGCGCGTCGAGGGGGTCCGCGTGGCTGGTGATGATGGAGCGGGTCCGGCGCCTCCGGTCCACGATGACGCAGGAGATCTGGGTGGCCCCGTCCGGATCCACTCGCACCCCCTCGGTGCCGATCCCGCTCAGCCGGAGCGACGCGAGCGCCCGCCTCCCCGCTTCATCGTCGCCGACACGCCCCGCCACCGCCGTACGGACCCCCTGCCGGGCCAGCGCCACGGCGGCGGTCGAGGCCGGCCCTCCCCCGCCGATCACGATGTCGGCCGCCTCCACCCGCCCGTCGGCGGGCGGCGGCCCGTCGACCAGGGCCACCACGTCCATGCAGATCACGCCGACGGCGAGCACGCTCGGCCGTCCGGCCGTCGGACCGGTGCTCATCTGGTGGACCCGGCGGTCAGGCCGGCCACGAACCAGCGCTGCAGGAAGACGTAGGCGACCACCATCGGGGCGCTGGCGATCAGCACCCCGGCGAACAGCATGGGGAAGTCCGTGATGTATTCGCCCCGGAAGTCCAGCAGCGTCTTGGGCAACGTCGACTTTGCCGGGTCGGTGATGAACAGCAGGGGGTAGAGCAGGTCGTTCCAGTGCATGACGAACAGGAAGATCGCCACCGCCGCCACCGACGGTGCGGACAACGGCAGGGCGATCGAAGCGTAGGTGCGCAGCGTGCCGGCACCGTCCAGCTCGGCCGCCTCGAACAGCTCCTCGGGCAGGGTCTTGAAGAACCCGGTCAGGATGAACACCGCCACCGGCGTGGTCACCGCCACGTTGATCACGATCAGGCCCAGCAGCGAGTCGGTCAGCCCGGCCTGGGAGATGATCACGTACTGGGGGATCATCACGACCTGTGCCGGGACCGCCAGCCCGACGGCGAACAGGCCGAAGACGACGTTGCCCAGCCAGCCGTGAATGCGGCTGATCCCGTAGGCCGCCAGGCTTCCCACGATCAGGGTCACCAGCACCGAACAGCCGGTCACCACAACCGAGTTCAGCAGGCTGGTCAGCATCCGGTCGCCGGCCAACAGCTCGGCGAAGTTGTCCAGGGTGGGCCGCGTCGGCGGAGTGAAGGGCCCGGCGAACACCTGCTCGGTCGTCTTCAGCGTGGTGAACACCACCACGGTGAGCGGAACCACGATGATGGCCGCGTAGATCCCCAGCAGCGCCCCGCGGCCCAGGTCCCGAAGGGTCGGTGCGCGACGACCGACCGACCGCCCCGCGGCGGCAGCGCTCATCGCGTCCCGCCCGTGGTCAGTGCCGTTGCGCGGCGCTGCAGGAGTGTCACGGCCGCGATGATGACGACGAACAGCACCGACTGGGCGGCCGCGTAGCCGAACTCGAACGTGCCGAAGGCCGTCGAGTAGATCAGGGTCGCCAGGATCTCGGTGGCGTGGTTGGGCCCTCCACCCGTACTGGCATAGACCAGATCGAACGCGCGGAAGGACTGGATGGTCGTGTACGCCGCCACGATCGCGGTCGCCGGGGCGACCAGCGGCCACGTGACCCTGCGGAACCTCTGCCACGCCCCCGCCCCGTCCAGCGCGGCGGCCTCGTACAGCTCCGCCGGGATCGCCTGGAGCCCCGCAATGTAGACCACCATCATCTGCCCCGCGTGGAACCACACCTGCACCACCGCCAGGTAGAGCATCGCCCGATCGGGATCCCCGAGCCACGGCTGGCGCCAGGCCTCCAGCCCGACGGCCGACAGGGCCGTGTTGGCCAGGCCGAAGGTCGGGTCGTAGACGAAGGACCAGACGAAGGCGACCGATACCGACGACAGGATGGTCGGGAAGAAGTAGATCGCCCGCAGCGCCACGTTGAGCCGGCTGTTGCGCTGCAGCGCCAGGGCGAGGACCAAGGAGAGCACCGTCTGGCACACCACCACGACGAGCATGAACTCCAGCGAGTTGATCACCGCACGTCCGATAATCGGGTCATCGGCGATCAGTCGTCGGTAGTTGTCCAGGCCGACCCACGAGAAGGTCGCCGACATCCCGTCCCAATCGGTGACCGAGTAACGGAGGGCCTGGACGGCCGGCACCGCCACCAACCACAGATAGAGGGCCCCGGCCGGCACGGCGAACGCCAGATGCTTCCACCGGCGCCGCGCCACCCAATCGGTGGCCCGCGGGCTTGTCACAGCTTGTCGTCGATGATCGCCTGCGCCTCGGCAGCGGCCTGATCGGGTGAAGTGCCGTTGGCGACGGCGACCAGGGAGTTCTCCACGGCGTTGCGGATATCGAGATCGAGGAACTGGAAGCGCGGGGCCAGCAGCGTGTGGCGGGAGGACCACGGGGCCAACGCCTTCAGATCGGCGTTGTCGTACTCGATGCCGTTCAGAGGTACGTGCTGGGCCGTCCCGTTGGCGTAGATGGTGGCGATCTCGGGGCGGGACAGGAACTCCAGCCAGGCCAGCGCGCCGTCGGGGTTCTGGGCCTGCGCATTGACGCCCAGGATGAAGGTCGCGTTGTGGATCCCCTCGTACGTCGGTGTCTCCCCCGCCGCATTGGTCATCAGCGGTGCGAGCTCGATGGGGAACTCGCCGCCGGCGCTGCGGATCTGGGCGATCTGGTAGGAGCCGGTCGGGAGGACCGCGGCCTTGCCCTGCGCGAACAGGGAGACCAGCCCTTCTGTCTTGGCGCCGGAGAAATCGTCCTGGAAGTACGCCGACAGCTCCCGGAAGCGATTCAGCGCCTCGAGCCACCAGTCGTCCGTGGTCTTGTAGGTGCCGGCCTCGATCCCCGCGAAGGCATTCTCCTCGGGCAGCAGGTTCATCGACAACGAGTTGATCACCTGCAGTCCGTTGGCCTGGTCGTTGCCCGGCCACACGAAGGGCTCCACATCCAGCCCGCGCAACGCATCAAGCGCCGACAACCATGCGTCCCAATCGCCGGGGGCCTCCGACAGGCCCGCGCGCTCGGCCAGGTCGGAGTTGAGCAACGGCATGTTGAAGACCAGCTGGTACGGGTATCCGTACTGAACACCATTGGCGGCCCCGGCGGACAGCAGATTGGGCACATAGGAATCCTTGAAGGGCGCATCGCTGAGGTCCCTGAAGATCCCCTGCTCGGCGAACTGCACCAATTGGGCCCCCCGGAAGGCGGTCAGCGCATCCCCGGTGTTCCCGGAACGCGCCTTGACCGCCGCCGTCGCCTGGTACTGGTTGGAAGGATCGATCGCCTGCTGAACAGTCGCATCCGGGTACTCCCCGACAAAGGCCTCGATGATCTGATCGATGACCTCCCGGTCCTCCCCCCGCCAGTGGTAGAAGCTGATATCGCCCTGTACGGCACCCGGTGTACCGGCCGCGCCGGTGGTCGGCGCGCTGCTCGTCGCCCCGGGGCCGCCGCAAGCGGCCAGGACCGGGGTCAGTCCCACCAGACCGAGACCAGCCAGGACCGACCGGCGCGAGGTGAGGACGTTGGGAAGAGCGGCACTTCTCGAGTGCGCTGAGGTCGACGGGGCCATGATGATCGCCTTTCCACGGGCAGAGAGCGGAAGCCCTCACAGTCGATGGATCCGCGGAGCGAGAGACCCGGCGGTAGAACCGAACGACCCCTCAATCTCTACGGCTTTGCTACGGTATCACGTTGTCTTATGTGTCCAGACACGCCCGCCTGCCGGGTTCCCGTCGTGCGGCCGGCTCGGCAGGCGAGTCGGCCGTCACCGATCAGGCGAAGGCGATCAATCTCGGTGACCGGCCCGCCCTCTTCATCTTCACGGCGGCACGACCCACCCTCCTTGCTACCAGATCGACCGGGATTGTAGAGTTTTGTCCGCATCAACCGGACCACGAAGGCGGGCGCAATGGCAGAGGCTCCTCCGGATTTCCCCATCCACGTGGCCGGTGACTCGGTCGCGGACGGCCACGACCCGGACGTCTCCGGGCTACCGCGCCCGGAGTACGACCTGACCACGGCCGGGGACCGACTGGTCGAGGTGATCGACCGGACCGTCAACGGCCGACTGACCGCGGCGGAGGCGATCGGGCACCGTGAGTTCTCCCTCACCAAGCTCTACCCCAGCACCTGAGGTCCCCGGGATCGCCGGCGGGACGGCCCCGTTCGCCGGTGACCTCATCGGCGGGCGGTGGGACTTCCCCGCCGAAGCCCGCCCGGTGCTGAACCCGGCCGACGGCTCGCTCGTGGGCCGAGTCGGGTGGGGCGGTGCCGACCGGGCGACTGCGGCCGCCGACGCGGCCGCCGCGGCCTTCCCCGCCTGGGCCGAGACATCGGCGCGCGACCGTGCCGATCTGCTGTCGCGGGCCGCGACCGCGGTCGGCGAGGGGGCCGATCGGCTGGGCCTGCTCCTGGCGCGCGAGGCCGGCAAACGCCTGCCGGAAGCCGTGGCGGAGATCCGGTTGTCCGCGGAGTACTTCCGCTGGTTCGCCGAGCAGGCGAGGCGACCCTCGGGGGCCGGCTACCCGCACGAGGCGCCGGACCGGCGCCACTTCAGCTTGCGCCGACCGGCCGGCGTCGCCGCATGCCTGTCCCCGTGGAACTTCCCCTGCTCGATCCAGGCCCGCAAGCTGGCCGCCGCACTCGCGGCCGGATGCACGGTCGTGACCCGGGTCTCGCAGAAGGCTCCTCTCGCGGTGACCGAGCTGATCCGCCTCGTCGCAGGAGCAGGACTGCCGCCCGGAGTTGTCAACCTCGTCCACGGCCCCGCGGCCACGATCACCGACGCCGTGCTGGCCCACCCCGCGGTGCGGGTGGTCTCCTTCACCGGCTCAACACAGGTGGGGGCCTCCATCATGGCCACGGCCTCTGCCCGGATCGTCCGGCCGCTGCTGGAGCTGGGGGGCAACGCCCCCTTCTTGGTATTCGAGGATGCCGACCTGGATCGCGCGGTCGAGGCCGCCCTGGTGGCGAAGTTCCGCAACACCGGCCAGTCCTGCATCGCGGCCAATCGGTTCCTGGTGCACGAATCCGTGCATGATTCCTTCGTCAAGGCGCTGGGGGACCGAATCGAGCGCTTCACCATCGGAGCGGGAACCGCCGAACCCGTGCCGGATCTGGGCCCATGCATCGACGACGCGCGAGTGACGCAGGTCACTGCCTTGGTCGACGAGGCGCGGGAGCACGGCGGACACGTCATCACCGGGCGGGCCCAGCTGCCGGCGCGCGGATCGTTCCACGCCCCGACGCTGGTGGTCGACGCCCCCGCCGACAGCACCATCGCCACGCGGGAGGTCTTCGGCCCTGCCGCAGGGGTCTTCCGGTTCAGCTCCGAGGACGAGGCGGTGGCCGCCGCCAATGCCACCGAGATGGGACTGGCGGCGTACGCCTTCACCCGAGACGCCGACCGTCTGTGGCGCCTCGGTGAACGGCTGCAGGCCGGCATCATCGGTTTCAACCACCCTCTGCCCACTGCGGTCTTCGCCCCGATGGGCGGGATCAAGCAGTCCGGTGGGCCTTGACCCCTGGTGGTGGACACGGGGGTGGTGGTTACGCAGGGATGGCCAG
>CAZGWN010000110.1:0-6163 GCA_964528755.1 uncultured Propionibacteriaceae bacterium
TCGAGGCCCAGTCGGCCCGCGACAGCCTGGTGGAGGCGTCAGGGGTGCTGCGGACCATCGCGGCGTCGCTGATCAAGATCGCCAACGACATCCGCTGGATGGGATCGGGGCCGCGCGCCGGGCTGGGCGAGATCCACCTGCCCGACCTGCAGCCGGGCTCCTCGATCATGCCCGGCAAGGTCAACCCGGTGCTGTGCGAGGCCGCCATCCAGGTCGGCGGCCAGGTCGTCGGCAACGACGCCGCGGTCGCGTTCGCCGGCACCACCGGCATCTTCGAGCTCAACGTGATGATCCCGATGATGGGCAACAACGTGCTGGAATCGATCCGGCTGCTCAGCAACGTCACCCGGGTGTTCGCCGACCGGACGATCGCCGGCATCCAGGCCAACGTCGAACGGTGCCGGCAGTACGCCGAGTCGTCCGCCTCGATCGTCACCCCGCTCAACCGCTACATCGGCTACGAGAACGCCGCCAAGGTCGCCAAGACCTCCCTGAAGGAGGGCAAGACCATCCGCGAGGTGGTGCTCGACCTCGGCTTCGTCGAGCAGGGCAAGCTCACCGTGGAGCAGCTCGACGAGACGCTCGACGTCCTGTCGATGACCGTCCGGCCGCACTGAGACGCCACAGCGGATCGAGCCCGGGCCTGAGGTGCCATGGCCGAGTCTCCTCCGGCCGCGCCCGGAGATCGCCGGACCGTCGGCGATCTCCGGTTCTCCGTCGTGCTGTCCGACGCCATCGAGCGCCGTGGGCTGACGTTGAGCCGGATCCGGGTGCGGCTGCAGGCCGCCGGGGTCGGGGTGAGCAACGCGACCCTCAGCTACTGGCGGACCGGGCAGACCGTGCCGACCCGGGCCCGTTCCCTGCACACGATCGTCGAGCTCGAACGGATCCTGAGAGTGCCCCCGGGAACCCTGGTCGACCGGGTGCCGCGCCCCGTCCCGCGCACCGGCCGTCGGCTGCGTCCCTGGCAGAAGGGGCTGGCCACCTCCGACATCATCCGGCAGGTGATCGCCGACCTCGGAGTCGACGTGCCGAACGCGTTCCGTCGGCTGTCGGTGCACGACGTCTCGGTGATCGACGCCGAACGCCTCGAGGTCACCCGGCGCACCCGGATGGTCCTTCAGGCCACCCACGACGGTGCCCGCCGCTGGCCGGTGGTCTGCGTCGACCCCGCCGCCGCCCTCGGCGGCGAGCCGATCACCGTGGTGGCGGTGGCGGGCTGCCGGGTCGACCGCCTCATCGACATCCCCGAACGCGACCTGCTGGTGGCCGAGATGGCCGCGCCGCGGCCGATGACGCGCGGGGAGGTCATCTGCGTCGAACACCGCCTCGTCCGGGACATCCCCGCCGACCCGGCGGTCCCCGCGCGCGCCGGGACGGCGACCGTCCTGGAGCGGGTCGTCCCCGAGCGGCTGCGCGAACTGGTGCTGATGGTCGAGTTCCGCGGCACCGTGCCGGCGGCGATGGAGGCGAGCGTCCGAGGAATCGAGGGGGCCCGGGTCGGGGAGGGCACGGAACCCCGACCGGTGGCGGTGCACGACGGGGTGGCGCAGTGGTGCGGGATCGACCTGCCGCCGGCCGCGTACGCCTTGCGTTGGCGGTGGTGAGCGGGGCCGCACCCTCGCCGCTGTCCCGGCGTCGGCCCGTCGGTATCCGTCGCTCACTACGCTGGCGTCCATGAGCAGGTTCGGTCGCTGGGGCCATGCCCTCCTGGAACGGATGTGGCCGGCCCACCCCCGCCGTTGGCGGGACGTGCCCGGTCGGCTGTGGCCGACCGTCACCTGGGTGACCCGGCTGACGGTCGCGACCGTCCTGGCCTTCATCGCGAGCATGCCGCTGGTCCAGGGGCCGCCCGACCTGACCGGGCCGCTGACCGCCCTGCTGGTCGTCCAGGGCACCAATGTGCACACCCTGCGCAGCATGATCGTACGGATCGGTGCGGTCGTCACCGGGGTCATGCTGGCCGTGCTGGTCTCCCACTTCGTCGGGCTGAGCTGGTGGAGTCTGGCGCTGGTGGTGGGGATCTCACTGGTGCTGGCCAAGGTCTTCCACCTCGGTGAGCAGGCGCTGGAGACGCCGATCAGCGCGATGCTGATCCTGGCGGTTCAGGGCCAGGCGATCGCCGTGGAGAACCGGATCTACACGACCCTGGTCGGGGCGGCGATCGGGTTCCTGTTCGTCGTCGTGGTGCCCCCGCCGGTGCCTTCCCGTCAGGCCGCCCACCAGTTGCGCCGGACGGCCGTGGGCACCGCCAATCTGCTCTCCCGGGCCGCCGACTCCATGCGGGAGCGGTCGATCGTACGGGAGCGGGCGCTGGGGTGGCTGCACGACGCCCGTGCGCTCGGCGGGGACGTGGCGTCCTCCCACGAACTCGTCTCCGAGGCCCGCGACGCGCGGCGGATGAATCCCCGGGCCTTCGGCACCACCGACGTCGGGCCGCTGCTGAGTCTGGCCGCCGGCACCCTGGAACGGGTCGTGCTCGACGTACGCAGCCTGTTCCACACGGTCGCGGTCGAGGCGCCGCACCACGAGACCCCCGACGACGGGTACGGCGAACAGGTCCGGCCGGCATTCGCCTGGGTGCTGTCCACGCTGGCCGAGGCGATCGGGGCGTACGGGCGTTACGTCGAGGGGCAGGTCGAGGCCCGCGGGGACGACGCCGAACGCGACCTCGACACGGCGCTGGACCGATTGGGTGAGGCCCGGGCGATGCTCACCGACCTGATGACGGTGGACCCGGCCAAGGAGCGGGGTCTGTGGCTGCTGCGTGGCTCGATCCTCGGCGCGCTGCACCAGATCGTCGCCGAGCTGGAGACCGAGGAACGCCGCCAGGCCGCCCGGGAGCTGGCCCAGCAGCGTGGGCTCGGCGTGCTTCCGCGGGTGCTGCCCGGGCTGGCCAAGCTCTCCCGGGAGGACATGGCCGACGGCGAGGGCTGGTTCGATCCGGACGCGTCGCTGAAGACCAGCGAGCTGCCGAAGATCCGCGACCGGTGAGCCGAGCCCGGCCGCGCTCGGACGCCACGATCAGCGGTGCGGCACGACCGGCCGGAAAACCGGCCGGCGCGAGGTCTCCCGCAGGGACAGTCGCTCCAGCCGCGGATACAGTGCCCGGACGGCCCGGACGAAGCGGTCCTGCAGGGTGGAGCCGCGGGCCGGGCAGTGCGCACATGCTCCGTCCAGGGCGATGGTCGCCCGGTTCCCCGACACCTCCACCAGCCGGGCCGACCCGCCGTGGGACCGGACGTAGTCGCCGACCTCGCCCGCGATGACCTGTCGGACCGCCGAGGCCAGGAGGAGTTCGTCGACGTCCGGGCCCGCGCCGGGATCCCCGGCCGCCCACTCCTCGGGGCGGACCAGGGAGGCCTCCAGGGCCCGGCGGACGCGCGGGCCGGCCGCCGCCCAGTCACCTGCGGCCAGGGTCGTCCGGACCCCACCGGCCTGGACGTCGACGCGCGCCACCGTGCCGTCGTCGAGCAGGCCCTGCAGGGGCGCCGGGACCCGGGCGGGCGTGCCGGCGACCGTGAGCAGGTCGGCCGGGACCGACCACCGTACGGTCCGGGGGTCGTCGGTCGCCTCGGGGTGGAGGGGAACTGTGCCGGGCATCAGACGAACAGCCCCACGACGAGCCGGGTGAGGAACGAGAAGACCCACGCCAGGGCGAACATGTACGCCCAGGCCAGTGCCGGCCAGCGCCAGCCGCCGGACTCGCGGCGCAGCGCCGCCACGGTGGCCATGCACTGCAGGGCGAACATGAAGAACACCAGCAGCGCGGCCGTCACCGGAGGGGTGAACAGAGGTTCCCCGGCCCGCGGGCCGCTCTGCACGGTCATCTGTGCCAGGGCCCCGGCGGGATCCTCCGGGTCGTCAGCGGCGGCGATCTGACCCATCGTGGCGACGAAGACCTCCCGGGCGGACAGGGACGCCAGCACGCCGACGTTGATCCGCCAGTCGAAGCCGAGCGGCTCGAAGACGGGCTCGACGACGTGTCCGACCGTGGCGGCGGCGCTGTGGTCGATGGTGTAGGTGGCGACGGCCGCCTCATCGGCCGGGTCCACGCCGGCCTGCAGGAGCTGCTGGGTGCTGGGCGCGGGGAGGTTGAGCAGCAGCCACAGCACGATGGTGGTGCCCAGGATGATCGTCGTCATCTTCTGCAGGAAGGCCTTGCAGGCGTCCCACACCGAGTGCCCGACGACCGAGGGCTTCGGCATCCGGTAGGGCGGCATCTCCATGTAGAACGGCAGGTTTCCGATCCGCCGGCCGGCCAGGCGACCGAAGACCCACGCGGTCGCCATGGAGGCCAGCGCACCGCCGAGATAGAGCAGGAACATCACCAGCCCTTGGGCGCCGATCGGCCCCCAGCGGGTGTCGGCGGAGACCATCATGCCGATCAGCATGACGTAGACCGGCAGCCGGGCCGAGCACGTCATCAGCGGCGCGGCGAGCATCGTGGCCAGCCGGTCCTTGGCGCTGGGCAGCGAGCGGGTGGCCATGATGCCCGGGATGGCGCAGGCGACCGAGGACAGCAGAGCCACGAAGGCCCGCCCCTCCAGCCCGAACCGGCCCATCACCCGGTCCATCAGGAAGGCCGCCCGGGTCATGTATCCGGTGCCCTCCAGCAGCGCGATCATCACGAACAGCAGCGCGATCTGGGGCAGGAAGACGAGAACCCCGCCGATACCGCCGATCAGCGCCTGGCTGAGGAAGGCCGACAGCCACGGCACGGTGACGTACGCGGCGACGAGCCCGCCCAGCCAGCCGAAGAAGCTCTCCACCAAGTCCTGCAGCGGTGCTGCGACGGTGAAGATCACCTGGAAGAAGACGAACATCGTGACGAGGAAGATCAGCAGCCCCCAGACGGGATGCAGCAGGACCGCGTCGATCCGCCGGGTCCGGTCGTCGGGCTCGCCGACCCGGTAGTGCGCCGCGGTCAGCACGGACTCGACCCAGGCGGAGGACTCCGTCGGATCGGTCGGCGGCGCGACGACCGGCCGGGACCAGTGGTGGGCGTGCTCCAGGTGTTCGCGCAGGTCCTGGACGGCGCGGGGGTCGGCGGCCGGGACGTTCTTCACCGGCACGCCGAGGGCCCGCTCGAGGGCCGGGAGGTCGAGGCCGCCACCGCGTTTGGCGAGTTCGTCGCCGAAGGTCAGCACGACGGTCGCCGGCAACCCGGTGTTCAGCGCCTGGGCGGCCATCAGCAGGGAGCGGCGCAGTGTGGTCGCGTCGAGCAGGATGAGCAGTCCATCGGGGGTACGCGGCTCGTCACGGTCCACGTCGAGGACCGACTCGACGACCTCCTCGTCGGGGCTGATCGGATCGAGGCTGTACGTCCCGGGCAGGTCCTCCACGAGGAACTCGGCGTCACCGAGCCGGGTCACGCCCTCGTAGCGGGAGACGGTGACCCCGGGGTAGTTCCCGGTCCGCGCGTGCAGCCCGCACAGGGCATTGAAGAGGGTGGTCTTGCCGGAGTTCGGTGCGCCGACCAGGGCGAATCGTCGGGTTCCTTGTGCGACGGCGACCGCCCCGCCGCCCCCATGGTGTTCGTGCCCCATCGGTCAGATCCGCTCGACGAGGACGGCGCGGGAGTGGGCGCCGCGCAGGGCGAGGTCGTAGTCGGCGACCCGGTAGACCGTCGGATCGCCCAGCGGGGCGCGGCGCAGGGCCCGCACCTGGACGCCGGGACGAAAGCCCAGGTCGAAGAGCCGCCGGGCCAGGCAGGCGTCGGTGGCATCGTCGAATCCGACGACCACCGCGGCGACGTCGCTGGGAAGTGAGGCGAGCGTGACAGGCATTGTCCGCGTCTCGGAGCTGGGCACGGTCTGGACCGTACGGGCGGACAGGGTGGCGAAGATTGCAGACATCTCGGACTTCCTCGGTGTGGACAGACCCTTCGTACCTCCCCGTCGGGCCCGCGACAGGCTCGGTCCGGGGTCGGGTGAGGCTTAGGTTAGCCTCGCCATCTTGCGGAAGGACAGTCTTTGTGTACGAAGTCACCGACCCACGTGCGCCAACTCACAACACAGGTAGTACTACTGCGCGTCGTGGACCTGGTTGGGGCAGCGGGGCCGACCCGCGGAGCAGGACGTCGGAGGTCTCCCGCCAGTAGTCCTCCGTCCTCGTCGGCACGAGATTGTCGGGCGTGGCCGGTCCGCCCAGGCAAAGCGGG
>CAZGWN010000111.1:0-5799 GCA_964528755.1 uncultured Propionibacteriaceae bacterium
TCTCGACCAGCCGTCCGGCGAGGGCCCGCTCCTCGGCCTCTCGTTCGTCGAGGGTGGCCTCGATCCGGCCGATCTCCTCGCGGGCCCGCGCCAGGTCGTCGACGATCCCGCTGATCTCCTCGACCTGCGCCGCGGCGCGCACCCGGGCCTCTTCCGCGGCGTCCGCCTCGGCCAGCACCGCCTTGAAGGCCGCATTAGGCCCGGTCCGGCGTGGCGTCCAGTAGCGATCGGCCTCCTCGGCGACCCGATCGATCAGGGCCTGTGACCGGGTGTCGTCGCGGTCGACGGTGCCGGCCTGCCGGTCCAGGGCACCGCGCAGGGCCGCGCTGTCGCCCGGGTTGTTGTCGAAGGCCGTCCCGTCCTGCATGATCCGCAGCGCCTTCCACAAGACCTGATCGGCCCGCGCCTGCAGCGCCTCGGCGGCATCGTGGGCCTCGCCGCCGGTGACGGTGCGCCCGGCGCTGGGCCCGCCGACGTAGCGCAGGGTGGTGGACGGTGACTTCGCCCACTGTTTGCGGTAGATGACCCGGTCGGGACCGATGCTGAACTCGGCCTCGACGATGACCGGGACGTCGCGGTCCACCGGCTTGGCGCCGCGGATCTCCCGGTGCCTGCTGTTGTCCTTGTGCCTGAGCAGATAGTCGAAGGCGTCGATCATCGACGTCTTGCCGGTCTCGTTGGCCCCCTGGACCACCACGACCCCGGTGTCGGGGAACTCGACCTCACGCCGCTCGATGCCGCGGAAGTTCTCCAGGAGCAGGCGGTGCAGCCTCATCGGACCCCTCCTGCCAGCCGGTGCAGCAGCTTGAGGGCCTCCCCGGCGCGGTCGGCCTGCTCGCCTCCGCGGTCGACCGTCGACGTCAACTCGGCCACCGCGTCCAGCACGTATCCGCCGAGCGCCAGGTCGTCGAACTCGGCGTCGTCGGGCGTGACCACCAGATCGGTGTGCCGCTCCCACGCGTTCAGCGCGGCGAACGCGTCGCCGTACCGGGCGAGCAGATCCTCCAGACGGGCGCTCTCGGTCAGGTTGAGGGTGCCCCGCAGCACGGTCTTGACGATCACCCGCTCCTTGGGGTTGAACGCATCCAGTCGGGCCGCGAGCGCGTCCACATCGGCCGGGCCGGACAGGTCCGCCGTCACGACGGTGTGCAGCCAGCGGCCGATCTCGTGGGCCGTCACCGTCCGCTCGTCCGGGCTGAGCCGGACGGTCAGCACCGTGCCGCGGCCCGGCTCCCGGAATCCGGTGGTCTCCGGGGTCCCCGAGTAGTGGATCGGCCCGTCCGTGGCGTCGGGTTGCCCCTCGGCGGGCCAGCGGATGTGGCGATCGCCCAGGGCCACGTAGTGCACGATGCCGGCCGCGACCGCCGCGCGCAGCCGGTCGGTGTCGACGGCCACCGTGTCCCGGTCCGGTTCGAGCGCGTCGAGCATGCCGTGCCCGACCAGCACCCGGGTCGTCCCGTCCGCGGTCAGCCCGCTCAGCACGTCGGTGACCGGATCGTGGTCCGGATGCTTGGTGAACCACGGCGCGGCGACGATCTCCACCCCCTCGCGCACCGGCCACGGTCCGGGACGGTCGAGCAGGATCACGTTGTCCGGACGCTGCCCGTCGAAGGCGGCCGACTCCCAGATCGACCCCGGGCCGAGCGGATCGTGATTGCCGGGCAGCAGGTACACCGGCAGCCCGACCTCGCCCATCGCCCCCAACGCCCGTACGACGTCACGCCGCCCCAGGTTCGCGTGCTCGAAGACGTCACCCGCCACGACCACGAACTCGCAGCCCTCGTCGCGCGCCACCCGTCCGATCCGGCGGATCGCCTCGACCCGGTCCCCGGTGAACCTGGCCTGCGCCTCTCCGGCCAGGTAGTGCCGCGTCATCCCCAGCTGCCAGTCGCTCGTGTGCAGGAACCGCACCCGGGATGCCCCCGCTGGATCGGTCATCTGTCCATTCCCTCCGCACGCCCGCCCCGATCACCCACAGTCGCCACCCTAGGATGGACCGCCGACATTCTTCGGTGCCGAGGGCCATCATGGGCCCATGAGGATCGTGGCCGTGCTCAATCCGGGACGTCCGGACGTCGGCACGATCCGGCGCGAACTCGAGCGGCGGGCCCGGCGCTCGGGCTGGCCGGAGCCCCTGGTCCTGCTCACCACCCCCGACGACCCCGGGGCGGGCCAGGCCCGCCGGGCCCTGGCCGCGGCGCCGGACCTGGTGGTGGTCAGCGGCGGTGACGGCACCGTACGCCACGTGGCCGGGGAGATGGCCGGGACCGGGGTCCCGATCGGCATCGTCCCCACCGGCACGGCCAACCTGCTGGCCCGCAACCTCGGCCTGCCTCCCCGCCGCCCCCTGCCGGCGCTGCGGATCGCGCTGGAGGGCACCACCGCCGACATCGACGTCGGCCTGGCCTCCGTCACGACGGGTGGCCACCCGGACCGATGGTCCCCCGACATGCCCTTCCTGGTCATGGCGGGCCTGGGCCGTGACGCGCAGGCCCTGAGCACCGTCGGACCGCACCTGCAGCGCGCGCTCGGCTGGACCGGCTACCTGGTGGCCGGCGCCCGCCGGCTGCTGGCTCCCGCCGTCCCGATGGTGCTGACCACCGACACCGGGACACGCCGGGTGAAGGTGTGGACCGTGCTGGTCGGCAACTGCCCGCGGATCCCGGCCGGAATTGAGGTCTTCCCCGCCGCCCGGCCCGACGACGGCGTCCTGGACACCCTGGAGGTCCCGGTGCACGCCGCCACCGACTGGCTGGGCGTCGCCGCGAGGGGGCTGCTGCACCTGCGCCGCGACGTCCCCGCCCTCGTGTACGGGCGGACCACCACGGTCCGCCTGGCCCCGTCCCGACCGCTGCCCCTGCAACTGGACGGCGACGTGGTGGCAGAGGTGACCGAGGTGCGCATCCGGGTCCGGCCCGGCGCGCTGACCGTACGGGTCCCGATCCGGCGGCACCGCTCGCTCAGGCCGGCTTCGCGATCTGTCGAGCCGCTCAGGCCGGCTTCGCGATCTGTCGAGCCGCTCAGGCCGGCTTCGCGATCCGTCGAGCCGCTCAGGCCGGCTTCGCGATCCGTCGAGCCGCTCAGGCCAACTTCGCGATGATCGCGTTGAAGACGTCGGAGGGACGCATCACGGCGGCGGTCTTCGCATCGTCGGGCCGGTAGTACCCGCCGAGGTCCACCGCATGGCCCTGGACACCGATCAACTCGGCGTCGATCGCGTCGGCCTGGTCGGCCAGTTGGGCCGCGACCGGTGCGAACGCCTGTGCCAACTGCGGATCGTCGGTCTGACCGGCAAGTTCGTGCGCCCAGAAGTTCGCCAGCCAGAAGTGGCTGCCACGGTTGTCGATCCGGCCGACCTTGCGGGCCGGGGACTTGTCCTCGTCGAGCAGCCGCTCGGTCGCGCGGTCCAGCGCGGCGGCCAGCACCCCTGCCTTCGAGTTGCCCGACGCGCTCGCCTCGTGTCGCAGCGACTCGGCCAACGCGAGGAACTCCCCGAGGGAGTCCCACCGCAGGTAGTTCTCGGCGAGCAACTGCTGGACGTGCTTCGGAGCCGAGCCACCCGCACCCGTCTCGAACAGCCCGCCGCCGTTCATCAGCGGCACCACAGACAGCATCTTCGCCGAGGTGCCAACCTCCAGGATCGGGAAGAGGTCGGTGTTGTAGTCGCGCAGCACATTGCCGGTGACCGAGATGGTGTCCTGGCCGGCGCGGATCCGGTCCACGGACAGTTGGGTCGCCTCGATCGGCGACAGGATCCGGATGTCCAGGCCGGTGGTGTCGTGCTCGCCGAGGTAGGTCCGGACCTTCTCCGCGATGGCGCGGTCGTGGGAGCGGGTCGGGTCGAGCCAGAACACCGCCGGGGTGGCGGAGGCGCGGGACCGGGTCACCGCCAGCTTGACCCAGTCGCGTACGGCCGCGTCCTTGGTCTGGCAGCCGCGCCAGATGTCGCCGGTGTGCACCTCGTGCTCCATCAGCACCTCACCCGCGGCGTTGACGACCTGGACAGTGCCGTCGGAGGGGATCTCGAAGGTCTTGTCGTGCGAACCGTACTCCTCGGCCTTCTGCGCCATCAGCCCGACATTGGGCACCGAGCCCATGGTGGTCGGGTCGAACGCGCCGTGGGCCTTGCAGTCCTCGATCACGGTCTCGTACACCCCGGCGTAGGAGGAGTCGGGCAGTACTGCCAGGGTGTCGGCCTCCTGGCCGTCGGGGCCCCACATGTGCCCGGAGGTGCGGATCATCGCCGGCATCGACGCGTCGACGATGACGTCGGAGGGAACATGCAGGTTGGTGATGCCCTTGTCGGAGTTCACCATGGCGAGCTTCGGGCCGGCCGCCAGTTCGGCGTCGAAGGAGGCGCCGATCGCCCCGCCGTCGGGCAGCGCAGCCAGTCCGGCGAGGATCGAGCCCAGCCCGTTGTTGGGCGACAGACCCGCTTCGGCCAGCTCGGCCCCGTACCGGGCGAAGGTCTGCGGGAAGAAGGCGCGGACAACGTGGCCGAAGATGATCGGGTCGGAGACCTTCATCATCGTCGCCTTGAGGTGGACCGAGAACAGCACGCCGAGCTCCCGGGCCCGCCGGATCTGCTCGGCGAGGAAGGCGTCCAGGGCAGAGGCGGACAGGAAGGTGCCGTCGACGACCTCCCCGGCCAGCACCGGCAGCGACTCCTTCAGCACGGTCGTCGTGCCGTCGGTGCCGACCAGCCGGATCTGCAGGGTGTCGTCGGCGGGCAGCACGATCGACTTCTCGTTGTGCCGGAAGTCGCCGTGGTCCATCGTCGCGACGGACGTCTTCGAGTCGGGGCTCCACGGGCCCATCCGGTGCGGATGCTTGCGCGCGTAGTTCTTCACCGCGGCGGGGGCCCGCCGGTCGGAGTTGCCCTCGCGCAGCACCGGGTTGACCGCCGACCCCTTGACCTTGTCGTAGCGGGCTCGGACGTCGCGCTCCTCATCGGTGGCCGGCTCGTCGGGGTAGTCGGGCAGCGCGTACCCCTTCGCCTGCAACTCGGCGACGGCCGCCTTCAGCTGGGGCACGGAGGCGGAGATGTTGGGCAGCTTGATGATGTTGGCCTGCGGGGTCCTGGCCAGCTCACCCAGTTCCGCGAGGGCATCGGGCACCTGCTGGTCGGCGGGCAACACGTCCCCGAAGGCGGCCAGGATCCGGCCGGCCAGCGAGATGTCACGCGTCTCGACGCTCACCCCGGCGTTCGAGGCGAAGGCCTCGACGATCGGGAGGAAGGAGTAGGTGGCCAGCAGCGGCGCCTCGTCGGTGTGGGTGTAGATGATAGTGGCCATGAATGCGGCATCTCCCTCGGTCGTCGTGCGGCTTGCGCCGCCAGCGTAGCGGAAAGGACCCTTACCGGCGGGTGCCGAACGACCGATCGTGCCGACGCCGGCACGGCTTGATCGCACCGGCGTCGGGTCGTGGGCGGCACGCCTCAGTCGTGCCGGCTCAGCACCACCGGATCGGCAGGCATCTCCATCGGCACGTGCGGGAACAGCACGACGTTGTCGATCAGCCGGGGACGGCCGATCCGTACGGCCAACGACGCCAGCGCGCCGATGGTGGGATCGACGGCGTCGAGTTCGGCCAGCGTGCGCGGGTCGGCGACGCTGACGTAGTCGACCGTCGCCCGGGGCTCGCCGGCCAGGAGATCACGCATGACCGCCCGCAGGGCCTCGGCGTCGGTCTGGCCGCCCAGCCAGGCCCGTTCGGCCTCGAACAGGGCGCGGTGCAGGATCGCCGCGGCCGCCCGATCCCCCTCGCCGAGGTACTGGTTGCGGCTGGACAGCGCCAGCC
>CAZGWN010000112.1:0-5584 GCA_964528755.1 uncultured Propionibacteriaceae bacterium
CGGGCGGCCCGGAACGTCGCCGGCCAGGTGCACATGTACGCCGACCGGATCACCCCGTCGATGCAGGCCGCGATCGACGAGACCAACCGACGCCGCGCCGTGCAACTGGCGTACAACAGGGACCACGGGATCGACCCGCAGCCGCTCCGCAAGAAGATCTCCGACATCACCGAGATGCTGGCCCGCGAGGATGCCGACACCGACAAGCTGATGGAACGTACGGCCGGCCGGGGCTACCACACCCTCGACGCCCCGGTCGCGTCGCTGGCCGAGGCCCGTGCGGCCAAGGAGGCCCGGGCGGCCAGGGGTGGCGACCTGTCCTCGGTGCCGAAGGCGGAGTTGGCCGAGCTGGTTCAGGAGCTGACCGAGCAGATGCACCAGGCGGCCGCGGAGTTGCAGTTCGAGTTGGCGGCGCGGCTGCGTGACGAGGTGGCCGAGCTGAAGAAGGAACTGCGGCAGATGATCGAGGCCACCCGGTAGACCCGGCTCGCCGGCTACCAGCCGCGGGTGCGCCAATCGGCCAGATGCGGCCGCTCCGCCCCCAGCGTGGTGGAGTCCCCGTGGCCGGGGTGGACGACGGTGTCGTCGTCGTAGGCCTCGAAGATCTTCGTGACCACATCGGTCCACAGCGAGATGAAGTCGTCGGGGGACTCGGTCCGGCCGACTCCGCCGGGGAAGAGCGTGTCGCCGGTGAGCAGGTGGACCGGCGCGTCGGCACCCGCGGGGGCAGTCACCTCGAGGGCGATGGAGCCCTCCGTGTGGCCGACCAGCCCGACAACGGACAGGTCAATGGTGCCGCAGTGGACGACGTCACCGTCCCACACCCCGTGCTGGCGGGTGCCGGTCCGCTGCTCGATCGCCTCCCGGTCCGGGGTGCCGCAGACGAGATCGGCGCCGGTGCGCTGGGCCATCTCGGCCAGGGCGGTCAGGTGGTCGTGGTGCTGATGGGTGGTGACGATCGCGCCGACCGTCCGCCCGGCGATCAGAGCGGTGAGTCGGCCGGGGTCGGCGGCGGCGTCGACGAGGACCACCGGCCCGTCGGCGTCGGCGACGATGTAGGCGTTGTTGTCCATCGGACCGACCGACGCCTTGGTGAGAGTCCGGGTGCCGAGCCCGATGGTGACAGGCGGCCCGCCCGGCTCGACATGCCATCGGCTGTCGGGGTGGGTGGAGTGGGTCCGGGAGGGATCGGCGGGCGTCCGGGGGTCGGTCATCGGGTCTCCTTCGGTTGGGTGATCACCAGGGCGGAAGCACGATGCCGGCGGCGCCGTCCACGGCTTCCGGCCCGAGTCGGCCGGCGAGCCAGCCGAGCAGGCGTTGCGGGCTGCCGCCGACCCGTGTCGCGTCGGACTCGACCGGGCCGAGCAGCCATTCCCGACCGGAGGTGGCGACGAGTCGGATCGACGGGGCGTCGGGCCGGGCACCGATCCGGCCGACGGCCCAGTCCAGTGCCCGGCCGGCCACCTCGGGGTCGGTCCCGTCGAACTCCACCCCGATGTCCAGGTCGACCGTGTGCACGACCACCTCGGCGAGTCGGGACAGCGGAACCGTGCTGACGGGCGCGGTCCCCCCGTCGACCAGCACGGGCACGGTCCAGTCCTCGACCTCGTCGAGCGCGTCCTCCAGCCGTCCGCAGGCCGCGTCCAGGTCCTCCTGGATGGCCAGCCCGGTGCGGTCGGCGCCGGCGCGGATTCCTGCTTCCCGCTCGCCGGGGGCGTACTTGGGGATCAGCTCGCCGCGTCCGGCCGCCTCGACCACCTTGCGGGAGGCGTCGGCGTGGCGGGCGAGGTGGGCGGCGAGCTCGGCCCGGGACCAGCCGGGCAGGCGGCTCGGACCGCCCCAACTGTCGTCGTCGACCTGGATGGTTGCCCCGAGGAGCCCGGCGGTCGCGGAGCGCAGGGCGGAGCGGACCTCCGTCAGCTCGTCGTCTCCGGCAGCATGTGCAGTCACGAGGTCCACCATAACCAGCGCGTGGTCAGGAGTCCGCAGGGTCTGGGTGGGAACGGGCCAACACGATCCGCGCCAGCTCACCCGTCGGCCCGGTCGGCCGACCCCCCTTGGGCCACACCACCAGCAGGGGGCGGGCCAGCGCCAGGTCGGCCACCCGGACCGCGACGACCCGTCCGGAGCGGATCGGCTGGGCGGCATCGAACCCCCCGACGACCGCCGCGAGCGCGCCGGCGGTCGCCAGGGTCAGCAGGCCTGCGGTGGTGGCGCGTTCGGCGGCGGGGGTGATGCCCCCGTACGGGGCGAGGGCCCGATCGACCGCTGCCCGTACCGACGATCCGGGCGGAGGCAGGGCAAGCGGCGTACGGGCCAGTTCGGCCGCGGTGAGCGGATGTTCCCGGCGCGCCCACGGGTGGTGCGGACCGACCACGACCCGCAGGGCCTCCGACGTGAAGACGTGCGACTCCAGGCCGGCGCGGCGCACCGGGGCGTCGGTGAAGCCGATCCCGGCCCGGGCCGCCACCAGGCAGTCGAGGACCTCGTCGGTCGGGCCCACGAACAGGTCCACCTGCACCTCGGCCGCGGGCGTGGCCGGCGCGGCGGAGGCCGGGCGATACCACTGGGCGGCCCGCGCCCGGGCGGAGCTGCGCAACTCGGCGACCCACATCGGCATCAGGTGCTCGGCGATCGAGGAGGTGGCCGCGACGCCGACCCGGGCGGCCCGTTCCCGGCGCAGCAGGTCGACGCCGTCGAGGAGGGTCTGGGCCTGACCGAGCACGCCGCGCGCCCAGGTGACGACGAGCTCGCCCTCCCGGGTGAGGGTGGAGCCGTGCGGGCCACGGTCGAGCAGCGTGACCCGAAGATCGTGCTCGAGTCCGCGCAGCGCCCGCGACGCGTTCGGCTGGGCGAGGTCGAGGGCACGGGCCGCGGCCCCCACGCTCCCGTGTTCGGCCACGGCGACGAGCAGTTCCAGCACGGCCGGGTCGGGCCACCGGCGGGTCATGGGCTCAGGATACGGGCCGGGCCGCCCCGGCGCGGGAAGCGGCGGTCGGCCGGGAGAAGTGTCAGGGAGGTGTGCCTACGATTGCCCGGTGAATCAGGAAGCCCCGGTGCGGGCGCAGGACCGGATCATCATCCGCGGCGCCCGTCAGCACAATCTGCGCAATGTGTCACTGTCGCTGCCCCGGGACGCGATGATCGTCTTCACCGGCCTGTCCGGGTCGGGCAAGTCGAGCCTGGCCTTCGACACCATCTTCGCCGAGGGCCAGCGCCGCTACGTCGAGTCGCTGTCCACGTACGCGCGGATGTTCCTCGGTCAGATGGACAAGCCGGACGTCGACTTCATCGAGGGTCTGTCGCCGGCGGTGTCGATCGACCAGAAGTCGACCAGTCGCAACCCGCGGTCGACCGTCGGCACCATTACCGAGGTCTACGACTACCTGCGGCTGCTGTGGGCCCGGGTCGGGCAGCCGCACTGCGTCGTCTGCGGCGCCCCGATCACCAAGCAGAGCCCCCAGCAGATCGTCGACCGGCTGATGGCGCTGCCCGAGGGCACCCGGTTGCAGCTGCTCGCCCCGGTCGTCCGCGGCCGCAAGGGGGAGTACGTCGACCTGTTCCGCCGGCTGGCCACCCAGGGGTACGCGCGGGTCAGGGTGGACGGCGTGGCGCACCCGCTGACCGCTCCGCCGACCCTGGCCAAGCAGAAGAAACATGACATCGACGTGATCGTCGACCGGGTGGTGGTCAAGCCGACCGCGCAGCGGCGCCTGACCGATTCGGTGGAGACGGCGCTGGGGCTGGCCGACGGCATCCTCTCGGTCGACTTCGTGGATCGTCCCGAGGATGATCCGGATCGACAGGTCCGGTTCTCCGAACGGCTTGCCTGCCCGAACGGGCACGACGTGGCGCTGGAGGAGCTCGAGCCGCGGCAGTTCTCCTTCAACTCCCCGTGGGGCGCCTGCCCGGAGTGTTCCGGCCTGGGCACCCGGATGGAGGTCGATCCCGAGCTCGTCATCCCCGACGACACGCTGTCCATCCATGAGGGCGCGATCGCCCCGTGGGCGGGTCAGCACACCAGCGAGTACTTCCAGCGGCTGCTCGTCTCGCTCGCCGAGGACGAGGGCTTCAGCCTGGACACGCCGTGGCGGGACCTGCCGGCCGAGATCCGCAGCCTCGTTCTCGGCGGGCACGGCGAGCCGGTGTACGTGTCCTACCGCAACCGGTTCGGCCGCGAACGGACCTACTCCACGTCGTACGAGGGGGTGGTGCGCTGGATCGGCCGCCGGCATGCCGAGGCCGAATCGGATGCGATGCGGGAGCGGTTCGCCGGGTACATGCGGGAGGTGCCCTGTCGCTCCTGCCACGGCGCGCGGCTCAAGCCCGGCTCGCTGGCGGTGACCGTCGGTGGGATGTCGATCGCCGAGTTCTGCGACCTGTCCATCACCCGGGCCGAGGAGGTGCTGGCCGGCCTCACCCTCGGGGAGCGGGAGGCACAGATCGCCGAGCGGGTGGTCAACGAGATCGTGCTGCGGCTGCGTTTCCTCGTCGACGTCGGTCTGGACTACCTGACCCTGTCGCGGGCGGCGGCCACCCTGTCCGGCGGGGAGGCCCAGCGGATCCGGCTGGCCACCCAGATCGGCGCCGGCCTGGTCGGCGTGCTCTACGTGCTCGACGAGCCGAGCATCGGTCTGCACCAGCGCGACAACGCCCGACTGATCCGCACCCTGGAGCGCCTGCGGGACATGGGCAACACCCTGATCGTCGTCGAGCACGACGAGGACACCATCCGCGCCGCCGACTGGGTCGTCGACATCGGCCCCGGTGCGGGGGAACACGGCGGCGAGGTGGTCGTCTCGGGACCGTACGAGGAACTGCTCAACAACCACCAGTCGCTCACCGGGGCGTACCTGTCGGGCCGCCGCTCGATCCCCGTCCCGGCCGTCCGCCGGCCGCGGACCGGGCAGGAGATCGTCGTCCGGGACGCGTACGAGAACAACCTCGACCACCTCACGGTGCACTTCCCACTCGGCGTGATGACGGTCGTCACCGGCGTGTCCGGGTCGGGCAAGTCGACCCTGGTCAACCAGATCCTCTACCGCTCGCTGGCCAAGCAGTTGTACGCGGCCAAGGCCGTGCCGGGCAAGCACCGCGCGGTGCTCGGCGCGGACCTGGTGGACAAGGTGATCCACGTCGACCAGTCACCGATCGGGCGGACCCCCCGGTCGAACCCGGCGACCTACACCGGCGTCTTCGACCACATCCGCAAGCTGTTCGCCGAGACCCCGGAGGCGAAGGTGCGCGGCTATCAGCCGGGCCGGTTCTCCTTCAACATCAAGGGCGGGCGCTGCGAGGAGTGCCACGGTGACGGCACGCTGCGGATCGAGATGAACTTCCTGCCCGACGTGTACGTACCGTGCGAGGTCTGCCACGGCGCCCGGTACAACCGGGAGACCCTCGAGGTGCACTACAAGGGCAAGACCATCGCCGAGGTGCTCGACATGCCGATCGAGGACGCGGTCGAGTTCTTCGAACCGATCACCCGGATCACCCGCCACCTCAAGACGCTGGTCGACGTCGGGCTGGGGTACGTCCGGCTGGGGCAGCCGGCGACCACCCTGTCCGGCGGCGAGGCCCAGCG
>CAZGWN010000113.1:0-5557 GCA_964528755.1 uncultured Propionibacteriaceae bacterium
GATGTAGCCCTCCTGCTTGAGGATCTCGGCGATACCCGCCTTGATCTTCGAGTGGGGCATGGTGGCCTCGTCGTGGTACGCCCGGTTGGCGTTGCGCAGACGCGTCAGCATGTCTGCGATCGGATCGGTCATGCTCATGGCTCAGGAAGCCTCTTTCTCGCGGCGGTTTCCGGATTCGTCCGGACCTGCGGCGGTGGGGGATGGAACGTGGAACGGGAGTGGTCGGGGACCGCTCACCAGGAGGACTTGGTGACGCCCGGCAGCTCGCCCTTGTGGGCCATCTGGCGCAGGCACACTCGGCACAGGCCGAACTTGCGGTACACCGAACGCGGCCGACCGCAACGCTGGCAGCGGCTGTAGCCGCGGACGCCGAACTTGGGGTTGCGGGCCTGCTTGACCTTCAGACCGGTCTTTGCCATTGCTCACTCACTTCTTCCCACGGGAGTAGCGCGGGCCCTTGGTCTTGGCCTTCGCCTTCTTCGGGTTGTCGTTGAACGGGAAGCCGAGGTGCTTGAGCAGCGCCCGGCCCTCCTCGTCATTGGTCGCCGAGGTCACCAGGGTGATGTCCATGCCGCGGGTGCGGTCGATCTTGTCCTGGTCGATCTCGTGGAACATCACCTGCTCGGTCAGGCCGAAGGTGTAGTTGCCCTGGCCGTCGAACTGCCACTGGTTGAGGCCGCGGAAGTCACGGATCCGCGGCAGCGCCAGGGTCAGCAGCCGGTCGAGGAACTCCCACATCCGGTCCCCGCGCAGCGTCACGTGGGCGCCGATCGCCTGCCCCTCGCGCAGCTTGAACTGGGCGATGGACTTGCGCGCGGCGGTCACCTGCGGCTTCTGCCCGGTGATCGCGGCGAGGTCCTTCAGCGCCCCGTCCATCACCTTGGAGTCGCGGGCGGCGTCGCCGACACCCATGTTGACGGTGATCTTCACCAGCCCGGGGATCTTCATGACGTTCGCGTAGTGGAACTCGTCATGCAGGGCAGGCACGATCTCCTCGTGGTACTTCGCCTTCAACCGCGGAGCGTACGTGTCGGTCGCGGTCGTCTCGGTCGCGGTCTGGGTCATCAGAGTTCCTCCCCCGTCGCGCGGGCGATCCGGATGCTGCGGACGACCTCGTACTCGGTGCCGTCCGGGCGGGTCCGGGTGACCTTCTCCCGGCGGTGCCCGACCCGGGTCACCACTTCCTCGCCGTCCTTCTTGACGACCGGCTGGACGTTCGACACATGGATCGGCGCCTCGGACGCGACGATCTCCGCCTCCACGGTGCGCCCGCCCTGCTGGCGGGCCCCGAGGTGGCGCTTGACGATGTTGACACCCTGCACGGTGACCCGCTCGCGGGACGGGTCGACGGCGATGATCTCGCCGATGGTGCCCTTGTCCTTGCCGGAGATGACCTTGACCCGGTCACCCTTCTTCACGTGCAGCTTGTTCCTGCCCTTGGGCGCCTTCTTGGATGCGGCGGCCATGTCAGATCACCTCCGGAGCGAGCGAGATGATGCGCATGAACTTCCTGTCGCGCAACTCGCGGCCGACCGGGCCGAAGATGCGGGTGCCGCGGGGCTCCCCGTCGCTCTTCAGGATGACGGCGGCGTTCTCGTCGAACTTGATGTAGGAACCGTCGACTCGACGGGTCTCCTTGACGGTACGGACCACGACAGCCTTGACGACCTCACCCTTCTTGACGTTGCCACCGGGGATCGCGTCCTTGACGGTGCAGACGATGGTGTCGCCGAGGCCGGCGTAGCGACGGCCGGAACCGCCGAGAACCCGGATGCACAAGAGCTCCTTGGCACCCGTGTTGTCGGCGACCTTCAGTCGCGACTCCTGCTGGATCATCTTCTATCTCCTGGTTGTCCCACCGGTTCCCCCGGATCGGGGGCCTGGCGGAACTCGATGTGGTTACTTGGCCTTCTCGACGATCTCGATCAGACGCCAACGCTTCGTACGCGACAGCGGGCGGGTCTCCATGATCCGCACGCGGTCGCCGATCCCGGCCTCGTTGTTCTCGTCATGCGCCTTGTACCGGGCGGTCTGGCGCATCACCTTGCCGTAGAGGGCGTGCTTCTTGCGGTCCTCGACGGTGACGACGATCGTCTTGTTCATCTTGTCGCTCACCACATACCCGGTGAGCACCTTGCGGCGACCGCGCTCGGCGGTCGGCTTCTCGGCGGCCTGCTCGCTCATGCTCCTGCCTTCTCTTCCAGCTCGGTCGGCTCCGCCGCGTCACGGGCCAGGTCGGGATCCTCGGTGATGCCGAGGTTGCGCTCCTGGAGGACCGTGTAGATCCGCGCGATGTCCTTGCGGACCTCACGCAGCCGGCCGTGGGACTCCAGTTGCCCGGTGGCGTGCTGGAAGCGGAGGTTGAACAGCTCCTTCTTCAGCTCCAGGACCCTCGCATTGAGATCGTCCCGGCTCAGTCCGCGCAGCTCCGCCACGCTCGTGCCCTTCGCCATCAGTTCTCACCCACTTCGCGCTTGATGAATCGCGCCTTCATCGGCAGCTTGTGGATCGCCAGGCGCAGGGCCTCGCGGGCCACCGACTCCTCGACGCCACCCAGTTCGAACATCACCGCTCCGGCCTTGACGTTGGCCACCCACCACTCGGGGGTGCCCTTGCCGGAACCCATCCGGGACTCGGCCGGGTGCTTCGTCATCGGACGGTCCGGGTAGATGTTGATCCACACCTTGCCGCCACGCTTGATGTGACGGGTCATCGCGATACGGGCCGATTCGATCTGCCGGTTGGTCACGTACGCGTTGCTGAGGGCCTGGATGCCGTAGTCGCCGAAGGCCAGCTCGGTGCCGCCCTTGGCCCGGCCGCTCCGGCCCGGGTGGTGCTGCTTGCGGTACTTCACTCGACGGGGAATCAGCATGTCAGGCTCCTGCGTTCTCGGTGGCGGGTGCGCCCTCGGGGCGACCGCCGGCGCGCTGGCCCTCGGCCGCCTTGCCGCCGCGGCCCGCTGCCGCCTCCTGGCGACGCCGGCCACCGCGCTCGGGGCGGTCCCCTCGGCCACGGCCGCCGCGTCCCGGGCGCTGCCGCTGGTTGGCGTTCTGGCGGGCCGCCTTCTGGGCCGCGCGCTCGGCGCGGGTCCCCGACACGTCGCCCTTGTAGATCCAGACCTTCACACCGATCCGGCCGAAGGTCGTCCGGGCCTCGTAGAACCCGTAGTCGACGTCCGCGCGCAGGGTGTGCAACGGGACCCGGCCCTCACGGTAGAACTCGGACCGGCTCATCTCGGCGCCGCCGAGACGGCCCGAGCACTGGATCCGGATGCCCTTGGCGCCGGCCCGCATCGCGGACTGCTGTGCCTTGCGCATGGCGCGCCGGAAAGCGACCCGGGCGCCGAGCTGCTCGGCGACGCTCTGGGCGACCAACTGCGCATCGGTGTCGGGGTCCTTGACCTCGAGGATGTTCAACTGGACCTGCTTGCCGGTCAGCTTCTCCAACTGGCCACGGACCCGCTCCGCCTCGGCGCCGTTGCGGCCGATGACGATGCCCGGCCGGGCGGCGTACAGGTAGATGGTGACCCGCTCGGACCGGCGCTCGATCTCCACGGTGGAGATGCCGGCCCGTTCCAGGTTGGTACGGATCCAGGTGCGGATCTTGTCGTCCTCGCCGACGAACTCGGCGTACTGCTTGTCGGCGTACCAGCGGCTGATGTGGTCGGTGGTGATACCGAGACGGAAACCGTTGGGGTTGATCTTCTGACCCATGCTCAGGCCTCCTTCGTGGTCTCGGTCTGCTCGGACGTCGCCTGCCGGGGTTCGGCCGCGGTCCGCGGCTCCACGACGACGGTGATGTGGCTGGAACGCTTCAGGATGCGGCTCGCCGATCCCTTCGCCCGGGGGCGGATCCGCCGCAGGGTCATCCCCTCGTCGACGAACGCCTGGGAGATGTAGAGGTCGCCGCGGCGCAGCCCGTCGGTGTTCTCGGCATTGGCGGCCGCGGACGCGACCACCTTGTAGACCGGGTCGGAAGCGGCCTGCGGGGCGAACTTCAGCGTGTCGAGGGCGACCTCGACATCCATCCCGCGGACCAGGTCGACGACCCGGCGGACCTTCTGCGGTGACATCCGGATCTGCTTGGCGATCGCGTAGTTGCCGGGACGATCGCCGAGCAGGGCCGCGCGACGGCTCGGCCGTGCCTTGTCAGTGTTGCTCATGGGCTCTCAGCTTCCTCGGTCTCAGCGTCGCCGCGACTTGCGGTCGTCCTTGATGTGACCCTTGAAGGTGCGGGTGGGAGCGAACTCCCCCAGCTTGTGGCCGACCATCGCGTCGGTGATGAACACCGGCACGTGCTTGCGGCCGTCGTGGACGGCGATGGTGTGGCCGATCATGTCGGGCACGATCATCGATCGCCGCGACCAGGTCTTGATCGGGTGCTTGGTCCCCTGCTCGTTCTGCGCATCGACCTTCTTCCACAGATGGTCGTCGACGAAGGGACCCTTCTTCAGACTGCGAGGCATGTGTTGGCTTCCCTTCCTCGATCAGCGCTTCTTGCCGGACTTGCGGCGCCGTACGATGTCGCGATTGCTCGCCTTGTTCTTGTCCCGGGTGCGGCCCTCGGGCTTGCCCCACGGGGAGACCGGGTGCCGGCCGCCGGATGTCTTGCCCTCGCCACCACCGTGCGGGTGGTCGACCGGGTTCATCACGACGCCACGTACGGTCGGGCGCTTGCCCTTCCACCGGTTCCGGCCGGCCTTGCCCCAGTCGATGTTCGACTGCTCGGCGTTGCCGACCTCGCCGACGGTGGCACGGCAGCGGACGTCGACCGTCCGCATCTCGCCCGAGGGGAGACGCAGTGTCGCCTTCTTGCCCTCACGGGCCACGAGCTGGACCGCGGTGCCCGCGGAACGGCCCATCTTGGCGCCACCACCGGGCCGAAGCTCGACCGCGTGCACCACGGTGCCCACGGGGATCGAACGCAGCGGCAGGTTGTTGCCGGGCTTGATGTCGGCCCCTTCGCCGGCGACGACCGTGGCCCCCTGGGCCAGGTCCTTCGGCGCGATGATGTAGCGCTTCTCGCCGTCGACGTAGTGCAGCAGCGCGATCCGGGCGGTCCGGTTGGGGTCGTACTCGATGTGCGCGACCCGGGCCGGCACGCCGTCCTTGTCGTAGCGGCGGAAGTCGATCAGACGGTAGGCCTGCTTGTGCCCGCCGCCGATGTGGCGGGTGGTGATCCGGCCGTGGTTGTTGCGGCCGCCGGTCTTCGGCTTCGCGACGAGCAGCGACTTCTCCGGCGTCGACCGGGTCAGCTCGACGAAGTCGGCAACCGACGAGCCACGACGGCCCGGCGTTGTCGGCTTGTACTTACGGATACCCATAGGAGTGTGTTCCTTGTCTCAGCGAGGACGCCCGGTCAGTCGACCGGACCTCCGAAGATGTCGATGCGTTCGCCGTCGGCGACGGTGACGATCGCCCGCTTGGTGTTGTTCCGCTTGCCCAGACCGAACCGGGTGCGGCGGACCTTGCCCTGGCGATTGATCGTGTTGACGGAGATCACCTTGACGCCGAAGACCTTCTCGACCGCGATCTAGATCTCGGTCTTGTTGGCCTTC
>CAZGWN010000114.1:0-5136 GCA_964528755.1 uncultured Propionibacteriaceae bacterium
ATTCGATTTCGGGGTCGGCATGCTGCTGCCCTTCCTGGCCCGTGACCGGCGGGAGCGCCGGGTGATGATCAACACGATCGGGCCGGTCTGGGACGGCAACGAGGTGTGGCTGATCACCGCCGGCGGCGCGACCTTCGCTGCCTTTCCCGAGTGGTACGCCAGCTTGTTCTCCGGCCTCTACCTGCCGCTGTTCCTCGTCCTGCTCGCACTGATCGTGCGGGGGGTGGCCTTCGAGTACCGCCACCACCGGTCCGGGGAGATCTGGCAGCGCAACTGGGAATGGGCCATCATCATCGGATCCTTCGTGCCGGCCCTCGTACTGGGCGTGGGCTTCGCCAACTTCGTCCGTGGTCTGCCGATCGACGCCACCCGCACTGTCCACCAGACCGCGGGCTCCTTCTTCGGCCTGTTCACCCCCTTCGCGTTGCTCGGCGGGGTGATGTTCGTCGCCATGTTCGTCACCCACGGCGCAGCCTTCCTCGCGTTGAAGACCAGTGGGGAGATCCGCGACCGGGCCAGGATGTACGCCAATCGGACCGGACTGGTCGCCCTCGCCGCGGTGGCCGCCTTCGTGATCTGGATGAACCTCGGATTCTCCGGGCTGGCCCGCGGGATCGCCGGTGCCTCCCCGGCGTTGTCCCTGTGGCCGGCGGCGGTCCTGGCGATCCTCGGTTTCGCGTTCCTGTGGCTGATGAACTCCCGGGGCCGGGAGGGTTGGGCCTTCGTCGGCGGGGCGGTCGGCATCCTCGCGCTGATCGTCAACATCTTCGCCGCCATGTACCCCAACGTGATGCCCTCCACGCTCGACCCGGCCTGGAGCCTGACCGCCGCCGACGCGGCATCCTCCACCTACACCCTGACGATCATGACGGTCGTCGCGGCGATCTTCACCCCGATCGTGCTGGCCTACCAGGCATGGACCTACTGGGTCTTCCGCAAGCGGCTGAGCGTCGACTCCATCCCCACCGACACCCCGCCCGCCTCACCGGCCGGCGTCGGTACTGCAAGTGCGGCCCCGAGGCGCGCCGAGCCCTGATGCCGGGACCGGTCCACGCCAAGCTCCTGACGAGGGCCCGGGCGACCAGCACCTACCTGGCCGCCGGGGTCCTCGTCGGCACTGTCACCGCCGTCCTGGTGGTGATCCAGGCCCGACTGCTGTCGAGCCAGATCGCCGCGGTGTTCACCACCCACCGGGTCGACGGGCTGGAGCGAACGGTGGCGCTGCTCGTGGCCGTCCTGGCGGGTCGGGCGCTGTTGCGCTCGGTCAATCCCTGGCTGGGCCGGCGGGCCGCCGCGGTCGTCAAGGGACAGCTCCGCCGTGACGTGCTGGCCGCCCGGCTGAACCGCCCCGTCGATCCGCGCGCCGACACCGGATCCCTCGTCACCCTGGTCACCGCCGGCCTGGACGCCCTCGACGGCTACTACGCCAAGTACCTGCCGCAGCTGATGCTGGCGGTGACCGTGCCGCTGGTCGTCGGCGTGGCCATCCTCACCTCCGACCTGCTGACCACGCTCATCGTCGTCCTCACGGTGCCTCTGATCCCGTTCTTCATGGCGCTCATCGGCTGGGCCACCGAACGACGGATGGCCCGCCGCTGGGCGGTGCAGTCCCGGCTCGCGCATCACTTCGCCGACCTCGTCGCCGGGCTGCCGACCCTGCAGGTGTTCGGCCGGGCGCGCGCCCAGGCCATCGGCCTGCAGCACATCGAGGCCCGCAACCGCGACGAGACGATGGCGACGCTGCGGATCTCCTTCCTCTCCGCCCTCGCCCTCGAACTGCTGTCCACCCTGTCGGTCGCCGTGGTGGCGGTGTCGATCGGGCTGCGCGTGGTGGAGGGCGGGATGGACCTGTCGACGGCGCTCTATCTGCTCATCCTCGCCCCCGAGGTATACCTGCCACTGCGCCAGGTGGGCGCCCATTACCACGACTCCGCCGAGGGAATCGCCGCCGCCGACCAGGCCTTCGCCGAAATCGACGAGCCTGCCGTCGGCGACGGGGGGGCCGCCGCGCCGACCGGTGGGTCGATCGCGGCACCCGACCCGGCCCGGGTCCCGATCCGGCTGTCGGGGGTGAGCGTCACCTATCGGGGGGCCGAGCGGCCCGCCTTGCCGCCCACCGATCTGGAGGTACGGCCCGGGGAGATGACTGCGCTGGCCGGGCCGAGCGGCGCGGGAAAGTCGACCCTGCTGGCCGTGCTGCTCGGCTTCGTCGGGCCGTCGGCCGGGACCGTGGAAGTCGGCGGGACGCCGCTGGTCGGGATCGACCCGACCCGCTGGCGCGAGCGGATCGCGTGGGTCGCCCAGAACCCGCGCCTGCTCACCGGCACCGTCGCCACCAACGTCGCGCTCGGCGCTCCCGGCGTGTCCGATGCCGTGCTGCGCGAGGCGCTGGACCGCGTCGGCGGAGCGGGCATCGACCTGCGGCACCGGATCGGGCCCGACGCGGACGGGCTCTCCGACGGGGAACGCCGCCGGGTCGGGCTCGCCCGGGCCCTCGTCCGCCTCGATCACGGGGCGTCCCTGCTGCTCCTGGACGAGCCGACCGCAGGTCTGGACACCGGGACCGAGGCGACGGTGCTGGCGGCGTTGCGTGGATCAGGGGTGACCATGCTCGTGGTGAGCCATCGGCCGGCGGTGTTGGCGGCCGCCGATCGGGTGGTTTACGTGGGAAGCACGGTGCCGGCATGATCCGTACGTTGCTGGGACGGCTGATTGCCGGGATCCCTCGGGGCCACGCTCGGGTGGTCGCCTCGGTGCTGCTGGCGGCCGCCGCGACCGGTGCCGGCGTGGCCCTGATGGGGACCTCCGGCTGGCTGCTGTCCCGGGCCGCCGAGCACCCGCCGATCCTCTACCTGATGGTCGCCATCACCTCGGTGCGGACCTTCGGCATCGCCCGCGGTGCGCTGCGGTACGCCGAACGGCTCGTGTCGCACGACCTGGCGCTGCGGATGCAGAGCGAGCTGCGGTTGCGGGTGTATCGGACGCTGAGCCGGACCGCGATGCTCGGCCGGCGCCAGGGTGACCTGGTGGTGCGGGTGGTCGAGGATGTCCAGGCGGTGATGGACGCCGTCGTCCGGGTGCTGGTGCCCTTCGCGGCCGCCGGACTGGTGACCGTGGCGACTTCGGCCGTCCTGGCGACGATGTCGCCCGGGGCGGCGACACTGCTGCTCGGGTCGGCCGTCCTGGCCGGTGCCGTGGTGCCCTGGCTGGCGCGGGTCGCCTCCTCCCGCGCCGACGCCTCGGTGGCGCCGCTGCGCGGTGAACTCGCCGACCGGGTCGCCGAGATCAACCGAGTCGCACCGGAAGCCGTGGCGTACGGCGTGGCCGAGCGGCTGCTGGCCGACGCCGCGGAGGTGAACGACCGGCTGACCCGGGCCGAGACCCGCGCCGCCTGGGCGCGCGGAATCGCCGGGGGCTGCCAGGCGCTGGCGGCCGGGATCGCGGTGATCGGGGCGTTGGTCATCGGCGGACATGCGGTGGCGCTCGGGACCTTGCCCGGGGTCGAGCTGGCGGTGCTCGTGCTGACCCCGCTGGCGCTGCACGAGGCGTTGGAACCGCTGGCGGAGGCGGCCCAGACCTGGACGCGGGTGCGATCCTCCCTGGGCCGGGTCGGGGCCGTGCTCGACCTGCCCCCCGACGCCGAGGAGGTGCGCCCCCAGCGGGATCCCGGCGGGCCGGGCCTGGCCACGTACGACCTGACGGCCGGCTGGCCGGGATCGGATCCGGTCGTGCGCGGGCTCGACCTGCGGGTCGGGCCCGGGGAGCGGGTCGCACTCGTCGGACCCAGCGGGATCGGCAAGACGACCGTCGCCGCCACCCTGATGGGTCTCATCCCGGTGCGGGCCGGGCGGGTGGAGGTGTGCGGGACGGTCGGCTACCTCGCCCAGGATGCGCACATCTTCGACACCTCGGTGGCCGAGAACGTGCGGATCGGGCGCAAGGATGCCTCCGACGAGGCGGTGCGGAAGGCACTGGCCCGGGTCGGGCTGGACCTCGATCCGGACCGTACGGTCGGTGAACACGGGTCACGACTGTCCGGCGGCGAGGCACGCCGGCTGGCGATGGCGCGGCTGGCCGTCGGGTCGGCAACGGTTGTCATCCTCGACGAGCCGACCGAGCACCTCGACGAACAGACTGCCGGAGCGCTGCTGGTTGACCTGTGGCGGGCGAGTGCAGGAGCGGCGGTGCTGGTGATCACCCATGACCCGGTGGTGATGGCCCGCTGCGATCGGGTGGTGGACCTGGAGGCGTACGCGGTCGGACCGGATATCCCGGCGGGGGTATCCTGACCGCTCAGGGATCACGGACAAGGAGCCCCGGATGCAACTGCCCAGCGAGGATCTGCGACCCGCCCTCAACCGGCTCAAGCGGGCCCGAGGCCAGCTCAACGGGATCATCGAGATGATGGAGGACGGTCGGGACTGCGAGGATGTCGTCACCCAGATCGCGGCTGTCTCCAAGGCGCTCGAGCGCGCCGGGTTCAGTGTCGTGGCGGCCGGGATGCGCCAGTGTCTTTCCGGGGACGGCGACGTGGACGTGGCGAAGATGGAGAAGCTCTTCCTCAGCCTGGCCTGAGGGGCCGGTCGGATCAGGCTCCTTCGACACTCGCTGACACGCTGTCCGGGTCTGGATGGCATGCGGGCATCCAGTGACGTCAGCATCCCCGCAGCGAAAGCACCGATTCGATAGTCAGACCGTCGTGGGAATGAGCGTTATCTCAGGCGAGCGGGGTCGAATGCTGCAGGACGGGACGACGGTGTGAAAGCAGAGTGGCGCAGCGTGTGGCGAAGGGCGCGGCGTTGGACGAGTCTAGGGGTGGAGCGCTGAAGGGAAGCCTGTCCAGCGGAGTTCGGGGGGCAGGTGGCTCATGTCGTTGAACATGCTGATGCTCGGGAAATTGCCAGGGCGGTACTCGATGACGGTGAGGGCAGTGTTGGCGCTGCTGAGTTCGAGCCAGCGCGTGGGTGGTGCGTCGAGGGCATCGCGGATGAGCCACGCGATCGGGTAAGCGTGGGTGATGAGCAGTTCGTGAACGTCGTCGCGTTGCTCGGGGGCATGGGCGAATCGGGCGGTGAGGCTTCGGGCGATCTTGTGACCTGCTGCGGCGTCCTCCGAGTCGTAGCCGTCGAAGAAGGG
>CAZGWN010000115.1:0-4571 GCA_964528755.1 uncultured Propionibacteriaceae bacterium
GGCATTCCTCCAGTTGGGCCGGGGTCCGGGCGCCGAGCAGCGGTGCGGTCACCCCGGGAGCATCGCGCACCCACAGCAGCGCCACCTCCAGGGGGCTCATCCCCAGCCCGTCAGCGGCTCGGACGACCGCCTCGACAATCCCGCGGGACCGCGGCTGGAGGTACGGTTCGACGAACCATGCGAAATGGTCGGTGGCCGCCCTCGAATCCCGCGGCGTGCCGCGGCGGTACTTCCCGGTGAGCACCCCACGACCCAGCGGTGACCAGGGGAAGAATCCCATCTCCAGGGCCCGGACCGCCGGGAGGATCTCCACCTCGGCGCGGCGGGCCAGCAGGGAGTACTCCACCTGGGCGGAGGCCAACCCGGTGCGTCCCGGCACGGCACGCTGCCAGGTGCCGGCCATTGCGGTCTGCCAGCCGACGAAGTTCGACACCCCGGGATAGCGGACCCGCCCGCTGCTGACGGCCTGGTCCATCGCCGCAAGCGTCTCCTCGATCGGCGCCTCCCCCCAGGCGTGCACCTGCCACAGGTCGACCCGGTCCGTTCCCAGCCGGTCGAGAGAGTCATCCAGTTCACGCAGCATCGCGCGGGCCGAGGTGTCCACCTGGCGCCGCCCGTCCCGTACGGAGAACCCGGCCTTGGTCGCCAGCACCACGTCGTCCCGGTCGAAGCGGGACTCGAACAACTCGCCCAGCAGCTCCTCGGCAAGACCCGCCCCGTACGCGGCGGCGGTGTCGATGAGCGTCCCGCCGGCGTCGAGGAAGGTCGCCAGCAGGTCCCCGGCCTCCTGCCGGCCGACGTCGCGCCCCCAGGTCAGTGTGCCCAGCCCCAGCCGGGACACCTCCAGGCCCGTCCGGCCGACGCGTCGGGTTTCCATCGCTTCCTTCCCTGCGCGGGGTCAGAACTGGGCGAGCGGCTGCAGGACGCCGGTGAGCAGGAGCACGGCGACGACCACCGCCAGGGCCAGCCGGTACACCACGAAGATGGTGAAGTCGTGTCCGGAGATGTAGCGCATCAGCCAGTGGATGACGGCGAGTCCGACGAAGAAGGCGACCACCGTGGCGAGGATGATCGGCCCCCAGGCCGGGGCCGGCTGACCGGGGGAGTTGATGTCGAACAGCTTGAAGATGCCCGATCCCAGCACCGCGGGGATGGCCAGCAGGAAGGCGTACCGGGTTGCGGCCGGCCGGGTGTAGCCCATCGCCAGCCCGGCAGCGGTGGTCGCGCCCGACCGGGACACTCCCGGGATGAGCGCGCAGGCCTGGGCCAGGCCGTACACGATGGCGTCACGCCAGGTCAACTGGTCCAGCTCGTGGGTGTGGCGCGCCGCCCGGTCCGCGATCCACAGCAGGATGCCGATGCCCGCCAGCATCGTGACGGTGATCCACAGGTTGCGCAGGTGGGTGTCGATGGCGTCCTGGAAAACCAGCCCGAGGGCCACGATCGGGACCGATCCGACGATGACGAACCAGCCCATCCGGGCGTCCGGGTCGCGGGGGTCCGCACGGCCGACGAGCGACTTCGCCCAGGTGGCGATGATCGATCCGATGTCCCGGGCGAAGTAGACGATCACGGCGAGCTCGGTGCCGATCTGGGTGATCGCGGTGAACGCCGAGCCGGGGTCCTCCGACCCGATCAGCTGACCCACGATCGAGACGTGGGCGCTGGAGGAGATCGGGAGGAACTCGGTCAACCCCTGGACAACGCCCAGGAGAAGGGCTTCCCACCATGTCATGGCGCGTGATCCGTTCTGTCGCGTGTTTCGGGCCCACCAGGGCCCCCGGGGAGCTTACGTCGCGGCCCCGGCCCGCCGCGAAACGCGGGAGAATGGGCGCCGTGTCGATCCACTCCGAGCACCCGTTCCTGCCGCCGCCGGGCGACCGCGCCATGGCCCGCCGACTGCGAGGTCGGCTGCCGGCCCCGGTGACCGTGTGGACGTGCTCTCTGCCGGGTGGGGATCCTCGGGCGCGTCGTGACGGGTGGACCGTGTCCTCGGTACTCGTGGCCGACGGCGATCCTGCCGAGATGGTCGCGCTCCTCGACGCGGACGCGGACTTCTGGGATCTCTTCGCTGTTGCCGGCACGGCTCGGGTCAACGTGCTGGCGGCCGGCCAGGGCCGGGTGGCCGACGCCTTCGCGCGGGTGGCCCCGTCTCCCGGCGGTCCCTTCCGTACCGGGGAGTGGGCCGACGCCCCGTACGGTCCCCGGCTGGCCGGGGCCGCGGCGTGGGCGGGCGTCCGCCTGGTCGATCCTGAACCCGACCGGGCAGGCTGGGGGCTGCTGGTCCGGGCGGTGATCGAGGAGGTCGAACTGGCCGACGGGGTGGAGGCGCTGGAGCACCGCCACGGCCGCTACCGCTGAGGGCGTCGCGCGAGGTCGGCGGGACGAGGCTCACATGTAGCGGTGTCGACCGAGCCCGGGTCGGGCGGCGATCGCCGCTAGTTTTGTTTCACAAGAGAACACAGTCCGTCTCCGGACCTGTGATGAGACGAGGAACCGCAATGGCGCGTACGCCCACCCCTGCCGACAGATTCTCCTTCGGTCTGTGGACCGTCGGCTGGAATGCCGTCGATCCCTTCGGGACCGCCACCCGTCCGGTGCTGGACCCCTGGGTCTATACGGCGAAGCTGGGCGAGATCGGCGCCTGGGGGATCACCTTCCACGACAACGACGTGTTCGACTTCGACGCCTCAGATGCGGATCGGCGCGCACGGGTGCTCAAGGTCAAGGAGGCCGCCGATGCCGCGGGCCTGGTGATCGAGATGGTCACCACCAACACCTTCACCCAACCGGTCTTCAAGGACGGCGGGCTGACCAACAACGACCGCTCGATCCGCCGCTTCGGCCTGCGCAAGATCCTGCGCAACGTCGACCTGGCCGCCGAACTGGGTGCCTCCACCTTCGTCATGTGGGGCGGTCGGGAGGGCTCCGAGTACGACTCCTCGAAGGATCTCAACGCGGCCTTCGATCGCTACCGGGAGGGCCTCGACACCGTCGCCGGCTACATCAAGGAGCAGGGCTACGGGCTGAGGATCGGGCTGGAGCCCAAGCCGAATGAGCCCCGCGGCGACATCTTCCTGCCCACCGTCGGGCACGCGCTGGCCCTCATCGCCCAGCTCGACAACGGTGACATCGTCGGCCTCAACCCGGAGGTCGGCCACGAGCAGATGGCCGTGCTCAACTACACCCACGCACTGGGCCAGGCGCTCAACGCCGGCAAGCTGTTCCACATCGACCTCAACGGCCAGTCCGGCCCGAAGTACGACCAGGACAAGGTCTTCGGCCACGGCGACCTGTCCTCGGCGTTCTTCACCGTCGACCTGCTCGAGAACGGTTTCCCCGGCGGCGGCCCCCGGTACGACGGCCCGCGCCACTTCGACTACAAACCGAGCCGCACCGAGGGCCCCGAGGGGGTCTGGGAATCGGCCCGGGCGAACATGGAGATGTACCTCCTGCTCGCCGAGAAGGCCCGCGCCTTCCGCGCCGATCCGCACACCCGCGAACTGATGGAGGCCGCCTCGATCCCCGAGCTCGCCGAGCCGACCCTGGCGCCGGGCGAGACCGCGGCCGACCTGCTGGCCGAGCCGGCGTCGATTGAAGGCTTCGATGCGGGTGCGAAGGCCGAGCGCGAGTACCACTTCGTGGAGCTCTACCAGCAGGCCATGCGGCACCTGATCGGCTGAGGATCCCTGCCATGACGACCCCCGCCATGACGACCCTCGCCATGACGACCCGTCCGTACGTCGCCGGTGTGGACACCTTGACCCAGTCGTGCAAGGTGCTCGTCGTCGACCCGGCCACCGGGCGTACGGTCCGGGAGGGCCGAGCCGCCCACCCCGATGGCACCGAGGTCGATCCGGAGGCCTGGTGGCAGGCCTTCCGGCAGGCCGTGGACGCCGCGGGCGGACTCGACGATGTCGCCGCCCTGTCGGTCGGCGGCCAGCAACACGGTTTGGTCTGCCTCGACGCCGACGGTGAGGTGATCCGCCCCGCGCTGCTGTGGAACGACACCCGCTTGGCCGGCGCAGCATCCGACCTTGTCGACGAGCTCGGTGCCGCCCGCTGGGCGGAGCTGACCGGCTCAGTGCCGGTGGCCTCGCTGACCGTCACCAAAATCCGCTGGTTGGCCGACCACGAACCGGGGTCCGCCGCCCGGATCGCCGCGATCTGCCTGCCGCACGACTGGCTGACCTGGAAGATCACCGGAGCCGCGTCGCCGGGCACCCTGGTGACCGACCGCTCCGACGCCTCGGGGACGGACTACGTCGACCTGCGCGAGCCGGTCTACCGCCGTGAACTGCTGGCCCGGGCGCTGCGCCGTGACCTGCCGGAGGTGGCCTCGATCGTGTTGCCCCGGATCCTCGGTCCGGTCGAGCCCGCCGGTCACGGCGACCCGCGCCTCGGCTGGGGTGACATCGTGCTCGGGCCCGGCTGCGGGGACAACGCCGGGGCCGCGCTCGGCCTCGGCCTCGCCCCCGGGGAGGCCATGCTGTCCCTGGGCACCTCCGGGGTGGTGGCGGCGGTCAGCGACGGGCCCGTCGCGGACCCGCGAGGTCTGGTGACCTGCTTCG
>CAZGWN010000116.1:0-4564 GCA_964528755.1 uncultured Propionibacteriaceae bacterium
CTGGCCATCCCTGCGTAACCACCACCCCCGTGTCCACCACCAGGGGTCAAGGCCCGACCGACCCAGAACAGCACCAGCGCCGCGCTCTGGGCGCCGGACCACTCACAGGCCAGCCCGGCGACGAACGCGACCCCCGAGGCGATGGGGATCAGGACGGCGCGGTCAGCCCACCACGGGGTCTCGTGCTCGTCGTCGGTCTCGAGCTCCTCGACGGGGGTGTGGGTGGTCGCCCTCATGCCACGGTCCCGCTCGGGCAGCAGCCGGGCACCGTGCAGGTGGCATCCACGCACGGGGCGTTCTCATCGACGGCCAGCGTCACCTCGACCAGCGCGGTCATCGCCGCCCCCAGGTGGGGGTCGGCGATCTCGTACCGCGTCTGGCGCCCCTCGGGCTCGGCCACGACGATGCCGCAGTCCCGCAGGCAGGTGAGGTGGTTCGACACGTTCGACCGGGTCAGGCCTAGGTCGCGGGCGAGTACCGCCGGGTAGCTCGGGCCCTCGAAGAGTGTCATGAGGATGCGGGAGCGGGTCGGGTCGGCCATCGCCCGGCCCAGCCGGTTCATCACGTCCAGCCACGAAGCAATAGTCAGCATGCGCTGACCATACAGAACCTGCTGACCTCTCGTGTGTGGCTCCCGCTGCTGATATCTGCACATCTGCATTGGTGTATGGTCGTGGCATGAGTGTGACGCCGTTGGATTCGTGTCAGGTCACCGCCGTCCATCCGGAGAAGGTGGCGCTGACCCGGGAGAGGATCCCCGACGAGCGCGAGGCCGGCAGGTTGGCCGGGCTGTTCAAGCTCCTGGGGGACCCGCGCCGTGCCCGGGTGCTGTATGCGTTGCTGGAGGCCGGCGAGCTGTGCGTGTGTGACCTGGCGGCGTCGGTCGATGTCGCGGAGGCGTCGGTGTCCCAGGTGCTGCGGGTGCTGCGTACCGCTGGGGTGGTCGAGAACCGCCGGGAGGGGCGGATGGTGTACTACCGCCTCGCTGACGGGCATGTGCGGATGCTGCTGGACGTCTCCCGTGAGCACGCCCGCCACGAGGGGCAGGGCTGATGGGGGCGGGACACAGCCATGCCCCGGCGACCGGGCATGCCGGTGGCCGCTACCGTCGGCGGCTGGCGGGGGCGTTCGCCCTGACGGCGGGCTTCTTCCTGATCGAGCTGGTCGCGGGGCTGGTGTCGGGGTCGTTGGCGCTGCTGTCGGATGCCGGGCACATGGCTGCCGATGTGGTGGTGCTGGGTGCGGCGCTGCTGGCGACGCGCATCGCGAGCCGGCCGGACTCCACAGGGCGACGCACCTATGGCTCCTACCGGGCCGAGGTGTTCGCCTCGGCGTTGGCGGTGCTGGCGATGCTCGCGGTCGGGGTGTACGTGGTGGTCGAGGCCATCAGCCGGCTGGGCGACGCGCCGGAGGTGGCCTCCGGCGCCATGCTCGCGGTCGGCTTCGCCGGCCTGGTGATCAACATCATCTCCATGCTGCTGCTGCGTAGCGGGGCCAAGGACAGCCTGAACGTCAAGGGCGCCTACTACGAGGTGATCGCCGACGCCGCCGGGTCGGTGGGTGTCATGGTCGCCGGCGTGCTGATCATCCTCACCGGCCAGCCGATCTGGGACGTCGTGGTCGCGGCGCTCATCGCGGTCTTCGTCATCATCCGGGCAGTGGTTCTGGGCAGGCAGGTGATCGCGGTGCTGGGCCAGCACGCCCCGGAAGGGGTGGACCCGGAGGACGTCGCCGGTGACCTGGACGCGGTCGAGGGGGTGGAGGAGGTCCACGACCTGCACCTGTGGACCCTGACGTCGGGGATGAACGTGGCCACGGCCCACCTGGTCGCTGACCAGGGCGCGGACCACGGCGCCGTGCTTGCCGGCGCGCGCCGGGTGCTGCGCGACCGTTACGGTATCGCCCATGCCACCTTGCAGGTGGAGGGCGCCGGCAGCGACGGCTGTCACGACCTGAGCTGGTAGCACTCGGCACGGAAGCCCGCTCGCGAGAGCCGCACATGCTTGAGCAACGTCTTAGGAGCGCGCGATGACCGCGAAGCACGGCAAGGGCCCCGGGCCGGACGAGGGCCAGCGGCCGGCCCGGCGCGGGGTGGTGCTCACCCTGCTGGGGATCGGTCTGGTCGCCGCGGCTTACGTGGTGACGATCGTGGTCATGGTGGTGCGGTGACGCGGCCCAAACGGACCGCGGCCTCATGGCGGCGCCGCAAGGCGGTCATCGCGTCGTCCAGTGCTGTCCTCGTCGGGTCGAGCACGTAGAGGTCGTGAAGACGTCCAGATATAGGCCTGGGACGGGAGTTCTTGCATCGACTGAACTCCCCGGTGGTTGCAGGTCCGATACGCAGGGGTGCCAGTAAGTAGGGCTGATCGGCGCCCATTTTCTTGTCTCGCGCCCCGGGGCGAGGCGGTCCCCTATCGGTGTCTCTGTGTGCGGGGCAGGTTCACGCCGCGCAGCAGGAGAGCTTGGCGATGTCGGTGGTGAAGGCCTGCGCGGTGAGCTTGAGGCCTTCGGCCATGGTCAGGTAGGGGCTCCAGAGGTTGGCGACCTGGCTGGTGGTCATGCCGGCCTCGAGCATGTAGACCCCGGCGGCGGCGAGGTCGCCGGCGTCCTGGGCCAGGGCGGTAATGCCGATGATGCGGCCGGTGTCGGCGTCGGTGACCATCTTGATGAACCCGCGGGTGTCGCGGTTGACGATCGCGCGTGGGACGTGCGCGAGTGACAGGACACGGCTGTCGTAGCGGATCCCGGCAGCGGAGGCCTGCCGTTCGGTCATCCCGACGGCGGCCAGGGCGGGGCTGGTGAACACGACCCGGGGCAGGTGGCGGTAGTCGACCTCGAGGCCGGCGCCGGTGAGGGCGTTGTCGGCGACGAGGGCGCCGTGGGCCGCGGCGACGTACACGAACTGACGGTGGGCGGTGACGTCACCGGCAGCCCAGACGCGCGGGTTGGTGCTGCGCAGATGGCTGTCGACGACCACCTCGCCGTGGTCGCCGGTGCGCACGTCGACGGTGTCGAGACCGAGCGTGGCGGTGACCGGGCGGCGCCCGGTGGCGACGAGTACCTCGGCCGCCCGGAGTTCCTGTGAGCCGTCAGTGGTGGTGGCAGTGACCGTGACCTCGCCGGTGGCCGGGTCGCGGCGGACCGCGCTGGGCACCGCGCCGCGGATGATCTGGATGCCTTCGTCCGTGAAGATCTCATCCAGGGCGGTGGACGCCTCGGGTTCTTCCTGGGACGCCAGCCGTGAGCGGACCAGCATGGTGACCCGGACGCCGAGCCGAGCGAAGAGCTGGGCCTGCTCCATCGCGACGTAGCCGCCGCCGATGACCAGCAGCGACTCCGGGACGTGGTCCAGTTCCATCGCGGTGGTCGAGGTCAGGTAACCGGCCTCCTGCAGGCCGGGGACCGGCGGCGCCCAGGGCCTGGAGCCGGTGGCGATGAGGTAGTGCGCGGCCCGGACCGTCTCCACCGTGCCGTCAGGGCCGGTGACGCGCAGTGCCGGCTCGCTGGGTGTGCCGACGAACGTGGCGTCCCCGGGGTGGAGATCCCATCCGTACTCGGTGGCCAGGTCCAGGTACTTCTCGCCACGCAGTGACCCGACGAGCCGATCCTTGCCGGCGATCAAGGCGGGCATGTCGACCGGCCGGACTTCGGGGAGCGGCAGGCCGGGGAACCGGGAGGCGTCGAGTGTGACGTGGCGGGCCTCGGCGGTCGCGAGCAAGGCCTTGGAGGGCACGCACCCGGTGTTCACGCAGGTACCGCCGACGGTGCCACGCTCGATCATCACCACCCGTCTGCCGAGGTTGGTGGCGCGGATCGCGGCCGCGAACGCCGCCCCACCGGACCCGATCATTGCCAGGTCATACGACCTGCTGTTAGCCGTTGCCGTCATGAACTCCTCCTTCATCGCCCTCAGGATCGACCTTCCAGTGCACTGGAAGGTCAAGGGGGAGAATGAGTGGCATGCGGATCGGTGAGGTGGCTCGGGCGTCGGGCACGACGAGCAAGACCCTGCGGTACTACGAGGAGGTCGGGCTGCTACCCGCCGCGGACCGCACCCCGGCGGGCTACCGGGACTACGGCCCCGAGGTGCTCGACCGGCTGGACTTCATCCGCCGGGGGCAAGCGGCCGGGCTGACCCTGGCCCAGATCGGTCAGGTGCTGGACATCCGCGACCGGGGGCAGGCCCCCTGCCGGCACGTCACCGACCTGCTCGACACCCGCCTTGAGGTGATCGACCGACAGCTCGCCGAGCTCGCGCAGCTACGCACCACGATCGCCGACCTGCGCGAGGACGCCGCCGCCGGCGACCCGGCCACATGCTCCCCCGAGGATGTCTGCCGCTACCTGTGACACCGAAGTTCACGGGCCCGTGGCAGCGCATGGCGGCCCACTCTGTTGCGTTGGGGTGTTAGACCTTTCGCAACGGTTCTGTTGCGCGGGGTGCACCCTATCGCGACGCCTATTCCTCCGGCCTGCCGTCGGCCGCTGTCCCGGTGAAGGATCCCCTTGCGGGCATGCGATCTGGGCTGACGCCTGTGACCGAGTGTTCAGTGCGCGCTGTATA
>CAZGWN010000117.1:0-4457 GCA_964528755.1 uncultured Propionibacteriaceae bacterium
ACTGACCAACCCACCACCCACCGGTTCACACCAGATTGACAAGCAGCGAGACCACAAAGAATCCACCGGTCTCGGCCGGCCGCCCCGCACGACGTCTCATCGATTTGGCGGGCCGCCCTGCTGGTCGTTGGTCTGTTCGGTGTCCAGAGCAGTGGCGAGGAGGTCCGACATATGGGTGAGGGCCGGGGCGTCGCGCCGCTTGAGCTTCTCGATGGTCGGGTGTCGCTGCCAGACGATGCGGCGGTCGATCACCTTCCACTCCTCGTTGACTGCAGCCTGGGGATAGGTGTCGCCCCCATCCAGATTGTTGAAGATGCGTCTCCAGGACAACCAGGAGTCGTCGGCCGGTCCCTCCGACGTGCCCGCGATGAGGTAGCTGCCGAACCTGAGCCGGCGTTGACCGGGGGCCAGCGACCGGCGTAGCAGGTCCCGGTCGGCCGGGTGTCCGGGCGGTGGGTAGAGGTGGGATTCGATGTAGGCGGCCATGTCGGGTGCGGCCACCCAGCAGGCGGCCAGTCGCAGCTTCGATCGCCCGAAGATGGTGGGGAAGGTGATCAGCCGGGGCAGCAGGGTGTCGGCCCACATGTCGTGCACGGTGCTGTGCAGGTCGATCACCGCGGCGTCCGCGGGAATGTCGTCGTCGGAGGGTGGCTCGACCGGCCAGTCCGTGCGTCCGCCGGGGACCACCAGCGGGTCGCCGGGTGCGGGTGGGTGTCCGGTCCAGGGCAGCACGAGGTCGGCGGGGTCGGTGTTCCACCCGATCCCGGCCCGCACCCACCCGCCGACATCCGGCCGGACGCCCGTGGCCGCGGCGTCGCGCATCGCGGCGGCGACCGCGTCCGGTGTCCGAGCGGGGTCGGTGCGGGAGACGACGAAACCGAGATCGCCGGCGGCGGGGTGGCGGACCACCACGACGAACTCGTCGGGGGCGTTCACCCAGCAGCCGAGCAGGCCGAAGTGGTGCAGGATCCGCTCGACGGTCAGCCGCCAGATGAACCGCTCCAGCGCGTCCAGCGACCACGGTTCGGCCACCGGCAGCCGCCGGTCGATCTGCGCGGCGATGTTGCGCACCAGGTGGTACTCGCCGTCCGCGCCGAGGGTGAACATCCGCAGACGGGTCGTGATGAGCGACGGGGTCATGCGTCCGCCAGTTGCGCGATGCGGGCGGCGTCGTAGACATCCAGGGCCTGGTGGATCTTGTCCCACGTGCCGTCCTCGCTGAACCGCCGGTGTCGCTTCCACATCGTCTGCCAGGCACCGAACGAGGTCGACAGGTCACGCCACGCCGGCCCGCAGCGACAGCAACGGCTCGATGAGTTCCCACCGGTCATCGCTGAGAAGCGCATCACGACGCCGGCACCGCCGCCCGCGCCGCACCTTCCAGGGCCGCGTACGTCCCGCCCAGGGCCATCAGCTCATCGTGGGTGCCCAGCTCGACGACCCGCCCGTGATCGAGGACGGCGATCGCGTCGGCGTGGCGTACGGTCGACAGCCGGTGCGCGATGGTGAGTGTCGTCCGCCCGGCGGCGAGCCGGTCCAGGCCGGCCTGCACCTCGCGCTCGGTCTCGTTGTCCAGGGCGCTGGTCGCCTCGTCGAGGACGAGCACCGGCGGATTGCGCAGGATCGTCCGGGCGATCGCCAGCCGCTGCTGCTCGCCGCCGGAGAAGCGGAACCCTCGTGCCCCGGTGATCGTCTCCAGCCCCTCGGGCAGGTCGACGACGAGGTCGGCGATCCGGGCCACCTCCAGGGCTCGCCACAGCTCGTCGTCGGTGGCGTCGGGCCTGGCCAGCAGGAGGTTCGCCCGGACGGTGTCGTGCAGCAGGTACGTCTCCTGGGAGACCACCCCGACCAGGGAGGTGAGGTCGTCGGAGGCGATGTCGCGGACGTCGATGCCGTCGATGAGCACCCGCCCGGCGGTCGGGTCGTTCAGCCGGGGCAGCAGTGAGGCCAGGGTCGACTTGCCCGACCCGGTCTCGCCGACGACGGCGAGCGTACTGCCCGGGGGGATGTCGAGGGTGACGTCGGTCAGGGCGTTGCGGTCGGCGTCGGGATAGCGGTAGGAGACCCCGTCGAAGGTGATGTGCCCGTGGACGGCCGAGCGGTCGACGGTGACCGGGTGCTCCGGCTCGGGGACCTCCGGCACGAGGTCGAGGTAGTCGAAGATCCGGCTGAACAGTGCCATCGAGGACACCCACTGGGCGCCGACGTTCATCAGCCCCATCAGCGGCCGGAAGATCTGGGCCTGCAGGGTGGAGAAGGCGATCAGCGTGCCGATGGTGATCCCGCCCGAGGTGGCCGGCAACCCGGCGACCAGGTAGATCAGCGCCGGGATCGCGGCGAAGATGATCTGCATCGTGGCCATCCGCCAGCGTCCGGCCAGTTGGCTGCGCAGTTCCAGGTTGATCAGCCGTCCGGAGATGTCGTCGAAGGTGGCGGCGCTGGCCGCCCGCGTGCCGAGCGTCTTGCCGAGGCGTACGCCGCTGACCGACAGGGTCTCCTCGACGTGGGAGTGCATCCGGGCCATCTCCCGCTGCCGCTCGGCTGTGATGTCGCGGCGGATCAGCGCCACCCGGCGGGTCAACCAGATGGCCGGCGGGATGACGATCAGCGACAACAGGCTCAGTCGCCAGCTGAGGGTGACCATCGCGATCGCGGTGGCCACCGCGGTGGTGGCGTTGGAGGCGATGGAGGTGGCGGTGGTGGTGACCACCGACTGCATGCCGGCGACGTCGTTGACCAGGCGCGACTGGATCTCCCCGCCGCGGGTGCGGGTGAAGAAGCCCAGCGACTGCTTCTGCAGATGGTGGAAGACATGCGTCCGCAGGTCGTGCATGACATGCTGGCCGATGCTGGAACTCAGCCAGGTCTGGCTGACCCCGATGAGTTGGGAGACGGCCGCGACCGCGATGAGTCCGGCGACGAGCCAGACCAACAGCCGGACCTCCTGGTGGGGGATGGCCACGTCGATGATCTCGCGTACCAGGAAAGGCTGCGCCAGCCCGACGATCGAGGTCGCCACGATCATCACGAGCACGACGATCAGCTGCGGGGAGTAGGGGCGGAACAGGCCGGCCACCCGCGACAGCGGGACCGGTGAACGGTCGAGCTGGTCGCGGTCGGCGGGGTCGATCCGCGCGGGGCGGCCGAAGCCGCCCGGCCCCATCTCGGGGCCGAAGGATGGATGAGCCATGGGCACCTCCTCGGGACGGTGAGGTGAGGATCGGGAAGGTCGGCGGGTTGTGCGGACGGCGTGTCCCGGAACCATTATGTGTGGTTACCTCACAATGAGTCAAACGTACGTCCTGGCGGTATCATTCCCGCCATGGAGCGGACCCCCACGGCGCCCGAGTTGGCCGACCTCGTACAGGCCGTGGCCCGGCGGCTGCGGCACCACACGCTGGAGCTCGGCGGGCCCCTGCCGCCCCACCAGGGCCGCGCCCTGCGAGTGATCTGCTCCGGTGAGGGCCTGCGTCCCGCCCGGCTCGCCGAACGCCTCCACATCGCCCCCCGCTCGCTGACCGACGTCCTCGACGCGCTGGAGGAGGCCGGCCTGATCCGTCGCTCGCCCGACCCGCTCGACCGACGGGCCCAGATCCTCACCGCGACTGCCGACGGGCGGGCGATGCAGCAGCGGCTGGAGGAGGTGCGCGACCGGGCCGCCGAGGAGGTGTTCGCCTCCCTGCTGCCCGACGAACGGGACCGGCTCGGCGGGCTGCTGCGCCGGGTCGCGGGCCCCCGCGCCGGGTGAGGGCGGTCCTCGCCGCGTGTGACGCAGGTGTTTCCCGGGCTGGTCGATCGTGTTGCAGGTGGCCTGGGGTGCTTTTGAGTGCCCCCGCCGGGTGCCAGAGTGGCAGCGTGACCCGGCGAGAGGAGAGTTGTGGTCGTCACTCGGATCCGTGGCAACCTCGCTGACCTGCCCGTTGCCGAACGGGAGCGCCGTCACATCGAGCGGGTACGGATGGGTTCCTCGGACCTGGTCCGCCCCGTCCAGCGGGTGGTGACCGACCACGGCCGACGGCTGGGACTGCGGCTTCCGCGGGGCACCGTGCTGCGCGACGGCGACATCCTGGCGCTGACCTCCTCCGAACTCATCATCGTCGCCCAGGAAGCCACCGAGGTCCTTGTCATCGCCCCGACGAGCATGCGCCAGATGGGCGAGGTGGCCCACCTGCTGGGGCACCGCCACCTACCCGCCGAGTTCTCCGAGGGCGACGGGTCGGTGACCATCGTGGTGCCCGACGACCAGACCATCGTCGCCTGGCTGGAGGCGCACCAGGTGCCGTACGACCGGCAGGAGCGGGCCCGGCCGGAGGAATCGGCCTAGGGCGGTGCCCCGAGCGGCTCCCTCGGGGTTCGGTCGGCCGGGGAACTGTCACGATGGGGCCGTGACCCCAGCACCTCCGAGTAGTGCCCCTTATGGTGGTGTAACCCGCTGGTGACCAGCCCGTCGGCCTCCG
>CAZGWN010000118.1:0-4331 GCA_964528755.1 uncultured Propionibacteriaceae bacterium
CCCGATGAACCCCGCACCACCCGTCACCAACAAACGCGACATCTACTCAGCCCCCCACGCCATTGCACTGTGACCTACTCGGACACCCTCGCCCGAACAAGCCGGGACGACCCTAACACTCGGTGGCGCCGATGCCGGAGCGGCGTTCGTCGACCGCGTCCATGAGGATCGGCGCCGGTGGCTTTCCCAGGAAGCGGTAGGCCAGATGCCCGTCCACCGTGCCGAGGGTCCAGCCCAAGCGGCGCGCCGTCTCGAAGCGGGAGGACGAGGCGAGGAGGCCAGGAAGCATGAGCGGCGCTCTCAGCAGATTCCTGGCAGCACCCTTGAAGGACACCGGGATCAGCGGCGCCGAGTCGTGGTAGCGAACCCACAGCATCATCGATGAACTGGCATATCGGCGGAACTGTCGGAACGCGCTGTGGACGGTCGGACGTTGGCGGTAGTCCAGCACCGCGTCAGGTGCCCGGCGGATCTGATATCCAGCGCGCTGGGCGCGCCAGCAGAAATCGACCTCCTCATGGCCTCCCGCGAAACTCTCGTCGAAGCCGCGCAGGCGCAGCATGACCTCGCGGGAGACGCCCAGGGCGCAGCCCAGCCCGTACGGCAGGTACCCGAGCGCGGTCGGTAGTTCCACCGGATCCTCGCGAAGGGCGCGCGACTGCCCACTGAGCCGCGCCGTCACGGTGCGAGCAGCGACGAGGTCGGCGTCGGAGAAAGCCTGCTCCATAGCCTTGACATATCCCGGGCGGATCTCGTCGTCGGCGTCCACGAAGATGATGTGTCTCCCGCGGGCGGCTCGGGCCCCCTCATTGCGGGCATGGGCGACGCCGGGACGCTGACCGGCATCAACGACGCGCAGGTCGCCGAAGCACGCCCGATGATTGAGGGCGACCTCGCGGGTCCGATCGGTGGAACCGTTGTCGGCGACGACGACTTCGATCGACGGTGCCTCCGGTTCGCGGGCGAGCGAATCGAGTTGATCGGGGAGGACAGCCTGGCCGTTGCGGACCGGAATGACGACGGAGATGGCCGGCGAGAAGCCATCTGCGGCCTCGCTGGCCGGCATCTCCGCTGGCGTCAGGCCTCCGTAGACATCCCGGACCCTGCGCCGGAACTGTGCCTCCCCGTACCGTTCCTCCGCCCATTGCCGTGCCTGTTCGGCGTCGTGGCGAGCGGTCGCCGGGTCACGGAGGATCCGGATCAGCTCGGCGGCGAAGGACTCCGGTTCATCGTGGGCCGTTGGGAACCAAGTGGCGTCGCCGATCCCTTCCATGGCAATGCTCGTGCCGACCACGGGGATCCCCCGGACGAGGGCGTCGACCACCTTGAACTTCACCCCGGCGCCGAGCAGCAGTGGGGCGACGACGACCGCGGCCTGGTCGTGGAGCGCGTTGAGGTCATCCCGGAACCCAAGCACATCCACCCGGGGATGGCCAGCCAGACTGGCGACCCGTTCGGCGGGCGCGTTGCCAGCGATGAGCAGCCTGGCCCGTGGAATCGCGGCGAGAACCGTCGGCCACACTGACCCTACGAGCCAGGATATGCCCCAATAGTTGGCAGGGCGATGAAGCGGCCCGACGAACAGGGCAGCAGGAGCCCCTAGGTCGTTGTCCGCCACCTCGGTTGATTGCTCCGGGCGAGGAGCGGCATCGACGGCCAACGGTGGGTAGATGACAGTCGTCATCGACAGGTCACCAACCAGGTCGCGGTCCTTCTCGCTGAGAACGACGATGGTGTCGGATTGGCGCCTCACCAAGCGTTCCACCAGACGAGCCTGCACGCGCGCACCGGCGGACTTGAATCGCTGCCGCCAGCCCCGGGCAACAGTGGCCTCCCGGTCGAATCGTTGCTTGACCACGTCGTGGAGGGTGGACACGAAACGCGCGTGCGGCGCAATCGCACGAAGCTGCGGGAGCATTGCCGCGCTCTCCTCCCACTGCAGATCGACGATGTCGGCCTCGGAGAGTGCCCGGCGTGCGTCATGCGAGCGTCGTAGGCCCGTCAGGAAGCCGGCGGGCGGTCGGTCGGGCGCGATCTGACGTCCCTGCGCGACCAGCCACGGAATCGGAGGGACGTGCGGAATCCTGACATCCAAAGCAACCAGGATGTGGTCGGCGACTGCCGTCGGCGCTGCCCTCCGATTGGAGGGATTGTCAGGGACCAGGTAAATCAGCTGGTGATCCGTCGACAATGTGCGGGTCAGGTGCCCGAGGTAACGCTCCCCAGCGTTGTCGGGGTTGTCGATGGGCAGCGTGGGAGACACGACGACGATGCGCATAGTATCAAGCTATCGGTGGTCCTGAACACACGCATCGCCGGATGGGCAAGCGAGACATGGAATCGGCGTCGGTGGCCTCGGAAGGAGAAGCTATGCGCATCGGGCTCGTGACGCCGTGGTCTTTGGAGGACCCCGGCGCATGGTCGGGCGTGCTTCAACCGTTGCGGGCGCACCTGCGTGACGTCGCCGACGTGGCCGACCTGTCGACGGTCGGTGAGGTGGCCTGGCCCGACCGGGCGTTGGCCCGAGGACTCGGTATGGTTTCTGCGCGGGGATATCTGTGCGATTTCGGTGTGGCGACAGCATGGACGCGAGGACGGCGCCTGCGGCGTCGGCTGGCGGCCGAGCCCGTCGATGTAGTGCTGGCAGTGGCCGCGTCCTCTGACATTGCGTTCCTGCAGGTTCGGGGCGTTCCCGTGGTCCAGGTGACTGACGGGACATTTGCCCAGTTACGCGGCTTTTACCCGATGTTCGCATCACAGCACCCGCTGTCGTCGCTCCAGGCCGAGAGCGTCACGACGCGGGCAATTCGTGCGACGACCCGTTTCGTGGCCTCGTCGGAGTGGGCCATCGAGTCCTTGGTCGGCGGCTACGGCGTGCCACGGGAGGCGTGCACGTTGGCGCCCATGGGGGCAGGCATCGAAACGGTCGCTCCCGATCAGATGATGTCGTCGCGGGAAGCGAGGTGGTCTGCCCGTCGGGAAGGGGCGTTGAAGGTGCTCATGGTCAGCAGTGACTGGGAACGCAAGGGCGGCGAACAGGTTCTGGCGGCCGTCAGCAGCGCCCGCGCTCGCGGACTCGACGTGCACCTGACCGTGGTCGGGAATGGTCCGTCGACAATGCCGGACTGGGCAACGAACCTCGGCCGCCGCTCTGCCACGGAGGTCAGCGACATCTACCAGGGATCGGATGTGTTGCTGGAACTGGCGGTGGCCAACGCCGCCGGCGTGACCCTGACCGATGCTGCTGCTCATGGGCTGCCGGTGGTGGCCACCCGTGTCGGGGGGGTCGACAGCATCGTGCGGGACAGCACGACAGGGGTTCTGGTCGAGCCTGGGCCGGATCTGGCGGGTCGTGCGGCTGATGCGCTGGTCCGCGTCGCCGATGCCCGGACGTTGGTGAGGATGAGTCGCGAGGCTCGGACCTGGTACGAGCACGGCTTGGCGTGGGATCACTGGGCCCAGGCGGCCGTGGCGGCATGCGAGAACGCGGTCGAGGACGTCGGGGGGTTGGTGGCTCGATGAAGCAACATCGAATGGAGCGGCTCGCCGATGCGACGACCTGCCTGGTCCTGACCGAAGGCTCGCCCGCCGTCGGGCCCAATGGGGTCGACAAGCTCTCGGATCTGGGGTATCACGTTGACAAGCACCGAATCCAGCGCACTTCACAGCGCGACGGTCAGCGCGTCCACGGCGGGGTCCGTTGCCAGGCATGCCAGCGAGGCGTCAGCGAGCCGACGAGTTCGTAGGCGGACCCGATACCCGCTTCGCGGAGGTAGTGGTTGAGTACCTGCTCTTCTCCTCCTCGCGGATAGGCCGCGCCGACGGGGCCGTGGTGGATGACCGGTGTGGTGTCAATGACACCGAGGGTGATTTTCCCCCGGGCGGCGAGGGTCGCCCAGTGGACGTCGAGTCCCCAACCCATCTGAGCATCGGCGGGGAACGGCAGTATGCTCTGCCGCGCGTCTGGTGAAACCAGCAGGAGCGGGCCCACTTCGACGAATCGTACGCGGCGAACGGTGCTGGCAGGTCGGAGGACTGTGTGGTTGAAGGTGTGGGGGCTGGACGGCCAATGGGCGGGCATGGCCAGATCCAGGTGCGCCTCGGCGGCGTAGTCGATGATCCGCGATCGGTGCGGATGGACGAAGGTTACGTCGTCGTCGAAGATGACGAGCCAGGCTGCCGGGTCAGGGGCGGCGTCGGCGAGGAGGGTTTGGAGGCTCTTCACAATCCACGGTGTAGTTGGGGTCTGAATCCTCCGGTCTCGAGCAGGCTGCGGGCGATGTAGTTGGTGAGGTTTCGGAAGCCGAGTGCGCTGCCGCGGAGGTGTTCGA
>CAZGWN010000119.1:0-4092 GCA_964528755.1 uncultured Propionibacteriaceae bacterium
AGCGCGTCTCGTTCGCAATGAGAAGGTCAGGGGTTCGAATCCCCTATGCTCCACGTAAGATGAGAAGATCGAAACTTGCCCCGCCTGATGGCGGGGCAGTTTTGTTTCTGCGGTGACGTGGGCCGGGGCATCGATGCGGGTGTGGGCGAGGACGCTGGCTGTGGTCTGCTCGGGGGTGTAGGTGGCGTTCTCTTCGTCGTCGATGGTGATGCGGGTGAACAGGGCGCGGTTGAGGATGCGTCGTTCGGCGGGTTCGCACTTGTTGTAGAGGTCGTCTAGGTCGACCAGGAGATCGGTGAGCTGGTCTAAGCCTGCTCGGGCCTCGGCGTAGGTGTCGGTGAGGTTGTCGAGCCGGGTGGTGATTTGGTCGAGGCTGGCGCGGATGCGGTCTTGTTCGCTTTTGAGGAGGTCGAGGGGGATCGCGTCGGCGTAGTGAGCTTGGACGAGTTTGAGGCGTTCGGCTTCGAGCTTGTTGCGCTGGGCGGTCAGGAGCTTGCGTTCGTCCTCGCTGGATCCTTCGAGCTGGTCGAATACGTCGTTGAGGACCTTCCGGGCGTGCTCGGCCTGGGTCTGGGTCAGGGAGTTGCGCTGGTAGGTGCGTTCGATCTCGGCTTCGGCGCGTTCGGCGAGGATCGCTGAGCGGGTGCAGTTGGTGGTCTTGCGGCGTCGTCCGGAGCAGGTGAAGTACTCGTAGCGGTCCCCGGCCTTGTCGCGGGGGCGTTCGATCATGAGCTTGGCTCCGCAGGCGCAGTACAGGGTGCCTTTGAGGTAGTGGTCGTACTTCTGGGGTCGTTCGCCGCGGGCGTTGTTGGCGTCGAGGTTGGTCTGGACACGCAGCCACGTCTCTGCGTCGACGAGGGGCTGGTGGGTGCCGTCGTAGCTGACGCCGCGGAAGGTGACGGTGCCCTGGTAGTAGGGGTTGGTGAGGATCTTGTGCAGCCCGGTGGTGGTGACCGGTTTGGCGGGCTGCGATGGGGTGGGTCGGGTGGTCAGGCCGCGGGCTGTGAGTTCTTTGGCCAGGCGCGACAGGGACCAGTCTCCGGTGGCGTAGGCGGTGAAGGCGAAACGGACGAGGTCGGCGCGTTCGAGGTCGACTTGGATCTCGCGGGACTCGCGTCCTCGGGCGTCGGTGGTGCGGACGTTGAGGTAGCCCAAGGGGGCTTTGGTGGGGGTGCCGCCGATGGCGGCTTTCTGGGTCATGCCTTTGAGGACTTCCTGGGCCAGGTTCAGCGAGTAGAACTCGGCCATGGAGGCCAGGATGCCGTGCATGAGCATCCCTGAGGGGGTCTCGTCGATGTTCTCGGTGACTGAGACCAGGCTGATGTTCGCATCCCGCAGCGCGGCGTGGATCTTGGCGTCATCGAGCCGGTTGCGGGCGAGGCGGTCGACCTTGTTGATGATGCAGTACCGCACCGGATGCGTGGTGGCGTAGTCGAGCATCTCTTGGAGCGCGCGTCGTTGGGCGGTCTTGGCTGACTCGCCTGGCTCGATGAACTCCTTGATGATGACCGCACCGAGCTGTTCGGCCTTGCGCTGCGCGGCTTCGCGCTGGGCCGGGATCGACAGGCCCTCTTCCAGCCCGTTGCGGGTGGCCTGATCCTTGGTCGAGACCCGCAGGTAGCTGATCGCCGCCACCTTCCCTTCACTCCCGGACGCAGTGGTGTCTGGGCGTGGTGTGGTGCGGGCGAGGCGTCGAAGGCCTGAGATGTCGAGGCCGGAGAGTTGATCGAGTGTCATGGTGACCGCCTTTCACAGGCCCCCACATATCTGGGGGCGGGTGGGGCGCCGGAGGCGGTCACGTCAGAGTCGAAAAGAACACCCCGCGAACGGGGCTTAGCAAGAGTAGGTGCCAACAGCGCCGAAACTTGATGTGGACCCAGTTTAGCGTTCGGCTACGAGCAGGCGACGAAGATGGGCGCCGGACTGCCCGACGGGCTGGTCGCCGGCGGTGCGCAGCGCGATCCGGATCAACACCTCGGCAACCTTCGCGACATCGATCTCCTCGCGCGGCTCGTATCGGACGCGCAGGGGCCGATCCGCCTCGACCCGGGCGGTGGTGCGGTGATACCTGCGCACCATCCTCATCCACCCTCAGGACCCAGAACATCGTCGCGAACCTCATCGGTCGCCGGGTCGATCCGGTCATCCAGGCTGGCGTAGAAGGCGTCTTCGGCAGCCTGTCGTTCGTTGACTTGGTCGATGACGTATTGGACGAAGTCGGCGTCTCGGTCGGTGATGACGGACTCGTCGTGGGTGGGTTGGGGTTCTTCGCCGGGCCAGGTGGTCTGTCGGGTGGGTCGGTCGCGGTCCAGGCGGGTGCCGGAGGCGGTGACCCAGTCACGGAGGCGGTGGCGGGCGTCGGCGAAGTCGCGGTGCCATCCCAGGGGTGCGGAGCCGTTTTGTTCGGGGTCGTAGGCGCATAGCCAGTGCAGGTGCAGCGCGGAAAGTTCCCAGACCAGTTCGGGGTGGCGGTGCCAGTAGGGCGGGATGACTGAGGCGGGGAGGCCGTAGGTGTGGCGGAGCCAGTCGACCCACCGGTTCAGCTCCAGCAGTTCTGCTTCCAGATGCTGCGCGGACAGCAGGTTCCAGTTGATCGGGTGCGGTGGTTCTGGCAGCGCGCTGGTGTCGGGGGTGTGGGGGTGGTCGTCGAGGATGCCGGGGTCCTCGTACTGGTCGTCGGGCTCGGGGCCGTGAGTGTTCATGACAGGTACCCCCGGTCACATGCTGAGGCTGTCGGCAGCGGGCGTGGCCTGGTGCTGCTGGGGTGGTTCGAAGGCCTGCCCAGCCGCCTGGCGTTCGAGTGCTTGGCGGGGTGTGCGGTCGACGTCGTAGCGGGTGCGGGCGGTGTCGTGGCCGATCTTCTTGGCGACGAACTCTTCGCCGGCGATGCGTTGTCCGTCGCGTTCGTAGGTGTAGTCGTGGGCGTAGCCTTCGGCGACGAACTGGTCGCCTTTGGTGAAGCGTTCGAAGGCGCGTTCGGCGGTGGCGCGGTAGAGGACGAGGTTGCCGAAGGAGGGTTCCAGTTTGGTGAAGGTGCCGTCTTCTTCGCGTTGGAAGTTCTCTTGGCCGTAGCGGGCGTAGAAGCGGGCATCGCCGCGTTCGGTGTAGGTCAGCTGTGGGTCGGATGCGATGAACCCGGACAGGGATTCCTGGGTGCGGATGGCCATGACGCGGTACCTCTCAACTCGTGGACTGCAGCCCGCTGGTGGTGTGGGCTGCTGGTACCGGTCAGGTGCACCCCGCGACCCCGGTCATGCACGGGGGTTCTGCAGGAGCTGTTCCAGTTCGCGGCGGTTGCGTTTGAGGGTCTCGGCGTCGGGACGGGTGGGCCAGGCGGTCAGGTCGGTGATGATCGGCGGCGCGGAGCGGAGCAGGGTGACGCCGGTGCCGAAGGGGAGGGTGCGGATGCGGTCGGGTGGCAGGATCGGCACCCGCCGTACGGAGCGCTGGTTCGACCTGGTGCCGTGGTCACCGAGGGTGACGGAGTCGGTGTATTCGTCGCGTTCGCCGATGAGGGTGGTGAGGTCTTGGAGGTCGCGGCTGTTGGAGGCGCCGCCGAGGATGAGTTTGACGATGGCGGCGTCCCAGATCGCTCCGGCTTGGTGGTCGGACCACTTGTCGCGTGCCTGGGCGAGCGATTGGAGGACGGGTAGGGTGGTGATGCCGGTGCCGCCACCTTCGGCCATCAACGTCGGCAGGGACGGCAGCGGCGCGAGGTTCCCAATCTCATCCAGGGCCAGCAGGAGGGGTGGGTCGAGCCGTGCGCCGGGTGAGCGGGCGGCGAGACGCCGGGCGGTTTCGATGAGGTCTTCGATGAACGCCGCCACCAACGCCGCCGAAGCCCCGGCACCAGCACCCGTGGCGAGCAGGTACAGCGTCCCGGACTCGCGCAGGAAGGTTTCGGGGTCGAATGGGGTCTCGCCCTCGCGGGGTGTGACCGCGTCGAGGACGCGGGGGTCGGCGAGGGCGCCGAGGGCGAGGGCGACGCCTTGCCAGATGGAGTCGCGGGTCTTGGGGTCGGCGTCGATCATCGCCCCCAGCGAGTCGGCCCACCCGGCGGCAGCATCGGGGTGGTTGGTGAGGATCGCGACG
>CAZGWN010000120.1:0-3984 GCA_964528755.1 uncultured Propionibacteriaceae bacterium
GGGGGGACGTCATCGCCCGCCAGGCCGGTTGACGTACCGGGTTTGTCGACCTCGGACCCGCCGACGGACCTCGCCCCCTCGACCATCCGCCGCAGGACCCGGACCGGCCGACCGAATGACCCACGACCGCATCAGCCCCTCCGCAGCGGAATCCCACGTACTGTGAGCCCGGACCGTCCCACGAATTGTGGGACGCCCCGGTCACGGGCCTCACGACATCGGGTTGTCCCCATTGTCGTGAGACACGGCATCGGCGTCGTCCGGCTCCCCGGTGGTGATGTCGTAAGCGCGCAGCCGGGCCCGGTCGGCCCGATTGCTCGACGCCTGCAGGGCCAACAGTTGCGCGTAGATCCCTCCGGAGCGGGCCAGCGTCTCCGGCGACCCGATCTCGTCGACCCGGCCGGTGCGCAGGGTGACGATCCGGTCCACCGAGGAGATCGTCGACAGCCGGTGGGCGATGATCAGCGTCGTCCGGTCGGCCATCAGCTCGTCCAGTCCCGCCTGGACGAGGCGCTCGGCGCGGGTGTCCAGCGAACTGGTCGCCTCGTCCAGGACGAGCACCGGCGCATTCTTGAGGATCGCCCGGGCCACCGCGATCCGCTGCTTCTGGCCACCGGACAGCCGCATCCCCCGTTCCCCGATGACGGTGTCGTAGCCGGCGGGGAACCCGGACACGAACCGATCGGCGTTCGCCCGCCGGGCTGCCTCACGGATCTCCTCCGGGTCCGCGTCGGGCCGGCCGTAGGCGATGTTCTCGGCGATCGTTCCCGAGAACAGCGACGGGTCCTGGAAGACCACGCCGATCTGCGCGCGCAGCTCGGCCGGGTCCAGCGCGGCGGAGTCGCGGCCCAGGACCAGGATCCGGCCGGCATCGGCCGGGTAGAGACCGAGCAGAAGGTTGACCAGGGTCGACTTGCCCCCACCCGACTCGCCGACCAGCGCGACCCGCTCCCCCCGGCCGACCGTGAAGGTGATCCCGCGCAGCACCGGCCGGCCCGGCTCGTAGGAGAAGTCGACGTCGGCGAAGGACAGGGCCGGGGACCCGGCCGGGGCGGACCCGGCCGGGTCGGGCCCGGCCGTCACGGCGGGCGGCTCGCGCCGCTCGACCGGCTCGTCCATCACCTCGAAATAGGAGCGGGACCCGGCCACCGCGTGCTGGGCGGAGTCGATGATGAAACTCATCAGCAGGATCGGCTGGCGGGCCATCGACATCAGCTGGATGAGCAGCACCATCACCCCCACCGAGTAGTCGCCGCGGGCGGTCTGGACGAAGATCACCAGGTACATCGCGAAGAACGCGACATTGAGAACGACCCGCCGCAAGGTGTCCATCCCGTGCCAGTGCCGGGCCTGGCCGCGGGTGAGGTCGACCATCCGGGCGTAGTGCCGGTCGAAGCCGTCGCGTTCGGCCCGCTCTCGGGAGAAGCTGCGGACCACCCGGATCTGCCCGATCACCTCCGAGAACCGGCCGTTGGCCAGATCGAGCGCATCGTTCTTCGCCTGTTCCGCGGCCTGCCAACGACTGGACGTACGGGTGGTCAGCCACACGTAGACCGGGGTCATCACGGCCAGCAGCACGGCCAGCGGCCACGAGTAGACGGCGGTGATGACGAGGACGGCCACGGTGGTCAGCAGCAGTGAGAAGAAGGTGTTCGACATCGACTTGACGAAGTCGGTCACCTCGCTGATCGACCGCGACAGCCGGCCGATGATGGTGCCGGACAGTTCGTGGTCGTAGTAGCGCTGCGGCAGCGCGAGCAACTTCTCGTAGTACCGGGTGGACAGCACGCGGCGAAGCCGGGCGGTCATGGTGTCGCCGAGGTAGCCGCCGATGTTGGTGAAGGCCGTGTTGGCCAGTTCGGCGGCGAGGACGCCGAGCGCCATCGTCACCACTGTCGGCAGCACGGCGGTCACCGAGGGCCCGGTCCGCACGCCGGCGACGACCGCGTCGGTGGCGTGGCCGATGAGGAACGGCACCACCAGGGCCGTGACCGACATGCCCACCGAGCACAGCGCGATCCCCAGGTACATCGGCCACAGGCTGCGGGTGAGGGTGAGGATCCGGATGAGGGAACGCATCGGAACCTTTCTGGCAGGCGGATGCCGCGGGATCGGCCCGACCATCCTAGGAAACGTCCGAGGGGGCCGGGACCCCTCGCCCGATGGGAACAACTGCGTAACGGGCGGCCTGTCACTGCTCCATCCGCCGCGGCGGTGCTCTAGTGTCGCGTCCAAGTTCAGCCCGGGCCGGGACGGGAGGCCCGGTGCCGGGCATTCCGACCCGATGCAGGAGTGTGCTGTGAGAAAAACGACGATTGCGCTCACCGGACTGACGCTGGCCACCGCGTTGACCCTGGCCGGCTGCGGACAGGCCCCCGAGGAGAGCGCCGGTCCCTCGGCATCGGCCCCCGGGGCGAGCGACTTCAAGGCGTGTCTGGTCTCCGATGCCGGCGGCTGGGACGACAAGTCCTTCAACCAGTCGGCCAAGGAGGGGCTGGACCGGGCCGTCGCCGACCTCGGAGTCCAGTCCGCCACAGCCGAGTCGAAGGCCGACTCCGACTACGCGCCCAACGTCGAATCCATGGTCCAGCAGGGCTGCCAGCTCACCATCGGGGTCGGCTTCCTGCTGGAACAGGCCATCGAGGACGCCGCCAAGGCCAACACCGACGTCGAGTTCGGCCTGCTCGACTCGACCTTCTCCGACGAGAGCTTCAACCCGATCACCATCGACAACGCCAAGCCGCTGGTCTTCAACACCGCCGAGGCCGCGTACCTGGCAGGGTATGTCGCCGCCGGGACGACCAAGACCGGGACCGTGGCAACCTTCGGTGGTCAGGAGATCCCGTCCGTGACCGTCTTCATGGACGGCTTCGTCGACGGGGTCGCCCGCTACAACAAGGACAGCGGCAAGGACGTCAAGGTGCTCGGCTGGGACAAGGCGGCCCAGAACGGCTCCTTCACCGGCAACTTCGACGACCAGGCCGCCGGCCAGACCCTCACCGAGGGCTTCATCGCGCAGAAGGCCGACATCATCATGCCCGTGGCCGGACCGGTCGGGCTCGGCGCCGCCGCGGCCGCCGAGAAGGCCGGCGACACCTACATCATCGGGGTCGACTCCGACTGGTACGAATCCACCGAGTACGGCGACATCGTCATCACCTCCGTGCTGAAGGAGATCGACGCCGCCGTCTACGACACCGTCAAGGCCGCCTCCTCCGGGTCGTTCAGCAACGCACCGTACGTGGGCACGCTGAGCAACGGCGGTGTCGGCATCGCCCCGTTCCACGACTTCGACGCCCAGGTCCCCGCCGATGTCAAGACCGCGGTCGAGTCGATCCAGCAGGAGATCATCGACGGCACGACCACGGTCGAGTCGCAGAACTCCCCACAGCAGTAGTCACCGGATTCCCTGCCGTACGGCCCCGGTAACCTACCCCGTGACGTACGGGTCCGGGACCGTACGGCAGATTCGATCGTGCTCGCCGACCGGTGGGACAGGGAGGGTTCGTGAAGCTGGAGCTGCGCGGCATCACCAAGGTCTTCGGCACCCTGGTCGCCAACGACCACATCGACCTGGTGGTCGAACCGGGCGAGATCCATGCCCTGCTCGGGGAGAACGGGGCCGGCAAGAGCACGCTGATGAACGTGCTGTACGGGCTGTACCGCCCCGATGCGGGGCAGATCCTCATCGACGACCGGCCGGTGACCTTCACCGGGCCGGGCGATGCGGTCGAGGCCGGGATCGGCATGGTGCATCAGCACTTCATGCTCATCCCGGTGTTCACCGTCGCCGAGTCGGTGGCGCTGGGCAACGAGCCGGTGCGTCGCGGCGGCCTGATCGACGTGAGGGCCGCCCGGCGCCGGGTCGCGGAGGTGTCGGAGCGGTTCGGCTTCGCCGTCGATCCCGACGCCCGGATCGAGGACCTGCCGGTCGGCGTCCAGCAGCGGGTGGAGATCATCAAGGCACTGTCCCGGCAGGCCGAG
>CAZGWN010000121.1:0-3750 GCA_964528755.1 uncultured Propionibacteriaceae bacterium
CACAGCTCCGGAGCGCTGGCTGGCGCGGGTGGCGTGATGGCCCGGAAGGCGCTCGGCCCCGCCACCGTCCAGGTCGTCCGTGCCGTCCGGACCGCCCTCGGCGCCGGGTCCGGCGGACGGATCCTCGTCGGCTGCTCGGGCGGATCGGACTCGTTGGCCCTGGCGGTCGCCGCCCACGAGGTGAGCCGCCGGGCCGGACGGCTCGACCGGCTCGGCGCCGTCGTCGTCGACCACGACCTCCAGGAGGGATCGGACCGGGTGGCCGCCGAGGCCGCCGCCGCTCTGCGGGGACTCGGCTACCTCGACGGGTCGGTGCGGGTCGTCCGGGTGCGGGTCGACCCCGAGCGGGCGCGCCGCGACGGGCCGGAGGCCGCGGCCCGGACCGCCCGGTATGCCGCCTTCGAGGACGGGCTCGCCCCCGCCGACCGGGTGCTGCTGGCCCACACCCGCGACGATCAGGCCGAAACGGTCCTGCTGGGCATGGTCCGCGGCTCCGGCGTACGGTCCCTGGCCGGCATCCCGCCCCGGCGCGGGCCGTACGTGCGGCCCCTGCTCGGGCTGTCCCGGGCGACGTTGCGGGAATGCTGCCGGGAGCACGGGCTGACCTGGTGGGACGACCCGCACAACGCCGACCTGCGGTACGCCCGGGTGCGGATCCGGGCCCGGGTGCTGCCGGTGCTGGAGGCGGAGTTCGGCGGCACCGGGTCGGTGGCCGAGGCGCTGGCCCGGACGGCGGCGCTGGCCCGGGCCGATGCCGACCTGCTGGACGAGCTCGCCGCGGCGGCCGAGCCGGATGTCGTCCGGGGGGAGACGCTGGACTGCGACGCGCTGGCGGGGCTGCCCGAGGCGCTGCGTGGACGGGTGATCCGGCGGTGGCTCGTCCGGCGAGGATCGCCCGGGCCGGGGCAGGCCCACGTGGCGGCGGTGGAGGGCCTGGTCACCGGGTGGCACGGCCAGGACGGTGTCGACGTTCCCGGGTTGACGGTGGTCCGCCGCGACGGCGCGCTGGTCGGTGTGCCAAGCTGAGCGCGTGGATGCGAACGACATTGCCGGCGATCTCACCGAAGTGCTCTTCACTCCCGAGCAGATCCATGCCCGGGTGGAGGAGATGGCCCGCGAGATCGACCGCGACTACGCCGATCGGGACGTGCTGCTCGTCGGCGTGCTGACCGGGGCGGTGATGGTGATGGCGGACCTGTCCCGGGCCCTGCGGATCCACTGCCAGATGGACTGGATGGCCGTGTCCTCGTACGGATCCGGGACGAAGTCGTCGGGCGTGGTGCGCTTCCTGAAGGACCTGTCCGTGGACATCCACGACCGGCACGTGCTGGTTGTGGAGGACATCATCGACACCGGACTGACGCTGAGCTGGCTGCTGTCGAACCTCGCCTCCCGAGGTCCCGCCAGCCTGGAGGTGGCGGCCATGTTCCGCAAGCCGGAAGCGGTGCGGGCCGACTTCTCCTGCCGGTACCTGGGCTACGACATTCCCAACGAGTTCGTCGTGGGCTACGGGCTGGACTACGACGGTCGCTACCGCAACTACACCGGCCTGGGTGTGCTGGACCCGAAGATCTATCGCTGAGGGTCGGGGCAGCGCGGGCAGGCCCGGAGACTGCCCGGCCAGCCGCGCTCGGCGAGGGCATCCGCGATCTCCCGGGCCACCGAGCAGGGATCGTCGATCAGCCGGTGGTAGCCGAATCGGAGCGTGACGAACCCGAGCCTGGAGTGTTCGGCGTCGCGGACGGCATCGGCCTCGGCGTCGTGGTAGCTCGCGCCGTCGGCCTCGATGATGAGGGCGTACTCGTCGATCAGGGCGTCGGCGATGCTGTGTCGGGTGATCCGAGCCTGTCGGACTGGGGTTGGGAGAGCATGAGGCTCGAAGACGCAGCGGGCCAGGACAACCTCGAGGATGCTGTCCAGGCCGTGGGAGTCCTCCAGTAGCTCGAGCAGGAACTCGGAACCCCTCCGCCGGGGGGTCAGGACGGTCAGCAGGGAGCTGTGGGTGACCAGGCCGGTCTGGACCGCCGAGGCGAGAATTGCGGCCAGATCGAAGCCGTCGAGTTCGGCAGCCAGGTCGACGACCGTGTCCTCCGGCGACGTGAGGTTCGGCCATCGGTCCCGGCGGGCTCTGCTGAGCCGTTCCTGGCCGTCCTCACGAATCCGGCAGCCGGGAAGTCCGGCGAACTGCCGCCCTCGGGGAGCCCAGACCGTCGGCTTCGCTTCGCGCCGGATGGTCAGGCCGTACGCCTGTGCAGCGGACAGACCGCCAATGCCGTAGGGAACTTTCCATTCTTCCGCGCGGAGGGCGGCGGCGATCGCCCACTGCCGGGCGTCAGGAGTGGACGAGCTGAGACAGTAGATGCCCTTGGACAAGCGGGTCCAGCCCTTCACCTTGACGAAGCGGTGGATCCGGCCTCGTGGCACACCTGCCCTCAGGAGCTGGCGGGTCGTGGCGATGTTGCGCTGGTCCCGCTGCAACGCGGCGAAGGTAAGTGGGCGGTCAGAGGTGGAGAACTCCTTCATGCCTGGAGTGTGGTCGGATCGGCCTCCGAGGGGACGCCCGAGAGTGCCACTGTGGACAATCCCGCCACGTCACGGCTGGCTGTGGACAGTTCACCTGCCGGGATCTTGGATGAGGCACCCCTTTTGTCGAGTGGCCACTCGACAAAAGGGGTGCCTCATCCAAAAAGGGGGGACGTCAAGTCAAGCGAGGTGCCTTGGCCCCCCGGGATCGGTCTCCCGGGCCGGCCGGAGCCGTGATGCGGGCGGGTCGGGGGTCGCGAGATCACTCGCGCCAGGCCGTCGGCTCCAACCACCTGCCCACCCCCGTAGCAGGGTCACCGTGCACTTGGCGGATCGGGGTAGAGTCAACTCGCTCGCCCATAGCCTCGAGGCAGGTAGAAAAAGTGCAACGAATGTTCCGCGGCCCCCTCATCTGGGTGGTGCTCGCCCTGGTGGTCCTGGTCCTCATGGGCCAGTTCGCCGGCCAGACATCCGGGTACACCCAGGAGCCGACCTCCAAGGTCGTCCAGATCCTCAACGGGGACGACAAGATTCGCGAGGTCGTGATGAAGGACGGTGATCAGCAGGTCCTGATCACCATGGCCGACGACAACCAGACGCGGTACCGCACCTACTGGGTCGGCAACCAGGACGACCAGATCGTCGCCCGGCTCAACGAGCGAGTGGCCGAGGGGACCCTGGAATCCTGGCGGGCCGAGAATCCGCAGCCGAGCTTCCTGGCCTCGTTGCTGTCGACACTGATTCCGTTCATCCTTTTTGCGGCCCTGTTGTTCTTCATGCTCAACGCGATGCAGGGCGGCGGGTCGCAGGTGATGAAGTTCGGCAAGTCCCGGGCGAAGATCGCCAACAAGGACACTCCGAAGACCACCTTCTCGGACGTCGCGGGCTGTGAAGAGGCGATCGAGGAACTCCAGGAGATCAAGGAGTTCCTCGCCGAGCCGGCGAAGTTCCAGCGGGTCGGGGCCAAGATCCCCAAGGGCGTCCTGTTGTACGGGCCCCCGGGCACCGGCAAGACGCTGCTGGCGCGCGCGGTGGCCGGCGAGGCGGGCGTGCCGTTCTTCTCGATCTCCGGGTCGGACTTCGTCGAGATGTTCGTCGGTGTCGGCGCCTCCCGCGTGCGTGACCTGTTCGAGCAGGCCAGGGACAAGGCCCCGGCGATCGTCTTCATCGACGAGATCGACGCCGTCGGCCGGCATCGTGGCGCCGGCATGGGCGGCGGCCACGACG
>CAZGWN010000122.1:0-3613 GCA_964528755.1 uncultured Propionibacteriaceae bacterium
ACTGACCAACCCACCACCCACCGGTTCACACCAGATTGACAAGCAGCGAGACCACTGAAAATACACCGGTCTGACTTCGGGGGCCGAGGGCAACTTCGGGGGCCGAAGGCAGCCTTGGGGCCGAGGGCAACTTCGGCAGCCGAGGCCTGCCTAGACTGGGCGGGATGGCACATCTACTGGGGGCCGAGGCCCTGCACCTGGAGTATCCGACGCGGATCGTCTTCGACTCGGTCACCCTCGGCGTCAACGACGGCGACCGGATCGGCATCGTCGGGCGCAACGGCGACGGCAAGTCCAGCCTGCTGCGGATGCTGGCCGGACGCCAGCAGCCCGACTCCGGGCGCGTCATCGCCCGCCGCGACCTGCGGGTGGGCCTGCTGGACCAGTCGGACACGCTGGAGGACGCCGCGACCGTGGGCGAGGAGATCGTCGGCGACCGCCCCGAGTACGAGTGGGCCGGTGAGGCCCGGATCCGTGACATCATCGCCGGCTTGGTCCCGGACCTGGCCTGGGATGCCTCGATCGGGACTCTGTCGGGCGGGCAGCGCCGGCGCGTCGCGCTGGCCGCCCTGCTGGTCGGCGAGTGGGACGTGCTGGCCCTCGATGAGCCGACCAACCACCTGGACGTCGAGGGCATCGCCTGGCTCGCCCGGCACCTGCGCCATCGGTGGGCGCACGACGCGGGCGGGCTGCTGGTCGTCACCCACGACCGGTGGTTCCTCGACGAGGTCGCCACCGCCACCTGGGAGGTGCACGACCGGATCGTCGAACCCTTCGAGGGCGGCTACGCCGCGTACGTGCTGCAGCGGGTCGAACGCGACCGGCAGGCGGCGGCCGTCGAGGCCAAGCGGCGCAACCTCATGCGCAAGGAACTCGCCTGGCTCCGCCGCGGCGCGCCGGCCCGCTCGTCCAAGCCGAAGTTCCGCGTCGAGGCCGCCAACGCCCTCATCGCCGACGTCCCCGAGCCGCGCGACCGGCTGGCCCTGTCCCGGATGGCCACCGCACGGCTCGGCAAGGAGGTCGTCGACCTGCTCGAGGCCTCCGTCACGTACGACGACCGCCCGGTGCTCAGCGGTGTCGAGTGGCGGATCGCACCGGGGGAGCGGACGGCGATCCTCGGTCCCAACGGCGCCGGCAAGTCGACCCTGCTCGGGCTGATCGCCGGGACGGTGACGCCCACCTCGGGGCGGGTCCGGCGGGGGAAGACCGTCAAACTCGGCGTCCTTGACCAGCAGTTCCGCGACCTGGCCGAGATCTCCTCCGACCGGGTCCGAGATGTGCTGGCCCGCACCCGGACGACGTACGTCGTCGACGGGAGGGACCTCACCCCGGCCCAGTTGCTGGAACGACTCGGATTCTCCACTGCGCACCTGTCCGCGCGGGTCGGGGACCTGTCCGGCGGGCAGAAGCGCCGGCTGCAGTTCCTGCTCGTCCTGCTCGCCGAGCCGAACGTGCTGCTCCTCGACGAGCCCTCGAACGACGTCGACGTCGACATGCTGACCGCGATGGAGGACCTGCTCGACTCCTGGCCGGGCACGCTCATCGTCGTCTCGCACGACCGCTACTTCGTCGAGCGGGTGACCGACGAGCAGTACGCGATCCTCGACGGGCGGCTGCGCCACCTGCCGGGCGGGATGGACGAGTACCTGGCGTTGCGGGAGGATGCCGAGACCGCGGCGCCGGTCGCGTTGCGACCTGCACCGGCAGCCGAGGCGCCTGCGGGGCGTACGTCGGGGGCCGAGGACCGGGCCCGGCACAAGGAGATCGGTGCCATCGAACGCAAGCTGGAGCGGCTCGCCGAGCGGATCGACGACATCCAGGGGCGGATGGCCGCCCACGACCCGTCCGACTACGAGGGTCTGACCCGCCTCAACGCAGAACTCGGTGCCGTCGAGGAGGAGAAAGCCACCCTGGAGGACCGCTGGCTGGAGCTGTCCGAGCTCGTCGGGTGAGGCGTGTGGTCATCGGCGAGTCGCCCCGCGCACAGGCGGGCGACCACCTCGGTGAGCAGCGTGACGCCGGCGAGGCAGTCGTCGTCGCTGGTGAGCTCGCCGACATTGTGCGCGATGCCGTCGACGCTCGGCACGAAGAGCATGACCGACGGCACGACATCCTTCATGTTCGTCGAATCGTGGCCGGCGATCGTCTGGAGGCGTACGTTGCTCAGTCCGAGCCTCTCGGCCGCGTCGAGCGCCAGGTCGACGCCGGCGGAGTGGTAGGGCTGCGGCGCCCACTCGTGGGTGAGCCGGCGGATGACCTGCACGCGGTAGCGCTTCTCGATCCCGGCGATCGCCGCGTCCACCGCCCGGTCGGCCTCGACGATCGTCGCAAGGTTCTCGCAGCGCATGTCGAAGTTCATGGTGGCCTTCGCGGCCACCACCACCGGCGAGTTCGGCTCCACGACGACCTGGCTGACCGCGGTGTGCAGCGCCGGGGAGGTGTGTCGCTCGGCGAGTTCGCGGGCCTGGAGGATGAACGCCGCCGCGCCGGCCAGCGCGTCACGCCGGTCGGCCATGACCGTGGAGCCGGTGTGTGACTGCTCGCCGAGGACGGTCACCTCGTACTTGCGGGCCGCCCAGGTCGACTCGACGAGCCCGATCGTGATGCCGGCGTCCTCCAGGCGTCGCCCCTGCTCGACGTGGATCTCCGCGTAGCCGATCACCTCCGGCAGGTCGTCGGTGCCGAGGTAGCCGATGTGGGCCAGCGCGTCGTGTACGTTCACGCCCGCCAGATCCGTCGTCGCGAGTGCGGCATCGAGGTCGAGCTTGCCGGTGAACACACCGCTGCCCATCATGCTCGGGATGAACCGGGCGCCCTCCTCGTTGAACCAGTCGACGACGGCGAGGTTGTACGGGAAGGCATCGGCACCGACCGCGTCGACGTGCCGGGCGAGCCGCCAGGCCGCGTGTGCGGAGGCGAGCACGCCGTAGGCGCCGTCGAAACGGCCGCCGTTGGGCTGGCTGTCGAGGTGTGAGCCGGTGAGGATGTACGGCGCGCCCGGATGCCACTCGCGCACACCGAAGAGGTTGCCGATCCGGTCGACGAGCACCGTGAAGCCGCGCTCGCGCAACCACGCGGCGAGCCAGTCACGCTGGGCGCCGTCGGCAACGGTGCCGGCCTGCCGCTCGACACCACCGTTTGGCAGCGCGCCGAAGCCGGAGAGGGTCGCGAAGTCGTCGAGGAAGCTGCGGGTCGGGTCCGGCTCGGGCCCGGTGAGGTGTTCGGTCATGGGGGAACTCCGTTCTGATGGTCTCAGCCGAGAAGCGCCGTGCGGTGGGTGTGCGTCGGGGCGAACAGCTCGAGTCTCGCGGGGACGACGATGACGGCAGGCCCGTCGGCGGCGAGGGAGGTGCGCACCGCTTCGCCGAGTGCGTCCGGCGCCACCCGTCGCGCCGGGATGCCGAAGGCGCCGGCGAGGGCGACGTAGTCCGGCACCGCGAGGTCGGTCCCCGGGTGGCGGCCGAAGGCGGCGTCCATGTAGCCGCGCAGCACGCCGTAGCCACCATCGTCGATGACCACCCAAGTGACGTCGAGTCCGTGCTGGGCGAGGGTGGCGAGGTCGGCGATCGAGTAGAGACCGCCGCCGTCGCCGGAGACCGCGATCGTGCGTGTC
>CAZGWN010000123.1:0-3563 GCA_964528755.1 uncultured Propionibacteriaceae bacterium
TGACCCCGTATCGAAAGATCACGAAACGGATACACCACTACCAGGGACTTGACCCACCTCCGACCAGTTCCGTCCGCCGCATCCGCGACCTGATGTACCTCGATCCGGGCGGGGCCGGCCTGGTGGTGGCCTGTGACTCCCTGGGCGGGATCGGGCCCAAGCCGCAGGACAGCTACGCCTGCCCCGGGGCCGTGAGTGGGCATTTTGCCGCGCGGGTGCCGCTGCTGGAGGTGCTGTGCGCCGGTGCCCGGCCGGTCGCCCTGATCGACGCCCTGTGTGTCGAGGCCGACCCGACCGGCCGGGAGATGATCGACGCGATTCGCGCGCTGGCCACCGAGGCCGGGATCGCGCCGGAGGCGGTCACCGGGTCGACCGAGGAGAACGTGCCCACGGTCGCCACCGGGATCGGTGTGACCGTCCTCGGCGTCCGCCGTCCCGAGCCTCCGAGCCCCGGCGGCGCGCACCCGGGTGACGTGGTCGTGTGTGCCGGGCTGCCGCTGTCGGCCCCGGAGCACCACGTCACCGTCGGCCACCCCGATGTCGTGGCGATGGGTGACCTGGTCCGGGTCGTGGGGAGCGGCCTCGTCCACGATGCCCTGCCGGTCGGGTCGAGGGGCATCGGCTACGAGAGTGATCAGCTGGCGGCGACCGCAGGTCTGGCGTTCCGGGCGGCCGCCGGTGTGCACGGTCCCGATCCCTCCGCCTCCGCCGGCCCCTCCACCTGCGTGCTGCTCGCCTGCGCCGCCGAGGACGCCGATGCGGTGGCTGCGATGTTCCCCGAGCGGCTTCCGGTGGCCCGGATCGGGGTCCTGGAGGCGCCGGGCGAGCCAGGCCCGGAGGGGTCGGGCCCGGAGGGGTCAGGTCCGGAGGGGTCGTGAGCCCGATCGACCGCAAGGTCTGCTCGATCGCACCGAGCCCCGACGAAGGTACGGGGATCGGTGCCCGCATGTGGTCATTTGGGCTCACCCCCGGCATCCGCCTCCCACTTATGCGGCGCGAGCCAGATGCCCAGACAGTGTGAACGCGGGCTGTTGCCACTCCGAGCTTCCCCGGGTGGCCAGTTCGGCGAGGATTCGTCCGTACGCCGGGGCGAACTTGAACCCGTTCCCCGACATGCCCGTGGCGACGCTGATCCGCCCGGCCCCGGCCCGCCCGGCCCCGGCCCGCCCGGCCCCGGCCCGCCCGGCCCCGATCCGATCGATGACCGGTACGTGGGTCGGGGTCACCGAATCGTGGTGGATCGACCAGCGCACCGGATCCGGCACCAGGTCGGGGATCATCCGGTGGGCCTGTTGTCCGAGCCAGGCGATCTGCTCGGATGTCAGACCGGACGGGATCCGGGACGGATGATCGACCGGCTCCCAGGACAGCTTCGGGCAGATCTTGATGCTGTATCCGTCGAGGCTCGGCGCGCCGAAGGCATGCACCCCGTCCAGGTCCCGCATGAACACCGGCATGACGTCCGGGCCGAACTGCTCGATGTGGCGCGGCATGAACCAGCTCAGTGCGTACGCCTCGACATGGATCAGCGACGTCAGCTCGGGCAGCACCCGGGAGGTCCACGACCCCGCCGTCACCACGACATGTCCGGCGCGGACCGCCCCGGCAGAGGTGGTGAGGGTGACCCCGTCGGCATCCTCGGCAAGCCCCAGCACCTCGGTCCGATAGGTCACCTCGGCACCCCCGGCCACCGCCCGCTCGGTGGCGGTCATCACGGCCACCTCCGGACGGATGCCGCCACCGAGTTCGTCGAGGATCCCGACATCGTCGGCCTCCAGCGCGAACTGCGGGTAGCGTTCCCGCAGCTCATCGACCCCCAGTTCCTGGGCCGGCAGGTCGTACTCACGGATCGTCTCCCGGGTCGCCTCCAGATCCGCAAATCCGCGCGGCCCGATGCTCAGGGCCCCGACCGGCAGCAGGATCTGCCGGCCCGACTCGGCCTCCAGCTCCTGCCACAGTCGGCGGGCCTCCAAGGCCGCCGGAACGTACAGGGCGCCCTCCTTGGCCGCTGCCCGAAAGAGCCGCGACTCACCGCTGAACGAGCCGTGGGTGTGGGCCGGACCGTACTGTTCGAGGCCCAGGACGCGCAGCCCCGGCACCTTGCTGAGCTGCCACAGCGCCATCGAGCCCATCGTGCCGACCCCGATGACGGCCACATCCACGGTTCTCACCGTCGCACTCATGCCAGCACCGGCTTGTCCCACAGGTTCAGGACGGTGCCGATCCCGGCCTCGACCGCCCGCCGGTAGACGGCGGTACCCCAGGCGACGTCCTCCACCGGCATCCCGCCGACCGACATCAGGACGATCTCCGTCTCGTCCCGCCGTCGCGGCAGCTCGCCGGTGACGATCCGGCTCAGGTCCTCCATCTGGTCGGGAGCCATCCGCCCGTCGGCGATCATGTCGGTGAACTTGCAGCCGATGATCGGCACCGAGTGATGGGTCGGCCCGGCCGTCTCGGCCGCCCACGCCTCGTACAGTCCGCTGTTGTCGACGACCTTGCGTACGTCGTCGGCCCCCATCCCCTCGTCGATCTCGCACAGCGACGGCATCACGAGGAACGCGCCGGGCTTCACCCATGCGCGTTTCACCAGGGGGTACCCGGACGGGTCCCCGCTCTCCCCCGAGGTGCAGTAGCTGACGATGTCGGAACCACGAACCACGTCGGCCAGGTCCTCGACGATCTCGATCTCACCGATCTGCGGCAGTTCCCGCCGGACCCAGGAGATGAACGCCTCCACCCCACGCCCGCTGCGGCCCTTGACCTTCAGGGTGTGCAGCCCGGGACAGGCGACGGCCATGGCCCGCACGATGGTCCGGGCCATCACGCCGGGGCCGGCGATCCCGATCACCTCCGAGTCGGGGCGGGCCAGGTGGCGGGCTCCGACGCCGGGGACGGCACCCGTACGGTACGCGGACAGCAGGTTCGCCGACATCAGCGCCAGCGGGGCGCCCGTGTCGGTGTCGTTGAGCATGAACATGAGGATCGAGCGGGGCAGCCCCTTGGCGCGGTTGTCCTGGTTGGAGCCGTACCACTTGACGCCGGTGGTGCCGAACGACCCGCCGAGGTAGGCCGGCATGGCCATGAACCGGCGGTCGGCGGTGTTGCGGGGCATCGTCGGGAACGGCGACTTGTCGGGGAAGGTTACCATCGCGCCGTGCGAGTCGTTGTTGGCGCCGGCCATCCGGTAGTCGCCGGCGGCGAGCAGGGCGAACATCTCCTCCATCGTGTCGATGCAGGCGGCCATGTCGGTCACGCCGGCGGCGACCATGTCCGGTTCGGACAGGTAACGGAACGCGACGGCCGGTAGACCGGCGGAAATGTCAGCGGCCGGAGGGACAGTGGTCTCGAGGGTGACGCTGTTCAGGGTGGTGGTCATGGGAGCTCCTGGGAGGTGATCAGGCGGAGATGTGGTCGGTGAGGTCGGCGTAGAGCTTGGGGCGGCGATGGCGCAGCACCATCGCCTGGCCGTAGCCGACCGCCAGGGCGATCGGGATGGTGGCGATCAGGGCGACGGTGAGGCCGGCGCCCAGGCTAGCGCTGATGGCGCCGGTGAGCCAGAG
>CAZGWN010000124.1:0-3544 GCA_964528755.1 uncultured Propionibacteriaceae bacterium
GTGTGGCGGGGGGGGTGCGGGGGGGGGGGCGGTTTGTGGGGGGGCCCCCTGGTGGGCCGCCCGCCGGTGTGGGGGCGCCCGGGGGGGCCCCCCCCTCACGCGCCGATCAGGCCGCCAGTCCGGTCCTCCCGGGATGGGCCTGTCTCAGCGGTTGGCCTTGGTGAAGCCGGCGGCGCCGGCTGCCTCCTCGGTGGCGAACCAGACGTCGGTGATCGTCCGCTCGTAGGAGTCCGAACCCGGCACGTGGTACTTCATCGACCGCGGGTTGCCCTTGATCGCGAAGCCCTCCGGCGGCTCCTGGCCCACGTAGGAGCCCGGTCCGTACGCCTCTTCGGCCGACGCGTCGGTGGACACCGACTCGTCCTCCTCGACGGGAGCACCCTCGGCGACCATCGCGGCCCCGGCCTCGTCTGTGGCTGCGCTCCCGGTGGTCGCGGTCTCGTCCGGAACTCCGGCCGTCTGGCCGGAAGCCTCGGCGGCGGCTTCGGCATCCTCGGCCGCCGGTGCCGAGGACGGAGCCTCGGTGGCCGGGGTCGAGGCGGACGCGGTGGAGGCGGGCTTGGCGGTCGGAGCGGGCGGGGTCGGCTGGTAGTTCTGCCAGGTGTCCTCCTGACGGTTGGACAACAGCCGGTACGCAAGCACGGCCAGACCGGCGACGCCGGCCAGCACGAGCAGGACGACGCCGACGCCCGGGCCGGACTTCTCGGCCTTCGCGGCGGCCTTGTCCGCCTTGGCGGCCGCCTTCGCCGCGAGCTTTGCCAGCTTCGCCTCGGCCTTGCGGGCCTTGCGGCGCTGCTTGCGGGTCAGCGGCACCGCCGGGGCGACTTCGGCGGCCCGGTCGAGGAACTTGCCGGCCCGCGGTACGTACTCCTCGGCGAGCCGGGCGGCGGCCTGCTCGGCGAGCGGGCCGACGGCGTGCAACGCGTTCTCCACCTTTGGCGCGAGGGTGTCGAGTGCGGTGTGCGCACCGGCCGCCGACCGCACCCGGGCCTCATGGGCGACCGGGGCGATCCGGCTCTGCGCCTGCGTGTAGTACGGCGCGAGGAACTCCTGGGCCTTGGTGCCGCGTCGACGGACCTGCTCGGCCAGCGGCGCCAGCTTCGTGGTGGCGCCCGCGGTCAGCGGGGCCAGCTTGCGGCCCGCGTCGCTGACCTGGGCGTCGACCGCCTCGCGAAGCTCGGCCAGGTAGGGGGTGGCCGCCTTGATCGCGGCGTCGACCGCGTCGACCCCGGCAGCGGTGATGCTCTTGGGTACCTCGGCCTCGATGACGACTTTCTGCGTCTTCCGCTTCACTCTTGCCTCCGATAATCCGTTTGGGTCAACGTCTACTACGCCCATGCGTGCGGCTGTAGTCGGGGACGGGCCCCGGTGCGGTTCCAGCCTACCGACCCTCGCCCACATCCCGACAGATCACGAGCAGAGTCATTGTGGGGAACGTACAACACGAGCGGGCCGGTCGGGCGCGTACGCAACCCCGAACCCACCCGTACGGACCCCGGGTTCCTCCTGAGGCGGACCCCGAGGCGGCCCGTATGGGGATCCACGGCGGGCCGGAATGATGGCCGGGCGTGCCATGATGGCAGCCAGACAACCGCGTCGTCGCCGATCGCGTGCGGCGATTCGAGGAAAGGGAGTTCGTGGCGAACACCAACGCAATCCTGCACACCAACCACGGGGACATCACCATCACGCTCTTCGACAATCAGGCTCCCATGACGGTGGCCAACTTCGTCGGTCTTGCCAACGGTACGAAGGAGTATGTCGACCCGCGCACGGGGCAGTCGGCCACCGGCCGGTTCTACGACGGGCTGATCTTCCACCGCATCATCGACGGCTTCATGATCCAGGGCGGTGACCCGCTGGGCACGGGCACGGGCGGCCCGGGCTACGAGTTCGCCGACGAGTTCCACCCCGACCTGGTGTTCAACAAGCCGTACCTGCTGGCCATGGCCAATGCAGGCCCGGGCACCAACGGGTCGCAGTTCTTCATCACCGTCGCCGAGACCCCGTGGCTCAACCGCAAGCACACGATCTTCGGCGAGGTCGCCGATCAAGCCTCCCGCGACGTCGTCGACGAGATCGCCCACGTCCGCACCGGGCGCATGGACCGTCCGGTTGACCCGGTCGTCGTCGAGTCGGTCGAGATCACCGAGGGTTGAGCGAGTCGTGAGTTCCACCCAGAGAAGCCCGAGCCCCGACGGCCCGGGCTTCCGGCCCTGCTATCGCCATCCCGACCGGATGACGGGGATCTCCTGCCAGCGGTGCGGGCGGCCCATCTGCGGGGAATGCATGGTGCAGGCGTCGGTCGGGTTCCAGTGTCCGGAGTGCGTGGCCCAGGGCCGCGGGACGCAGCGCCAACCGAAGAGGCCCGGCCTGGGCAGGCAGATCGGCCGCTCCAGCGCCACCATGCTGTTGATCGGCGCGATCGTCATCGCTCAGATGCTCGACAGCGTCCTGCTGGGCCGGGTCAGCGGGCTGCTCGCCTACTCCGGGATCGCCGTCCAGAGCGGCCAGGTGTGGCGGCTGCTGACGTACGTCGTGGTGTCCGGCAACTTGCTGTCGCTGCTGCTCAACGGCGTGGTGCTGTGGCTGTTCGGCCGTGCGATGGAGGACATCTGGGGCAAGTGGCGGTTCCTGGCCACATTCCTGCTGTCGGGGCTCGGCGGTGCGGCGCTGCTGTTCGCGGCCGGCCCGCTGTCGGCCGTGATGGCCGGGACGTCGACGGGGATCATCGGCCTGCTGGCCGCCAATGCCGCGGTCAAGCTGCGCGCCCACGACGATGTCCGCCCCGATCTGGTGATGCTGGCGATCCTCGTCGGATTCGGCGTGTTCAGCGTGGTGTGGGCCGGGATCGCCGATCTCGGCGCGATCCTCGCCGGCGGCGCGGCCGGCTGGCTGTGGGGAGCCCGGCCCAAGGGGCAGGTGCGGCGGCGGGGGTCCATGTCGGCGACCGACCGGCTGCACGTGGCCGGGACGGCCGGGATCGTGCTCGGCTGCCTCATCGTGGCCGGGATCGGGTTCCTGATTCACTGAGAGCCGGCCTCCCCGGGGAGCGTGCGGCGGTCAGCCCCCGGGGAGCCTGCGGCGTCAGCCGCCCAGCGAAAACGCGGCGTCAGCCGCCCAGGGAAAACGCGGCCTCCAGGTCGTGCTTGGAGTAGGCGCGGAACGCGATGTGGGTCTGCGTGTCGAGAATGCCCTCGACCTTGCTCAGGCGGTCGGAGACGACGTCGGCCAACTGGTCCAGTTCGCGAACCCGGACGATGGCCACCAGGTCGATGTCGCCGGTGACCGAGTAGACCTCGGTGATGCCCTCGAAGGCCGCCAGTTCCTCGGCGATCTCGGGGATCCGGTCGGGTTCGGCGTGGACGAAGACGAGTGCGGTGACCATGCCGTCATCCTAGCGAGGGGCGGGCGGTCCGGGTGGGGGACCGTGGCGGTCAGGTCGTCGGTCCGGGGACCTCGACGCCTCGGCGTTCCGACTCCCCGATGCGCCGAGGTCCCGAGGTCCCGATGCCCAGCGGCCACGCCCCGTTTCATATGCCAC
>CAZGWN010000125.1:0-2977 GCA_964528755.1 uncultured Propionibacteriaceae bacterium
CCCCGTATCGAAAGATCACGAAACGGATACACCACTACCAGGGACTTGACCTCGGAGTGATGCGGTGGGGCGGGCCCCGGGAATCCGGGGCCTATCCCTATGTGGGTGGGTAGGGGACTGTGGCGACACTGCCGAGGGGAAGACAGGGACGAGATCGGTACCCCCGGAGAGGTACGCCTGAGCGTACCCGGCCACTCACGTCCCGGAGATCGACCGCATCACCCAGGCTCGCCACGCCGGTCGATCGTCCGGGGAAGACCCCGGGCGATCGACCGGCATCGAAGAAGAGCCAGTCCTCGGCTCCCACTTCCGTGCCGAGGTCGTGACGGACACGGAAGCGCAGGCCCGGTGAGAGGCGACTGGACTGGCTGGGCCGTCCGTGCGTAGGCGGAATGCTATCGGGCGAGACCCAGGAAGGTCATCAGCGAGCGCTCGACCTCGGTCAGCTGCTCGCTGGTGAGCCGACCGACCCGTACGTGGACGTTGCTTCGACGGACGGTCGTCAGCTTGTCGACCATGACCTCGCTGTCACGTGTCAGTCCGGACAAGTCGCTGCCGGGAACGCGAATCCGCAGAAACGGGGCGTCCTTCAGCGTTGTGGTGAGTGGCGCTACGGTCACTGAGTCGGTGGCGTCAAACAGGTCGTCCTGGACAATCAATGCCGGCCGCGGCTTCGAGGCGTATACGCCTCCGGCCACCGTCCAGAGCTCCCCGCGTTTCACTCCTCGTCCCAGGGCGCGGACACGGCCTCAACAAACTCCTGGTCGTCGGTTTCCCGGTCGGCCTGGGCGACGAGTGCCGATTGTCGGTGTGCCTCGGCCGCGAATCGCTCCGAATGTACGTCGGGCACCCACACCTGCACGGGGCGGTAGCCGCGCTCCCGCATCCGGCGGCGGTACTCACTGACGCGCTCCCTGACTGTCATGTCCCCACGTTACATGTAACAGGGGAGCGAGTCATGGGTCAACGTGCGCCCAGTCGCGTTCGGCGGCTCGGATGGCGTCCGAGCGCGTGGCGATGCCTCGGCCTCGGCCCGGGCTGTGAGGGCGGCGAGAGTGGCCTCGTCGAGCCGGACCGTCACGACCGTGCCGGGGACTCCGACGTCGGTCCATCACGCTGTCGTTCCAGTCCTTGCACAGTGGCGTTCCGGATGCCGGTGGTGACCGGGCAGCGCGATAGCCTCTGCCCGTGGGGGAGAACCAGGGGATCGAGAGAAGCTCCAGTACGACATTCGCCCGGGCGCTCGCCGTAGCGGCGACGTTGCCGTACGTGAGGATCCACCGGGACGACTACCTGCGCAAGGCGTTCAAGCACCACTGCACCGAGGACCAGGTCCGGCGGGCGGTCGCCGAAGGTCCCGCGATCGCGGGCATCCCGCTGGAGGTCATCGCGGCGGTCGCGAACACAGCCATCACGTACGAGACGACTCGGGTGTCCGGCCTTTCGGCCGCTGCTGGCATCCCCGGTGGTCTGGCGATGCTCGGCACCATGCCGGCCGACTCTGCTCAATACCTCGGTCACATGCTCCGAGTCTGTCAGAAGCTCGCCTACATCTACGGTTGGCCGGACCTCTTCGCCGACGATGGAAACGAGTTGGACGAGGCCACCGAGAACTTGCTGACCCTCTTCGTGGGCGTCATGGTCGGCGTGCAGGCGGCCCAGGGAGGCGTGTCGAAGGTCGTCACGATGGTCGCCGCGAATGTGGCCAAGAAGCTCCCCCCAGCAGACACTGACCAAGGGCGCCATCTACCCCGTCGTGAAGAAGGTGGCCGGCTACCTTGGGGTCAGCATGACCAAGACGATCTTCGCCGGCGGCGTCGCCAAGGCCATCCCCGTCGCCGGTGCACTGCTCGGTGGCGGCCTCACCGTCGTCACGTTCCTGCCGATGTCGAAGCGGCTGCAGAAGCATCTCGCCGGCTCGGAGCTAACCGATCCCGGATTCGGGGCGGCGGAGGGGTTTGTCGTGGACGGGGATGTGATCGACGACGGCGCAGCGGACGGCATCGTGGCGGACCCTCGTTAGGTCAACGTCATCACCCAGCGCGAGCGGCGGACCGGTCCGATTCGTCGGGCTGGCGGCCCGAGGCGATGCGCGATTCTGACCTCTCTTCCGTACCAGTCTCTTGTCGAACGAACTGCCGATCATTACCGCGCGATCACGACCCGCGGACAGGCTGAACTGGTCGGTAGCGGGAACTGCGCGGTGAGGGCGCTCATCTGAGGTCGGTGGTTCGGCAGTGGGCACTGCGGGCCGCAGCTGGCTCGGCTCGTCTCGAACATCGCGAGGTGCCCATGGCCTGATGTCGTTCGATCCCCGGTACGGCGAGACCCTCGATTCCGCCGAGGATGTGCTTTCCCTCACTGGCCAAGCGCGGGCGTCCTTGGCGATCCAGTCCGCAGAGTTGATGTCTACGATCTGGAGCAGGCGATCTGGGCCGAAGTCGCTGCCGATTTGGCGTTCACCGCTGCCCGAGACGGCGGGAAACCCCTCGTCGAATACGACTGGGGCGTCGATCGACGTGAGTACATTCGGCTGCTTGCTCACTTCGACCTCACTCGGGATGTTGGGCCGCTGGGCGACCTGATCGGTGTGCGCTCGGTCAGAATCTGAGCGACGCTCCGTGGGCCACTGCCATCGATTGGCCGTGTTCCTCGGCACTCCCTTTCCCAGGGCACAGACACGGCGTCGATGAACTCTTGGTCATCGTCGTGCCGGTCGGCCCGGGCCACGAGCAGGGACTGCCGGTGTGACTCGGACACAAACCGCAGCCACCTCACATCTGGCACCCACACCTTTACCGGGCGGCAGCCACGCTTTCGCATCCGGTGCCGGTGCTTATCGGTACGCTTCCCGAAGGTCATATCTTGAGGGTTGCCCGTACTGACTGCTGTTAGTTCACACCCCGCGGTGAACTCGACCAGGAGTAGTGCCCCTTATGGTGGTGTAACCCGCTGGTGACCAGCCCGTCGGCCTCCG
>CAZGWN010000126.1:0-2845 GCA_964528755.1 uncultured Propionibacteriaceae bacterium
CGAACTGGCATCACATCTCCTGACAGGCGGTTCACAACCAGACTGCCAGCCAGGGGGACCACGGAATATCCACCGATGCCCGCACCGGGTCCCGGGCGCTCCGATGCCCGCACCGGGTCTCGGGCGCTTCGAGTCCGCCGGAACGGGGCACACTGGCGCTTGTGACAAAGCAGCAGAGCGATCGAGCCGGCCGGCCGTGTCCGTTCTGTCGGATCGCGGCGGGGGAGGAGCCGGCCCACCTCATCCTCGACGAACCCGAGGTGGTCGCCTTCCTCGACCGGCGTCCGCTCTTCAAGGGGCACACGTTGGTCATCCCGCGCGGGCACGTGGACACGCTGGCGGACTGTCCGCCCGCAACCATGCCCGTCCTGATGGCGGCGGTTCAGCGGTTGGCCGGCGTAATCCCGGCTGCGGTAGGTGCGGACGGCACGTTTGTCGCGATGAACAATGTGGTCAGTCAGTCCGTGCCGCACCTGCACGTGCATGTGGTGCCCCGGCGGCGCGGCGATGGGTTGCGCGGGTTCTTCTGGCCGCGGGTGCGCTATGCCTCAGACGCCGAGGCGGAGGAGTACGCCGTACGGATCCGCGCGGCGCTGTAGCGGGCGCCGGTAAGGACTCGGTGCGGCGACCTCCACCTACTGCACCAGGCAGAAGGGATGCCCGACCGGGTCGACGTACACCCGGAACGACCCGCTCTCGGACGGTTGGTGGTCGTGGCGCCTCGCACCGAGTTCGATGACCTGCGGCTCGGCGGCATCGATGTTGGTCACCGCGAAATCGAAGTGCACCTGCTGCGGATGCGGCCCGCCGGGCCAGGTGGGCGCGACCCAGTCGTCGATCCGCTGGAAGGCGAGCGTCGGCCCCCCGTTCGGATTGTCGGGGCCGACGCCGCCTCCCGGCCGTATCAGCGTGACCCAATCGCGGTTCGCGCCCTCCTCGAACTCCCAACCAAGGAGGTCGGCGTAGAAACGCCCGAGTTCCAGCGCATCGGGGCAATCGAGGACGACGAGGTCGAACACCGGGCGTGTGAGCGGGGTCACCATGGCGGCATGCTAGTCGCCGCCTCGCCCCGGTGCCAGGGGGTCATCGGGCCCAGGACCGAGCCCGGGGTGAGCAGTGGTTCACCCATTGCTGCGCCGATCGCACCTTTTCCGTCGCAAGAAGTGCGATCGGCGGGTGCATGAGTGAACCAGTGCTCACCCCTGTCGGGTGCTCAACCCTGACAGTGCTCACCCCTGTCGGGCGCTCACCGACGCTGACCGCTCCCGGAGGTCACCGCCTCCAGGGCGTCGACGACGCCCTCGCCGTAGTAGCTGTTGTTCTCGGGGGTGCCGACGCAGTTGCCCGACGTGGGGCAGGCGTGGTCGTCGGCCTGGGCCTGGACCGCCGTCACCAGTTCGGCCGGGGTCCAGTCGGGATGGGCGGACTTCAGCAGCGCCAGGACACCGGCCACGTGCGGGGAGGCCATCGACGTCCCCGACGCCGTCGCGTAGCGGTTGCCCGGATAGGTCGACAGGATCGACGAGCCCGGTGCGGCGACCTCGACCACCCCGAGGCCACGGTTGGAGAAGGACGACAAGTTGGAGGCCCGGTCGATCGACGACACCGTCACGATCCCGTCGAGCTCGGCGGGCATGTTGGTGCAGGAGCTGTTGAGGACGCGTTCGACCGGGGTGGAGTCGTTCGGGCTGGAGCTGCTGGAGGTGTTGTTCGACAGGTCGGTGGCGGCGTTGCCGGCCGCGACGGCGCTCACCACGCCCTCCTCGATCGAGAAGTCCACGGCACGTCGTACGGCCTCCTGGACCGCGGCCTGGTCGGGCTGATCTCCGCACCAGTGCTCGAACGGGTCGATGTAGTAGGAGTTGTTCGTGACATCCAGGCCACGCAGACCGGCCCACATGAAGCCACAGATCGCGTACTCGGGGTAGATGAACCCGTCGTCGTTGACGACCTTCACCGACGCGATCTTCACCCCGGGCGCCACCCCGACGATGCCCGTCCCGTTGCGTGCCGCCGCGATGGTCCCGGCCACGTGCGTGCCGTGGTAGGAGGTGGTGATGTACCAGCCCGTCGGCGAGGTGTCGACCCGACCGGCGGCCGTGCAGTTCACCGAGTTCGCCACGTCGATGTTGGGCGCGAGGTCGACGTGCTCGGGATCGATGCCCGAGTCGAGCACGCCGACGACGACGTCGGGGGAGCCGTCGGTGATCTCGTGGGCCTGGTCGGCCTTGATCAGGCCCATGTCCCACTGCAGGGCCTCCAGCGGGTCGGCGGCGACGGCCTCCAGCGTGCTGCCGCTGACCTCCTGGTCGTAGGTGGCCGCCCGGGCGGACCGGGCGGTCGCCTTGCCTGCGGTCGGGCCGGCCGAATCGCCCGGGGTGGCCTCGCTGACCGGGACGGTCCGGGTGAGGCCGACCGACTCCACGGCGTGCCCCTTGGCCTTGGCCTTCACCGCAGTGCGGAAGTCGGTGTCGGTCGAGTGGGCGATCACCACGCCGATCTCGGGCCAGGACTGGACGACCACGCCGCCGGCGTCCTTCACGGCGCGCTCGGCGAGCCGGGTCTGTCCCGGGTTGGCGTGTTTGGCGTTGACGACGTAGGAGTACGTGGCGCCGGGCGTCAGCGTGACGTCCACCGGCGTCGAGGGTGGCTCGTCGGCGGCGGACGCCGGGGTGGCGGTGCCGAGAGCGGCGAGCAGGATGGCGCAGGCGGAGGCCAGGGCGGCCGCATGCCGGCGCGACGGAGTTCGGAAGTGCACAGTTGTCCCTTCGATCGGAGGCGGCGGATCGAAGTAGTGCCCCTTATGGTGGTGTAACCCGCTGGTGACCAGCCCGTCGGCCTCCGC
>CAZGWN010000127.1:0-2582 GCA_964528755.1 uncultured Propionibacteriaceae bacterium
ACTTGCCGCAGCCGGAGGGACCGACCAGAACCATGAATTCACCATCGCCGATCTACAGATTGAGACCGTACACAGCGGGGCGCTCCGACCCCGGGTAGACACGAGTGGCGTCGCGATACGTGACAGTGGCCATGGGCCAACCTTTCTTCCACGGGCAGGTACGTGCCCGACGATCCGTAGTGGAAATGGCCGACACCAACGACGGTGTCAGTGGACCAAGTATGGCACGGTTCCTCAGCCGAGAACGAGGGGGGTCAGGTGGTCGTCGGCGGGCAGCTCGTCGCAGGTCGCGGCGACCTCCAGCCACGACAGCGCGAGCGTCCCGCCGTAGCAGGACAGGAAGGCGGTGTCGGCGGCATCGCGCCCGGTGGCGATCCGGACCATCGCCGGGCGCGGCGCCATCCGGGTCGGGTCGGCGACGATCCAGGCCCGGTCGACGCACGCCTCGACCACCGCGTGGAACTCCATCGGTGCCAGGCCGGGAGCCCACACGGCGACCATCCGTGCGGGGACGTCCAGGCTGCGCAGGACGGCGATCGCCAGGTGGGCGAAGTCGCGGCACACGCCCTGGCCGGTCCGCAGCACGTCCAGCGCCGAGTCGCTCGGTCCGGTGGTCCCCGGCACGTACCGCAGGGTGTCATGGACCCAGGCGCAGACCGCCGCCACCAGCGGGGCGCCGGACAGTCCGGGGAACAGGGAGCGGGCCATCTGACCCATCCGGTCGCTCTCGCAGTAGCGGCTGGGCCGCAGGTAGACCGCCGCGTCGGCCGGGGTGTCGTACGGCTCCCGTTCGGCCGGCCCGACCACCGCGTCGTACGTCAGGGTGAACGGGACCACCCAGTTCGCCGGAGGGTGCGCCGACACCCGGTGCATACGGGTGCCGTGCGGGCCGGCGAGTTCGACGATCGGCGGTTCCTCGTCGCCGATGACGATGCGCAGCGACTCGGGGTCGGCGTGGTAGGTGGTGGCCGCGGCGACCATCGCGTACACGGTGACCGCGCCGCTGATCGTGCCGGTGAGGGTCGCGTGCAGGGTGCGGCGCATGGCAGCAGTGTGGCGAGGCGCGCCGTACAATGCAATGTCGCCTCCGACGGGGCGATGACGCTACCGGGAGGACCACCGATGGCAGACGCCGAAGTGGAAGAGCGGCCCTGGTGGGACGATCCGTCCCTGCCGTGGTCACACAAGCCGACGCGGGCCGACCTGGTCTGCTGGGCGGGGATCGCCGTGGTGGGGATCTACTCGCTGGTGCTGCTGCCGCTGCGGCCGGTGCTGCTCGGCTACACCCCCTACGTCCTGGCGGCCGTCTCGGGGTCGCGGACCGGGGTGGTGATGATCGGGGCGCTGGCCGCGACCGGCGACGAGTGGTGGTGGCTCGGATGGCTGCTGGCCACCGCGTCCATCATGAAGTTCGACTGGGTGTACTTCTGGGCCGGCAGACTGTGGGGCCGTGGGCTGCTGGAGGTGATGACCGGCGATTCGCCCCGCGCCCGCCGCCGCAACGAGCGGGCCGAGAGGCTCGCCCTGCGTTGGTCGGTGCCCGCGGTGCTGATCACCTACCTGCCGATCCCGCTGCCGGCGCCGATCATCTACGCGACCGTCGGCACCGCCGGGATGAGCTGGCGGCGCTTCCTGATCGTCGACATCGTCGGCGCCGCGGTGCTCCAGGCCGGCTACCTCGCGCTCGGGTGGGCGATCGGTGAACCCGCCGTCCGGATCGTCGAGACGTACGCGAAGTACACCATCTGGCTGTCCCTGGCCATCCTCGCCGCGATGATCGTCGGCATGGTCGTCAACCAGCGCCGCAAGAATCGGGCGGGCGAGGCGGAGGAGGCCTGAGTTACTGCTCCTCCGACCAGAAGTTGGTCTGGTAGTTGAGGACCTGGCCGGTCTCGAAGAGCATGGTCACCCCGTCGGAGGCGGAGATCTGCTCAGCCGTTGGCGAGCTGGGCCGGGACGTGATGGCGTTGACCTCCAGCAGCGGTTCCAGGCCGGGAGTCGTCGTCAACTGGGCCAGACCGACGTAGTTCAGGATCGCCATCGCGTAGCCCAGATCGCCTTTTGGGACCGGAGTCGCTCCGGCCTCGGTGGCGAACCGCTGGGCGGTCGCCTCGACGGCGGCCTGGTCGTGCAGGGCGAAGTCGTGACGGGTCATCACCGAGATCACCGCGGCGGGCGTGGGCGCCACCGGCTGATGCGTGGAGCCGGAGGCGGGGACGTACGACCCGCGGGTCTGCTCCTGGACGAAGCCCGGTTCCAGCGGACCGGTGTCGAAGCCCGGCTCGTCGGACCCGAAACCGGCGCGGACCACGGTGCCACCGCTCGGATCCGGGGCGGGGTCGGACTCGGGGCCCGAGTCGTCGAGGAAGTCGAAGCCCTGTCCGCAGTACGCCACCTGGGCGTCCTGGAAGTCGAGCAGGGCCGACTCGAGCACGATGTTGGCGTCCTCGATGTCGCGAGGATCGGATTGCGGGGAAAGGTTCTCCAGCCGTTCGAGGTGGACCAGGACGGTCTCGGCGAACTGGCGCCCCAGGCGGACGAGTTCCCGGTAGGCGTCGCCCGACCAGGCTGCGGGCATCCCT
>CAZGWN010000128.1:0-2516 GCA_964528755.1 uncultured Propionibacteriaceae bacterium
GGGTGAGCGGTGCCACCAGCAGCGCGGGCGCCGACGACGGCCGACTGGGCGGCAGCTCCGTCCCGGCGTCGGCCTCGTCCTGGTAGCTGCCGGTGTCCAGGTAACGGGCCCGCTCCGCGGCGGTGTAGATGCCGAGTTCGGCCCGCTCGTCGAACGTCAGGTAGTCCAGAGCCAGTCGGCGGAAGATGTAGTCCATGATCGACTGGGCCATCCGAATGTCGGAGTCGTCGGTCATGCCCGCCGGCTCGAACTTCAGGTTGGTGAACTTCTCCACAAAGGTGGTCAGCGGCACGCCGTACTGCAGGCCGATGGACACGGCGATGGAGAACGCGTCCATCACGCCCGACAGGGTCGAGCCCTGCTTGCCGAGCTTGAGGAAGACCTCCCCCAGGCCGTCGTCCGGGTAGGAGCCGGAGGTCAGGTAGCCCTCGGCGCCGCCCACGGTGAACGACGTCGTCGCGCTCGGGCGCTTCTTCGGCAGGCGCTTGCGGACCGGGCGGTACTCGATCCGGACTTCCGGCTCGGCGGTCGCATCCTTGTCCTCGGTCTTGGCGGTGGACAGCGGCTGCCCGACCTTGCAGTTGTCCCGATAGACGGCCAGCGCCTTCAGGCCCAGCTTCCAGCCCTGCAGGTAGACATCGGAGATGTCCTCCACCGAGGCGGACTCGGGCAGGTTGACCGTCTTGGAGATCGCACCGGAAAGGAACGGCTGGACCGCCGCCATCATCCGGACGTGCCCCATCGGCCTGATGGCCCGCTGGCCCATCGCGCAGTCGAAGACCTCGTAGTGCTCGGGCCTGAGGCCGGGCGCGTCGATGACGTGACCGTGCTCGGCGATGTAGCCGACGATGGCCTCGATGGTCTCCTCGGGGTAGCCGAGCTTGGCCAGGGCCCGCGGAACGGTGTGGTTGACGATCTGCATGGACCCGCCGCCGACCAGCTTCTTGAACTTGACCAGCGAGAAGTCCGGCTCGATACCGGTCGTGTCGCAGTCCATCATGAACCCGATGGTGCCGGTCGGCGCCAGCAGCGAGGCCTGGGCGTTGCGGAACCCGTTCTGGGCCCCCAGGGTGACGACCTGGTCCCACTCGCGCGTCGCGGCCCGGTGCACGTCGGCATCCATCACATTGACCGTACGGAGCTCGTCGTTCGCCGCCTGATGCTTGCGCATCACCCGCTGGTGGGCCTCCGCGTTCCGGGCGTAGCCCTTGTACGGGCCCTGGACAGCGGCCAGCTCGGCCGAACGCCGGTAGGCGCTGGCCGTCATCAAGGAGGTGATGGCGCCGGCGAGCGAACGCCCGCCATCGGAGTCGTAGCCGTGTCCGGTGGCCATCAGCAGTGCGCCGAGATTGGCATAGCCGATGCCCAGCTGACGGTAGTCCCGGGTGGTCCGGGCGATCGCCTCGGTCGGGAAGTCCGCGAAGGTCACCGAGATGTCCATCGCCGTGATGATCAGCTCCACGGCCTTGACGAACCGCTCGATGTCGAAGGTGTCGTCCTCGCGGAGGAACTTCAACAGGTTGAGGCTGGCCAGGTTGCACGACGAGTTGTCCAGGCTCATGTACTCCGAGCACGGGTTCGAGGCCGTGATCCGGCCGGTCTCGGGGTTGGTGTGCCAGTCGTTGATCGTGTCGTCGTACTGGAGGCCGGGGTCGGCGCACTCCCAGGCGGCCTGCGCGATCTTGCCGAACAGGTCGCGTGCGTCAACCGTCTCGATGACGTCACCGGTGAGCCGCGCGTGCAGTCCGAAGTCGTCGCCGTCCTCGACGGCCCGCATGAACTCGTCGGAGACCCGCACCGAGTTGTTCGCGTTCTGGTACTGCACGGACACGATGTCCTTGCCGTCCAGATCCATGTCGAAGCCGGCGTCGCGCAGGGCCCGGATCTTCTTCTCCTCGCGGGCCTTGGTCTCGATGAACTCCTCGATGTCGGGGTGATCGACGTCGAGGACGACCATCTTCGCGGCCCGCCGGGTGGCACCACCGGACTTGATGGTGCCGGCCGACGCATCCGCGCCGCGCATGAACGACACCGGACCGGAGGCCGCTCCGCCCGAACTGAGCAGCTCCTTGGAGGACCGGATCCGCGACAGGTTCACCCCGGCGCCCGAGCCGCCCTTGAAGATCAGACCCTCTTCCTTGTACCAGTTGAGGATCGAGTCCATCGAATCGTCGACCGACAGGATGAAGCAGGCACTGATCTGCTGCGGGGCGGTTGTGCCGACGTTGAACCAGACCGGCGAGTTGAAGCTGAAGTACTGGTGCAGCAGCAGCCAGGTCAGCTCCTCCGCGAAGACCGTCGCATCCTCGGGGGTCGCGAAGTAGCCGCTCTCCTCGCCGGTGGTGCGGTACTTGGTCACGACGCGGTCGATCAGGGTGCGCAGATCGGACTCCCGCTGCTCAGTGCCCAGGGCGCCACGGAAGTACTTGGACGCCACGATCGTGGAGGCGTTGACACTCCAGAAGTCGGGGAACTCGACACCGCGCTGCTCGAAGACGGTCTCCCCCGTCTTCCAG
>CAZGWN010000129.1:0-1974 GCA_964528755.1 uncultured Propionibacteriaceae bacterium
CGTCGGCACGCTCGTCCACGCCCTGATCCGGCGGGCCAGCGAGGCGCCGATCGACGCGGCCGACCTGCGCGCCGCCTTCGAGACGGCCTGGGAGGAGGTGCCTCCCGGGCCGCCGTGGCGGGCAGAGGCTCGGCGGATGCGGGTGTGGAGCATGGTGCAGGCCTGGCAGCAGTGGCACGCCGAGCAACCCGCCGAGTGGTTCCTCGGCGCCGAGGTCGCCTTCCGCTGTGAGGTGGCGGTGCCCGACCCGGCCGGTGGCACCGACCGGGTGCTCCTGACCGGCTCGGTCGACCGGCTGGAGACCGTCGACGGCACCACCCGGGTGGTGGACTACAAGACCGGTCGGCGGGCGAGCGCCCGGGAGGTCGCCTCGATGGGCCAGTTCGGCGTCTACCAGGAGGCGGTGCTGGCCGGCGCCTTCGACGCCGTCCCCGGGGCGAACCGCACTCCCGGCGGCGCCCGAGCCGTCTATCTGGACGCCGGCGAGGGCAGCCCGAAGGCGGCCACCGTCCTCCAGCCGTCCCTGCTGGACGTGCCGGTGCCGGCGGACACGACACCGGTCGGTGCCGGGGACTGGGTGCTCGAGCGGCTGGCCGAGGCGGCCGCCCTGCTGCGGTCCGAGTCGATCGAGGCCCGACCCGGGCCACACTGCCGGGGCTGCCCGGTGATGCACCAGTGCCCGGTCGGAGGGGAGACCCGATGAGCGGCCCGGACGTCCGTGCACTGCTGGGGATCCCGTTCTCCGCCGAGCAGATGGCGGCGATCACCGCCCCCCTGGAGCCGGCCGTGATCGTCGCCGGCGCCGGCACCGGCAAGACGACCGTGATGGCGGCGAGGGTGGTCTGGCTGGTCGGGTCGGGTCTGGTCCGCCCCGCGGAGATCCTCGGCCTGACCTTCACCCGCAAGGCGGCCCACGAACTCGGGGAGCGGATCCGGGCCGCGCTCACCCAGGCCGGCCTGGCCGGGGAAGAGGCGGACGGGGAGCCGACCGCGCTGACCTACGACGCCTTCGCCGGCCGTCTCGTCGCCGAGCACGGACCTCGCCTCGGCGTGGAGCGGGACCTGCGGCTGGTGTCGGACGCCGAGCTGTATGCGATGGCCGATCGGGTGGTCGCCGCCCGCCGCCCGGCCTGCCGGGAGATCGCCTCACTCACCCCGTCGACCGTGGTGGAGCGGGTGGTCGCGCTGAGCAGCGAGATGCTCGCCAACGGCGTCGGCGTCGATGACGTCATCTCCGTCGGTGAGGCGTTCGCCGCCGAACTCGACGCCACGCCGCTGCGGGCGGGGAAGCCGTACAAGGACGTCCGCGAGGCCCGCCGGGTGTTGACCGCCCGACGCGAGCTGGTCGGCTTCGTCGCCGACCTGTGGGAGGCCAAGCGGAGGGCCGGGGTGGTGGAGTTCGCCGACCGGACCGCCCTGGCCGCCCGGCTGGCCACCGAGATGCCCGGCGTTGGTCGGCAGCTGCGGTCGGAGTTCGCGGCGGTGCTCCTCGACGAGTACCAGGACACGTCGGCCGCGCAGACCCGCATGCTGGCCGGTCTGTTCTCCGGGCCGGCCGGGGGCAAGGGCCGCGGATTCCCGGTGACGGCGGTCGGGGACCCCTTGCAGGCCATCTACGAATGGCGTGGTGCCGCCGTCGGCACCATGGCCGCGTTCCCGGCGACGTTCCCCCGCGCCGACGGCAGAGCGGCGGCCGGCCTCACCCTGCGCACCAACCGTCGCTCCGGCGAGGACATCCTCGCTGTTGCCAATCGGGTGTCGGCGCCGTTGCGCGCCGCCGGTGGGCCGACCTGCCCGGCCGCACTCGTCGGCCCGGACGGCAATCCGGCCGGCGTGGTGGTGGCGACCAGCGACCTCACCTGGGATGAGGAGCTGGACCGGATCGTCGCCACCGTGCTCGCCGAGCACGACACCGGTGGCGTGGCGTGGCGTGACATCGCCGTGCTGGCCCGCCGCAACGCCGACCTCGGCCGG
>CAZGWN010000130.1:0-1972 GCA_964528755.1 uncultured Propionibacteriaceae bacterium
ACTCCGCGATGTCTTGAGACATAGCTCCGGTATCTCCTGAACCACCACACTGTCACCCCGACCATCGGAAATCCGCTCTGACCAGCTGAAATGCTCGAGGTCAGAGCGGTGTTCTGCTTCTGTGCATGCAATCTATGCGCAACGATCGCCTGACAGGGATCCGGTCCGATTCGTTTGGATTCGGCCCAGGCCCCGACCCTCGAGGTGAGTTGGCAGGAGTGTCCGCCTCGACCACTACACTGACCTGCCATGGGGGAGCCTTCGGAGTACGAACTCGCGGCCTGGGACGCCATTCAGCGATTCCAGGGGCGTCCGCTTTCACAGAGTATGCGTTGGGCTGGGGAGAAGGCCTCTGACGGCCTATCGGCGCTGGGCGACCACTCCACCCGTTTTCTCGAGGATCACCCGAGAGCCGACCTGGCCGTGTCACGGGGCAAAGAGGTCGTCGCCAAGGGTGCCCGGGCCGTCGGCACCGGATATCACAAGGCCACCGACGCACTCCCCAACTGGGGCGGGGAGGCGGTCACGGCGACCAAGAGCCTGCTGACGCGGGCCGCCCGGGCGGGGCTCTCACCGAAGCGGGTGGTGGCTCGTCACCGGAAGCACGGCCACGAGGTGACCAGGCTGGCCGACGTGCGCCGCCTTGACCTGGAGCAGATCGACGAGCTCCGCGGATGGGGAAGGAAGTGGTACTACCCCGCGCTTGCCGCACTGTCCGGGGCAGGAAGCGCGTTGGTGATCTCCGGTGGCGAGTTGGTGGTCACGGCATCCGCAGGCGCTGCCGCGGCGCCATCTGGCGGCGCCATCCTCGGCGCGGTCGCGGGTGACGCCGCGATCGTGCTCGGGCTCTCGTCGCGGGTGGTCGGTCAGGTGGCGCTGGGCTATGGCTTCGACCCGGAGGACCCCGCCGAGAAGCTCTTCATCCTGGCGGTCGTCAACGCCGGAACCGCGATGTCCGCCACCGCCAAGACCGCAGCGATGTCGGATGTGTCCCGCCTCACCCAAGCCCTCGTTCGCGGCAAGACCTGGGCGGTCCTCAACGATTCGGTTGTCGCCAGGGTCTCGCAGCAGGTCGCGACGACCTTCGGATTTCGCCTCACCAAGAAGGGTCTGGGGAAAGCCATCCCGGCGATTGGGATCGTGATCGGTGGCACCCTGAACTGGTCCACGCTGGAGTCCATCCTCGATGCGGCAGACGTCGCGTACCGTCGTCGGCTGTTGATCGAGAAGTATCCACAGCTCGAAACCGGCGAGACGTCGTCCTGGTTCTCCGATGTTGCCGGCGACGTATCCGACGACGCTGATGAGAGAATCAGCGTGATCGACGAGATCGCGCAGTCGGGCGGACCTGACCTGCGCCGACCCGAGGACGACTGAGCCGCTGCCTCCCAGGGACCTGGCGCCCGCGAACCCTCAGGTCATCGATGTGCCGGGACCAATGGGTGAGGGCCCGACGAATCCGAGGATGTGACCGACGTTGATCTCGAGCGGCTTGATGAACTCGATCACGAGGACGACGTCGTCGTTGATGGAGTCCCGTTCGGCCTGCCGGCCGCCGCGCCATGGCGTTCCACGGCTCGAGAGAGATGCTCTGATGGCCCTGCCGGACGCGTTCGCTGAGGATGTCCACACCGGTGAATTCGTCGAACGACACCAGGAGGGTGCACCGCCGCAGGATCGCCCCGAACAGCGCGGCGCTTCCCGGGTCTCGGTCACCAGATTCCGGAACGAGACGATGTCGCCGTAGGCCCTAACCGAGTTCAGGATCCGGTCGGTCCTCAAGTACGCCTGGATCGGCTACGCGTGGACACCCCCCGGTCCCGCGGATTGCCGCCCCGTAACAGCTACGTGACCCCATCCCCGTGGGCCTGGCTGTGGCCCCCCGCAGGCAATACGTTGCCCGTAGCGGCGTCGATCCGGGTCAAGTCCCTGGTAGTGGTGTATCCGTTTCGTGATCTTTCGATACGGGGTC
>CAZGWN010000131.1:0-1853 GCA_964528755.1 uncultured Propionibacteriaceae bacterium
GGATGTTGTCGTCGTCCAGGGTGTACATCTGGGCCCGCTGGAACGCGCTCATCCGCCCCTTCGGGGACAGCATGAAGACCCGGATCCCGGCCCGCCCGCGCAGCGCGTACTCGGCGGCCGACCCGGTGTCGCCCGATGTGGCGCCGAGCACGTTCAGCACGCTGCCGCGCCGGGCGAGCTCGTACTCGAACAGCGCGCCGAGCAACTGCATCGCCATGTCCTTGAAGGCCAACGTCGGCCCGTGGGACAGGCCCTCCAGCACCAGCCCGCCGCCGAGCGGGGTCATCGACACGATGCCCGGCGCGTGAAAGGTCTCGGTCGTGTATGTCCGGGCGCACAACGCCCCCAGGTCGGCCGCGGGGATGTCGTCGACGAACAGCCCGAGCACCCGGGCGGCCAGTCCGGCGTACCCCTCCTCGGCGAGCACCCGCCGCCAGGTCGCCAGGGTCGCCGCATCGACCCTGGGATAGGCCTCGGGAAGGTAGAGCCCCCCGTCGGGGGCCAGACCCTCCAGCAGGATGTCGCAGAAGGTCCGCGGTGCCGCACCGCCGCGGGTGGAGATGTAGCGCACGGTCTGCTCCTTCACCGCTCGCCGTGGGCCCGCAGGGCGCGGACCATCGCGTCGGGGTCCTCGGCTCCGTAGATCGCCGACCCGGCGACGAAGACATCCGCCCCGGCCTCGATCACCCGGTCGATCGTCGACTCGGAGATCCCGCCGTCGACCTGGAGGGCGATGGTGGCGCCCGAGGAGCCGATGAGCCCGCGGGTCCGGCGGATCTTCGGCAGCGTGACGTCGAGGAACTTCTGGTTCCCGAAACCCGGCTCCACGGTCATGATGAGGATCTTGTCGAACTCGGTGATGAGGTCGGCGTACGGCTCGATCGGGCTGGCCGGGCGTAGCGCCAGCCCGGCCCGGGCGCCGATCCCCCGCAGCGTACGGGCCAGGCCTACCGGGGCGGTCGCCGCCTCCGCGTGGAAGGTGACCCCCTCCGCGCCGGCCTCGGCGAAGGCGGGTGCCCACCGATCGGGATCGGTGATCATCAGGTGGATGTCGAGCGGCTTGTCGGTGGCGCGCCGGATCGCCTTCACCACAGGCAGCCCGAGAGTGAGGTTGGGCACGAAGTGGTTGTCCATCACATCGACGTGGATGGCGTCCGCGCTGGGCACCCGGGCGATCTCGCCGGCCAGGTCGGCGAAGTCGGCGGACAGGATGCTCGGCGTGATCTGGATTCCCACGCTGCGGAGTCTAGCGGGCAGGAAATGTCGGTCGCCCTCCCTAGCATCGACAACATGAGTGAGCGGGTGTCCAGCAGCCGACCCGGGCCACAGCCGGTGGCCCGGGTGGTGGTCGACATGCCGCTGTTGCACCTGGACCGGCTCTTCGACTACCGGGTGCGTCCCGATCAGGACCGCACCGCCCTGCCGGGCGTACGGGTCCGGGTGCCGTTCGCCGGGCAGGTCCGCGACGGGTACGTCATCGCGCGGGTCGACGCCGGCGACCTCGGCCCTGGCACCGGGCTGAGCCAGCTGTCCGAGATCGCCAAGGTCGTCTCCCCCGAGCGGGTACTGACCGCCGAGATCGCCGGACTGGTCCGGGCGGTGGCCGACCACTGGGGCGGCTCCTTCGCCGATGTCGTACGGCTGGCGGTGCCGCCCCGGCACGCCGCGGCGGAGTCCGCCGAGCCGACCCACCGCCCACCGCTGGACGCCCGCCGCGCCGTGGCCGCCGCCCATCCGCTCTGCCGCTACCCGGCCGGGGCGGCCTTCCTCGACGCGGTCGGCCGGGGCGGTGCGCCGCGGGCGTTCTGGCAGGTCGCCCCGACCCCGGATCCGGTCGGCGACTGGGCGGCCGG
>CAZGWN010000132.1:0-1767 GCA_964528755.1 uncultured Propionibacteriaceae bacterium
CCGGAAAAACAGCCCCTGCCGGAAGGTATTGTGCGCACGCCCCAGGTCAGCGGCTACCCGGTCTTCCTGTGGGCAGGTACCTACCGCGAAGGCGAGCTCGGCGGCTACCCCGCCCGCACCACCAACCAGATCTCCAAGACGCTGGGAGCCGGCAGCAACGAGCACGGCCTGGTCTTCGGGAACTGGAACGATCTGCTGGTGGGCATGTGGGGCAACGACCTCGAGATCGTGGTCGACGTCGTCACCAAGGCTGCCCGCGGCCAGATCCTGATCACCAGTTACTCGATGGCCGACACCGCCGTGCGGCGCGGCGAGTCGTTCGTCAAGGGCACCGGCGCGACGCTGTCGTAGCCGGGCACGAAGGGATAGAGCGCATGACGGAGCAAGGCACGCTCACCATCGAGGTCACCACCGGCCACTGCCTGGGAGGCGAAGGCAACGACGTCCTGCCTGGCCAGGTCCTGGTGGCTCCGAAGGACCTGTCGATCGCCGAGGCCCGCAAGAAGGTCCGGATGGGCTACGCCCGCATCATCCCGTCCGTGCCCGAGGCGGGTCCGGAGGCTCCCGCGGCCTCCGGGCCCGCCACCATCAGCCATGGGGACCCGGCCACCGCGGACCGGGACCCCGACACCCTGGCGCCTCAGGGGCGCAAAGGCCGGCCGCGCGCCGGCGGGAGGTAACCGCATGACCCACCTACTGAACGCCCTTGCCCAGGCGACCGGCGTCGAACTGGCCCCGGCGGCCAGCCGGACCTCGACCCTGACCGGGACCGGCATCGACGTGCTCGAGTACGAGGGCGTGGCCCTGGTGCTGCTGAACGCCTCGGCCGGCACCGGCACCAGCCCCACCCTGGACGTGAAGCTGCAGCACTCGGACGACGACTCGACCTACGAGGACGTCACCAGCGGCACGTTCTCCCAGGTCACCGACGCGGCCGAGACCGCCGGCGTGAAGGTCATGAAGCTGAACGTCTCCGATCTGAAGCGCTACCTGCGGGTGATCGGCACCATCGCCGGCACCACCCCGTCGTTCGACTTCGGCGTGGAGTTCGTCGGGATCACGAAGGCGAGCTGAACCATGTCCCTCGGCGGCTTCGACATCGCGGCGATGCTCGCGGACCTGGCGGGGACCGGTGGCGTGGTCGAGGTCACCCTCGGCGATGCCACCGTCTTCGGGCTGCTCGACCGGGAGGCCGTCGAGATCCTCGGCGGCGAGATGCCCGCGGTCGTCGCGGCCGATGAGATGGTCCACGTCCAGAGCGGGGTACTGCCGGGTCTGCAGTCAGGGGCCGCAATCACAGTCGGCGGCACGGCCTACACCGTCCTGAAGGTCCTGCCCTACGGCGACGGGGCCATGGTCCGCGTCGCGCTGAGGACGCCATGAGCACGATCCGCGAGCAGATCGTCTCGGCCGCCGTCCTGGCGCTGGCCACCGGCGCTCCCGCGGGCGTCCCCACCCCGGTGCGGACGCGCCTGGACTCGCCCAGCGCGGACCAACTGCCGGCGCTCACGGTCTACCAGGGCGTCGAGACGGTCGAGCCGATGCGGGACGCCAAGACCGGCACGGCCAGCCGCGGGCCCATCGTGCGGCGGTCCGTGCTCTTGAGCATCGAGGTCCTGACCAAGGCCGGAGCGGGCGAGGAACCCGACAAGGCGGCCGATCCGATCCTGGCTTGGGCCACGGGCTCGTATGCTGCGGCCGGCAGCGTCGGTGGCCTCGCCAACGGTAACGCCGACGAACTCGGCACCAAGTTCGAGGACGAGCAGG
>CAZGWN010000133.1:0-1622 GCA_964528755.1 uncultured Propionibacteriaceae bacterium
CCCCACCCCGACAACACCAACCCCGACAACACCAGCCCATCAGGCGAGGAGAAGGGGCCACAGGAGACCCCGCCAAACGCCACGATGCCCCCGACCCGAAGGCCGAGGGCACCGCACCAGCTTGCCGGGGCGGTCACCATCCGGCGACCACCCCGGACGGATCAGCCGTGGCTGCGTCCGGCGCGCACCCGAAGCGCCAGCACGGCGAAGCTGGTCGGCATCGATGGGTGCCAGCACCCGCGTGGCCCTGCCGGGCCTGGGCGACCAGCAGGATCCGACCACGGCTGTACGCGCTGAACACGGCATCGACACCCGCGGGGCGGTGGCGAGGATTTCTTCGGCGAAGTGCGGTGCGGAGTGGTCGATCACCACATCGGCGCCGAGCCCGGTGACCCACTCCCGCGACTCGGCCCGCGAGGCCGCGGCGATCACCCGTACGCCGGTGAGCGCTCGTGCCAGCTGGATGACCATCAACCCGACGCGGCCCGCCCCGCCGAGCATCAGCAGTGTCCCGTCGGATGCCGTCGAGGGCCCGAGCTTGTCGAACGGCGCATCCAGGGCGGTCAAGGAGGTCAGGGGGAGGGCGGCGGCCTGCGCATGGGTGAGGGCCGCGAGCTTGCTCCCGACCAGCCGCTCGTCGACCAACTGTTGGGCGGCGTGCGAACCCGGGCGTTCCAGGCTGCCGGCGTAGAACACCTCGCCACCCGGCCCGAGGAGCGCCACCTCCAAGCCGGTGAGGTCACTCGGGGCGGGATTCGTACGTGTCCGCCCGCTCCCGAAGCGCCAACACCGGCGCAGCGTCGAGGTCGGCCCACTTGATGGCGATCCCGTCGAGCAGATCCCGACAGGGATGCTCGGCGCTCAGCCGATCCCTCCGCTCGATCGTGTCCGGATCCAGCAGGTCCTCCAGGATCAGCGAGGCCGCGCCCCGCGTAGCCACCTCGACACCGGCAGTCGATTCGCACAGATCCACAGCCCGTTGGTGGTCATCGGCGGGCACAGGTCGTGAACGCTCGAACGTACGCCGGCGAGGAAGGCCTCCGTAGCGGACAACGCTCCGTCGAGCACGAGGCGCTGCGGATTGAAGAAACGGACGATCGTGGCCAGCACCCACCCCGTACGCAGCCCGACCTCGCGGAGCAGCCGCGTGGTCAGCGGATGGGCGTCCCGTGCCGGGCCAACCACGTCGGTGAGCTGCCCGATGCTCTCGCCGGCCTCGGTCGGGGCCTCGGCGATGTCGATCCCGAGTAGCACGATGTCGATCCCGAGGAGCACGAAACGGCCCGCCGAAGCGAGCCGTTCGTTCTCCGTGTCCTCACAGGACCACGTGTCCGAGAGGGGACTTGAACCCCTATTCCCTAAAACGGGAACTAGCACCTCAAGCTAGCGCGTCTACCAATTCCGCCACCCGGACGAGTGTGCCACCCCGACACCGTGGCCGGGCAGCGATGATGAACTATACCAACACGCCCCCGGACCGCCAAGTCCGGCGAGCCGCTTCCGACTCACCCGTGCGGAGGCGGGGTCACCGGCCGTCCTGCCCCCTCGCGGGCGTCCAGCGGCCCGCCCGACACGTCGTCCAGGGCGGCGGCGATCTCGTCGGGCAGTGCCAGCTCCTCCAC